>JASHNQ010000093.1 GCA_030041545.1 candidate division FCPU426 bacterium | reverse complement strand
CCTTCGCATTGGGGGCAAACAAAGTTCTTCCCCTCAAAACGGCACCGCCAAAGCCATTGGCGGGCCTTTTCTTCTGTGTCAATTTCCTCAAAAATTTTAAAGCTTTTCATCCGCTGGTAACTCATGGCTCACCTCCCACAGCGGACAGTATACGCCTGTATTCCTTTATTTCAACCCGTGCTTTGTGCATAGGCATGGATTCTTCCCTCTTTGGTTCCGGCTCGCCCGGGTTAGGGTTTAAACGGACCCTCGCGGTCCCCGGAATCCATCGAGAAAAACGGCCGCCGCGGAAACCGGGAAGGCGCGCTTTCCGATTTTATCAACGATCTTGGTTTTGAACAAAAAAATTTGTCGCCCCGTCGAGGGCAACCATCACCTAAAATTTTACGGATCTTTGGCAAACTTCTGGATGCGGTTGTTCCCGGAGTCGGAAACATAGACGTTTCCCCAAGCGTCCACCGCCACGCCCACGGGGGCGTTGAACTCTCCGTTGCCCGTGCCCGGCCCTCCCCATTGGGTGACGAACCGGTATTCCCCGGCGCCCGCCCCTAAAAGGGGGGACGCCCCCTGGACGAAAACGGAAAATACTTCCGCGGAAAATCTCACGGTTTCACCGGCCTGTCCATCCCGTTCAACCGCCCCTCCCCGCCATCGACAGCCCACCCTGAGCCCGTCGAAGGGCTCCCCGCGTGGACAAATTACTTCTGGGCCAATAAACTCACTTGGGCATGGCAACGGGCAGGATTTGCCTGCCGTTTCGCCGGTAAACCCTAAAGTCACTGTCGATGGTTAAAACGACGGCTTTGGGGTCCAATTCGGACATTCTCACCAGGCAAGCATCTGCTAAAGACATCGGGACGCCGGAATATCGGGACATAAGGTTCCCTATAGCGGCCAGGTGTGGTTCCAATCGGAAGGATAGGTCAAGCACCCCGCGGTCCAGGAGTCCGAAGACCGCGTTGGACCCTCCTTTGAGACCGCGCACCAAAAAACAAGCCTCCGATATGACGGCCTCGCAGGTTGCAAGCGGCGGTTCAATGGATTCGAAAAGATCGCGGGCCCAAGTATGGTAGTGGTCCTGGCTGTTGAGGAGCGCGACAATAGGTCCAGTATCAACGATGTAATTTTGCCTCATTCACCGTACCCGCGCATGTGTTTGGTGGCGGTCGACAAATTGGGAGCTCCGCGTAAGGTTCCAACCAATTCAGCCGCCAAATCGGCGGCGGAACGCTTTTGCTGCCCGGCAAGGCCGTTCAAAGCCTCCCTTAAAACAGCCGAACGGCTGACGTGGCGTTTGCGAGCCAGGTTTTCCAGTTCCCGTTCCAAGGATTCCGGTATTTTGACGGTGATGGTCTTCATGGCGCCTCCGAAGGTAATACGATATTGCCTCAATGGTAACACGATTCCATAACAGCCTTCAAGTGGAAGAGGAGCTTTATAGGGGGGGTAGTACAAACCTACATTCCTCAAGAACTTTGAAAGAAAGTCCAAAAGTTTCTCGGAAAACCCTTCCGAGACAAATTACAGGACTACTGACTGTCCACGATGGGTCCCCATCGTTTCCCTGAGAGGTTGTTATAAGTCAAAGAGTAATGCTCGTTTGCGTTCATTAGAAACCCCACCGCGGGACCGATCGAGAGGCTGCCGGCAAGTGAGGTAGCAAGTAAGGTATGGGCCTTCAAAAGAAGAGGAACTTCCAAATAATTGAAGGTAAAAGTGTAGGTCGTATTGGTATAGGTATTGGGAGAAACGCCGGGGCCCGTCACCAGGATATGGGTTATCTTTGCTTGGTTTCCTTATGACCTTGCTCACAAATTTTTGAAAGTTAAAATGCTAGTCTGTCTTCCCGCTTTGATGAAACAAAGGAGAAACAATGAGCTTTTTGAGCCAGTTGGAGATGGGCCTGGGCACTTGGGCCTGGGGCAAAGGCGTGGTCTGGGGTTTCGGCAAGGGTTATGGCGACAAGGACCTGCGGGAAACCTTCAATGCCTCCCTGGAGGCTGGCATCCGCCTTATCGACACGGCGGAAGTTTACGGTGACGGCGAATCCGAGGTCTTCGTCGGCCGCTTCCTCAAGGAAAGGCCGGAGGAGAAAGTCTACGTCGCCACTAAATTCGCCCCCTTTCCTTACCGGTTCCGCGCCTCGGTATTGCTCAAGGCCCTCCAGTCCAGCCTGAAGCGCTTGGGCCTGCCTTGCGTGGATCTCTACCAGATGCACTGGCCTTCCCCACCCCGCTCCATCAAGGCATGGATGGAACCCTTGGCCCAGGCCGTCAAGGAGGGCCTGGCCAAGGAAGTAGGCGTCTCCAACTTCAGCCGCGGCCAGATGCTGAGGGCCCAGGAAGCCTTGGCTTCCCACGGCGTTGCGCTTTCTTCCACCCAGATGCAATACAGCCTGGTTCGCCGGGGCAATGAGTTCAACGGCTTGTTGGACGAATGCAAAAAGACCGGGGTGCGCTTCATCGCCTACAGCCCCTTGGGAATGGGCATGCTCTCCGGCAAGTATTCGCCCCAAAATCCCCCCTCCGGCCCCCGCCGCCTTTTTTACTGGGGGCAACTGGGCCGCATCCAGGCCCTGGTCGCGAAGCTGCGGGAAATGGGCGAGGCCCGCGGGGGAAAAACCGTGAACCAGGTGGCCTTGAACTGGGTCTTATGCAAGGGGGGGCTTCCCATCCCCGGCGCCAAGAACGCGGTCCAGGCCAGGGAAAACGCGGGCGCCATGGGCTGGCGCTTGAATGAAGCCGAGGTGGCGGAATTGGACGGGGCGAGCCGGCACTTCAGGGGTTAGGCTTTTCATTCCCCCCGGCACTCCGGTTGCGGGATGCTTCCCGCCAAAGCTCGCGCAGGACGCCCCACGTACCGCTCCGGTAGGCCGGGTGATAGGCGCAGTCCTTCGGCAAGGCCTTGTTCAGCTCCCCTAAAACCGGCAGACCTCGCCCTTAAAAGTATAGGCCGCACAGGCAAGATAACGATGGGGCCCTTTGGATTCCCTGAAAAAGGGCCCTGAGGAGAACGTGCGATGGAAGAAAAAAAGGGAAAAAGGTGCCTCATAACGGAAAAACTCCGTGTTGGAGGAAATGGCTATCCCCCCATAAGACGCTTTTTCCTTCATTAGTATTTCTTGGTTTTGAAAGATCCAAATTTCGAACGCTCCATTTTGTTCGCCCTGGTTAATAAAAAAGAGGCCGAAAGAGATGATTGAAAATCCGATGAAATAGGCGGCCACTATTTCGACCAGGTTTTTGGGATGCCAGAAATCAAAGAACACCAGAAACCAGCAGACGAAATAAAAGCCAAGGGACGAGAAAATAAGCTTCTTGGCGTTCGTAAGTCTTCCCCGTTGTGGACAATCCGTTCATCATTTGCGGCCGCGGTTAATAGATTTTCCTAGCATGGTCGCGGGGCAGTGTCATTTGAACTATAAGATGTTTTCACGCAAGGTCGGAATGGCAAATCTGGGCGGCCTCAAGGCCGCGATCCGCCAGCCGAATCCATATCCGGCGCACGAACAACTCCCAAATTATAAGCCTCGAAGGCCCAAACATCCGTCGTTTGGGCGATGAGCTTGTCCGTGGGCATATAGCCGTGGCTGGTTTTGGTTTCGACGCGCAGGAGCACCGGGTTCTCACAACCCTGGGCGTGCTGTAAGGCCGCGGCGTACTGGTAGGAATGGCTCGGCACGACGCGGTCGTCATGGTCGGCCGTCGTGATAAGGATCGGGGGGTAACAGGCGCCCTCGCGCAGGTTGGCCAGGGGCGAATAGGCATAAAGCCAGTGGAAGGCCTTCTCGTCGTCCGAGGTTCCATACTCCGGCGCCCATAGCGCGCCGCCCGAGAAATGTTGGAAGCGAAGCATGTCCATGACCCCGGCGCCGGCATAAGCCGCGCCGAACAAATCCGGGTTTTGGTTCAGGCTGGACCCGACCAACAGGCCTCCGTTGGAGTAGCCCTGGATGCCGAGGCGGTGGGACGAGGTGTACTTCCGTGCGATCAGGTATTTGGCCCCCCAGGCGAAGTCATCGAAGACGTTCTGCTTCTTCCCCAGCATGCCGGCTTTGTGCCATTCCTCGCCATAGGTGCCGTCCCCCCTCAGGTTGGCCACCGCATAAACGCCGCCCAGTTCCAGCCACACCGGCAGGATCGGGTTGAACCAGGGCGTGAGCGTTACGTCAAAACCGCCGTATCCGTAAAGGAGGGTGGGGTGGCTGCCGTCGAGGGCAAGGCCCTTCTTCGCCACGATGAACAGGGGAATCTTCGTGCCGTCTTGGGAGGGATAAAAGACCTGCTGGACCTCATAAGCGGATGGGTTGAGGGACGTTTTGGGCTTGAAGAAGACCCGGCTTTTCCCCGCTTCCAGGCCGTAGCGGAACACCGTGCCGGGATAGAGGAACGAGGTGAAGCCGTAATAAACCGTTTGGGAATCGTCGCGCGAGGAGAGGCCGGCGACGGTTCCCAGCGTCGGCAGGCGGATTTCGCCCTCCGCTTTGCCGTCCGTCGAGAAGAAGGCGAGCTTGCTCTTGGCGACAATTTGATAATCGACGAGGATCTTGCCGCCCGCCATGCCCGCGCCTTGGATAACCCCCCCGCCCTCGGGCACCACCACGCGCCATTGGGCGGGGTCGGGTTGGGTAAGGTCGACGGCCACGATGCGGCCCTTGGGGGCGTCCAGGTCGGTCTGGAGGAACAAAGTCCGCCCCTCGTGGCCGACCACCCAATATTTCGCGTCGTTCTTCGTGTAGAGCGGCATGACCTTGCCGGAGAGGGAAGGCTTCCGGGGATCGCCCAGGTCCATGACGAAAAGTTCATTCTGGGGCGCGGTGCCGTTCTGCAGATCGATGAACAAGTAGCGGCCGTCCTCGCTCACGTTTCCGCCGACGTTCCAAACCGGCAAGTCCGGCCGCGCGTAGATGAGCGGGTCGGCGGCCTGGCCGGTCCCCAGGCGGTGGTAATAGAGCTGTTGGTTTTGGATTTGCTGGCTGATGTCCCGGCCTTCCGGCGGCTCCGGATAGCGCGAGTAGAAAAAGCCTTTCCCGTCCTCGGTCCAGGAAATGCCGGAGAACTTTACCCAGCGGATGGCATCCGGCAGGTCTTTTCCAGTCGCCACATCGCGCACGTGGACGGTCCGCCAGTCCGAGCCGCCCTGGGAGAGGTCGTAGGCCAGGTAAACCCCGCGCGGGGAGGGATGGGTGCCCATGAGCGCGGTCGAGCCGTCCGGGGAGAGGCTGTTCGGGTCCAGCAGTTTCCGGGGCGCCGCCTGGGGCGAATCCTGGACATAGACGACGAATTGGTTCTGGAGGCCCGTATTCTTGCTGAAAAAAATGCGGCCACCCTCGACCTGATGGGGCGTGTTTTCCTTGGCGTAGTTCCAGAGCTCGGTCAGCCTCTTCTTCATCCAGCTCCGGATGGGGATTTGATCCAGGTAAGAAAACGTCAGCGCGTTCTCATCCGCGACCCATTTCCTCAATTCCGGGCTGTCGAGCTTTTCCATCCACTGGTAGGGCGCGGGCACCTTGACGCCGAAGTAGGTGTTGACCGTCGAATCGCGCCGCGCCGGGGGATATTGCAGTTTCGCGGCGCCGGCCGTGGGGGTGGTTTGTGCGGTGGTGGTATCCGCCCACATCAGGCCATGGAAAAAGAGCATCGGCCCCCAAAACGACAATAAAACGCATGTAATTTTTTTATAGTTTTTCATAAAACCCCGTGAAATGGATGGATGTTGTCCACGCCGTCGTGGACAACACTTTGACTCAAACCTACTTTTTCGCGCACCAATAAACGTCAGTTCGATAAGGAATTTCAATCTCTTCTTTCCCTTTGGTTTGCGGATGCCCCATCAATAGCGCCCTGACTTGCCGAAGCACAATTCCACGGTCTTTTTCACGGAGTGAGCCGATATAGCTCCTCGATTGAACAAGATCAACAACCGTTTCGATAGTCCCTTTTTGGGCGTGCTTAAAACTTCTTTTTTTCAATGGTGTAAAAAACGGGTTGTGTTCAAAAACCTTTTTCCATTCATCCGTCCCATATCGGGGAACACTTTCGGAGTAGCCATCAAGGATTCCCGTCAACTCGGAAACCCAATCGAAGGATTCATCCCGCACATTCCAAATCAATCCTAATTTTCCATTGAGTTTGAGAACCCTATGGATTTCTTTCAATGCCAAATCACCTGCAAACCAATGGAATGCTTGGGCGGCAACCACCGCGTCAAAGGATGAATTCCCTGCTGGAATGCTTTCCGCCGTTCCCGATAAGATTTGGATACCCGGAAGGATGGAAGCGAATTTTTTTCTCATACCTTCAACGGGTTCAACCGCTGTCAATTTAGCCTTTGTAGGCACCAGCAACCGGGTAAACTTTCCGGTACCCGCTCCCAAGTCGAGAACATGGGATTGGGGATCAATTCCCAAGAAACTCATAAAGTGGCCAAGAGCTTCCGCGGGATATTCAGGTCTGCCCCGCTCATAGGAATCCACCGCATACCCGAACCCCTTTGCAGCGGCGGGATTGATTTTTGGGTCTTGATCCAAACTCTACCTTTCAGTTCATTTGTTATTTCCCCCTGTCCACGACGCCTCCCCATCGTGGACATCAATTCCGATTGGTTAATGGGCGGTCAGATGGTGGCGTTTCTTTTTGGCTAAGTAGTGTTGATCGAACCCCTGCCGAAGAAAGGCTTTTATAACTGCCTGGCGGCTCACGTTCATCTCGCGGACCAAACCATCCAATTCCCTCAGCATGTTTTCCGCGAAATCCACATTGACCCGGCGGATCGCAGGCATCATCTTCCCTTTATTGGTGAAATGCCAGGAAATGTCCTCGCCCTTGTCCGCCATTTGAGCTATTTGCTCCGCCGTTGGGATAGTCTTCGATTTATGCGTGCTTTTCATATAGTTTCCTTTCTTCCTTGGTGGATTTCCAAAGTGTGACGAGGTGCAGGTACTCGCCCTCCCGGTCCGTTCTTTCCTCGTAGATCAAGGTATAAAGCCTATCCCCTACCCAGCCGATCGCCCGCCACTGTTCCGGTAATTCGGAACGCTGGTCAAGGTAGTAAGGACTTTCCCAGAGCTTTTGGGCTTCCTCGAAACCGATGCCGCGTGCCCGATTCCCGCGCAGGCTATTGCTCTTGTTCCTATCGAATTTAAAACGCATCCATGCTCCAGTATAACAGTTATACCATCCATTTCGGATGATCTCAAGAAGATGTCTGGTACGAATTTACCTGTCCACGACGCCTCCCCGCCGTGGACAGCCAAGTTTTGATTTTCTAATTTTTGCCCGCACTGTGCCAATTCTCTATCTTCAGCTTATCGAAATGGTGGTAATTACGAATATTGTTCGTGACCAGGACCAAGTCATGGACTTTCGCGATGGAAGCAATCTGCCCATCCGCGAAAGCAGGTGTGAGGCCCAGCCGGGACAAACGAGCCCGCTCTTGGCCGTGCCAAGCGGCCGCTTTCTCGTCATAAGGCAAGATGGGCATGGAGGAGTTTTCCAAATCAGAAAGGAATCCCTCCAAAAAGGTCCGTTTCTCGGAGGAAGGAAGGCGGTGGCAGCCGAAAATCAGTTCATGCCAGACGATGCTCGCGATTCCCAACACATCCTTGTGCCGTTCTATTTTCCGCATCACGTTGGGATTCGGGTTCTCACGGGCCACTTCCGAAATGACGTTGGTATCCAACAAATAGCGGGGCGTCACCACTTAAAATCCCGGCCCGGCCCGGTTTCCCGGGGGTCCCGGAGATCTTTGGGCCCCAAACCGGGCCTACCTGCCTTGATCCGGTCGCGGAAGTTGGAAACCACGTCCCAAAACCGGGGCCGGGAAGAGGCCATCTGTCGATAGGCGTCCACGGACACCAATACCGCAACAGGCTTCCCACGCCGGGTTATTTCCACCGGATTGCCTTTTTCCGCGTCGTGAATGAGTCCTGGAAAATGGTTGCGGGCTTGCGCGATGGTAAAGCTGGCCGGCGTCATAAGCGACTCCTTATGTACATGATGATGTACATTATATAAATGGAGTCTCTCTACCGCAAGTGTCGGATATGACGATTTGCCTGTGTCCACGATGGCTCCCGTCGTGGATAAGACGATGGTCCCATCCTCAAGGCGGCGGTGGGATCGTTTCGGGGGTTAAATCCGGGGTAGGCGTCGGAATGAAAGGCAACGGAGTAAAGAACGGCTTGGCCCCACAATCCTTGTTCACGGAAACGGAAAAGCTCTTGCTCGTGAACGGGATGCCGCCATAGCGCAACTCATTCCCCGCTTCGACCGCGTAAAGGTACCAGGTGGGTTGGATATAACCCCGCTTCTGGGAATCATCCAGGAACGCCTTGATGGCAAAGTCTTTGACGCTCGTCGTGAGGGTCTTCGCCAAATAAGCTACGTAGTTGCGCTGGCCCCCGCCACCGTCCACGTCCCACCGCCAAACTTCCCAATCCATGCCGTTGAGGGTAACGGAGCCCATATCCGTCTTCCAGCCGTTGGTATTCCGGTAATCCAGCCAAATCATGATCTCAGCGCCACCCTTGAACCCCCCCGGCCCGCAGCTGTTATCCGGGCAAAGCCAAATGTCATAGGCCGCGTCCCAGGCCCCCGTGTCCGTGGGCTGGAAACTCCAACTGCTGTTCACGCATTTCAACCCGCTTAAGGGGGACGGCAGGAGGCTGTTGGGGCTCTGGAGGCCCCAGGCGCTGCCGTAGAGGATCGAGGGATAGGCGGCCACGGTGTAGGGGTCGGGGCATTGGAAGTCGCCCTTTGTCACCGTGTAGGCCCCGGTTTGGTCGTCAATGCTCACGCACTGCGCGCCGGGGCATTTACCCTGGTTCCAATAGTCGGTCTGGATGACGTAGTCGCCGACCGTCACGGCCTGGTACCGGGCGCAGGTCGTGACGGTCCCGCCAAAAGACGGCGCGTTGGGGAATAAAAAGCAGGCGACCAGGCCGGCCAAGCAACAAGCGGTTGTTCGATCCGCAAGGTTGGGTGTTTTCATTTTGATCATTTTGGCGCTTTTCCTTCAGTAGGAAAATAGGGTCGGCCTTTCGTATCAGGACGATCATCCCCCCATTGTCCCCCGCGGGCCTTTAGCCGAAGCTCATGACCATGCACTTCCCATAAAGTATATTCGATTGACCCTTCAATCATATTTTGTCCTCGGAAATAAAGGGTTTTCCCCTGTCTACGATGGGTCCCCGTCGTGGCCAGCTATTTCGAATGGTTCATGATCGGTGAGAGGATGCCGTTTCTTCTTAGTTGGATAGGGCCGATGCAGTCCTTAACTCGAAACTCATAACTTTTTTTCAAAGCCCCTCCGCCCCGAGGCGGCTGCCGGTAAGTTTTGGATAGACGTCCTCCAGGTTGGGACGCCTTTTCCACACCACGCCGGGCCTCAATGGATCACCTCTCGGATGCGGTTGTTGTAGGTGTCCGCGATGTAGATATTACCCGAGGAGTCCACCGCGACTCCCTCCGGGTTATTCAGCTCGGAGGAAACGGCCGACACGCCGTCGGCCGAGTAT
Source organism: candidate division FCPU426 bacterium (assembly GCA_030041545.1). Classification (GTDB taxonomy): domain Bacteria; phylum Oederibacteriota; class Muellerivitia; order Muellerivitales; family Muellerivitaceae; genus JAJPJW01. The sequence goes on along the minus strand of JASHNQ010000093.1, from coordinate 10,865 downwards.
CCCGCCGTCCCATCGCCCGCCACCGTGATGATGTCCCCGGGGCCGGGGGTGCCGGTGGGGGAGGCCTACGGCGTGGGGGTGACCGTGGCCGTCGGGGTGTAGGTGGAACTGGGGGTCCCGGTGGGCACCGCGGTCATCAGGGGTGTCTGGGTATTGGCCACGCAATCGCCCCCCACGACGGTAAGGGCCAACCCGCTCGCCGACCCCGTGATGAAAGGCGTGGCGGGCGCGGTGCAAACCGGGGTGACGGTGCCGTAGTAAAAATCGTAATTAGAGCCCGAGGGGACCCCGCCTCCGTTGCTGAACTGGTTCTCATAATCGTAAAAAGCCAGCAGGTTGTAGGAACCGGCCGTCGAGGCCAGGGCATAGGTCCCTCCGTTCCCCGAGACCGGCTGATAGACCTGCGAGGCCCCGCCGCTGGCCGGCACCAGGACGGCCCAAAGGGTGCCGCCCGTGAAGCCGGAGGTAAACACCGAACCGGACACGGTGACGGCCCCGCCGGGCGTGTTGGTGACGGTCGGCGAGTTGGTCACGGTGAAGGTGGCCGTCAGGGTCGGCGTATTGGTGATGGTGGGGCTGTTGGTGGGCGTTCCGGTGGGCGTGGCGGTGGCCGTCCAAGTGGGGGTGGAAGAAGGGGTCCAGGTGGCCGTGATCGTCGGGCTGTTCGTGGGCGTCCCGGTGGGCGTGACCGTGGCCGTCAAGGTGGGGGTAAAAGTGAGGGTCGGAAGGGGCGAGGGGCAGTTGCCCGATTTGTCCACCGTCGTCTGTTCATAGGCGTAATAAGGCGCCGTGGTGTTCACCCGGAACCGGAAGGAAGGCCCCGAGGAGGCGGACCCCGCGCTGGCGATTTGCACCCAGGCATGCCCTCCCCCGTTCAATTGCGCGCAATAAACGTCCCCCGCTTGTAACAGCGTCACCGAAGCCCCGGCGGCTTGCTTGGCGGCCCCGGAGGAACCAACATACCCACCCGTGGGCGCCGCCGCGAAATTCACCAAATTGCCGTTGCCCAGGTAGGCCACCGAATCCGAATTAAGGGCGTTCATTTGGAAACCCACCGCCGAGGCAAGCGTCACCGGCAGGAAATCCACGTCATAACCCGTGGGGCTGGTCACCGTGGCCGCGTTGCCCAGGGCGTCGGTCTCAAAGGCGAAATATGACCCGGCGTTATAGGCGGCGGTCGTGATGTTGTAGCAGTTCCTCACCACCGACCCCATTTCCACCGTGACCGCTCCGCCGGGTTGGGAGGTGAGATCCATCTCCACCGCGCCCACGGCCAGGGGCTGTCCGTTGGAGGCGTCGTTCAGCTGGAAGGCAATAAGCCGGGAAAGCCCCACGGCCAGGGGTATGGAGAAATTCACCGATCCCGAATCACTGGAGGTGCTGAAGGGTCCCACCGTCCCAGTGACCGGCTGCATGGCGGGGCCGGTGACGCAGTAATAAACCTCGTTGCTCGTGGCCCCCAAAAGCGACCCGCTGAGGGGCGCGGTGGGCATGGAAATGGAGAGGGTCGTTCCCTCGAGGGGCGCCACCGGCGAGCTGGCGTTGTTGGCCGAATGGCAGCCCAAGAGAAGCGCCGAAAGGAGGAGGGCGGCGGGAAGCTTAGAGTTTGATTTCATAGTCGGCCCCCGCCGTCCAGCGGTTAAAAAGAACATTCACCCGGTTTCCTTGGGAATCGGTCCCATAGCCGTCGGCCGTGATGTTGTCGTAGGAAGCCGAAACCTTTAAAGCCGATTGAGGATCCAGTTTGAGTTTATAAGAAGGCTCGATCCCCAGCAGGAAACCTCCCCCGTCGTAAAAAAGATCGTCGGGGCTGGGATCGTAACCGTTCGCCAAAACGTATTTCACCCGGCCGGTTATAAGGAAATCGCCGAAAGCCCAGGAGGGGGCGATGTAAAACCGGGCGCCGAGGGAGTTGTGCGCCTCGGCCACCCATTGCCCGTTGACCGCCGTTTGGGCCGGCAGGAAGTATTGGACCCCGGCCCCGAGGGAAAAGGCCGCGGGATTGGTCCAGCAGTAGGAAAAGTTGAGGTTGGGCCCCATCCAAAGGTAGTCCTGGCTGTCCTGGAGGGTCGGCAGGAAGTAATAGGCGGAAGCGGTGAGCGTTTGGACTTGGTGGGAAGCGAATTGGGTCACCTGGTTCACGGACAGGAACATCGAATCGCCCAGCTTCAGGTTCTCCACCGAATTGGAATAGGGGTTGAGGGCCCCGGAATAAAAATAGCCCAAACCGACCCCGTATTGCGTGGCGCCCGCAGGAAGGGCGAACCCGTAAATCCCGCTCAAGCCGAACCCTTTTGCCACGTAGCGGTAATCTACGAATTCGGCCGGGATATTTGCGTATTGGGTGTCGGTTTCCCAGGCCTGGTTCCCCGTGGGGAGATTGACCCCGACATCCACGAAAGAGGGCAAGGAAAAACTGCTGAAACCGACCTTGCCGCCCACGACCGTGTCGGAAACATCGCTCAGGTTTTGGGTGCCGTTGATGGGGTCGGTGTACTGGCCGCTGGCGAACTCTCCTTGGGCGTAAAGGGTGACGTCCTTCGCGGGGTCCACCGAGAGGGTCAGCGGCACCAGGAATTCAACACCGTTCCAGGGCGCGCCGCTGTTAGTGGTCCAGGCCTGGTATTGGGCACCCAGGTCCAACTGGCCCGCGAAAACAAGGCTGGAAAAGACCCATATCCCAAAGCCCCGTAACAGCGTTTTCCAGGGCCTCATGGAACGGCCTCCGCGGGGGGGACCTGCAGGACGATGGCCTGGTGGCGGTTGGCCGCGGTCAGGCCGTTTTCGCCGTTCACCAGGATCCCCGACTGGAAAGTGGTGTCCAAACCGGTCAAGGCCGGGTTATCCAGGGGGCTTGCGGGCGTGAAGGTGAGGGTGGTGCCGCCGTTGGGCGCGTTGGTCCCGCTGACGGCCTCGTTCGCGGTATTGTTCACGCTGGTGACCGCAGTGGCCGCGCTGACGGCTTCACTTGCGCCATTAACCGCGTTGGTGGCGGAGCCGCCCGTGCCATTGTTGGCCGGATTCGTCACGTGCGTTAAATGCAGGCTCTGGCCGGCGGTGATGTTGGTCGCGGGTCCGCCGTTCACTTGGGTAAAAACCGTGCCCTCGGACACGCTTAAGTCCAGCGTTTGGGCCTCCGGCTGGTAAAGCATCGAATAGACCGTCCCCCGCACGCCGCAAACCACCCCGCCCGCGGATATCTCAAACGCGGAATGGGCCGAGGTTAGTTTCTTGACCGTCGCCAGGATTCGGCCCACCCAAAGCCTGAATTTTAAAACCTTGTCCAACGCCGAGGGTTTTTGAAGGCTGGAAAGGACAAGGGAGGATTGGGCGCCGATTTGTAGTTGGGAGCCGTCGAACAAGACCAGGGTGGCCGAGGAATCCTTGCCCGTGGTGACCCAGTCGCCTTCCCGCGCCGTGGAGTTCAGGTGGACCGTTGTCTTCTTTTTTGAATTGGGGCCTTGAAGGGTTACTTTTCCGGTGACCGAGGAGAAGGTCGCTTGGATTAGGGGCGCATCCGCCGCCGGACAAAGGGATGCCGTGCCCAAAAACATTCCTAAAAAAAAGAGCGGGGATATTTTGGGGACGCTCATCGGGGATCCCATGGGAGGCCGCGGCGGAGGAAAACAAAGGAAGGAGCGCCCGCAGAAATCACGCCGATAATCCCCCGTCCCATGAATCGCATGGCCGGCCTCACCCGCCCTTGGATATGGTTCTTCAAAACCGCTGGGCAGGACATCATTCTCACCCAGCCGCCCAAGTTGGCAATAACTATTTGTTGTAAATTTATCGGATACAAGAAAGCCCATGGTTTAAGGGGAAAAAACGGGGCAGAAAGGTGGTTTCAACTCTTCCGTGCGCGCAGTCGGCGCTTCGACCGGCGCCCCCCTCCTGTCGGGCATGAGAAAAATGGGGGTCAGGCCTCCATTATCCAATCCGGGTCCCCATCGTGGACAGGTTATTTCTGACGCGCAAAGCCTTCCATTGAAACTGTCAATTGAGGAGCCGCATGGCGAAGGGCGCGGTCTTCGGTCACACAGGGGACCCCGAGTTTCCGGGCCAATAGGACATATTGGGCGTCGTAGGCTGATATTTTGTGGTGAAGCGCCATTTCCAATGTCTCGATGGGCCCTAATTCAACCTCATGGGGAATGAGGTGGGCATAAACATCTTCTAAGGCTTTGACCGCCTTTTCTTTGGATAATCCACCCTGCCGGACATAAGTGGTAAAGATGTTGAGGATTTCATGGCGCCAAATTCCAGGAAGTCTCCAATGGGGATCCCGTTGACGCACTTCGAGGGCCAAAGGCGTTAACGTCCCTTCGATGATGGAATAAGCCAGGACGTTGGCATCCACAACGATCAAGTGCGGCCTTCTTGGATGGTCTTTTTCAACCAAGCGGGGGTAATGGGAAATTTCCCCTTGATGGGTTCGGGCCATGGGCGCTCGGAATGCCCGGACAACGCCTCTTCCAGAAGGGCCAGCGCCTCCTTGGTCATGGACCTCCGGTGTTGTGAGGCGAATTTCTTAAGTTTTTTATGCACTGGAGCAGGAACATTTTTAATCAAAATATCAGCCATAACGCCCTCCTCTTGGGTTAATATCATAACACTATCATTACAATAGTAACGGTTCAAGGTCTTTCGAGGGGGCGTTGTCCACGACGGGTCCCCCTTGTGGACAGGAACCCCGCCCTTCGGCCGGCCTCAAGAAAAAACGTTCAAAAGATATTGTTCGAAAAAACCCAACCCCCAGTCCGAAGCCACGTCCCGGTAATCCCCCTCGGTCATGACACAGACCAGGTCCAGGTCCGGGACCACGATGATATATTGCCCCCCTTTGCCATGGGCGTAATAGGCGAAATGATCCCCATGGGCGGAATGCAGGGTTTGGGACCACCATAGATAACCGTATCCGGTAAAGCCCTCCCATCGGGGGGAATGGGCTGGGGCTTGGTGGATTCCTTGACCCAATCGGCGGAAACGACCTGCTTCCCGTTCCACAGGCCTTGGTGGAGGTACAAAAGGCCCAGCTTGGCCATGTCCCTGGGCCTCATCCATTGGGAAGCCCCCACTTCGGTGGTTCCGTCCGGCCCCACGAGCCAAAGGTGGTTCTGGATGCCCAAGGGGTCATAAAGATATTTTTGGGCGAAATCGGCGACCGGCATTCGGCTTTGCTGCGCGATCACCGCCCCCAAGGGGGTCAAACAGGACGTGCAATAGGAAAAATGCTGTCCCGGGTCGTGGGCCATCGGCCCGCTCAAGGAGAAATCCAGCCAGTCGGGCGAGTTGAGCATGTCGATTTCGCACCCCGCCCCGCCGGCCTTGCGGTAGGCGCCGTCGTCACAGGCGAAACCCGAGGTCATGGTCAGTATCGACTTCAGGGTGATCTTTTCCTTGCGGGGGTCCCAATCGGGCTTGGCCCGGTATCGGGGAAAAAAATCGAATAGTTTTTCTCCGGTCTTGAGCAGGCCCCGGTCTTGCGCGATGCCGCACAGGATGGACAGGACTGATTTGGTGGCTGATTGGAGTTGATGGACGTCCTGGGGGCCGTAGCCGTAAAAATACTCTTCCAAGGCCAGCTTCCCGTGCCGGACCAGGAGAAGGCTGTGGAGGTGGGTGTGGGGATAATGGCCGTCGAGAAGGGCCGTTACCGCCGTCTCGATCCCTTTGCGGTCTCCCCCGAGGCTTTCCACGTCCACCGTTGGCCACCCATCCGGCCCGGGGACAGGCGGTTGATAGGTATAGGTGGTGACGGCTTGTCCATGGGGATCGACCCGCGGGAGGGAATAATCCATCCCCCGCGTCATGACCAGGGGAAAGGTTTTTCCACCTGACAGGGGGAACTTGCCGGGGAACTTTAAACTGCCCTTGAGCCGGTCCGGCCCGGCCAAGGTCAGATCGACCTCCCCGTCACCCTCAAATCGTCCGATGAACTTCTTTTTTTGGACCTTCTCGGTGTCGAAAGGCAGGCCGTACCCGCCGCCCTCGATGCTGTCATAGGTGACTACAAAACCGCCGTAGACGGACCGCTCGATGGACAGGACGAACCGGCAGTTTCCCCAAACACTGTCCACGGCGCCATACCAATGGCCGACCAGGTAGCTTTTTGGGGTAGCCGCAGCGGAGGTTTGGGCCCGGGAAGGGCTTGTCAGCGGTGCCGCCAGGAGCGCCAGGAAAAGAATCATAAAAGACCGGTTCAACATAAAGACCTCCGTTATAGATGATTCAAAAATATGCCCTCGGTCCACAATGGGTCCCCGTCGTGGACAACTACCTTACCCCAATGTTTTCCCCAAAGCATCTTATTCCCGCACAAGGCCCGTCCCTTCATTTGGGCGAGGGTTGTTCCCGGAAAACCGAAATTCTTTTGAGCGCCTTCCCATCCTTGGACAAGATCACGAAATACTGACCGGGCTTCACCTGTTTTCCGTCAGCGCCCAAACCGTCCCATTCCACCCAGGCGTCGCTTTGCGCCACAACCTTATGGTCGAAGACTGCCTCCAACGAATTCCCTTGTTCATCCACCACCTCCACCTGGTAACGGCCCGGGCCATCGGCAAAGGTGATGTAGATGTTGGCAGGAGGTTCGGTAAAGACGACTTTGAGGGTGGGGTCCAGAGACGGCCATTGGGCGGGTTTGATCTTGGCCGTCTTTTGGATGGCCTGAAGGTGCGGGGTCGGAGTCAGAACAGGCCGGAGGGCGGGGAGGGCCAGAGGCATGGGAGTTGGGGTGACGGTCAGCGCCGGAAGAAACCCCGGCAGACTGGATAAGTGGATCGTGGGAAACGGCGTCAAAGTGAAAGTCGGGACCAACCGGGTAGGAGTAGGCGAAGGGGGTGGGGGTGTTTGAACCTCCTTGCCGGGAGAAATACAGTTGGGCACATAGGAACCGTAGAGGGAAATCTGGGCCAGGCTGAAGGCGAAAGTCCCGCTCTTGAGGGGATAGATTGAGATTCCCATGATATCGCTTCCGTCCAGGTGCTCCGGCAGCCCTTCCATAGGCGCGGCTTTCTGGCGGGTCATTTCGGAAAAGGGAACTTGAAAAAGGGTCCAAACACCCGCTGGAGCCGTGAAATTAAAGCCGTACCAGCACCACTGATTGGCGTTCGTAACGGCGGCGTTGGGAACTTCGATCCGGTAAAGCCCGCCATCGCCCTTCATCCAAAACTGGATTCCCCTCAGGCCGTGGCAGGCGACGTTGACCGGGGACTCCGTTGGGGAAAGGGTGCAATGGAGGATGACATAGGACCAGGGCCCGCTGGGCGCATACCCGGGGCCCTGGCTGTGGTCGAAAACCCATTCCTTTCCCGTCATGACGCCGGTGACTCCCGCCGAATAGCGGCTTCCATCGGTGCCCGGTCCGTTGTAAGTGACCGCCATGGAACTGCCCCCGGCGATGACGGACCATCGGCCGCCCCAGAGGTTGGTCCGGGAACCATCCGGCCCGTTCAGGGAGGTTTCGTTGAAATCGTCGATCATCGTCGAGGGGAGGCTAGCCGACAGGGACGGGCCCGCGGCATGGCTGGGCTCAAGGATGGACATTCCAGCAAAACCCAGGCAAAGAATAATTTTTAAGGATTTCCGCACATACTTTCCTCAAGGTGGGGGAGGAATATCGTCTTTGATTCCCGGCCCCTTGTAACCAACCCGCTCCGCGTCAAAACTTTGATCGCTGGTCACGGTGAAACCGACGACTTTTCCCTGTGGGTCCAGGTTGAAGGCCAGTGTCGATGCGTCTTTCTTAATGAAAAAACGACCTTTGGTCTCCGGAAAAAGTATCACATGCTTGGACCACCAGGCGGGCCCTTGCGCGACAAGGCAATCCTTCATCGGAAGGATTTTAATGTCTAAACCGTCCTTTGCTTGAACCCCCTCCGGCGGTTGGATTACCCGGTAAGAGCCTGGATATGTTTTCAGCTGGTCTTCCGAAAGTGAGGTGAGCGTTGGAAGGGTTATGCTCACGGGAGGCTTTCCCATAAGAATGGCCTGTACCCGATCCCCCACTTGGCAGGGGAATCCGGCGTCACAGCGCCCCCAAACGATGACGACCATCTTGTTTTTCCGGTCCATCCAGAAAAAGCTATTGAATCCATCGCCACTCCAGCCCTGGTGGGCCACTTCCGTCCCCCAGCCAAGCTTCTGGGCGATTTCGTCAAAAGCGATGCCGGATAAGACTTGATTATTCTCATCCAAAGCGGCCCGCGCCAACTTCAGCAGGTCATTCACAGTTGAATGCAGGGCCCCCTCGGGAAGGAAGGTGGATTGCTTGTTTTTCCAAAGGGGCGGCGGCTGGGTTTCCCCATTGAAGCCTTCCGCCACTCTGCCCAATTCCTCCGGCGTCCAGGCAACTCCCGTGTCATTCATTCCTAAGGGGTCCAGGATCCTTTCCCGGAGATATTGGATCCAAGTGGTTCCCTTTTTCAGGGCCAACAGGTTGCCCAATAAGGCTGGAGCCATGCAGCTATAAAGGAAGCCCTGCCCGGGGGTGCGGGTGAGCTGATAGCGTGAAAGGTAGTGGTAAAGCATATCGGGACTGTAACTGTCGCTCTCGGGATCATCGCTGGGATGAAAACCCATGTCATCCGGGAAGCAAGGAAGCCCGGAAGTATGGTTGGCCAGCATCAGAAGAGTAATCTGCTTGCCATCTTTTTGGGGCATTGTGACTCCGGTCGGCAGGTAATCCTGGGCCAAGTCATTAAGACCCACACGATGCTGGTGAACCATATCGGAAAAGAGGAGGTTCGTAAAAAGCTTAGTGATGGAAGCGATCTCGAACTCGGTGTCGCCGTTGGGTGAATTTGTGTTTTGGGTGGAAATGGAGCCATAGCCCCAAACGCGGGTTTGACCTTGATAGATCACTCCCACAACTATTCCGGGGGAAAAACCGCCGTCAACGACGGGCTTTACGATGGAATCGATGGGGGATTTAAACTGGTCGATGGCGGACCCGGGGGGTTGGGCATAAAGGGACCCCGGCAGCAAAATGAAGATCAGAAATTTGAAATAATGCCGGTTCATATTAGCCATCATTTTATCTGTTACCCGTCTACGGTGGGTCCCCATCGTGGACAAATCTTTCGGCCCAAAAAGCCAAAACACTCGGGGTTTTTATCCGGTCTTCCTCAGTCCCAATTTGTTCTCAATTTTCCGGACCCGTTCTTCGAGGGTTAAATTGTCGGACATGGAGCGTTTTAAAATCGAGTTCATGAGGGTTTGGTAGGGTATTCCCTGTTTTTTGCCTTCCTCGATAAGCCAATGATAAACAGATTCATCCAACCGGAAGGTTTTCTGGATCTTAGAGCCTTTGGAAGCCAAGAGAGAGCCCCGATGAACCTTCGCTTTTGAAAAGTCATATTCTTTTTTCATAGTTTTCCCGTTCCTTTCGCGTTGCTTTCCTGGCCGAAATGATTCGAATCACATCCACATCCCGGTAAGCGTAAACCACCACCAATAGGTTTAGTTTCTTGGAGTATCCAAGCGCGACGAATCTTTGTTCGTGGTGCTCCTTGTCTTCCAGTACCAACTGAACGTCGGACTCCAAGACCGATTGGGCCTCTTCAAATGAAACCCCGTGCTTTCTTTGATTGAAAACGGCTTTCTGGGGATCCCAAATGACGAGCATGGTTTAAGGATATACTACAATGTAGTTACAATGCAATAGTGCCTCCTGTCCACGGTGGGTCCCCGTCGTGGACATGTTTTCAGGCCCAAGGATTCAAACGACGGAAACACCCATTCTTTACGAACAGGAACAAAACAATTAAGGTTATTACGTTCGTATTAGTTGACCAGCTGCTTGCGGGAAAAGGCCAGGATGACAAAGACCGCGAAGGTCCAGAGGCCGAAGACGTCCGTGGGGGGGAACGGCAGGGCGAGGAGCAGACGGCCCATTCCCCCGGAGGCCAAGGGGTCGTGGGTTAAAAGGGCGCCCCAGGCCTGGCGGCCCACCCAAAGGTCCGCCAGGAAGCACAGGTGCACCGCGGGCACCACGAAGAAGGCCAGTTTGGAGGCGCTGAGGAAATAGCCGCAGCACAGGAAAAAGGCGAACCCGGACAGGGCCCAATAGGCCACCGAAAACGGCGGGCCGAAGGTGAGGCCGAAAAAGGCCGCCCGGGCCAGGAAGGTCCAGCCGGAAAAGAAAAGGATGGCCAGGGTCAGCTCGGCGAGCCCCGCGAAAAGCAGGAACCCGTTCAACTTGAGCTTGCCGTGCACCACCTTGATGTCCGCCACCACCTGGCTGGAGGCCGAGGTCAGGTAGCGGATGCCCACGCAGAACTCCCCGGCGGTCGGCTGCAGCCGGTCGCGGCACCAGAAGGCCTGCCCGAAGAAGAGGAACACGGCCAGGGTGGCCCAATCGCCCTGCCAACCGAAGGTGAAGCACACGACCCAGGACAGGAAGCCGCAGATGAGGAGATCCACATAGTGGCCGGCCAGGGACCGCCAAATCGTGGGCCGGGTGGTCTTCTTGCCGGGCTGGGTGTGGGTGGTGGTGGAGGTGGTCACAAACGGCAGGTCTCTGGTTTCAGGTTCCGGGTCCCAGTTAACGATGGAGTCCAAACCGTATTCAAGGCTTTTCCTTTCGTGGTTGGCATAACAGCCAAAATACACCGAAAAGACGCCCCCTATCACCAAGAAAAACCCTCGATGCGGCGATTTTGAAAATTCGTAACTGTTCAGGCTAAAGGCAGTAGTGAAGGGGCCATTCTGCCTGCCCGACAGGCACCTACCGCCTCGGCTAAGTAATCCAACACATTGCGTTTCTGCTTGCGAAGCGTCTGCACCGCCGTCAAGACTCGTTCCGTGAACCGGCATCCTTCCGGGCTGCGGTTACCATAACTGCGCTTACGCCACAACACGGCTGT
>JASHNQ010000013.1 GCA_030041545.1 candidate division FCPU426 bacterium | reverse complement strand
GATGACCACGAAGAGCCTCCGTGCCCAAAAGCACGTTTGTTAGGTGGTGGCTCCCATCGGGAACGTCGTCGGATTCCTATCTTGTGCCTTGAGCACGAATAGCAGTGGGAATTCACGAAATCCAAAGAAAGTCAAAGGCTCGGTGGGTGTAGGTTATCAGGGGCTTGCGGAACGGCCTCATAGCAGAGGCTCTTAATCATAGGTATGTCATTTCAAAAAAGGTCCAAAACGTTGGTCGTCCTCGAAAAGCCTGAAGCATTTAAAAGCAAATCCCTACAACGGTTTCAATCCTCAAAAGCCACAGAGCTTCACACAATATTTGAAAGGTTGTCCCGGATCATTTTTCGGGAAGCTTCATTCAGGAGCGGCATGAGCTTGAGGACCTGCTCGATTTTGGCCTCGGTCAGGCCCAGCCGTTCCGATAGCTCCTTCAAGCCCAGTTGGGGGTTCGACCGGATCTCGGCTTCGACGAATTCATACTGTTCAAACTAGTTCAGGCCCTTCTGCCAACCGCTGACGCCGATGTGAGGAAGATCACCTTCATCATCATCCTGCGGTTCGTTCGAACTCATATCCACCTCCGTCCATGTTACTTCTGTGCTTAGAACCCCAAAATCTTCTTCCCTGCCTCTCCTACCGCGTCGCCCATGAACTTGGCCGCGGGGTCGGTTGCCGGCCCGCCCGCCTGGGCCGGGGCGGTTTTGGGTTCGGAGGCGGATGGGGCCTCCGGGAGGGCCTTTTCCTCCGCCACCAAGCCGATTCGCCCATCGGGGTTGTCGATGGGCTGGTGGATGACCTCCACTTCCATGGCCACGGTCCCTTCGGCCTGCGGGTTGTTAGGTTCGCCGTTGTCCGTGGTCAAAGTGGCCGTCCCCTCCACCCGGAAGATTTCCCCGTCCGCGTTGACGGACAAGGAACAGTGGGGTCAGGTCTTGAAAATTGCAGTCTAAGGAGATATGTACGGCCATGGCGAGGCCTTTAAGGAGAAAAACTCCAGACTGCAATTTTCAAGACCTGACCCTATTTTTCTATTTATGCCCAACCCAGAAACGGCAACCCCCAAGTCCTGGAAGCCGTTGCTATTACGGTTGGCTCCAAAATCGTTGACGGCCCTGACTCCCCCGATAATAAAAATGACATCCCCGGAAAGAATTCCGCCCGATCCCCATATCCTTGAATCTTCCGATTGCCTCAAAAGTCGGGTTGATTCGGGGTCATCCATGGGGAGAATGATTTTTTCCAGGTTTTTGTAGTCCGTAACTTTTAAACCTGAAAAGTAATAGTTCATTCCTTCCAACGTCGTCCATTTATAAACAATGGATTTCTTTAGTATTGGGGCCGCTTTGGTTTCTTGGGCAAATAAGAGTTTTCCTCCCGGAAGCCAACCCATGATTAAACATAAAAAGCAAAAGTATTTTTTGAACATTAAAAACATTCCTATCAAAGTTTGGGTTTTTTATCACCAGACGAACCAAAATGCCTTTCAAAGAAATTTACAATAAACCAAAAAATCACAACGAATGAAAATGCAGTTGTAAGAGAAATTAAATCCATGATGAAATCTGCAATATGCCAATTTATACCATCAAAAAAACCATAATCTCTTTTCAAAGAAAGCAAGTAAAAATACGTTGTTATCGCGGCTGCCGCTCAAGAGAACGCAACCACCAACTTCCAAAAACGGCTCTTAACCAAAAAGTAATATCCCAATTTTGAATTTAAGTTTTTTCCCATTACATTTACTCCCATCGTTTGAACCCTTCGGGCCACCTAAAACGATCCTTCGTTTTAATAATCAAGGTTTAAGAGAGATTTATTAAGCTCTTGTATGAACTCAAGACCTGTTTCTGGACCTGGAAATAAAAGACTAAAAGTTAAAGCGGCGCCTGTCACATAAGGATCTCCCGGAACGGGAATGCCAAGACCGGTATAGAGGTTATAGATTTTAACCCCACCTTCAACAACGCCATAAGTACCAAATATGACTTGGCCAGTACCAAAAATTTGTGGAGAAACGACACCAACAAGTTCTTCAGCAAGGGGGGCTTCTCCCAATAATAACTCCACTCCTTCTACAGCCCCTGCACCTGACACCATCGCCGTCCCAGCTATCGCGTTAAATTCAACGGCATAGGTTGTTCCTTGCAGGGTAGTTTGATCGTAGTTAGAGATAGCATTTAAGGCGACGGCATCATCCAAATATTGTTGCTCACCTGTTTGTAGATACTGCTCATATGTGTTTTCCGCCAATAGGGCAGGTCCATCCGTGACATAGTTGTAAAAACCGCTGTTTTCAAAATTGTTGCTGGAAACACCATTGCATTGGAGGCCGAAAGAATCGGAATATTTCAAAGGATTGTTTTGGGCAAAACGATAAAGATTTAAACCTCCAATAAAACCAAGGGGGTCCCTTGAAATAAACCTTGCCAGGGTCGGGTCGTACCAACGGTTTAACATGTAAATCAACCCCGCATCATCATCGGTATACACATTTTCCAACCCTTCGAATCGGAGGCGGTCATTGGCGTAGCTCGTTCCAAAAGGAGCCCCGAAAGGATCATAAGTATAAAAATTGCTAAGATTTTGGCGAGAAAAACAAAGGTACCTGGCCTACATTTTCCATTTTAGAAAAATCGGCTATTTCTTTTTCCGCTTTCTGCCCTTCGCCTTGCCCGCCTGGTAGTTCAACCCCCGGTTGGCGCTCATCACTTGCGATTTAACTTTGTTTTTGTGGTGCGCGGCGTAAACCGCTGGGTGTTCCTGGCCATGGGGCTGCCAAAATCTTCCGAAGATTTGACGATTCGTTCAGACCACTTCATCACCGTTTCCGCGATCGCCAAAACGCGCCGGAATTCGCTTTCCGTAACCGTCTCCGTCGGTCCCGGATAACGGGTTTCATATACGTACTTGGTTAAGTCAAAAGCCTCACGGATTTCCGGGGGAATCCTCAAACCTCCTTTTTCCAAACCCACGCCCAACTCACCGATATCGTGGGTAAATTTAAAAAAAAAGCCTCGTTTTTGGTAGACGGCCTTGAGGTCTTTTTCGACCGCTTGGTGGGCCAGGAAACAATAATCCTCCCACAAGGCGTCCTCTGGCTTGGGCTGGCGCGCCAGAGCAAGGCTGCTTTTGGCGAAGACCAACCATTCCTCGGGCGTTCCGGGAGCGGGAGCCCTAGGCGGCACGGTAAAGTTCCCGGCCTTCCTTTAAGGCGTGGTAAATCACCATGTAGGGATTGGAACCATACTTGACAAGGTCGCTTTAAGTCACGACGACAATATCCTTGCCGTATCCAAAATCAGAAAGATTCATGTAAAGTTCTCCGGCGGTATCCCGGCGGTGGACTCCGTCGGGCATAACGACCAGGATATCCAGGTCGCTGTGCTTGCCCATGTCGCCCCGGGCCGCGGAGCCGAAAAGGATGATGCGCTTGGGGTGCACCAGGTCCACGATGGCTTGGGTGAGCTGTTTTAAAATCTTATTGGAAGGCTTCATTAAATATTCTCCCTTGGATAAATGGATTATAACAAATAAAGACTACTTATTAGCCTCCGCCCAAATGCCGCCAACAACCTGGGATTGCCCCTGCCTACGCTGAAGCTTCGGCAGGTGGGCCGTCTCCCCTGCCTGGCGTAGCCGCCGGTCTCTCGGAGCCTAGAGGGCGCAGTGAGACAGCGAAGCCAGGTCGCAATGACGGAAAAGGAAAAACTTACTTAATCAGCAGGCCGTCCCCTTTGGCGTCAACTTTGACCGTCTGACCTTCCTTAATCTCTCCATCGAGCAACTTCAACGCCTCCCTACGCTTAAGCTTCGGGAGGCAGGCCCCGCTACGCTCTTCAAGCTTCGAGGGAAAGGCTATCCAATTACTTGATAACTAGTTCACCGCCTTTGGAGATATCAACATGAACCGTACTGTTTTCCTTGATTTCTCCATCCAGTAATTTCAGGGCCATCCTATCGACCAATTCATGCTGAATAAGTCGTTTTAGAGGCCTTGCCCCATAGACCGGATCGTATCCATGGTCCGCCAGGTACACTAGCGCGCCCTTGGACAATTCCAGCTTGATCTTCTTGTCCGCCAGGCGGTTTTTGAGGCTTTCCAACTGGATATTCACGATGGCTTCCAGCTGGTTCTCGCCCAGGCGGTGGAAGATCACAATGTCGTCAATACGGTTGAGGAACTCGGGCCGGAAAAACTGCCGCAGTTCCTTCATCAGCTGGTCCTTCAGGTCCGCGTCGGACTTCTTGGATTCCATGATCTGCTGGCTGGCGATATTGCTGGTCATGATGAGGACGGTGTTCTTGAAATCCACCACCCTTCCCTGGCTGTCGGTCAGCCGGCCGTCATCCAGCACCTGCAAGAGCACGTTGAACACGTCCGCGTGGGCCTTTTCCACCTCGTCGAACAGGACCACTGAATAGGGCCTGCGGCGCACCGCCTCGGTCAACTGGCCGCCCTCGTCGTAGCCCACATAGCCCGGAGGGGCGCCGATCAAGCGCGCCACCGAGTGCTTTTCCATGTATTCGCTCATGTCGATGCGGATCATCATTTTTTCGTCGTCAAAAAGGTAGTTGGCCAAGGCCTTGGCGAGCTCGGTCTTGCCCACGCCGGTGGGCCCCACGAAAAGGAAGCTGCCCAGGGGCCTATTGGGATCGGCCAGGCCGGAGCGCGAGCGGCGGATGGCGTTGGCGACCGCGGTCACGGCCTCCTCCTGCCCCACCACGCGTTTCTTCAGTCCGTCCTCGAGGTGGATGAGCTTTTCGGTCTCCCCTTCCATCATTTTGGATACGGGGATGCCCGTCCACTTGGCGACCACCCCGGCGATCTCCTGTTCGGTGACTTCTTCCTTCAGGAGCCCGCCCTTTTTCTGCAGGTCGGCCAGCTTGTCTTCCAGTTCCTTGGCCTGCTTTTGAAGTTTGGGAGCCTTGTCGTAGCGGATCTCCGCCACCTTGTCGAGCTTGCCTTCCCTCTCGAAATGGGTTTCCTGGAGCTTCAGGGCGTCCAGGTCTTCCTTGTATTTGCGCAGGTCCTGGATGACCTTTTTTTCCGACTGCCAGCGGGCCTTCATGCCGGAGGAGCTTTCCCGGAGGTTGGCCATTTCCTTCTCCAGCTTTGAGAGGCGGTCCTTGGAGGCTTCGTCCTTTTCCTTCTGGAGGGCCTGCTTTTCAATTTCCATCTGGCGGATCTTGCGCTCCACCTCGTCCAGCGCCACCGGCATGGAATCGATCTCGATGCGCAGCTTGGAGGCGGCCTCGTCCACCAGGTCGATGGCCTTGTCGGGCAGGAAGCGGTTGGTGATGTAGCGGTTGGAAAGGACCGCCGCGGCCACCAGGGCCGCGTCCTGGATGCGCACGCCATGGTGCAGTTCGTAGCGTTCCTTGAGGCCGCGCAGGATGGAAATGGTGTCGGCCACCGTTGGCTCGCCCACCAAGACCTGCTGGAAGCGGCGTTCCAGGGCCGGATCTTTCTCGATGTATTTTCGGTATTCATCCAGGGTGGTGGCGCCGATGGCCCGCAATTCCCCGCGCGCCAGGGCGGGCTTGAGCATGTTGGAGGCGTCCATGGAGCCCTCGGCCCTTCCCGCGCCCACCAGGTTGTGCAGCTCGTCGATGAAAAGGATGATCTGGCCTTCGCTTTCGGTGACTTCCTTGAGGAAAGCCTTCAGGCGGTCCTCGAACTCGCCCCTGAACTTGGCGCCGGCCACCATGGCCCCCAGGTCCAAGGCCACGACTTTCTTGCCCTTGAGCCCCTCGGGCACGTCGCCCGAGACGATGCGGCCCGCCAGGCCCTCGGCGATGGCGGTCTTGCCCACGCCGGGTTCGCCGATCAAAACCGGGTTGTTCTTGGTGCGGCGGGAAAGCACCTGGATGACGCGGCGGATTTCCTCATCCCGGCCAATGACCGGATCCAGCTTGCCCCGCCGGGCCAGGTCGGTCAAATCCTTGCCGTATTTTTCCAGCGCCTGGTACTTGGCTTCGGGGCTCTGGTCCGTCACGCGGGTGTTGCCCCTGACCTCGGAAAGGGCGGAGAGCACCTTGTGGCGGTCCAGGTGGAATTGCTGGGTGAGCTTCTTCACGCCCCAGTCCTCGGGGTGGCCCTGGGCGCCGGGCGCGTCCAAAAGCGCGAGCAAAAGGTGCTCGGTGGACACGTATTCGTCCTTCATCTTGTCCGCCTCTTTGTGGGCGGCATCCAGCGTCTTGGCCAGGCGGGGGGTGACGTAGATCTGGCCGCCCCCTTCCACCTTAGGCAATCCGGCCACGTCCTTTTCCAGCGAACGGTCGAGCGCGGACGGGTCCACGCCGATCTTCTTGAGGATGGCGGGCACCACGGACTCTTCCTGGCGCAAAAGGGCCAGGAACAAGTGTTCGTTGTCCACCTGCTGCTGGCCGTACTCCGAGGCCAGCGATTGGGCCCCCTGCACGGCCTGCTGGGCGTTAAGGGTGAATTGGTTGATATCCATGGAAATTCAGGTATCAGGCGTCAGGTATCAGGTACCAGTTAACGGCTGACACAAAACCTTTCTCGATATTTTTCATCAGGCACATGGAATGAATAGCCGATGTCTTTACTGTGAGCAATCTAGTATCGGATATGGTTTCCTTCAATATCCGAGGGGCTCATTTTTTGACGGGATTTTTAAGGTTTTACTGATACCTGGGACCTGACGCCTGATACCTTGCCCTGAGCTTGGTCGAAGGGCTGCTTTTCATAGATGTCCATCAGCGGCACCCCCTCCCGGCTGACCGAGTAGAGGAGGTCGTTCTTGAGCTGGTGCTTCCCGCTAAAAGGCAGGACGATTAAGTAGTCCGCCTTGTCCGGCGAATCCTCGTATTTCACGTTGGGCGGCAGGTAATAGACCGTGGAAAAGGGGTCCTGGAGGGAGGCCACCTGGTAGGCCTGCTTCGGGTCGCCCCAGCGGTTCTTCTTGAGCCATTCCACCGCTTCCTTGGCGCTGGTGCCCCGGTCCTCGATCTCATAACGGCCATAGGCGCCCTTGAGGCCCCCGGTGAGTTCGTTGAAATAGACGTATTCGTAAGGGTGGAGTTTGGCCATTTGGAAGCCTACCACCGCCATGTTAGCCAGGGCCAGCACCATGACCGGCATAAAGGCCGCTTTTTCGCGGAACCTCAGCAGGAACTCCAAGGCCGAGAGGGCGGCCAAAAGCGCCAGCAGGGGCAGCAGGTAAAGGAAATGCCGCATGCCCAGGTAAACCACGGGCCTTAAGAGGAAGACCAAAAGCAGGTTGACCGAAAGGGCCAGGCTGGCGAAAACCAGGAGCCGGTTTTGGGCGGCCTTATGGACGAAAAAGGGTATGGCCGCCAGGAAAAAGAGGAGGAACAGCGGCGTGGAGACCAGCATCCAAACCGGCAGGTAATACCAGGGCAGGTCCGTGGCGGAAACCATCCTCCCCATGAAGAGAAATTGGCCCGTCCAGGGGAACCGGGAGGCGGCGCCGAGGACTTCCACGAAGCGGGAAAAAAAGCCATGCAGCAGGTAGGGCCAGGTGGCGGCCATGAAAAGAAGGGAGACGGCCAGGGTCAGGGCCAGTTCCACGGCGAAGCGCAGGTGGTTCTTGCGGCTTTCGGGCCTGTGCCACCACAGGGCCTTGTCCTGGTTCCATTCATATAAGTAGAAGAGGATCCAAACCCAATAAAGCGACAAGCCCGCCATTCGGGAAGCCTGGGCCATGCCGAAAAGAAGGCCCAAGGTGAGCGCCTTGGGCGCGCCAGCCTTGTGCCGAAGGAAATAAAGGGCGGCCAGGGCGCAAAAGTAAGTGACGGCGAAGGCCAGGTCCCGGGGCGCGATGGGGATATGGCCCAGGAAGCGGGGCGTGAGGAAGAGGAAAACCGGGCCCAAGAGCGCCAGGAGCGGTTTGCGGTAATAGGAATAAAGCAGGGCGTAAAGGGAGATGAAAGCCATGGAGGCGGAACAAAAGTTCAGCCAGTGAAAACGCTCCAGGGAAAAACCGGGGCTGAAGATGGAAAGGAGCATGGGATACCAGTAATCGTAGAGCACCCAGCCATCGGCTTTTCCGTCGTTGACCAGGAAAGTGGAGGGGTCCCAGCCCTTGCCCAGCAGGTAGCGGAACAGGGCCCCGCCCCGGGAATAAACGTCGTACTCGTCCCAGGCCACGCCGAAGTCGCGGCAGGTGAGGGCCGCGAAAAGGAAGTAAAAGAGGAGGAAGCCCGCCAGGGGGAGGTAGGGCTTAAGGCCATCCGCGCGGGAAGAAGAACGGGGGTTCATGGGGGGTTAATATAACATTGGACCACGTCGTAATAACTGCTGTCATTGCGAGGAGTGCTCCGCGATCCCCACATGTCCATAAAAATCATTACAGTGGAATGTGGGGGTTAATCCCATTTTCCATTAAAAAATTCGGAACTATGCACTTGGCAAAGCAAATCCAGTTACCCCCTTTGAAAAGGGATTTATAAATTTGGAAATGTGGGGATCGGAGCTCATTCCTCGCAATGACAGCAATTTAAAAGTTTCTAGCTTTGATTCCCTCGGACTTGAAAATCCGGTAGGTGGGGTTGGGCAGGGCGGCGAAATCGAACCCGTTCTCCTGGATGAGCTTCTGGTACCAATAAGCGCTCTTTTTCCAGCTGCGCTCCAGGGTCTTGAAGTCGACGTGGATAAGGCCGAAGCGCGGGTCGTAACCGTGGCACCACTCGAAGTTGTCCATCAGGGACCAGTGGAAATAGCCCCTCAAGGGCACGCCCTCGTCGATAGCCCGGCGGGCCTGGGCCAGGTAGCGGCCCACGTAGGAAATGCGCAGGTCATCCTCCATGGTTTCCTTTTGGCTCCTCAGGGAGTCGCGGGTGGGGATGCCGTTCTCGGTGATGAGCAGCTTCTTGAAGCCGTAGGCCTTGTGCAGGAAGGTCAAAAGCTCGTAAAGGGCCTCGGGGATGATGGGCCAGTTGAGGTCGTTCATGGGCATGCCCTCGGGCATGGCGAAGTCGTTATCGAAGATGTTGTTGCCCGGCGCGTAGCGCGCGTAGTTGGGGAAATAATGGTTCACGCCCAGGAAATCGATGGGATGGGCGATGTCCTTGAGGTCCCTCTCGTAATAAGCCGGGGACTCGCCGGAGTACCCGAAGAAGAATTTCGGGTAGCCCCTGCCCGAGACGGGGTCCAGGAAAGACCCGTTGTGGAGGTGTTCCAGGTTGTCCAGGTGCCTCAGGTCCACGGGGTCCTGGCTTTGGGTGCGGAATTGGCACAAGGCCAGCACCCAGCCGATCTCGCCCGGGAGGTTCATGCCGCGGTAGGCTTGAACGGCCAGGCCGTGGGCCAGGTTGAGGTGGTGGGTGACCCTGGCGGCGGCCCGCTTGTCGGCCTTGCCGGGCGGGAAATAACCCCACAGGTAACCCAAATGCGCCACCACCACGGTTTCGTTGTGGGTGGCCCAGTAGGGCACATCCTTGCCCAGCCTCTGGAACACCGCCTCGGCGTATTCGCGGAAGGCCAAGGCGGTTTCGCGGTTTTCCCAATCGCCCTCGGCCCAATCCGGCACTTCCCAGTGGAAAAGGGTGGCGCAGGGCGTGATGCCCGCTTGCTTTAGCTCCGCGACAAGGCGGCGGTAAAAATCCACGGCCTTTTCGTTGACCCTCCCCCGCTCCGGTACGATACGCGGCCAGGAAAGGGAGAAGCGGTAGGCCTTGAGCCCCAGTTTCTTCATCAGGGCGACGTCTTCTTTATATTTATGGAAATGGTCGCAGGCGATGTCGGCGTTTTGGCCGTTGGCGATGTGGTCGCCTTCCTTGGTCCAGCGGTACCAGCCGCTGGGGGCCGCCCCGTCGGCCAGGGGATAGCCCTCGATCTGGAAGGAACTGGTGGCGGCTCCCCATAGGAAATCCTTCGGGAATGAAATAAACTGGCTCATTAGTAATCCTTATCGCTGTCATTGCGAGGAGCCTCGCCGATAGGCGTGGTTGGCGACGTGGCAAACTCAGGTTTTATCTTGTCTTTAGTGAATCAACCCCTCTTTGGGAAAAGGCATATATTAACTGGGGTTGCTTCCTCGTTATCAGTCGCCTATTCGGCGACTACTCGTCGCAATGACACCTAACTTTAGCTGGCGCCTTTTCAAGGTTGCGATAGTTTATTCATTTTTGCATCAAAATGAAGGAATAAATGGGCGGCGGCTTTATCGCCGCCATTCATGCGAGGAATCGGGGATAAGCCCTGTTCCATGGGATAACGTCAAAGCGATTCAACAGACCAAGAAAACCCTTTCACCATGATCTTAAAACTCACCAAAATCGGGAACCCCCTCCTGCGCCGGAAGATCGCGGACGTGCCCAAGGGGCGCATGGGAAAGAAAACGCTTCTTTCCTTCATAAAGGACATGGTCCTAACCATGCGCCGGGCCCAGGGCGTGGGCCTGGCCGCCAACCAGGTGGGCCAAAACCGCCGCGTCTTCGTGATGGAGTGCCACGGCAGCAAGCGCTACCCCCAAGTGGCCTCCTTCCCCCTGCGGGCTTACGTGAACGCCCGCATCGTGGAATACTCGAAGGAAAAGGAACGGGGCTGGGAAGGCTGCCTTTCCATTCCCGGCTACCGGGGCCTGGTGCCCCGTTCCCGCCGGGTGACCCTGGAAGCCCAAACTCCCGGGGGCCTCAAGATCCGCAAGACCTTCCGGGGCTTCGAGGCCCGCGTGGTGCAGCACGAGGTGGACCATTTGAACGGTTTCTTTTACATGGACCGCATGGGGGGCCTGAAGGATTGGACGCACCTGGAGGAGTTCAACCGGCATTTCAAGGCGCGGATCAGGGACAACAAATAAAAGCGGTTCTGAGTTATGGGTGTTTTTGAACCAGAGGTTCAAAAACTTCCGGGACTCAAAACTAAAAACTCAAAACTTATTTGGGGGGTGTGGGTATGATGCTTTACCTTCTTCGCCACGGCAAAGCCGCCCGGCGGGACCCGGACGGGCCCCGTTCGCTAACCCCCCAGGGCCGGGAGGAAGTGAAGAGCGTGGCGGAATATTTCAAGAACAAGGGCCTCAAGGTCGAAGCCCTTTGGCACAGCCCCAAAACCCGCGCGGTTGAGACCTCCGGGATTTTCCTGGACATCACCGGAAAAACCGGGGTCAAGGTCGTGGAAAAGAAGGAGCTCAAACCCGAAGGCGATGCCCAGCAGGTTTATCAGGAAATCAACCAAAACGATTTCAATTCAATGCTGGTTGTCACCCACCTGCCCTTCGTAGGGGAGCTGGCTTCCCTTTTGGCCGGCGACTCCCTCGTCCCTGAATTCGGCTTCCCGACCGCGGGCGTGGCGGCCTTTGAGCGCAGGGGAAAAACCTGGAAATGGCTTTGGTCGCTGGACCCTTCTACGCTCAAATGATGAAACCTGAGAAGTTGGTGTTGAAGGCCGGCCGCGGCCACCTGCCCCCCGGCCAGTTCGGTTTTGCGGGCTTTTCGGTTTTGTGGGTACATAGGGGCTTTCCCCTAATCAAATTGGGCTTTTGGCCCAAGCAGTGAGAACGGTATGACCCTTGTTTCCTCATTCGGGCTTCGCCCGATCTCTAAAGAAAACAAGGGTAGGCTGGGTATTAGGGCCGTGCCTTGGGGTAGATGGCGTAGGTGCACTTGAGCGTGGCTTTTTCCAGGACCAGGCCGCTCAAGGCGTTCAAGACGTCCTTGCAGGTGAAGTTGCCCTCGACCGGGGTTCTCTTTTCCCTCAAGGCGTAGAGGGTGAAGAGGTAGGTGTGGAGTTTCTCGTCGTTCCAGGGCGGGGCGGGCCCGTCATAGCCGAAGTAAATGCCTTCCATGTTCGGGTTCCCCTTGTACCATTCGGTGAAACCGTTGATGGCATGCCGGGTGCCGCGGGGACCGGCCGGGCCGGGTTTGCCCTTGACCGTGACCTCCTTGCTGAATTCGGCTTGCTGGATGAAGGTCTTGGGGTCCAGGTCCACCACCGCCCAATGGTAGAACTCGGTGCGGGGGTATTCATAGGGGACCGCCTTTCCCGCCTTGTTCACGAAGTCACGGCTGGTCGGGGCGTCGATATCGTGCATGACGATGACGAGGGATTTGGTGCCTTCCGGCATTTCGCCCCAGGAGAATTGGGGGTTGCGGTTCCTGGAAAGCTCCGCGTGGTGGCTGAGGTGGGGCTTGAGGAAGGTATATTCGTCCCGCATGCGGGAACCGTCGCTAAAGCTGTCGCTACTGAATTTCATGGCCTCTCCTTGCTCCAGGGGTTTTAGCGATCCTTATTGAAGCACGGCTCCCATAAAAAACAAGCCTGAAGTGGCCGACAAGGGACTTAAAATAAAAACGAAATGTCGCGGGTGAATTCCCCATCCGGGAACCTTTAAACGGTAAAATGGCCTTAAAAAATACGCCTCGTTATTAGTTTCAAAGCGCTCCCGTCCTCGGCCTTTAAACCTTCTTTGGTTTAATTCCCTTTAATTATGAACAACCCCATAAAAGGCTTGTGCTATAATGGCGCTCCCTAAGTTTTCATTTCTCCCCTGGAGGCTTCCTTACTATGTCCACTGCCACTCAATCCGTCACCGGCACCCATTACGAACAGCTCATGAAGGGGGTGGATAGCGGGGTCCGGGATAAGGTCGAGGACTTTATCCGTTTCTTCGCCAACGACGCGGACACCTCCGCCACCGCCGAAAAGCTCCGCTCGGATAAATTACGCAACGCCTACAACGCGCTCGTGGATTTCATCGTTTCCAACCTCTTGAACAACCTCAATCCCGAGCAATCCACCTTCCTTTGCACCGGGGCCATCGGGGACAAGATCACCGTCCATACCGAGAAAGAGACCAAGGCCATCGAGCTTCTGCCGGCCCCTTTTTATCAGTCCCTCCTCAAATCATTTTCAGGCCGCAACCCCGAGACGATCCCCGCCCCCGCTTATTGCGTGGTCGACAAGTTCCTGGCCATCGCCCGCAACGAGCTGGTCTCCTTCAAGATGGGCAAGGAGCGCGAGCGGGACATTCGCAACGCCTCCGGCGGCGACAACAGCTATGTCAAGACCGAGTGGAAGCGCAAGATGACCCAGTTCCGCACCGAGATCAGCATGGCCATCGGCCAGATGGACTCCAGCTTCCCGAAATTCATCGTCGCCTTGAACGAACCCGCGGGAAAGAACGCCAAGACCGCCATGGAGATCCTCAAGAAGGTGTCCAATATCTGGAGCCGGGGCGACGCCGCCACCGAACAGGAATTGGCCTTCCTCAAGGCCTTCGAGGGCAAGGTCGGAACCGCCGGCGGGGGCATGGCCAAGTGGCTGGACGAGTTGCAGACCCAAATGGGGGTCATCTCCGACCACAGCCGGCAGGTCGAGGAGAAATACCAGGTGGTGCTCAAGTGCCAGCAGGAAATGGCCAAGGCCGAAGTGATGATGAAGACCTCCCCCGTGGACGGCCAGAAGATCCGCGACGAGTGGAAACGGAAGATGGGCCAGGTCAAGGGCGAGGCTGTCCTGTCCATCGGCCAGATCGAGGCGAACTCCCCCAAGGTCGTCGCCGCCTTGAATGCCTCCGCCGGGCAGGGCGCCAAAAACGCCCTGGATACCCTCCGGATCATCGCGGTCATCTGGACCAAGGGCGACAGCCTGACGGAACAGGACAAAGCCACCCTGAGGGCCTCCGAGGGGAAGATCGGAGCCAGCGCCGCGGAACTGACGAAAGTGCTTACGCCGCTCATGCCCCTCATGGGCAAGATTTCCGATAACGGCAAGCAGGTGGAGGAAAAATTCCAGAGCGTGCTCAAGTGCAAGCAGGAGATCGAAAACGCCGATTCCGGCGTGGCGACGGCGGCCCCCCCCACCTCCGGGCCCCTTTTCGAATCGGTCGTCATCCAGCAGCTCAAGGTCGACATCGAAACCACCAACAACGTCTGCGTGAAGGCGGCGGATACCTCCCCCATGCGGGTCCCCTTCTCCGCGGCCCGGATCCTCCTTTCCAAGCAGCTCCCCGACCAGGGGGACCTCATGGAAAGCCTCTGCATCCCCTCCGCCGTCCTGGCCGCCCTGGACAAGATCCTGAAAATCCATACCAACCTCTTCAACCGGGACTGGGAGGGAAAACACATCATCCCCTCCATCATGATCGAGCCCCTGCGCAACTTCGTGGATTTCTTCGAGGACCGGTTCGTCATGTCCTTCGTTTCCGGCGAAACGGTCCGCAAGGGCGCCTTCGTGACCTTCAACCCCATGGAGGTGCAGGTGCTGCGCCTTTGCGCCCTTTACCTGACCAAGGACCCCATTTATGACTACCGGGGGGATGTGAAGACCGGGACCTTCATGGGCGATTACATGGGCAAGATCGAGAAGGAAACCAAGGTCAAGTGGACGGGCCAGGACAAGAAGTTCTCCCTGGCGGCCACCCAGAGCATGCAGGACGAGGCCAGCCGCGACGACGCGATCGCCGACTACATCGATTTCATCAACGCCATCGTCAACAACATCGCGCCGAACCCCAAGTTAAGCAAACGCCGTTTGGCGATCCTGCTGCGGTACGTGCTGTTCGACAGGGTCGAGAAAAATATCGCGGCCATCCTGAAGCTGGTGACCCAGACCGATCCGGGCGAGGCCAAGACCGCCATCATGTCCTTCGCCAAGGACAACGTCGACGTGGCCAAGGACCTGGTGCGCGCGGCCATTAAGTTCGACCCCATGGCCTCCAAGATGTTCAGCGACAACGCCGACTTCGCCATCACGAGGGTTTTCGGCGCCGGCGGCCGTTAATCCGAAACGCCCATCCGCCCCCAAGCCCCTCCTGGATCAGGAGGGGCTTTTTGTTTTCCACCCCCGCCGGTAAAATGCCAGCCGTCCGTCAAACTGCAGTTTTTGGATTTTTAATGAAAAAACAAGTCGCGCTCTCCGCCATCGGCAAGGACCAGCCCGGCATCGTGGCCGCCCTGTCCAAGGTTTTCTTCGAGAACCAGTGCAACCTGGAGGATTCCAGCATGACGCGCCTCAAGGGGGATTTCGCGGTGCTGCTTTTGATATCCCTTCCCGAAAATCGAACCCCGGAGGATTTGCGCCGGGCCGTGGAACCCGTGGCCCAAAAATGGGGCCTGGTTTTTTCCATGAGGGAGTTGTCCCCGGAGGAAATGGAGCTGGAAGCCTCCGGAACCCTTCCCTATACCCTGGTGGTTTACGGCGTGGACCATCCGGGCATCGTGTACCGCCTCGCCCGGGCCGCGGCGGACGAAAAGATCAACATCACCGACCTCCGTACTCACGTGACCACCGGCGCCCAGGCCCCCCTTTACTCGCTGGTGATGGAAGTGGAGGTGCCGGGCGCCCGCGTGGCGGAAGCCTTCGGGGAAAAACTGGAAGCCCTGAAAAAGGAACTCAAGGTCGAGGTTTCCTTCAAGGCCGCGGAAGCGGAAGAACTCTAACGATGGCTGTTCTCCCCGTACTGGTTTATCCCCATCCCCTTTTGAAGCAAAAGGCCCCGTCCCTCTCCCCCGGGGACCCCCAAGGGCTCCGGGCGCTGGAGGACCTGGAGGACACCATGTCGGCCCACCCCGGCTGCGTGGGGCTGGCCGCGCCCCAGGTCGGCTGTCTGGCCCGCGCCGTGGTGGTGG
The DNA here is from genome assembly GCA_030041545.1 of candidate division FCPU426 bacterium. GTDB lineage: Bacteria > Oederibacteriota > Muellerivitia > Muellerivitales > Muellerivitaceae > JAJPJW01. Next base: position 71,798 of record JASHNQ010000013.1, on the reverse strand, counting down.
ACGTTTCGCGCTCGGTCCGCCCCTGCGAGAACCATGGCCGCCTGAAGCTTTTGAACCCGGATGTCTTGGAGGCCACCCAGTGGAAAATCGGCCGCGAAGGGTGCTTGAGCTTCCCCGATTTGCTGGCCAACGTCAAACGGGCCCAGAGGATCCGGCTTAAGGCCTTCAACGAGTGGTGGGAAAAGATGGACCTGGTTTTCACGGGCTTCGAGGCGGTTGCCCTCCAACATGAGATCGACCACCTGGATGGAATCCTGTTCCTGGACCGGATAAGGTCGTCGAAAGACCTGTTTGAAAGGCGGAAGCCGCAGTCCGCGGCCTTATAATGGGGCGGCTAGGCTGAAATCGGGCGAAGGAAACCTATGGTCCTAGGACAAGAGACAAACTTGGTGTGGATGGATTTGGAAATGTCCGGCTTGGACCCCAAGACCTGCGTCATCCTGGAAATCGCCTCCCTCGTCACGGACAAGGACCTGAACCTGGTGGCCCAGGGCCCGGCTTTGGTGGTTCGGCAGCCGCTTCAAATCCTGGAAGGGATGGACGATTGGAATAAAAAACACCATAAGGAATCGGGGCTCTGGGACGCCGTTTTAAGCTCTGCCAACACCCTGGAAGCGGCGGAGCAACAAACGCTGGACTTTATCTCGAAGCATTGCAAGCCCAAAACCAGCCCCCTCTGTGGCAACACCATCTACCAGGACCGCCGCTTCCTGATCGAGTACATGCCCAAGCTGGAGGCCTATCTTCATTACCGCCTGGTGGACGTGAGCACCGTCAAGGAACTGGTGAAGCGCTGGTACGGGCCGGAGTTCCAGGCGCCGCCCAAAAAGCAGAAGCACAAGGCCTTGGACGACATCCTGGAGACGGTGGAGGAACTTAGGTTCTACCGGGAAAAGGTCTTTAAATCCCCCAGCTGACAGCCATGGTCGACGGCTTCGCGCCGTCGCCTTTACTGCCGACTGCGGACTGTCGACCGCCGGCTTGTTTTAGCCTTTCCGCCAAAGTAGTTCCGGTGCCAGGCCCAGGCGGTCTTGAGGATGTTCTCCAGGCTGGAATGCCTCGGCTGCCACCCAAGCGCCGCACGGGCCTTGTCCGACTGCGCCACCAGCTCGGGAGGGTCGCCCGCCCGGCGGGGGCCCATCCGGACCGGTATCCTCTTACCCGTCACCTCCTCAGCCTTGGTGATGACCTCCCTCACCGAAAAGCCCTTGCCCGTCCCCAGGTTGAAAAAGTCGCTTTGGCCGGTTTCCATCATGAGCTTCAAGGCCAGGAAATGGGCCCCGGCCAGGTCCGTTACATGGATGTAATCCCGGATGCAGGTCCCGTCGGGCGTCGGGTAGTCCTGCCCAAAAATGGTGATTTCCTTGCGCCTTCCCATGGCCGAGTCCAGCACCAGGGGAATCAAATGCGTTTCGGGATCATGCGCCTCCCCCAGGCGCCCTGAGGCATCCGCGCCGGCCGCGTTGAAATAGCGCAGGAAAGTGGACCTGAGCCCATAGGCCCTGTCGTACCAGGCCAATATTTTTTCGAGCATCATCTTGGAATCGCCGTAGGGATTGACCGGGTTGCGGGGATGGTCCTCCGGAATGGGGACTTGCACCGGGTCGCCGTAAACCGCGCAGGTGGAGGAAAGGATGAAATGGGAGACTTTCCGTTCCAGCATCACGGAAAAAAGGTTGAGCGCGTTGGTGAGGTTGTCCCGGTAGTACTTTTGCGGATGGGTCACCGATTCGCCCACGTAGGTATGGGAGGCGAAATGCATGACGGCGGCCGGTTGATATTTGCGGAAGGCCTTCAACAATTTTGGCCGGTCGCCCAGGTCGCCCTTGACGAATTCCCCCTGGATTGCCCAACGGTGGCCCATGGATAGGTTGTCGTAGGTGACGGGTTCAAAACCGTAGTTCCGGGCTTCCTGGACGGCGTGACTGCCGATATAGCCAGCCCCCCCGGTGATCAAAACAACCTGAAACTCTTTCAAAATTTTCCTTTCACGATAAAGCATGCTTTTTTTTAAAAGAAATTCAACTAATTTTCCAACTAAAATTTCTTGTTATTTGCCATCAGAAAAATGGCAAAAAGGTAAATCTTTTTCCTCATTTTGTTTTAATTTTGTCTATGCGGTTTCAAAAGCTTGCCGCATAATGTTTTTCACCACTCCTTCCCTACACCGAATCCTGTTTTGAAATAACGGGAACCATCATGTCTTCCAAAAAAAATGGCACAGCTGAACATGTGCGCCCAAGCCGGGCCACTTCCACGGCGGCCTTGAATGAGGAAATGGCAACCCTCAACCAGGGCTTGATGTCATTGTATCATGCCAGCGCTGAACTCCAATTTTCAAAACCCCTTCATTCCCTCTTAAAGTCTATCCTGCGCGGCCTCAAAAGCGGAACCGGCATTTCCAAGGCGGGGGTCTTTATCAAGGACGAATCCTCCTTCAGCCTCACCGGATGCGCGGGTATCGGCCTGAACGACAAGAAGATCCAGGAAATGAACGTCCTGTTGACGGTTGAGGAGGAAACGGACCTCCTGAAAAGTTGCCAGCCCCACGTGGCCTACGACGAAGATAGTTTGGCCCAAGGCCGGTTGGCCCAGCTTTTCGAAAGGGAATTGGACTTGAAACGGGCTGAAATGGTGGCTCTTGAAATCCGCGACCGGTTGATCGGGCTTTTGGTCTACGAGAAGGCCCCCACCTTGCTGCAAAAGGAAATTTTGATCATTTTTGCCCGGCAGGCGGCCCTGACCATCGAGAACGCCAAGCTCTTCGCCAAGGTCGAGGAAATGGCCATCCGCGATACCCTCACCGGCCTTTACAACCGCCGTTATTTCCACCAGATTTTGGAATACGAAATTAACCGCGCCAAGCGTTACCGCCAACCCCTATCCTTGATTTTTATTGATTTGGACCACTTTAAAGACATCAACGACCAGTTCGGCCATTCGGTGGGCGATCAGTTCCTCAAGCAGATCGCCCACAAACTCAGTTCGCTTTTCAGGACCACCGATTTGGTGGCGCGCTACGCCGGGGACGAGTTCGTGGCTATCCTGCCCGCCACGGCGGGGGAAGGGGCCATGATCCTGGCCAAGCGCATCCAGGAGGTGCTGGGGGACTACCAAATCATGGTGCGCGGCCGCACCCTCCAGGTATCGGTGAGCATCGGCGTGGATACCTACCATTCCAATGAGGGCATCGGGGGAGTGACCCTCATCGATCGCGCGGATAAGGCCATGTACGAAGCCAAGGCCCACGGCCGCAACTGCGTGAAAAGCTACGAGGAAATCCAGAAGGCCCTCGCCTGATCCCAACGAAAGTTATGGGTTTTGTTTTATTCGAGCTGTTCCTGCGCTTCCTTCCTCATCCTCACGAATTCCTCAAGGCGTTGCTTCCTGGCGGGCATGACATCATCGAAATGGACCCGGATTTTGTACCGTTCCTCCCGGGGATGGACGATCTTGGAGCAGGAAACGACGGTTCCCCAAAGGGACATTTCCCCCGTGACGTTGGAAAGGTGGATTTGCAGGTTCAGGAGCGTTCCCGGGGAAACGGGCTCCGAGGCGTTGAGCGCCAGCCCCGTAGCGCTTAAGTTGAGGGCCAGGGTATGCCGGGGTGGGGAAAAAAAACCGTTCTCCCGTATTTCGTAGGAAACCGGAACCAGGGAGTCCACCCGCTCGGACATGCGGCGTTTGACGTTCACCAGTTCATTGACCGAGGGGCGCTGGAGGACCAGGAGGGGGATGGGTTTGCGCCGCGTTTCCAAGACCACGCTGAAAAAGGTGAAGAACTCCTCACCCAGGGAGAAACCCACTTCCAAGTCCTCCTTGGGGGTGACGGGAGCCAAGCGGCCCTGCCGGATGGGGTGGGCGGCGTGCAACAAGCGCCCCAAAGCCATTTCCACCCGGCTCTTGTCCCATTCCCGGGAACCCAAGGGACGCAAAAAAATGGATTTGTTTTCGCGCAGCCTCGACAAGGCTTCAGCCGACGACGCCATGGAACCTCCCCAATAAAAACAGTTTTGAGTGTTGAGTCCTGAGTTAATGAAATTTTGGATTCGTAAACGAATCCAAAATCACCCTAACTCAAATCTCATAAACTAGGAACTCAAAACTTCGTTTCCTGCGGTCAGCCGATGGCGAAGAGCTTTTTCTGGCCCTGGGAAACGGCCGGGGCGTCCTCCAGGACCTTGATGGTCTGGAGGCGGCTGTCGGACTGGCCGTTGATGCGGGCCCCCGAATCCAGGACGTTCATGAGGTAGGTATAGATTTCCTGGGTGATGACTTCCCCCGGGCACAGGACCGGGATGCCGGGCGGATAGGGGCACACGATCTCGGCGCAGATCTTCCCCACCGACCGCTTAAAGGGTATTTTCCGGGTGAGTTTGGTCAGGGCTTCCCGGGGATTCACTTCCTTCCTGGGGATAAAGGTGGGAAACACGACGCGCTTCCTTTTCTTTTGGTTCATGAACATGTCCTTGTAATCCACGACGATTTTCTCGAGGGCCGAGGTAAAACGCTTTAATTCCTTGGGGGTATTGCCCAGGGAGGCGAACAAGAGCACGTTCTGGAAATCCGCCATTTCGGTTTGGATGCCGTACTCGGAGTTTAGGATCTTGGCCATGTCATAACCCGAGCAGGGCAGGCCCTTGGTGGAAACGGTGAGCTTGGTCGGATCCAGGTCCAGGTAGGGAATCTTGCGGACCTGCTCGCGCGTCAGGCAGGAAAGGCCGGGGATCTTGTTGATCCGGGCCCGGGCCTCCTCGCACATTTCAATGACTTGGGCTAGGGCTTGCTCCCCGCCGTGGACCATCTGGTAGCGGGAAAGGTCCAAGGATCCCATGATCACGTAGGAGGGGCTGGTGGTTTGGAGCATCTGCAGCGTGGTCTTGAGCCTGAGAATGTCCACCCGCACCCCCTTGACATGCAGCATGGAGCCCTGGCTGAGGGCCGCGAGGTGCTTGTGGGTGGACTGCACGCACATGTCGGCGCCCGAATCGATGGCGGATTTGGGGAGGGAAGGGTGGAAATGCAGGTGGGGCCCGTGGGCCTCGTCCACCAGTAGCACCTTGTCATACTGGTGGACAATCTCGGCGATGGCCTCCAGGTCGGTGGTCAGGCCGAAATAGGTCGGGTTGGTGATTAAAACCGCCTTGGCGTCGGGGTGTTGGCGGCAGGCCTCCTCCACTTGTTCGGGAGTCAGGTTCAGGATCAGGTCCGAGACCTCGTCGATCTTGGGCATGAGGTAGACGGGCTCGGCGCCGGCCAAAATGACCGCGGAAATGACCGACTTGTGGGCGTTTCGTGGGATGATGATCTTGTCGCCGGGGTCGCAGGCCGAGAGGATCATGGCCTGGTTGCCGCCGGTGGTTCCGTTCACCAGGAAAAAGGAGTAATCGGCGCCGTAGGCCTTGGCGGCCAGCACCTGGGCTTCCTTGATGACCGAACTGGGCTCGTGCAGGGAGTCGATCTCGCTCATCACCGACAAGTCGAGCCGGAACACCTTGTCCCCGACGTACTGCCGGAAAACCTTAAGCATGCCTTTGCCGTGCTTGTGTCCGGGGGTGTGGAAGGAAATCTTGTTTTCGTTGGCGTAGCCGACAATGGCGTCGAACAGGGGGGTTTTATCTTGTCCGTCGTAAAGTGACATTAGGCTGAGTTCTTCTCCTCTCCGATGAAGCGGTAGGTCAGCGGCTTGTCGTCCCGGATCACGTCCTTGAGGCGGTGGAAACCGTCCCGGATGTACTTGGGGACGTAAAAAATACCCTCATGGGTCTCACCATCGTAATACTTCAGGCGGCCCACCTTCCTTTCCTTGAGGATCCGGTCCACTTGTCCCCTTTTCAAGGCCTTGGGGTCCACCGAGGGGGAGGCGATGGTGAAGCTCCAGGGAATGTCGAAGGAAGGCACGTTGGCAGGCCAGGAATAAACCCTCGGGAAAACCCGTTTCAGGGTGTTATGCACGGCCGCCAGGCAGCGCAGTTCCTTTTCCGCGGAACAGCCCGACTGAAGGGACACGACTCCGTGGGGGTTCAGTTTCTTGGCCACCATCCGGTAAAATTCCTCCGTATAAAGCAGGTAGGCGGGGCCTTCCTCGACGGGCTCGGGGATGTCGATGATGATGACGTCGAACTTTTCCTTGCTCTTCTCCAAAAATTTGCGGCCATCCTGGAACAAGAGGGTGGTCCGCTTATCCTTAAAGGCCCCGCGGTGCCATTCGGGCATGTATTTCTCGCACAGTTTCACCACCCTTTGGTCGATGTCGATCATCCAGGCCCTTTTCACCGTGTTGTGCCGCAGGACCTCGTAAAGGGTGGCTCCTTCCCCGCCCCCGATGATCACCACTTTTTGGGGGTTGGGGCAGCTCACCATGGCCGGGTGTACCAGGTTTTCATGATAAATGAACTCGTCCAATTGGGCCGACTGCATATAGCCGTCCAGGATCAGGCATTTTCCGTAATGATTGGACTGGATGACCTCCACTTTTTGGAAGGGGGTTTTCTCGGATGCGTAAATCTTTGAAATGCCGCGCATGTGGGCCTCATCGGGGGCGTAAAACTCAATATGCCAGTGCTGGCTGATCATGTCGGTCATTCAAAAGCCTCAAGGAATGTTTTATTCGGCAAAGGGGCCAAGAGTGGGGATGGGGAGGATTGAATTGAAGAGGCCGTGGCGCAAAAAATCAAAAAGGGATGTCCGTTCTTCAATTTTTCGATAATTTTTTTCAAGTATAGGGCTTTGAGGGACCCTGTCAAGAAAAAAACGGATTTTTGGCCCGCCTGAAACCAAAAAGTATTTTTTTCCAAAACCGATTTCGAAAAATTTTGTGCGCTTGCGCCATGCTAAAATAATTTTCACTCACCAAGGAAAATGGAATGTTTCCGAAACGGATTTTTCATAAATTCTTCGATTTTATAATTCTTTTTGCCGTTTTTTTCACGCCCCTTTTATTTTTCACCAAGGGCCACGACCAGTTTGAGCTGCCGAAATTGACCTTTTTGACCCTCCTGGCGGTTCCCGCCTTGCTTTGGGAGTTGAAGCGGGACGAAACCTTAAAACCCACGCCCCTCAGCCTGGCCCTTTTGCTCCTTCTGGCCGTGGAAACCCTCGCTTCCCTGCCCCTGGCTAGCCTGAGTTGGCAAACAAGCCTGTTGGGGGATTACGAGAATTTCGCGGGGTTGTCCACTTTTATTCTTTATCTTTTATGGTTCAGGATTTTCAACCGCTTTTTAAGTCCCGAAGGCTTAGAAAAGCTCCTCGTTTTCAACTCCCTGGCCGCCTTGCTTTCCGCCCTTTACGCCATCGGCCAGCATTTCCAGTTGGATTTCGTCGCCTGGAATCCCGGATCCGTAGTTGCCTCCCGCGAATTCGGGGCCATGGGGAACCCCAATTTCCTTTCGGCTTACCTGGCCATGTCCTTGCCGCTTTTTCTTTCCGTCTCCCTGAAAACCCTTTTGAATAAGGCGAAAAAACCTCTTTCGGGCGGCCCTTTTGGGGGAGTTTGGGCCAGCTTGGGTTTGCTGCTGCTACTGGCCGCAACCGGAAAAGCCGCCTCTTTTTTTCATTTAGAACCAAGTTCCCCTTTCCTCGTGGCCCTGCGCGGACTGGGCTTAGGCCTTTTGTCCTTCGTCGGGTTGCGGTTCCTGCTCCTTCCTTCCGGATGGACCACTGGAACCGGCGTAACCTTGATGATCTTGGGCCTTTTGAGCACGGGCAGCCGGGGCGGTTTCCTGGGCGCTTTGTTCGGGCTCGGTTTTTGGGCCCTCCTGTCCCTCAGGAACGGCGAATATTCAGCCCCGCTCCGGGAAATAGGGTCCAAAATCCCGAAAATTCACTTAATTTCAGTTCTTTCCGTGCTTTTGGCCCTGCTGGTTTTCTTGGGCCACGGTTTTTTTATCCGGCTTTTGGATTCCGTGCTCCACATGGGCCAGAGCCTTGCCACCTCCCGCCTGCATATTTGGGGGCCCGCGGTCAAAATGGCGGAGGCCAAACCCGTTTTGGGAGTGGGATTGGACACCTTTAAGATCGCTTTCCCTTATTACAGCGGTATTGGCTTTAATGAGATTGACGGCATGTTCATGAGTTCGCGCATGGCCCACAACGAGCTTCTTCAGATGGCTAGCACCACCGGCTTTTTGGGCCTAGCGGCCTACCTGGGCGTCTTGGGAACCTTCGTTTTCATGGGATGGAGGGCCTATCAAAACGCCGCTTCCCCGGAGCGCTGGACTTTGGGGGCGGTTTTCGCCTCGGCCCTCGCATATCAAGTACAAAACTTCTTCAGTTTCGGTGTTGCGGGCATCAACTTGCTTTGGTTTTTGCTTTTGGCGATCGCGCAGTGGAATGACCGCGGTTTATCCCCCTCTCCCTTGACGGGAGAGGGCGGGGTGGGGGTGAACAAGGGGAATGACGCCACCCCCCACCCTAACCTATCTCCCGAAAAGCTCTCACAGGGAAATACCCCTGTGTACCCTCAAAACCACAGCCAAGGGGAGAGGGAATTTAGGTCAAACTTCTTTAACATCCTTGAAAAGCCGTTTTTAATCCTGCTTTTACTCCTTCTTTCCTGGTTTCCCTTGAACCGCCTTGGCGCCGACATCGCCTTTGGGGAGGCCAGCGCGGTCTCCGAGGCCCTTAAAAACCCCGATTCCCAAGTCTCCGCCGAGGCCTACCTGGATTATTCCAACTTTGGGATCCAAAACATGAAAAAGGCGGTCCAATTGTGCCCCTTGGAGGTGAAATATCACCTGTACCTTGGCTTGGCCTACGAGCAAAGGGCCCAATTGGATCCCGCCAACGCCCGTGATTGGGATCTGCAAGCCCTCGCTTGCTATCAAAAAGCGGTTCAAATGAGCCCTTATAACGCCTATTACTACAACGATGAGGGCCGCATGGAGGATGCCCTGGGCCGCTTCGACCCCTCCTACTCGGCCCAGGCGGAACAAGCTTATGCGAACGCCGTTCACTGGAACCCGTCCAGCCCATTCTTTAACGTGAATTGGTCCCTGGCGCTCCAAAAAATCGGGAGAACGGTGGAAGCTTCCCAGCGGATGCAAAAGGCATTTGAATTAGACCCTTTTTTCACTTCCAAGATATTGGCGCAAATGGCCTTTCAGGAATACCGCTCCGGAGACAAGGCGGGGGCTTTCGGGTTAGCGGGGGCGGCCATCCAGGGGAATACCACCAGTGCCGAGGCTTACTACGCGCGGGGCGTTCTTTACCTTGAGGAAAACAAGAAATCCCTGGCCTTGAGGGACTTTGAAACGGTGAGAAGCCTGAACCCGACGCCGGAAAAAAATCCCTCGGTCCAGGGTTTGGATCAGTTGATCGAACAGGCGAAGAAATAAATTATTGGCTCAGGCTGTAATTGGAAAAGTCGCAGGTAATGGAAGCCCCTTTTTGAAGCGTGGGCGGCAGCTGGACTTCCTTGACAATCCTCAAAGGCAGCCGGTAGCCGCCCACGCTGCCGTAAGTAAACGTGTCCGATTCCCTTAAATTCATTTTTGGCACATCTCCCGAATAGGAATCCATCTGGTATCCTTTCGGTTGTAGGGAATAAGATAAATTCATAATCAACAATATCGCGCCGTTCTTGATGACGGTCATTTTTTCCAATCTTGATTTTGGGCCATAATCCATTTTCAAAAGCGAGCCGTCCTGGATGATTTTCTCCTCCACCGTAAATCCATTCGGGCCGTTCACCACGGTGAAGTCATTGTTGAAGCTGTCCCCGTCGAAACCGGGCTCAAAAACATCGTTCACCCACGTTTCGATGACGGACTGCAAGTCTTTACGGATATGGGCCAATTGAAGATTCAGTTCACTGTCAAAATGAGCGTCGCCCGAAGGCTTCGGCGTAACGGTGTCGAGGGTATATTGTCCGTCCGCCGTTACCGAAAGGGTCAGTTTTTGGCCGTCCAGGGCTTTCGCCAGTTTCGCGTCCACCCCGAGGCCCATCAGGTCCTTCTTGTAAACCTCAGAAACGGAGACGGTCAAATCGCAGGTGAAACCCTTCAGCCCTTCCCGGCTGGGGCAGTAATAGGAAAGGTTCAACTTTTTCAGGAATTGAGCGGTCTTGTCGTCCGTCTGAGCCCACAAGGGCCGGGCAAGTCCTAAAATCATCAAAAGCAAAAAGATACTTTTCATGCTATCGCCTTCGCATCCAAATGACGCGGTTAAAGCTCAATCTCTATTCCTTCCTCACCTAAAAGCGCCGCGATCTCCCTTAAAAAACTCCGGGAAGGCTTGACGCGCAGGTTATCCCCCGCCTCCACCACCATGAGCCCGTGGTGCGTCGTCTGCATGTGGAAATACACCTTGGCGTTGCCTGGGTGCCGCTCGCAGACCTGCTTGACCTTGGGAAGAAGGCCGTCGTCCAGGCCAACCACGTTCATCAGTAGGCGCACGCCCTTGGCCCATTTGGCGGCCATGCCTTCCAATTCGATGGCCTCATTGGCGATAATTTGGATCCTTTCGCCCGACTTGTCCAACCTTCCCTTCAGGGCCACCAGGTGGTCCTTGGCCAGGAGTTTTTCGTGCTTGCGGTAGACCTCCGGCCAGGCGATGACCTCGGCGTGGGAATGAAGGTCCTCCAATACGAAACGGCCGTAAACCTCCTTGGTCTTCTTCACCAGGCTTTTGGAAAAACCCCGGATCAATCCAGCCACGCGGATCTCGAAACCGTCGGGAAGGTCCTCCAACTCATGCAGGGGGGTGACGTAGTGCTCCAGCTCCCACTCGTGCTCCGAGAGCGGGTGGCCGGAAAGGTAAAAGCCCAGCACTTCCTTTTCGCCGGAGAGGATCTGGGCCGGGGTGAACTCCTTGGCGGCCGGGAGGGTTTCGGGCGATTCCCCCTCCTCCTCCCCGAAAAGGGATGTCTGGCCCCTCTGGGAATCCGCCTGGAGGCCTTGGGACTGCCGGAAGGTCTTTTCGGCCGCCTCTGTGAGAGCCGCCCGGGAATATCCGGTGAAGTCAAAAGCCCCGGCCAGGATCAGGCATTCCACCATCTTGGGCGTGAAGGGCCTCAAGTCCACCCGCCGGCAAAAATCGGAAAGGGACTTGAACGCCCCCCCTTTTTCCCTTGCCTCGAGGATGGCCGCGATGGCCGGCGTTCCCAGGTTCTTGATGGCGGAAAGTCCGAAGCGAACCTCGCCAGCCGGTGTGACCATGAAATCCGCCCCGCTCTCGTTGACGTCGGGGGGCGAAACCTTCACCCCCAGCTTTTTGCATTCGAAGACGTATTGGGAAATCTTGTCCTGGTTCCCCGCTTCGCTGGTCAATAACGCGGCCATGAACTCGGGCGGGTAATGGGCCTTGAGGTAGGCCGTCTGGTAGCCCACCAGGGCGTAGGCCGCGCTGTGGGACTTGTTGAAGCCGTAGCCCGCGAACTTCGCCATTTGGTTGAAGATGGCCTCGGCGGTTTCGCTGGGGATGCCCCTTTCCCGGGCGCCTGAAAGGAACTTCCCGCGCATTTGCTCCATTTTCTCGGGGTTTTTGCTGCCCATGGCCCGGCGCAACAGGTCCGCTTGGCCCAGGGTGAACCCCGCCAGGTCCTTAGCCACCCGCATGACCTGTTCCTGGTAAAGCAGGACGCCGTAGGTGGACTTGAGGATGGGCTCCAGCTTGGGATGGAGGTATTCCACCTTGACCAGGCCCTTCTTGCGGTGGAAGAAGTCGTCCACCATGTCGCTGCCCAGGGGGCCGGGACGGTAGAGGGCGTTGAGCGCGATAAGATCCTCCAAGGCCGTAGGTTCCAGCTTGCGCAGGAAATCCCGCATGCCCCGGGACTCCAGTTGGAACACGCCCGCGGTCTTGGTCTCCCGCAGCATCCGGTAGGTGGCCTCGTCCTCCAGGGGAATCTGGTCCAGCTGGACTTTCTCCTTGCGCCGCTGGCGGATAAGGTGGAGCGTGTCGTCGATGACCGTGAGGGTCCGGAGGCCCAGTATGTCCAGCTTGAGGAGCCCCACGTCCTTGAGCGCGTTCATGTCGTACTGGGTCAGGACTTCGTCCCCCGCGCCCTTGCACAGCGGGATTTTTTCAAGGAGCGGCCCGCTGCCGATGAGGATGCCCGCCGCGTGCGTGGAAACGTGCCGAACCAGCCCCTCCAGGGCGCGGGAAACGTCCCAGAGCTTCCGGAAAGGCCCTTCCTCGGCGGCGATGGCCCGGAGCTCCGGCATCCTTTCCACCGCGTCCTCCAGGCTCACCTTGGGGCCGCCGGGGATCATCTTGGCGATGCGGTCCACCTCAGGAAGGGGCACTTCCAAAACCCGCCCCACGTCGCGCACCACCGCCTTGGCCGCCATGGTGCCAAAGGTCACGATGGAGGCCACCCGTTCCTGTCCGTAGGTTTGGGTGATGTATTCCAAAACCTCGCCCCGTCTGCGGTCGCAGACGTCCACGTCGATGTCCGGCGCCGAAACCCGCTCCGGGTTGATGAAGCGCTCGAAAAGCAGGTCATAACGGATCGGGTCCACGTCGGTGATACCCGTTAAGTAAGCGACCAGGCTGCCCGCCGCCGACCCGCGGCCCGGCCCCACGGGGATGCCCCTTTCCCGGGCCTTGGCGATAATGTCCCAAACGATGAGGAAGTAGCCGGAGAAGCCCGTTTTTTGGATGACCGCCAGTTCGTCGATCATGCGTTGCAGGATTTCAGGATCCCCCGCCTTGGCGCCGTAGCGCACGGGCAACCCTTGCCGGCAAATCTTTTCCAGGTAGGCGTCCTCCGAGAGAGCGGCCTCCGGCACCGAAAAAGAGGGCATATAGGTTTTTCCAAACTCGAGGGTCAGGTGGCAGCGCTCGGCGATCTCCACCGTGCTGCGTAGGGCCTCGGGCAGCTCGGCGAAAAGCCGCGTCATTTCCTCCGCGCTCTTCAAGTAATACTCCGCCGTGCCCAGGGAAAAATGATGGGGGTCGGAAAGCGCTTCCCCGCGTCCCAGGCAGGTAAGGACCTCGTGGTAGGGCGCTTCTTCCCGCTGGAGGTAGCGCACGTCGTTGGCGGCCACCAGGGGGATCGCGGCCTTTTGGGAAACTTCGAAAAGCTGTTTTTGAATGGCACGGTCCGTAGGCTTGCCGTGGTCCTCGATCTCGAGGAAGAACCGGTCCTTGCCGAAGATTTCCTGGTATTCCCCCGCGACTTTGAGGGCGACCGGCGCTTCCTCTTTGAGGAGATACCGGCCGATTTCGTCTTCGGCCCCCCCCGAAAGCGCCAAAAGGCCTTGGGCGTGGCGGGAGAGAAGGGCCTTGTCCACCCGCGGCACGCGGTGGAAACCCTGCAGGTATCCCGCCGAGGAAAGCTTGATCAGGTTCTTGAAGCCCTCCTCGTTCTCGGCCAAAAGCACGAGGGGGTAAACCGCTTCCAGCCGGCCGGAGCCGTTGCTTTTCTCGAATCGGGACTCGGGTGCCACCCAGATTTCACAGCCCAGGATGGGCTTCAAGCCGTGGTCGAGGGCGGTTTGGTAGAAGCCGATGGCGCCGAACAAGTTGGCCTTGTCGGTCAAAGCCACCGCCGGCATCTGGAGTTCCTTCAATCGGGCCATGAGGGGCTCGAAGCGGATCGTGCTTTCCAGGAGGGAAAACTGGCTGTGGAGGTGGAGGTGGATGAATTCCGGGCGTGCCATGGGTGGATTATAACGGAGAACCAGGTGTCAGGTTTCAGGTATCAGTTGTCAGTTAAGATAAAAATAAACGGCTCGTCCGCGTTGGTTTTAGCTAAAACCCGGCACCTGGGACCGGACACCTAGTTTTACTCCCACTCGATCGTTCCAGGGGGTTTGCTCGTTATGACCGATTTTTTATGAGGGTTCAATGAGATCGGCACTATAACGAGCCCGGTATTACGATCGTGTGTCCGTTTCACTCCCACTCGATCGTTCCAGGGGGTTTGCTCGTTATATCGTAAACCACCCGGTTGATGCCCCGCACCTCGTTGATGATGCGGTTGGAGATGCGGCCCAAGAGTTCGTGGGGAAGCTGGACCCAGTCGGCGGTCATGCCGTCGGCGGAATGAACCGCCCGGACGGCGCAAACGTGATCGTAGGTGCGCTCGTCGCCCATCACGCCCACGGTCTTGAGGGGTGTCAGCACCGCGAAGGACTGCCAGATGGAATAGTAAAGGCCGGCCTTCTGGATTTCCTCGATGACGATGGCGTCGGCCTTGCGGAGAATTTCCAGTTTCTCCCGGGTGATCTCGCCGATGAGGCGCACCGCCAGGCCTGGACCCGGGAAAGGCTGGCGCCAGAGCATGTCCTTGGGGATGCCCAGCTTGGCCCCGAGGGCCCGCACCTCGTCCTTAAAGAGCTCCCGCAGGGGTTCCACGAGCTTGAATTTCATGTCCTCCGGCAGGCCGCCCACGTTGTGGTGGCTTTTGATGGTGGCCGAGGGGCCCTTGACCGACACGCTCTCGATGACGTCGGGGTAGAGGGTGCCCTGGGCTAGGAAGTCAAACCTACCCTTTTTCTTCATGAGCTCCCGGGCGGACTTTTCAAAGACCCGGATGAAGGTGCGGCCGATGGTCTTGCGCTTTTGTTCCGGGTCCGAGATCCCTTCCAGGGCCTTTAGGAACTCGTCCCCGGCGTCGGCGTAGTGGACGTCGATCTTGAGTTTCTTCTTGAACATCGCCCGCACCTGCTCCGCCTCGCCCATGCGAAGGACCCCGTTGTTGACGAAGACGCAGGAAAGCTGTTTTCCCACGGCGCGGTGGATCAGGGCGGCCGCCACGGTGGAATCCACCCCGCCCGAGACCCCGCAAAGCACCCGTCCCTTCCCCGCCATCTCGCGGATCTGCCGGATGGCGGTTCTCTCGTAGTTCTCCATGCTCCAGGTGGGCTTGCACCCGCAGACCTTCCGGACGAAGTTTTCCAGGATTTGGGTGCCTTTTTCGGTATGGACCACCTCCGGGTGGAACTGGATGCCGTAAATTTTCTTGGCTTTGCTGGCCGCCGCGGCCAGGGGGCAATTGTCGGTGGAGGCCAACACCTTGTAACCCGGCGGCAGCTTCACCACTTGGTCCCCGTGGCTCATCCAGGCCTTCAAGGTGGAGGGCAGCCCGGCGAAGAGGGTATGGTGATCCTTGATATGCAGGGGCGCCAGGCCGAACTCCCGCTTATGGGCTTTTTGGACCTTGCCTTTCAGCGCCCAGGAGATCATCTGGATGCCGTAGCAGATGCCAAGGACGGGAATGCCCAGCTCGAAGAGCTCCGGGGAAACATGGGGCGCCCCGGGCGCGTAAACGCTGGAAGGGCCGCCCGAGAGGATGATGCCTTTGGGGGTTTTTTCGAGGATTTTTTCGACGGACGCGGAGAAAGGCAGGATCTCGCAGTAAACCTTGCACTCGCGGACCCGGCGGGCGATCAACTGGCTGTATTGGGCGCCGAAGTCGAGGACGATAACGGTATCGTGTTGCATGAAAACTCCGAAAGGCAGGTCTCAGGAGTCAGGTGCCAGATTTGGGTTTTAGTCTTCAACCTAACACCTGATACCTGAAAGCGATCACTGGAAAGGCTCATTTAAACTGAGGTTGCTTCGTCATTACCGCGCGCGCCATTCGGCGCGCATTCCTCGCAATGACAGTTAATCTAAATAGTAATTTGGAGCTTCCTTGGTGATGACCACGTCGTGGGGATGGCTTTCCTGGTAGCCGGCGGTGGTGATCTGGACGAACTGGCCCCTTTCCTTGAGGTCCTTGATGCTGGGCGTCCCGCTATAGCCCATGCCCGCCCTCAAGCCCCCCACCAGCTGGAAGATCAGCTCGGAAAGCGAACCCCGGTAGGGCACGCGGGCCTCGATGCCCTCGGGCACCAGCTTCTTGGCTTCCACGCCTTCCTGAAAATAGCGGTCCGCGCTTTTTCCCTTTTGCATGGCCGTGATCGAACCCATGCCGTGGTAGACCTTGAACATGCGGCCCTGCAAGTTGATGACTTCCCCCGGCGACTCTTCGGTGCCGGCCAAGAGGCCGCCTAGCATGACCGCGTCGGCCCCGGCGGCGATGGCCTTGGTGATGTCGCCCGAGTACTTGATGCCGCCGTCCGCGATGACCCCCACCTTGTTTTTCTGGGCCACTTTGGCGCATTCGGCGACGGCCCAAACCTGGGGCACTCCCACTCCGGTGACCACGCGGGTGGTACAGATGGAACCCGGGCCCACGCCCACCTTCACGGTATCCGCGCCGGCGTCCACCAGGGCCTTGACCGCCTCCCCCGTCACGATGTTGCCGGCGATAAGGGAGAGTTTGGGATATTTCTTGCGGATCAGTTTGACGGTCTTCAGCACGCCTTCCGAGTGGCCATGGGCCGTGTCCACCACCAGCACGTCCACTCCCGCCCCCGCAAGGGCCTCGGCCCTTTCTTCCGTGTCCCTGCCCACCCCGACAGCGGCGCCCACCCTCAGGCGCCCGTGAGTGTCCTTGCAGGCATTGGGGAACTTGATCCTCTTGTTGATGTCCTTGATGGTGATGAGGCCTTTCAGGGTGCCTTTCCTGTCCACCACCAGCAGTTTCTCGATGCGGTGCTGGTGCAGGGTCTCCTCGGCCTTTTCCAAGGTCGTCCCCACGGGAACCGTCACCAGGTTTTTCTTGGTCATGACCTCGTCCAGCGGCAGCTCGGGTTTCTTGACGAAGCGAAGGTCACGGTTGGTCACGATGCCCACCAGTTTGCCGTCCTTTTGAACGATGGGGATGCCCGAAATGTGGTAATGCTTCATGATGGTCAGGGCGTCGGAGACCTTTTTTTCCGGGGTGAGGGTGATGGGGTCGCTGATCATGCCCGCCTCGGAACGCTTGACCTTGTCCACTTCGGCGGCCTGCTGTTCGATGGTGCTGTTCTTGTGGATGATGCCCAGGCCGCCCTCCTGGGCCAAGGCGATGGCCAGCCGCGCCTCGGTGACCGTGTCCATGGCGGCGCTGACGACGGGAATGTTCAATTTCAAATGGGGGGTGAGGAAGGTGGAGACGTCGGTTTCGGCGGGCAACACGTTGGAGCGCTGGGGCACAAGCATGACGTCGTCGTAAGTCAGGGCCGCTGTCAGCTTGTCCGGGTCGATCATGAAAGGCTCCGTGTTAAATGGGCGTTAATATAGTCAGGGAATGAAGAGGTTGTCAACGGCGTCAAAGCAGGGGCAAGGGGTTAGGTGCTAGGTTCTAGCATAAGATTATTGATGTTCCAATATTAGGGTGACACCAAACGCTATATCTGGAAAAGCGTTCGGTGTGACTCAATAATGCGAACATCAGTAACTCTTGAACCCTTGGCCTCGAACCTGGAGCCTTATACATGATCCCCACTACCCAGCGCCTAGACCTAGCAACTGCTTTTCAATGCCACAAGTTGAAATTGGCCTGGTCGGCCTGGATTCCCTTCTTGTCCAGGAACCACCGGAGGTGGTCCGAGAGGGCGGACATGTAGCGGTTTTCGCTCATGGTGGTTTGGACGTCCCAATCCTTGTCCTGCTTGAGCTGCGCCAGGGTCTGCATGTGCTGCACGTAAAGCTGGTCGGGCGTGTCGTTGGGATAGTATTCGCTGAATAAATAAGTCAGGTCTTGGTTGGTTCCCTGCCAGGCGTTGCTGGAAAACCAGACGCCGTTCGTGAATACGGTGACAAAGGAAAGATGGGGGGCCAACTGGCCCGGTATTTTGATGATTTCGCTGTAGACGCCGGCGTCCTCCTTCATGCCCACATCGAAAAAATTGGGTGAAGGCAGCTGGGGGACGGTCATTTGGAGGATGGGTTGGAAACCCATGGTTTGAAGCTGGTTCTGGAGGTCGGTATAGGCCGTGATGTCCATTTCACTGACCTGGTTGGAGCTGACCTCGACGAAATGGAGGGGCTGGATGGAATCCACCACCGGAACCGATGGCTGGTTGAGGAGCGAACCCAGGCCCACCCCTCCGCCAACCAGGAGGACGGCGAAAACCGCGATCACGACGAAGGTTGGGACCCTCAGCCTTTTAGCCAGTGGGTTGAACCATCCGTAGGCGCGGCGCAGGAGGTACTTGGCCCAAATTTTAACCAGCGAAAAAACTTTCTTTTTCTTCGATGTTTCCAAGCCTAGCGTCTCGAGCGGGAAAGGCGTGGAGGGGGTCGCCGGCGAGGGTGTTGGAATGGGGGAAGAAGACGTCGGAAGGTGGTGGGCTGGTGAGGCCTGGGGAAAAGGGGGCCTCAGGGGTTGGGGCTCCCGGATCAGGGTATCCAAGTCCATGGGAGTCTTCGGGGTGGAACCTGGCGGCTTTTCCGAAGGCGATGAAATTTTTCCCAAGGGGTCCAAGCCGGGCAAGGGTGAGGCCGGCTTGGCCGGGGGCGGCTTAAGGGGAGCGGGTGCCGGTGGAGCCGGGTACTGGGCGGCCGGCGGCATGGCGGGCATGGGAGGCGTATTCAGTCGGGGAGGCTCGATTTTTGGACCACCGCCGCTGAAAAGTCCAAGTGGATCATCGTCCAATCCCTTTCCCTTGAAATTCAAGGGTGATCCCACCATGGGGGCCGGAGTGGCGGGTTGGGGAGGGGCCCCGCCGGGTGGAACACTCGGCAAGCCGGGGGCGGTTTTGTTTTTCAGGCAGTCCCGGCAAAGGGGCTTGCCCGTTTCCATGTCCAGGCAATCCTCGCAATAGGGTTTGTTGCATTTGGAGCAAAAACCCACGGCACGCTTGCCGGTATGGAGGGTGCAATAGGTGTCGGGCACTGAAAACCTTTCAAAAGAAGTTCACAGATCACAGTTAACAGTTCGCAGGAACGCTTAAAACTCCACCTCTCCAGCTTGGCTGCCAGCTGTGAACTGTCAGCCATTCGACCATCTCATGGCAATTTATCAGGCCCTGAGTTTATCGAGGGCTGTGGACCGCCTTTATAGCGATCAAATCCATCTCCACCGAAGCGCCCTTGGGCAGGGCTGAAACCTGCACCACGGCCCGGGCCGGTGGGGCGTCGGGAAACTTTTCCGCCAGCACCTTGTTGAGGGCGTCAAAATCCCCCAATTGGGTCAGGTAAACCGTCAATTTCACGGTGTTACTCAGCGAGGATCCGGCGGCCTTCAACACCGCGTCGAAATTATCCAATATTCTTTTGGTTTGGGCCACCATGTCCCCCTGAATTAACACGCCCGTCTTGGGATCCAGGGGGATTTGCCCGGAGCAGAATAGGAACCCGGCCGCCTCAATGGCCTGGGAGTACGGACCTATTGGCGCGGGTGCACCCTCAGCACGGATTATTTTTCGGTCCATATTTTCATTCCCAAACGAAATTTACGTCGCTCATTTTAAGTTTTGAGTGTTGAGTTTTGAGTTAAGGTGGATTTTTGAACCACAGGTTCAAAAATCTTTCAACATCTCATAACTAAAAACTCATGGCTCAAAACCGGCTTTAGCGTGGTTCCGTTCGGCGGGCGCTGACCACGCCCCTCACCCTTTGCAGTTTCTTGAGCACTTTCTCCAACTGGTCGGACTGGGAAACGGCGATCACGAAATAACCTTGGGCCCATCCGGCCTCCGAGGCCTTGGCGTTGGCCTCGTTGATGATGACCCCCTCCTCCGAGATGGCCAGGAGCATGTCGGAGAGGAGTTTTTCCCGGTCCTTGGCCTTGACCTCGATGGCCACCTCGTAAACCTGGCCGGCGTTGCCTTCCCAGGAAACGGGGATCATGCGGCCCTCGCGCTCGGGCAGGAGCAGGGTGTTGGGGCAGTCGGTGCGGTGGACGGAGACGCCCCGGCCCCGGGTGATGTAACCCACGATGGGATCGCCGGGCACGGGCGTGCAACAGCGGGCGAAGCGGATGAGGAAATCCTTTTGGCCGCCGATGGAGATGCCCGTGGCCGGCGCCAGGCCGGGCGCGGCGGGAGCCGTCCCTTTGACCGCCACCTTGGGTTCGGGCGCCTTCTCCTCCTGTTTTTCCAGCTTAGGGTGCTCGGCAGGCTGGGTCTTCGCGATGAGTTTGTTCAAAATTTGCCGCGGCGAGATTTCACCGTGGCCCGTGTTGGCCAACAGTTCCTGCACGCTGTGGCATCCGAAATCCTCCAGGATCCCTTCCAAGGCGCCGGACTTCAGGGCCACGCCCAAATCCACGCCCATCCGCGCGGCCTCCTTTTCCAGCAAGCCGCGGCCCTGGTCGATCTCGTCGGCCGAAAGATGGGTGCGGAACCAGTGCCGGATCTTGTTCTTGGCCCGGCTGGTGGCCACGATCTTCAACCAGTCGCGGCTGGGCGTGCGCGAGGACTGGGTCAGCACCTCCACGATGTCGCCGTTCTTGAGCGCGTACCTTAAGGGGACCATTTGGCCGTTCACCTTGACCCCCATGCAATGGGTGCCCACGTCGGTGTGCACGGCGTAGGCGAAATCGAGCGCCGTGGAGCCCTTGGGCAGTTCCTTCACGTCGCCCTTGGGCGTGAAGACGAAGACCTCGTCGTCGAAGAGGTCCACCTTCATGGCCTCGGCGAACTCGCTGCTGTCCTTGATGTCCTGCTGCAGGTCCAGCAGCTGCCGCATCCAGGCGAACTTCTGGTCCTCCTTCTCGGCGCTTCGGCCTTCCTTGTAGATCCAATGGGCCGCGATTCCCTCCTCGGCGGTGCGGTGCATCTCATAGGTGCGGATCTGGATTTCCAGGGGCTGACCCCCCGGCCCCATGACGGTCGTGTGCAGGCTCTGGTACATGTTGTTCTTGGGCATGGCGATGTAGTCTTTGAAGCGGCCCGGAAGCGGCTTCCAGACCGTGTGCACCATCCCCAGCACCTCGTAGCATTCCTTGACGGTGTTGGCCAAAACCCGGATGGCCATGAGGTCGTAAATCTCGTCGAAATTTTTTTGCTGCTGCTTCATCTTGTGGTAGATGCTGGTGAAGTGTTTGGACCGGCCCTGGACCTGGGCCGTGATGCCCGTCTCCTTGAGCTTCGCCTCGATCCCCTCGATCACCTGGGCCAGTACTTTTTCCCGCTCGGACCGCTTCATGGCCACTTTCTTGACCAAGTCCTGGTAGACCTGCGGCTCCAGGTACCGCAAGGAGAGGTCCTCCAGCTCGCTCTTGATCCTGGACATCCCCAACCGGTGGGCCAGGGGGGCGTAGATGTCCAGGGTCTCCCGCGCCAGCTTTTCCTGCCGGTCGGGGGGCAGGAAATCCAAAGTGCGCATGTTGTGGGTGCGGTCAGCCAGCTTGATAAGGATGACCCGCACGTCCTTGGCCATGGCGATAAGCATCTTGCGGGTGCTTTCGGCCTGCCGGATGGCCGTATCCTGGAACTGGCGGGTGGAGATCTTGGTGACACCCTCCACCAGGTTGGCGATCTCCTCGCCGAACTCCGCCTTGAGCTGGTCGTAGGTGACCTTGGTGTCTTCCAATATGTCGTGCAACAGGCCCGCGGCGATCGTGACCGAATCCATGTGCAGGTCCGCCAGGATGTCGGCCACCCCTACCAGGTGGGTCAGGTAGGCGTCGCCGGAGAGCCTCTGCTGGCCCTCGTGGGCCTTTTTGGCGAACTCATAGGCTTTTTGGATCAGGGGGCGGTCGAGGAAGGATTCGGGCGCGGCAGCGCCGGCGGACGACGATTTTTCAAGAAGTGCCTGGATACCCATTTGACAAACCATTAAGTTTTGAGTTTTGAGTGAAGGAAATTTTTGGATTCGTTCGAGAATCCAAAAATAACGACAACTCAGAACTTAGAACTCATAACTCAAAACTGCCTCTCTAGCGTTCCCCGGCCAAAACCAGGAAACACCTTATCTAACATTTAATTTAACATTGGGAAATGAGGAAGACAACTTTTGAGGACAAAGGCTTTATTTTTGTCGAGTTTTCCCGCCCCACCTTCCTGCCTTAGGGAGTCGGATTTACGCCTTGGGATTTCAAGTATTGGACCACTTCGGGGTCCGTCGGGTTCAAGGCATAGGCCTTTTTCCACGCCGCTACGGCATCGGGCTTGCGCTTCAACTGGATGTAGCAAACCCCCAAATCCAAGTAAGTCTGGAAGTCGTTCGGGTTATAAACCAAATAATCCTGGAAAGCCTTGGCGGATTCCTCGTAGCGCTTCAACTCGAAAAGGCCGACCGCCAGGGGCCAAAGGGGCGCCGGGTAGTTGGGCGTCACGGCCAAAGCCCTTTGGCATAGGTCCACCACCTCCGGGAAACGTTCCTCCTTAACCCGTATTTCCGCCATAGGCAGGAGGTTCTCAACATAGTTGGGGTTCAAATCCAAAGCCTTTTGATAGGCTTGGTAAGCTTCGTCCTGTTTTCCCGCCGTTTCCAAGGCCTTTCCGTAGGCGTTCCAAGCTTTTGGATTCAAGGGTGAAAGGACGATCAGCCTGGAACCGTAATAAGCCGCCAGTTGCCCGTGGCCGGCGGAACATTCCCCCATCGTGTCGCGGAAAGCGATGGAGGCTCCAATGGCCCTGAAGCCCACGACGGCAATGAATGAAACAAGAAGAGCCAACCCGGTTTTCTGAGCCGTTGAGACATGGGAAGAAACAAGGGCGGGAGGCCTGCGCAACGCCAAGGGGGCGGCCAGGTAAAACCCGAAGAGCACGGCGGTGGGGACGACTTGGAGCGGAAAATTGCTGAGGGATTGAACCAGCAAGGCGGCCACGCCCGCCACCGGCCCCATCATCAGTTCCTTTTCTTCAGCCCTTGATTCAGGGTTCCTTAAAAAATTCGCCACAGCCCCGGTAAAAACCCCCAGCACCGCCAGGAAAAGCGAAAGGCCGGGCACTCCTCCCTCTACCCAGAATTGCAGGAATTCGTTGTGGACGTGCTCGGTGTAGGTATAGGGATGCTCGGCATAATCGCTCGCGGCCCAGGGTTTGGCCTGGTAGGCGGGGAATCTTATCCCAAGCTGCCCCACTCCGATGCCGAACCAAGGGTGGTCCTTCACCATTTCCCACGTGACCCGGTAAGTGTCCATGCGTTGCTGGACCGAAATTGGTGAACGGCCGAAATCCTTCCAATGCAAAGCCCCCCAAATAACGCCCAGGAAAAGGGCCAAGGCCAGGGTAGCTTTGAGGAAAAGCTGGTTCGGCTTGGCCAATGGCCTTCCCCAGGGGGAAAGAAGGCAGGCGCCAAGGGCCAAAAATCCGGCCAGGGCCGCAGCTTCCGCCCCCCGCACACGGGTGGCCAAGAGAGCGCCCCCCATCAGGAGGGTGGCGTTCAACCATAACCAGGCGCCTTTGCGGGCGTGTTCCCGTAACCGGAGGAGGAAAGCCGCGGGAAGGAGGGCGGCCAAATAGCCGCCCAAGTAATCCGGATTGCCTAGGGTGGAAAAAGCCCGTTTTTCAAACTGGGTGGTCCAATTGCCCCGGTCCACTCCAAAGCTTTGGACGAGTCCGTAAAGGGAAACCAAGGTCGCGGCCAAGAGGGCGTAACGGAGCAATTTCTCATAAGAAAAACCCCGCGAAGCGGCAAAAACCACAGCCAGAAGGGTTCCACAAATCAGGAGAAGATGGACCGAACCTTTGAGGACTTCCATGTGGAGGCTACCCACGGCCAGGGAATCCAAAATCATCCAGGCGGTGAATAGGAACATAGCCTGGAACAAGGGCTGCCGGAATATCCACCGGCCTTCCCAAGCCGTCCGTGCCGCGAAAAAAGCGATGGCCACGGCGGCCACCAATTCCTTGGTGAGCGTGAACCCGTCCGCCGCCCGGCCGTAAAAGGCCAAAGGCACCCAAAGGATAAGGAGCGCTACGAGAATGGCTTGGAGACGGTTGACCAAAGACAACCCCCTCAAAGGAAATTTTGAGTGTTAAATTTTAGAACCCAGAACTTGTTTCATGGCCTTGTCGAATTGCTCTTTCTGCCGTTTCCAAAAGGCCGAGAAAGGGTAAAGCTCCAAAGTTTCCTTCAAATCGTCCTCCGCTTCCTTCCATCGGTGTTTTTGGACGTCCTTGACGAATTGGGACGCGGGCTTGGAAAAAAACAGGATCAAGTCCAGGGTTCCCCCGGCCGGCGCCGTCCGGGGTTGGGGCAGGATGCGGTAAACCCCTTGGAGGTTTTGCTGGTATACCAGATCCGTGTATTCCTGGATGAACCCGTCGAGCTTGGCCCATTGGCCGGGAGTCAGGTCGTAATGGTGGTAATCGGCGGCCACCCGGATGCCCTCGTTCCCGTTGACCACGACGTCCTCTACGCCCAACTCCTTCAGGCGCCGGGCGATCCCTTCGGCGTTTTCTTCCTCCTGTGCGGCTTGGGAGAGAACCTGTTCGTCAAAAACGCTGTTGGTCAGGAAGGGCCTCTCATAATAAAGCCCGCGCGCGTCCCCCGCCACCAAAAGGCGGGCATCCCCCGGAAGGTTGCGGTTGACCCATTGGGCCATGTCGTAGTAGGGCGTGATCTTGCCCGGGCCCATGAGGTATTCGGCGCGGGTCTGCCTCCCCAGCCAGATGCCGGCGCAGGAATAATAATAGTGGCTGATGAGGCTCATATAGGCGAAACAAAGCACGGCGCAAAAGCCGGCGGCCCAAGCCCCAACCTTTCCCCAAGCGGGTTGGCCGCTCCCCCACAGCACGGTCCCGGCCAGGACGTAAAAAAGGACGAAAACGGGAAGCACGAAGCGCAGGATATGGGTGACCGCGAACCCGGCCGCCAAAAGAAGCGGGGTGAGGGCTGCCAGGAACCTCAAAGCGGGATGCTGGAAGCGGAACAGGAACAGAAAAGGAACCATGGCCAAGGCCAGGGGTCCGCAAAAGTTGTAGCTGTCGGGATTGGCCATGGTGAGGGTCCAGGGCAGTAGCAACCAGGACCAACCGTCCGTGGTCACACGGGCATGCTGTTCCTGCAAAAGCCTCTCATAACCCAAGGGGGGCAGATGACGGCCCGGGAAATGGGTCATCCCATAGGGAAAAATGGGATTGCCGGTATAAACGAGGTTTTTCAAAATCCACGGGCTCAGCAAGAGGAAGGTTCCAAAAAACAGGAGAAGCCATATCCCCGGCCGGCTCCTTTTGAAAAATTCAACCTTCTGGAAAAGCAAAACAAAAAACGATCCGCCTACCGCCAAAAAAGCCGTGTATTTGGCGCAAAGCGCCAGTCCCGCGAAAAGCCCGGTGGCCAGGGCCCAAACCCAAGGTCCCTCTTTTTCAACTACCAGCCGGTTCAAGGAATAAATCATTAGGACCACGGCCAGGGCCAGGAAGCCTTCCACTTCGGTCGACCAGCTGTTGACCTCTAAAAGGGGAAAGGTGAGGACCAGCCCCAAGACCAGCCAGCCCGCCTTCGCGCCCGCCATCTCCCGCGCCCATCCCCCGGCCAAAAGCCCGCAGGCCCCTACGCAAACCACATGCAACATTTTGGCCGATTCGGTCCCCTGCCAAGCCAGGCCGTTGAGGAAATAAACCTCGGCGCCATAGGGGTAGTTGGCGAAAAAATTGGTCGGAAAGTCGGCCAGGCCGTGGTGGGAGAGCCAATAGGCGGGCACGGCCAGGTGGTACACCATGGAATCGTAAAAAGTCTCGGGGGCCAGGTTTTGCAGGATGGAAAAAAGCGAGTAAAAGGCCCCCATTGCCCCAAGGAAGATGAGGCTGGCGCTGTCGGGAAAGGAGAACCGGAACCCCTTTTTCAAAAGGCTAAAAAGCCCGATCCCAAAGAGGCCCAGAAGTAGGACTGCGGTCCCCCACCAGACAGGGGGATACCAAAGTCCTACCAGGCCCGTCCCTACCCAAAAAAAATTGAGGCCGCAAACACCCAGCCCAAAGTCGAAAGCCCATCGCACCCAAGAATCCGGCAAGCGAAGGCCCATCCATTGCCGCAGCCTGGCCCCGGAAGCCCAAGTGGCCCCCGAAACGCAGAAAACCGTCAGCCCAATCCGCAGCGACCCCAGTTGGGTTTCCCAAAAACGGGCGGACGAGCCGGGGAGCAAGGGATCGACATCCAGGAGCTTTCCAAGGAAAGGAAGGGCCTGAAAAAGCGGGTGGGAGGGCGAAAAAAAATAACGGAAAAAAACCAAGGCGGCCCAAACCGAGGCCGCCGCGAACAACGGAAAACCGCCCCGCTTTTCCGCAACCGCCGGAGGTGGATTAGAGTTCACGCTTTCCTCACCTCTCCAAGGACTTACGAAAAAACTCTTTATGACAGAGTAAATAATTTATTTTTGACCGGGTTTTCATGTCTTTCTCTGTGTACTCCGTGAACTCTGTGGTTCAAATTGCCTTGTTTTGGGGTTTTGTTGCAGGCTCTAAGGCCGGAATGGATTCTTTCAAGGCTTTGTCCAGCAGACTCTTCTCGTTTTGCCAATAACCGTCGTCGGGAAGGAGCGTTAATTGTTCCTTCAACGCCTTTTGGGCTCCAAGGTAGTTTCGGGCTTCAATATCCCGGTTGAATTCACGGGCCTGCGGGGTGAAAAAGGAAAGGGGGTCCACCGCCGGCGCGCCGGAAGAAGGGCCGATTCCGCCCTCCACCTCATAGACCGCCTGGAAGTTTTTCCAATAAAGAAGTTTTAAGCCCCTTCGGACAAAGTCGTCGAGCTTTTTCCATTCCAAGGGATTCAAGTCGTATTGATAGGTGGAAACCCGCATTCCCTCAGGGATGTTGACGACCAAATGGGTGATCCCCATTTGCCGAAGCCGTTTTAAGATGCCGGAGGGGTCCTTCGCCAGGCGGGCCGACTGCGAAAGCACCGGTTCGTCGAATACGGATTGCGCCTCGAAAGGGCGCCCGTAATAAACCCCCCGGGCGTCCCCTACGATCAAAAGCCGGGCGTCCGCCGGTAAATTCTCGGCGGTCCATTGCGCCAGCGGTTCATAAGAGTCGGGGAGCATGCGGTTGAGGTAGGCTTCCCGGCTTTCCCGGCCGCTCCAGAGGCCCGCTCCGTCGAAATAAACCGCGCTTAAGTCCAAGAAACTTCCAAAACATAAAACAGCGCTTCCCAAAACAGCCGACGCCCAAAGCCGCCCCCAAGCGGCTTCTTTTTCCGCGAAGAAAATAGTTGAAAATAAAAGAAGGGCCAGGGCGAACCCCGGCATCCAGAAACGCAGCATATGGGAAAAACACAAACCCGATGCCACCGTCAATACCGCAGTCAGCGAAAGGAACTTTGTGCTTTTCCCTTTTCCCAAGGCCAAAGCGGGCAACGCGGGGCTGAAGCCCAAGAAAAGCGGCCCCAGCCATTGCTTGTCCCCCGCCTGGGGAATGCTCAACCGCCACGGCAGGGTCAGGACCGACCACCACCCCTGTCCCATGGGAAGGAACTGCTGGTTTTCGCCAAGCAAGCCTTGGACGCCCCAATCCGGAAGGGTTCGGCCATTAAACCACGAGGCCGCATATGGAAAAAAGGGATCGCCCGTAAAGGTGAAATTTTTCAAAAGCCAAGGGCCTGCTTCCAGGGCGAAAAACCCCGTGAGAGCCGTCCAAAAGGTTTTGGTTTTCCAAAGGGAGGCCCGGTAAACCCAGGCGGCGGCCAGGAGGGCGGCCCCAATGCCCGCCAAGGCCGGGGGCTTGATGGAAAGGGCCCATCCCGCGAAAACCGCCGCTGCGGCGAACCATTGGGATGCCTGGCAGTCCAAGGCCTTTTCCAGGCAAAAAAAGTAAAGGAACATGGAAAAGACGAGGAGGCCGTCCACCCGCACGGCCCCGGAGTTGAGGTAGAGGAGGGGAAACGTCAAAACCGCCATACCCGCGACGGCCCCGGCCTGCCAACCCGCCTTGGCATGGGCCCAGCCCCCGGCTAAAATCGCGCAAAAACCAAGGACCAGCACGCCGAGGATCTTGGCGCCCTCCGTCCCGCCCAGCACGAAAGCGTACATAAAACACAGGGAACCTCCATGGAAAAAGCCTGAATATAAATGGCCGGGATCGTCTGTGACGCCGTGCCGGTCAAGCCAAAATTGGGGTATTCCGAGGAAATAATTCAGCGAATCGTAAAAGGTTTCCGGAAGGAATCCGTGGATCAGTAAAAAGCCATAATAAACCAAACCCACGGCCAAGCAAGCTCCCGCCATGGCGGGGGACAGCCCCCGTGGGAAGTGGAATTTTGGGCTTTTCCAAGGCAATTGGAGCAGGTCCTTCACCCACAAAACCGACAAGGCAACCCCAACCGCCAGCCAAAGGGGTTCCACCCAAAGTCGGACCAGCCCCAAGCCCGTCCAAAAGAAGTTCAAAACCACGAACCCCAACCCCAAGTCCAGGCTCAAACCTAAACCTGCGTTTTCAGCGGGAAGGGCCAACCATTTCCGCAGGCGCCGCCCGCAACTCCATAAAATTCCCGCGCACCAAAACCCTGTGGAAAAAGCCGTGAAACAGCCCATCCAAATTCCGGCTTTTTGGACAAAGGAGTTTGCCGGGAAATGGCTTGTATCCAAGAGCGTCTTGGGGAAATACCACGAATGCAAAAGGGGAGCAAAAAAACAGCCAAAATCCCAAAGAACCCACGCCAAAAGCAGCAGGAAGCCCCAAGAATATTCCAATTTCCTAAGGGAAAATGGGATTTTAAATCGCAAGAATTTCCCCCAATGGAGCCCCACGGGCAGAGCCCGTGGTACCTTTAAGGCCCGCCTACGCCAAGGCTTCGGCGGGCATCCTTTCACTACTTGGCAAAATCCACCGTAGCCTTCCCGCTTTCCCCACGGGCGTAGCCCGTGGTACTAGGGCGAAGGCGGATGGAAGTCTTAGTCCAACCCCTCAAAACAAAAAAGCACCCCGCTTTCGGCGAAAACAGGGTGCTTTCTCTTGGGCGACAAAAAGGCGGATGTTTTTACGACAATACGGCTTCCTTTAAATCCTTCAACACGCGGAACTTGACGACTTTCTTGGCCGGAACATTGACCATCTCACCGGTACGGGGATTCCGGGCCATCCGGGCTTTGCGATCCTTCAATTGGAATACGCCCAAACCGTCCAGCTTGATCTTGTATTCTTTTTTCAAAGTCTTGTAAATCGTGCTCCTCAAGGCTTGAAGAACATTGTCCACATCCTTCTTTTTCAAGCCCGTTTCGTTCGCCAACGTCCCCAACAATTCGCTTTTGGTCAACGTCCACCTCCTGGATTTCAAAATCCGCTTAAATTTATACTAAAGCAAAAGGCCCTTGGCAAGGATTTTCTGCGTTTTTAAAGGGTTTTTAAGGTTTTTGTCCCGCCCTTTGGCTTCATTCAAAAAAGCCATGGCCGCAGGCGCGCTTAAGCCGATAAATATCGGTGTAAGGTCCTGGGACTGACGCCCAAGAAAACCGCCAATTGAGTCTGTCTCAGTTTTTGCTGGTTCAAAATTTGCCGAAGGAATGTTGTGGAAAATTCACGGCGGGCCTGAAAAAGGGGAATTTTTTGGGATACGGCCCTTTCCGTCAGGGATTCAGTCAAGCGGGATACGAAGGAATGGGCATAAAAAGGAACCCTAGGTTTATGAAGGGAACCTTTTATTTTTTCCTTCAGCGCTCCGGCGTCTTGGGTCGCCCAAAGGATATCAGCGGCGCCGGCTTTCATGGCGGAAATGACCGACGCCAGGTTTGGAACCGTGAATAAAGCCACCCAAGGTACGTTGGGATGGAAATGCTCGATGGCGGAATAAAACGAGGACAAATCCGATTTGTTGAGGTGCCAATCCACTAACAAAAGGTGGAAGGGATGTTTGGCCAGGAGATTCAAGGCCGATTTGGGATCCCCCACCGCAAAGGCTTCCCCCAGTTCGCCACAAACGTTTTGAAGAACGTTTCGGAAATAGGCGTCATCTTCCAAAACCAAAACCCGCAAGGTGCTTTTACCCATTTCCACTCCCAAACTTCCAATCAACGCCTTTTAAATTTAGCAGAAAAAACGGGAAAAGGGTTTTTTTTGTGGCAAGAAGGGAGTTCATCTATCGTCATTCCAAGGGGAATGGCTGATTCCTTAACCCAAAGAAAAGATAACATTAATTTAACCCGCCATGTCTCCAGGACATTACGATCAACCCGGCAAATAGACGGCAAAAACACTGCCTTCGCCCAAGGCGCTTTCCACTTCCATTCGGCCCCTATGATTCATAACGATTTTCTGGCAGATGGCCAGCCCTAACCCACTACCACCTTTGGTGGAGGAATAAAAAGGCGTGAAAATGAGCGACAATTCCTCTTTAGGAATGCCCTTTCCATTATCCTTGACCGTAAAAAGTATCGGGACTTTTACTTGGGATGAGGCTGTATGGATTTTGGCCGAAATTTCTACCTTTCCTCCCTTTCCCACGGCGTTTAGGGCGTTTTGAAGCAAATTAAGGATGAGGCATTCCAGTTGCCCTTCGTTTCCGGTAAGAAAAATGGGTTTTGGAATTTCAACCGCCAATTCGGCCCCTTTGGAAGCAAATAAGGGACGGACAAGCCGCACCGCATGGTCGGCTAAATCCTGAAAATCCAATTTCCGCATTTCTTGCAGATCAACCCTCAAAAAGCCGAGTACATCCTCCGTGAGCCGGATGAGGCGGTCGATTTCCTTTGCCGCCGTTTTTTGGAGTGATTCCCTGAATTGGGGGTCGGCTCCTTTTTGCGGGAGAAGTTGGATCAAGGTGCTCAGGGCGGACAAGGGGTTCCGGATTTCATGCGCCATTGCGGCCGACATCCATCCAAGGATGGCTTGCCGGTTGGAGCTTTCTAATTCGGCCCAAAGCCGCCTTTGTTCCAACCATAAGGCGGTCCAATCGGACAGAAATTCCAAGAATCGTTTTTCATCTGCGGTCAAAGGGGTCCGGGAGGGACGGGGGCCTAAGGTCCAGCAGGCGATGACCTTCCCACCGGCGAAAACCGGCCAAAAAACCGGCCGAGTTCCTTTACGGACTTTGGGGGGCGTGACCCACGGCTTGCCGGAAACCAAATGATGGAATTCAGGGCTTCCCTTGGCAAGAACCACTTTTGCGGGGGGAACAAGGCGTTCAAAGGCCCCGTTCCGGAGGACCAGCAAGGCCGCCGCCCGGAAGCGTAGGCTTTTTTGCAGCCATTTTTCAACAATTGCAAACCGGGTGGGCGGATCGTTACTCCGGGGAAACCGGCGGGGCAATAGCCGAAAAAGTTTGGTCCAATCCAAAAGAACCTCAAATAGATTTTCAAAATGAACCGTTGGCGGGCAACCCCGGGAAGCTATAAATTGCGGAAGCCCACGCCGCGCTCCCGCCGTTTCTTGACGATCCGCTTGTAATCTTCCTCGAGGTTAAGTTCCTTCAGTTTCCAAATCAGGGTGTTACGGTGGAGCCCCAAGGTGGCGGCGGTGCGGGTTTGATTGCCCCTCGTGCGTTCCAACACCTTGCGGATATACTGGCGTTCAAACTGGCGCCGGACCCGCTTGAGCGAAAGCTTGGCTTCCTCCTTGGTCTTCGCCAAATCGATCTGTTTGACTAGGATGTCCAAGGGGATGTCTTCCAAGGTCAGGGTTTCCTTTCCGGCGAACAAAACCATCATTTCAACGCTGTTTTCCAGTTCCTTCAGGTTTCCCGGCCATCCGTATTGGGTTAAAAACTGGACGGCTTCCTTTTGGATGGACTTAACGGGTATCTTGGCCTTTGGGTTGGCCAGCTTCAGGAAATAATCCACCAGCTCCGGAATATCCTCGCGTCGCTCCCGAAGGGGCGGCAGGACAAGGGAAAAAGAGCTCAAAAATTGGTGCAAATCCCCTCGAAAAATTCCCCGGTTGAGGTGCGCCTCCAAGTCCGAATCGGCGGAGGCGATGACACGGATGTCCAAGGGTATGGCGGCCTGGCTACCAAGTCGGAAAAATTTCCGGTCCGAGAAAACCGCCAGCAATTTGTCCTGCGTATCCGCCGGCAGGCGGTCCACTTGGTCCAGGAAGAGGGTTCCCCCGTCGGCGAACTCCAACTTGCCGATCTGCGGGGACTTATTCCTGGCTTCGTCGCCCTCCTCGCCGAAAAGCTCTTTCTCCAACTGGGCCTTGGAAAAGGACGCGCAGGGGGCGGTGATGAAGGGTCCCCGATGCCTCAGGCTTTGGGCATGCAGCTCCCGTGCCGCTTCCTCGACGCCGCTTCCCATCTCCCCTTGGAGAAGGACCGGCAAATCGGCCTTGGCGATCCCCGCTATTTTTTTCGTCAGCTCTTGGACGGCCCTGCTGGAGCCGATCAGGCAGACGGGTTTCCGGGCGCTGAGTTCCTCCCTTAAAAAACGGTTCTCCTTCTCTAAGGCCCTTTTCTCCAAAACCCGTTCGATCACCTCGTACAATTCCCCGATCTTGTAGGGTTTGGTGATGTAATCGTAAGCCCCCAGCTTCATGGCGTCCAAAGCTGTGTCCACGCCCGTGAGGGCGGTCACCATGATGACATCCAGTGATTCGTCCCGGCGCTTGATCTGCCGGAGAAGGTCGATGCCGGAGCCGTCGGGAAGCATGATGTCCAGGAGGCATAGGTCAAAATTTTGGCTCTTAAGGATCCGGAGGGTGGCTTTGGCATCCTCCGCGCAGGACAATTCGTACTTATCCTGTAGCGCCAATCGGAAGGATTCCCGGACGCTTTCTTCATCATCGACGACCAAAATGACAGGTTTCACGATTGATCCCGTACTTGAATGGTTTCAAGGGCGGAGTGACCGCCCGCCGCCTTTTCCCAAGCAGTCTTATTATATTTTTACCGCCGCTTTTTATAAAGCCTTTCAAGGTGGGTTAAAGCGGTTTTAGCCGGAACCGCTTTTTCCGCGAAGATTTGGGCAACTCAAAACCGGTCAAGAGTTTGGCAATAAGGGGACAGTTCCGCTTTGAGTTTTTTATCCTCTAACAGCCGGAGGTACAAAAAAAGGTACTCACTGGCCAAACCGCAGCGGTCCCCAAAGGCCTTCCGGGCTCTTTGGACGATTTTGGGGTATTGGGAAGGGGTAGGCGCCTCCTCCCCCACCCCTAAAAGGTGGACGGACCGGAAATGCCTCTTCATCGCCCTTAAAACCCAACGGTCCACGGGGAAAGCCGAAGGATGGTCCAGGGAAAAGAGCAGGATGCAATCGGCGATTTTAGGGCCGATTCCATCCAATGCCATCAGGGCTTCCCTGGCTTCGTCACAGGAAATGCCCCTTAAATGATCTAAAACGATCACTTGGGCTTCCACCGCCCGGGCCATCCGGATGATCCGGTCCGCCCGGGCCCGGTGGTTATTGGTGAAAGGCCTTAAAAAATCGGCTGAAAGATGCGTCAAGTCCCTCGGTTCGGGAAAGGCATGGTACCCAGGCGCTCCCTGGACAGGACGGCCATATTTCCTGCAGAATTTGTGGATGGCTTGGCGGATCACCGCCACCGAAAGCCCTTGGGCGAACATGTAGGAAACCACGCATTCCCAAGGGTCTTGCCGGAGCAACCGCAGGCCCTTGAGCAACCGCACTGGGCGGCCCAAAACCTTATGGTTTTCCGCCGACCGGACCCAGCCCCCGATGTCGTCGTCCAGGCTTAGGTAATGGGCCAGCCAATCCGGGGCTGGCTTTCCATCGACCGCCTCCACGCTGCATTCCCAATGGAGCTGGTTTTCTTCCTTCCAGACCGTCCAATAGGCGCCGCCCGCCACGCCCTGGAACCGTCCCTGGGCGTCGGGCCCTTCCCATCGGAAGCATTGCCCGCAAAGGAAAGTCAGCCCTAGGGAAAAGGGGTCGGGCAGGGATAAAACGCCTTCGGCCATGTCACCTCATCCTCCGGTAGTAAATCAAACTAATGGCCAACACCAACAAGGGCCCCAGGGTTCCCTTGTCCCAAGTGCCGAAGGCCCAACAGACCGCCTGGTTCACCAAGAAATAGGTGCCCAAAGCCCAAAGCGACCAGCGTCGCAAGGACCAAAGTCCAAAGAAACAAACCGCCAGGAAAGCGAACCCCAAAGAGCGGAAAAGGGCGTAAGCCATTCCCGTTTTTTGGACTGCGGGGGAATAAACGATGATCATACCGAGGAGACAGCCAAAAAAACCGAGGATGCAAAGGATGGTTAATAGGATGGGCCTGTCGGATTTCACGGGGAAATCATAACGGGCGAAAGAAGCGCTGTCATCCGGTACGTTCGTGGATTAAAAACCCGATCGAGGAAAAATGGATGGCCAGGCTAACCTTCAACCCCTGCGGGTCTTCTTCCTGCGGTCCCTCTTTCGGCGGGGATCCGGGCGCCGCCGGGGCATGTCCCCCTCGGGGCCGCCCCACCGCCTTTCATCCTTGCGGCGGTCCCCCCGGCCCCTTGAGGCGATAGGCCGGTCGATCAGGTAAAGCCGCATTAAAATTTCCTTGATCCAGTTCGCCACGAACTCCCCCAGCCGACGATTCCACGAAAATTACATCCGACGGATATGAACCACCCGGCTCCGTTCTTCGGCGTGGGAGGCTGGGCTAAAGTCCTCCGGGCGCTTTTTGATTTCCAAACCGTTCTTCCAGCTTTTCCATAAGGCAAGGCAAGCCACGGCCAAGGCCAGCACAAACAAGATATTGGAAACTCTCATACCCAGGCCCAAATCCCTCAGGCCGAAGGAAATGTCGTCCAACCGTTTGGTGGTTTGGGCTTGGGCGCCGCTTAACTCGCGGTATTGGCTGAAAGAGTCCCTTTCCATGAGGAAAGCCACGGTTTGGACGCGGGTTTCCAACTCTGCCAATCTCTGGCTGTCGGCGGAGGGGGACCGGACCACCTTTTCCTTGAATAAGGTGACGGGCGCTTGGGGCACGGCGTTGGCGGCTCCCTGCTCAACCACCGTGGGTTTTCCGCCGATCCAGATGACGGTTTTATTGGCCGTGTCTTTTTCGGAAATCAGGAGGCTTAGGAGTTCTCCGGCCTTTTTGTCCTGGGGATCGACTTGCAGGGCCTTGGAATCCCAAAGGATAGCTTGGTCGAAATCACCCGTCAGGTAGGATTGAAGGGCGGATTGATAGTAATCATTGGCGCTTTGGGGGAGTTCAACCGTTTGGGCCAAAGTCCAGTTTGCGAAAAAACTCGCCAACAAAATTAAAACTAACCGAATCAATAATTTTTTCATCTTTGCACTCCTTTTAACGTTATAATAATATTACCACGAGTTAACTGTTTAACATAATAAAAGCACCAAAACGTCCGGTTTTTTCTTCCTCACCCGCTTCCGCCCGGTGGGAATAGAAGAGGTCGTTATGACGGATCGTACACAAGCCGGATCTTATTAAATTCCCTTCTTTTAGGCCCATTTCCATCAATTGACAGGCATTGGCTTGCGCCAAGTCCAATTTCCAATGCCCGGGGGATGAGCGTCGAAAGACCTCTCCTGCCCAGGGGAAGACCTCGGTGAATTCCCGATAAACCTCCACTCCCACCTCATAACAACAGGGGCCGATGCAGGGGCCCAGGGCCACCTTCGTTTCCTCAGGCCGGGTTCCATAGGCTTCCCCCATGGCCAAAAGCGTCTTGGCGGCCACATGGCTTACCGTTCCCCGCCAGCCCGCGTGCGCCAATCCGGCGGCCTGGTGGGTCGGATCGTAAAAAAAGATAGGAAGGCAGTCGGCGACCAGCAGCATGAGCGGGACGCCTTTTTCGTTGGTGATGATCGCGTCGCCTTCCCCGAGACAACCCCCTCCCGGCGGGCGGTTGGCGGCATCCAGCTTAACCACACGGTCGCCGTGGACTTGGTCCACGTAAACCAGCGCGTCCAAACCCATGCCGGCCGCGCGGGATAAGAGCCCACGGTTCTCCTGCACCCGGCCGGGGTCATCCCGGACTTTAAGGCTGAGGTTGAGGGATTGGTAGCCGCCCCGGCTCACCCCGCCCAGGCGCGTTGAAACCGCGTGCCTT
This sequence comes from candidate division FCPU426 bacterium, assembly GCA_030041545.1. Classification (GTDB taxonomy): domain Bacteria; phylum Oederibacteriota; class Muellerivitia; order Muellerivitales; family Muellerivitaceae; genus JAJPJW01. The sequence goes on along the minus strand of JASHNQ010000013.1, from coordinate 36,193 downwards.
AAGACCTTGGGGTCGGCCAGGCGGGGAAACGAAAGGACGGCGATGCCGCCTTGTTCCTGTTGAAGCGCCTCAGCGCCGAGCTTCTTGGTTTTCACCGGTGTTCTCCACGATGTCGCGGTAAGACAGGATGCCATCCGCGATGGATTGGGCGATTCTTTCCCGCCATTGGGGGTCCTCCAATTTCCTTTCCTCCTTCGGATTGCTGATGAAAGCCGTTTCCACCAAAATCGAAGGCATATCCACTTGCCGCAGCACGTAGAAGGGAGCGTGCTGGATGCGCCGGATGTGCTGGTTGAGCCTGTCCCGGATACGGCGGTCCACCTCCTCGGCCAATTTTTGGCTTCGCGTCGTGAAAGTCCGCTGGTGGAGGTCGGCGAATAAGTTAACCAGGTCGTTATTGAATCCGTTTTCGCTTACGGCCGCCACCGCCGCCAGCTTGTTGGAAGGCCTGGCGCTGTAAACATAGGTTTCCGTTCCGGTGGTCTTACTGTGGGGATTGGCGTTGCAGTGGATGGAGACGAAAAGGTCCCCCTGGTGCAAATTGGCGAATTCGGTACGGTACTTGAGGGTGACAAAATAATCGGCCGTGCGGGTCATGAAAATTTCAAGCTTGGGATCCCGCTGGAGGATGGCGGCCACCCGTTGAGCGATGTCCAGGGTGGCCTCTTTTTCACAGTATTGCCCGTCGATTCCCTTGGCCCCGCTGTCTTTCCCACCGTGTCCGGGATCGATGATGATCCGCCGGACGTGATAAACCTCTTTTTCCGGCGCGGTCTCCCCGCCCAACCGTGCCGCTGGCAGGGGTTGCGCCTCGGCATCGTTCTCTTCTTCCTCCGTCGGCCTAGCGGCGGTTCCATCCTGGGCAATCGCCGCCTCGGGAGCGGGTGCGGAGGTTGGAAGGGGTCGGGCTTGATCCTGTATTTCCTGTCGGATTTCCTCTTTTTTCACGGCGCCCGCCACTAATTGGTTTTGGTCCGCCAAATAACGCACGTCGAGGTTCAACAAGGTACCTATCAAGTCTTCCGCCGCTTCCGGTGAAACAGCCAACTGGCCGGAGACGATCTCGGCCGGTTCCAAGGGGTAGGAGCCGGGTGGGTCTTTCACCATGAAAAAAGGCTGGGAAAGGACCAATTGGGCTTGCATTCCGTCTTTCGAAAGGGTGACTTTCCGCGTCTGGGAATCAAACTGGACCTGGATCCCGTAAAAACGGGCCAAGTCCATCAGGGGCAGGTAGGACTTGCCGCCCATGCCGTGAAGGACCTGCACTTGGGCTTGGCCGGCCTGGTTGGCGCATTGGAGGGTTACGAGCGCGTCCGCCCCGAGGGATGAAAATGCTCCCCCAGCGCCCAAGAGCAGGATCGCCAGTGCCGCAAGAGGGATTTTAGTTTTCAACCGCATCCGCAACCCCCTCCCCCTTGGAATTTTTTTCCAGCGGTAAGTGTTTAATGCGGAAATACCAGTTGTAAACCCGCGTGCGTCCGTTCTTATCCGTGGCCCGTGCGGTCAGGATGTGCCCTCCCCGGGGCAAAGGCGCGCCCACGGAGTGGCGGAAGATATGGGTCTGAGGGTCATATTGGGCCTTCAGGACATGGTTTCCGATCTGGAGCTGGACCGACTTGGGCATGACGTCATCCAGGATTTGGCCCGTAATGACCGGCTCCTGGCTGTCGATTAAGTCGCCGTCGGCGGGCGAGAAATTTTTTAGGTGCAGGACCTTGTCCTTGAAAATGCCCGCAAACCGCTCGTGGCTGATGGGATAAAGGATAAGGTTTCGCTTGAGCATCAAAGGCGGCACGGTGCGGTCGTTGGGGCCGGGGTTGACCGTGAAGGCCAGCTTGTATCCTAAATCCTGGACGATCTTGAGGATGCCGGGGTCGTAAACGCCGTAAGGATAGGCCAGCCAGTCCGGATTTTCCTTGAACCGTTTTCCGATGAAGGTCAAAGGCTCCGACAATTCGTAGGTCCATAGTTTTTGGGCCGCGGCGTCATCCAGTTTTTCCCCGACCATACCCATGTTCAGGTGGTTGGCCGTATGGGATTCCACGGCCATGCCGGATTTCTCCATCTCAAAAATATCGTTGTCCGTAAGGGCTTCCGTGGACAATGGGGCCTTGCGCTTTTGGCCGTCTTTCTCCCTTTTTTGAAGGGCCAATTCCCCATACTCGATGAAATGGGCGTAAAGAAAAAAAACGGAAGGGTATTGGAGGGCTTTAAGGATGGGAAAAGCGTCCGTATAAATTGTGCGGAAGCCGTCGTCAAAGGTGATGAGGACCGGCTTCAAGGGGAGGGGTTTCCCTTGAAACCAGTACCCCATCAGTTGCTCCTGGGAAATGGGATGGAACCCATTGTCCTGCAGGTACCGCATCTGCCACTTGAATTCTTCGATGGGCATTTGGTATTGGGCCTGGGCCAAATCCTCAGCCTCATCCGGATGGCGAAGGAACCGGTGGTAGCAAAGCACATAGAAAGGCTCGTCGGAGCCGGCGACGGCCGGAGCCGCTACGGGGGTGGAACCGGGTGTCATCGCCACCGGGTCCGCGCCCAAGGCCATCGGCGGCAGGAGTGCCGCCGCCAACCCAAGGACCTTGCCTATTTTGCCCAACCGTTCTTTCAACATCCTTTTTCTTTCTTCTCAGTCTTTCGTCTTTGCCTTGCTCTCGACGCGGACTGTCGACTATCGACTGAATTTAATTTTGGAACGGCTTGCTGGCCAGCCTGCGCCGCAGGTAGGCCGGAATGTCGTACTGCCCGTCGGACAATTTCAGCGTCATGTTCCCTTCCAGCTCCTCCAAGGGAGCGGCTTGGGACGAGCTGGCCTTGGCCGTGTTGAAGTTGGGCGTCACGAAATTCTTCAGGTCGATCACCGTGGCCATTTGCTCGGGGTCCTTCTGGGCCTCGAAACCCGTGGCGATGATGGTGACCCTCAGGCCGTCCTTCAGGTTGTCGTCCCGCACGATGCCGGGAACGATTTCGGCCCCGGGGCGGGCGGCCTTCTGCAGGAAGCCGTTGATCTGATTAAACTCGTTGAGGGTGAAGTTCGGGCCGGCGGTCACCATGACCAGGACCGTGGTGGCCCCGGCGATGTCAACGTCCTCCAAAAGCGGGCTGTTGACCGCCTTTTGCACCGCCTTCATGGCGCGATCCTCGCCCGTGCCCGTGCCCATGCCCATCAAGACCTTGCCTTTGGCGGTCAGGATGCGCCGCACGTCCGCGAAATCGCGGTTGATGATGCCCTCCGAGTGGATGATCCCCGATATGCCCTGGATGGCCTGCACCAGCACCTCATCCACGCGGGCGAAGGCGGAAGCCAGGTCCACGTCCATCTCGCAGACCATATTGATCCGCTCGTTGGGGACCACCACGATGGCGTCCACGTGGGGCATCATGGCGCGCAGCCCGTCCTCGGCCTGGGCCTTTCGCACCGGTCCCTCGTGCTCGAAGGGCCGGCTCACCACGCCCACCGTTAAAATGCCCAGCTTTTTCGAGATTTCGGCCACCACCGGGGCCGCCCCCGTGCCCGTGCCGCCGCCCATGCCCGCAGCCACCACCACCATGTCGGCGCCCTCCAGGCATTTGGTGATCTCGTCGTTGGATTCCAGCGCGGCTTCCTTGCCGATGGCGGGGTTGCCGCCCGAGCCCAGGCCCTTGGTCAGGGATTTGCCCAGCTGGATTTTCTTGATGGCCTTGCTGCGCCTTAAGGACTTGTAGTCCGTGTTGGCCGCGATGCATTCCACCCCTTCGATCCCGGCTTCGATCATCTTGTTGACGGCGTTGCACCCGCCGCCGCCCACCCCGATGATCTTCAAGTGGGCCAGGTATTGCGTCACATCGTCTTCCGCGAACTCGATCATTTCTTTATCCCCCTCTTTGAGATTCAGTGTTGAGTTTTGAGTTCTAAGTTTTGAGTTGTTGTTGGTTGTTTTAATCCTCGATTAAAACAACCTTCCTCGACTTAGAACTGAAAACTTCGAACTTAAAACTATCCCCCATCAAAAATTAATATCGCCTCGCACCTCCCTCCAAACCTGAAACGATGTCTTTCAAATCGAATCGCCGAACCACCCCGTGGTGAGCTTCCCGGAAATCATATGGAGTCGCCGAACCATTTCTTCATGCGGGCCAGGATATGGCCGAAGGCGTCGCCGCCCGAAAAACCGGCCCCCCTCCTGGCGCCCTGCTGGTTTTGGGCCTGTGTTCCCATCAGCACCAGCCCCACGGCCGTGGAATAGCCGGGGTTGGACACCACGTCGGTGAGCCCCCCCACCCGCTTGGGTGAGCCGATTCGGACCGGCAGTTGGAGGATCTTCTCGGCCAGTTCGGCCGTGCCTTCCATCAGGGCCGCGCCTCCCGTAATGACCGCCCCGGCCGGGATGCGGTCCTCGAAACCGTGTTTTTTCAGCTCCGCGCCCACCAGCTCGAAGATTTCCTCCATCCGGGCCTCGATGATCTCCGAGAGCACCCGGCGCGGCATGCGCCGGTCGGGACGGCCGCCAACGCCGGGCACGGTGATCTCCTCCTCTTCCTTCACCATGGCCGTATAGGCGCATCCGTACTGGATCTTGATGCTTTCGGCCTCGGTGTTGGGCGTACGGAGCCCTACCGCCACGTCGCTGGTCACCAGCGTCCCGCCCAGGGTGATGATGCCCGTGTGCCAGAGCGCTCCGTTGATGAAGACCGCGATGTCGGTGGTCCCGCCACCGATGTCGATCAGCACCACGCCCAACTCCTTTTCGTCGGCCGAGAGGATGGCCTCGGCCGATGCCAGGGGCTGCAGGATGATGTCCGCCACCTGCAACCCGGCCCGCTCCACGCTCCTCACGATGTTCTGCACGCTGGTCACGGCCCCCGTCACCACGTGCACCTCGGATTCCAGCCTCACTCCCGACATGCCCACGGGGTTCTTGATGCCGTCCTGGTCGTCCACGATGTATTCCTGGGGGATCACGTGGATGATCTCCCGGTCCAGGGGGATGGCGATGGCCTGGGCCGCCTCGATGACCCTCTCCCGGTCATCCTCGGTGATTTCCTTATCCTTGCGGGATACCGCGATGACCCCCCGGCTGTTCAGGCCCTTGATATGCCCCCCCGCCACGCCCGCGAAGACGGAGGAAACCTCCACGCCCGCCATCCGTTCGGCGTCCTGCACGGATTTCTTGATGGAAGCGATGGTCTGCTCGATGTTGACCACCGAGCCTTTCTTCAGGCCCGTGGAGGGTGTGGTGCCGACCCCGATGATGTGCACCTGCCCCTCGTCGTCCTGCTCGCCGATGATGGTGCACACCTTTGTCGTGCCCAGGTCCAGTCCCACCACGATGTCCTGCTTGATTTCCTTAGCCATCCCATCCACCCCCTTCAAAAAAAGAAATTTTGAATTATGAATTTTGAATTTTAAATTACGGTTTATTTTCAGCCGGTTTTACCGGCTGAAAATAAACCGTAATTTAAAATTCGCTTTTCTGCCTTTCTAGCGTTTGGCCGCCGAGAAGCAGCGGCAGGGCCCGAAACAAACCTTGATCATTTTGAGGTTCACCTGCTTGGCCCGGTCCATGGTCCTGAGGGGGGACGCCACCATCCTTTTGAGTTTTTTCCGGTAATTCCGCAAAACCCGCTGTGGTTTCATGGGGCCTCCCTTGTTTTCACCAACACCATGCCGCGGTACCGGAAATCCATGGTGGCCGCGTGTTTTCCCTTGCCGCTTAAATCGCTCAAGACCAGGGCCATCCGCCTCAGGTCGGTCTCATCGACCGTAGGGTTGAAATCGGCCTGGACGCCGTCGATGAACGTCACTTTCAACGAATCCGCCTCCGAAAGGTTGACCTCCGAAACGTCCTGGGCCAAAACCGGGTCCTTTTTTCGGAGGAAGGACAAAAAGTCCAACGCCGGTTTCAGGGAATCCATCGTGGTGGTGTTCCCCAACTCGTCGGCCTTGGCCGTCAACCCGGAAATCAGCGGCAGGTCTTCCCGCAAAAGGGCCGGCGAAGGGGGTAAAACCCTGCCTTGCGGATCCACGCCGTAAAGGTCGCCGTCGTCCAAAAGGGCCGCGGGCTTTCGTTCGCGCACGGAAATCACGATGGAACGGGGCAAGCGCCTTTCAATGAAGGCGCCCTCCACCCAGTCCATCTTTTGGACCCTTTCCAGGGCCCCGTTTAGGTCCAGCTTGAACATGCTTTCCCCCAGCGGCAGCGCCGCGGTTTGGATGACCTCGTCGTCGGTCAGGTAATGGTTTCCGTCCACGCTCACCCTTTCCAGCCTCAAACCCGCCACGTCCTGGAGCATGGCGGTGGTTTTGTTTTTTGACCAAACCACGGCCAACGCCAGGAGCGCCAGCCCGGCCCATTTGAGGCCCCAAGCGAAGCGGGAAAGCCCCGGCATCCGGGGGGGCGTCCAGGCCTTTTTCCGGCCCGAATAGGCCGGAGTATCCTCCACCGGCGTAACCCCGGGCCGGTAAAAGGCATGGGCGGCCTGGCTTCGGACCGGCGTTGGCTTTTCTTTGCCCCCCCCCCAACCGAGGAAAAGGTCTTTTCCGCCTTTCCATTCCCTCTTGGCCGCCTGGAAGCGGGTGCCGTAGGCCACGCCCGCCGTATGGAACCGGGGCGATTTCTCGCTTAAAGGAACCCGTGAACCCCGGTAATACATCAGGCTTTCTTCTCCCTTTGGAGCGCCATCTCCACCACCGTCTTTAAGAACTTCGGGAAAGGTATCCCGGCGGCCTTGGCTGCGTCCGGCACCAGGCTGGTGGCGGTCATGCCCGGCGCCGTGTTCACCTCCAGGATCTGGGGCTCCCCTTTCCCGGGAACGATGAAGTCCACCCGGTAATAGTCCTCGCAGCCCATGGCCTTCCCCGCCCGAATCGCGTTGGCCTTCACTTTTTGTGCGCTCTTGGGCGAAATCCGGGCCGGGACGACGTGGTCCGAATGACCGGGCGTGTATTTGGCGTCAAAGTCGTAAAATTCGTTTTTCGGCACGATTTCAACGACGGGCAGGGCCCTTTCACCCAGGACCGTGACGGTCACCTCCACCCCCGGGACGAATTTTTCCACGATGGACCATTGGCTGTACTTGAACGCCTTTTGGACGGCGTTCACCAGTTCATCCTTCTTTCTCACGATGGTCACCCCGATGGCTGAGCCTACGTCGGCGGGTTTGACCGCCAGGGGAAAGCCCAGCTTGATTTCCTTGAGCCACTTCGCCTTCTCCAAACTCTTATGCAGGGCCTGCCAAGGGGCCGTTGGAATCCCGTTGGCCTCAAAAACGAGCTTGGAGCAGCCTTTGTGCATGGCCAATCCGCAGGCCAGGGCCCCCGAACCGGTATAGGGAATTCCCCATTTGTCCAACAATGCCTGCAAAGTTCCGTCCTCCCCGAACCCCCCGTGTAAGGCGATAAAAACCGCGTCCAACTTGGCGAACTTGAGCCTCTTTTCCAGCCGTTTTTCGTCCTTATCCATTGTGGTCAAAACCAGCGGCACGGCCTGGATTCCGGCCTTTTTCAACCCTTCCACCACGCCTTTCCCGGACATCATGGAAACCCTTTTTTCCGGGCTCCACCCCCCCATCAATACGCCGACTTTCATCTCACGCTCCGGTATTATGAATTTCCCAACCGTGTTGTCGTAGGCGTCGCATTCAACCAGCTATCAGTTGTCGGTCCCCAGTCGTTAGTAAATGCTTCGAAACTGCCAGCTAACGACTGACGACTGTCAGCTGCCTTTCATGTTCCAAAACACGTCCTTGATTTCTTCCCAATTCCAGTCGCCGAGGGGAAGAATCTCGGGCTCCAGTTGGATCTGGCACTCCTTCCAAACCCTCTTTTGGATTTCCCGCATCACGGCCACTACGTCATGGGCGGTGGCGGCGCCTTCGTTGATGATGAAGTTGGCGTGGACCTCGCTGACCCTGGCGCCGCCGACCTTGAACCCCTTCAACCCCACGGATTCGGTCAGCCTTCCCGAGAAGTTCCCTTCGGGGTTCTTGAATACGCTGCCCGCGTTCTTTTCCGTCTTGGGCTGCTTTCCCCGGCGCACCTTGAAGTATTCCTTCACTTTCTTCTCGATCCCGGCCCTTGGCTCCTTTTTGAGCCTCAAGACCACCTCCACCAGCGCGTTGCCGCTCAACTTCAGGGAGGAGTTCCGGTAGCCGTACGTGTAATCGGTTTTTTCCAAGCGTTTTACCTGTCCGTGGGGTGTCACGATGGTCAATTCCTCCACGGTCGGGCCAATCCAGGCCTTTTTTGCGCCCGCGTTGCCCACCACCGCCCCGCCGATGGTGCCGGGGATGCCGGCGAAAAACTCCACCCCACCCAATCCCGCTTCCCGGGCCTTGGCGAGGACCGTCACGAGCTTGGTGCCGGCCTTGGCCCGTACCCGGTCGCCTTCGATATGAAGGCCTTGGAAACCCCGGCCTAAGCGGATCATGACCCCTTGGAAACCCTCGTCGGCGAAAAGTACGTTACTTCCGCCGCCCAGCATCAGGTAAGGCGCCCCCGCGTGGGTCAGGCACCTCAGGAGCTCGGCCAGGTCATGGATCGTCTGGGGTTCCACAAAAGCCGCCGCCTTCCCGCCCAAGTGATAGGTGGTATAAGGTGCCATCGGGTGGTCGAATTCCACCTTGCCCTTGATCAAATGTTCCAGTTCCCTGAAATCCACGGTTTCCCTTTCCAGCGTTAACACGTCAAAACCAAACCTTTACCGCGAAGGTGCGAAGTTCGCGAAGAAAATCAAAAAAACCTTTTTGGATTCGATCTCTTTTCATTTCTTTAAAGCCTTTCTTCGCGTTCTTCGCGCCTTCGCGGTAAATTATGTTTTTTTAACCCTTATGCTTCTGCACGAGGTCGGTCCCCACTTTCCAGATGTCCCCCGCGCCCATGGTCACTAACACGTATCGGTCGGTTAAACGGCCCTTCAGATATTCCAACAACGCCGTCCGGTCTTCGATGTAACGAACGTCAGGATGCCCGTTCTCCCGGATAGCCTCCACCAAGGTCATGCCCGTGACCCCGGGAATGGGCTTTTCCCGGGAGGGATAGATGGCCGTGATCACCGCCTCGTCCGCGTCGCCGAAGGATTTTCCGAACTTGTCGCGCAAAAGCTGGGTGCGGGAAAAAAGATGGGGCTGGAACGCCACCAGGAGCTTCTTGTTGCCCGCGAAATTCCGGGCCGCCTTCAGGGTTTCGGCCACGGCCGTGGGATGGTGGGCGTAGTCGTCCACCACGGCGGCTCCCTTATAGGTCCCCTTGATCTCAAACCGCCGTTTGGCGCCGTGGAACCGCGCCAGGCCCGCCGCGATCTTCTTGAAGGGAACTTTGAGTTCGAGGCCCACGGCCACCGCGGCCAGGGCGTTTTGGATGTTGAACCGCCCCGGCACGTTGAGTTTAACTGTCCCCAGTTTTTTGCCCTGGAATGCCACTTCAAAGGTTGATCCGTCCTTTTCAAACCGACCCTTGCGGGCCAAGACCTGGGCATCCTTGGAAAACCCGTAGGTGATGGCCCGGCGCTTGATCTGGGGCAGGATCATCCGCGCCTGCTTGTCGTCCGCGCCGAGGATGACGCATCCGTAAAAAGGCACCTTGTTGGCGAAAGTCACGAAGGCGTCCCGCACCTTATCGATGGAGCCGTAATAGTCCAAGTGATCGTCGTCGATATTGGTGACGATGGAGATCACGGGCGACAGCAGGAAGAACTCGCCGAAGGCTTCGCAGGCCTCGGCCACCAGGTAGTCGCCCTTTCCCAGTTTGGCGTTGGACTTGAACACGTCCACCTGGCCGCCGATGACGAGGGTGGGGTCCAGTCCCGCCTCGGTCATGACCAGCCCGATCATGGAGGTGGTGGTGGTCTTGCCATGGGTGCCCGAGATGGCGATACCGTATTTGAGGCGCATCAACTCGGCCAGCATTTCGGTGCGCGCGATGACGGGGATGGCCCGTTTGTGGGCCTCCTGGATTTCCGGGTTGTCCATGGGCACGGCGGCCGAGTAAACCGCCACGTCCGCCCCGGCCACGTTGGCCGCCTTGTGGCCGAAGTGGATCTTGGCGCCCATTTCCACCAGGCGGTCCGTCACCTCCGAGGCCTTCAGGTCCGAGCCCGTCACCTCATAGTTCAGGCTCAGGAGCACCGCCGCGATGCCGCTCATGCCGGCCCCGCCGATGCCGATGAAATGGACCCTCCGGACGTTGGCGAAGGGCAGGGTTTGGATTTTGGTTTTAACCTTCACAACCAGCCTCTTTCACCGCGAAGACGCTAAAATCGCGAAGAAAACAAAAATTCTTTAGATTCAATTCCATTTTTTGTTTCATCTTTCAAAGTCTTCCTTCGCGTTCTTCGCGCCTTCGCGGTTGATTCTTTCTTTCCGCCATTTCGAGGAGGCTTTTCACGATGTCGGCGGCCGCTCCCGGCTTGGCCAATTTGCGGGCGGCCTCGCCCATCGCTTTCAGTTTCCCCTCATCCGAAAGGAGGGAAATCAGCGTCCGGGTGAGGCTTTCGTCGTCCAACTCCTTTTCGGTAATCACGACTGCCGATCCAGCCTTCTCCAAGGCCCTCGCATTCATCTCCTGGTGTCCGGAAGCGTGGGGATAGGGAATAAAAAGAGCCGGCAATCCCCGGCTTAGGGCTTCGGCGCAGGTCATGGCCCCGGCGCGGGCCACCACCAGGTCGGCCGCCGCGTAGGCCTCGTGGATGTTGCTGATAAAGGGCCTCAGGATTACCTTGAGACCGCAGTTTTCCAGTTGGTCCACCGTCTTGCGGTAGTCGTTCCAGCCGGTCATCATGATCACCTGCACCTTCTGGTCCCCCTCCCCCAAAAACTTGATCACATCCGTCATGTGCTGGTTGAGCGTATGTGCCCCCTGGCTGCCGCCCAGCATCAGGAGAGTGGTCGTATCCGGGCTCAACCCGAAACTCTCCCGCGCCTTCCCCTTGTCCGCCGTCACGATTTCTTCCCGCACCGGAATTCCCGTCCATTGGGTTCTCCTTTTCGAAAGGCGTTTTAAAGTGTCCTCAAACCCGACGAAAATCCTCCTTGAGAAAAAAGATAAAAACCGGGCCGCCCATCCGGGCTCCACGTTGGGCTCGAAAAGCCCCACCGGGATGCCCCTCAAAGCCGCAGCCAGCGACACCGGCACCGACACGTAACCTCCCGTTGAAAAAATCGCATCCGGCCGGAAATGCCGCAGAATACGGCCCGCCTGGGCCATCCCTTTGGCGGAATCCAGCCAAAAGGTGAAAAGCCTCACCGACAGTCCCCGTGGGAAACCGCTGGCTTGGATGCCCTCAAACTCGAACCCCGAGTCCGGGACCCATTTGGATTCCAACCCCTCGGCCTTACCCACGTAAAGCACTTGGACCTCCGGGCGCCTCGACAATTCCCGCGCGATGGCGATACCAGGGAAAATATGCCCCCCCGTGCCTCCGCCGGTGATGATGATCCGCTTCTTGTTCCCTTCCACTTTTTACACCTTTCACCATTTTCATTGTTTTTCCCCTGCCTTTAACTGGCCCCTAAAGCCCCGTACCCATCCCCTGCCGTCAAGGACAAAGGCATTTTGATTCCCCGGGAGATATTGAAGAGAATCCCGATGGAAACCAGCGTGAAAACCATGGAGGAGCCGCCGTAAGAAATGAGCGGCAGGGGGATGCCCTTGGTGGGCAGGATCCCCGTCACCACTCCTAAGTTGATCAAGGTTTGGAATCCGATCATCCCCGTAACACCGGCGGCCAGGAGCGATAGGAACATCCCGCCCTCCCTTTGGCCCCATACCGCGGCCACCTTGAAACCCCGCAAGATAAAGATAGCGAAGAGAAAAACCAGGGTCCCCGCCCCCCAAAGGCCCAATTCCTCGGCGATGATGGCGAAGATGAAATCCGTATGGGGCGCGGGCAGGTAAAAAAGCTTTTGGGAGCTGTTGGAAAGCCCCACCCCTAGCGGCCCGCCGTTGCCCACGGCGATCAGGCTTTGGATCAGCTGGAACCCGGCGCCCTGCGGGTCTTCCCAGGGGTTTAAAAAGGCCGTGATGCGCTTCATGCGGTAACTGGCCGACTCCACCAGGAAGATGAAGACCGGAACCAGGATGGACAGGGGGATCAGGAAAAAAGCCCACTGTATCCCGGCCAGGAAGAGCAGGAGGATGGTGACCAGCGCCAAAAGCACGGCCGTCCCGAAGTCGTGTTGTTTTTCCAAAAGCAGCATGCAGATCCCCAGGATCACCAGGTAGGGGAACAGCCCCGAGAGGTTCGAGAGGGTTTGCCGCCGCCGCTCCAGGGAATCCGCCAAGTAGAAAACCAGGGCGATTTTAAGAACCTCCGAGGGTTGGAAAGAAAAAGGCCCCAGGCGGAACCACCTTTGGGCCCCGCCCACCGTCTTCCCGATGCCTGGCACGCAAACCAAAGCCATCAGGAAGAGGGCCATGAATAACCCCGGGATGGCCAAGGCGCGCAGGGACTCCAGGTCCGCCCTCGAAACCACCCACATGGCGGCGCTCCCCGCCAGAACCCAGAGCAGCTGGCGGCCGAAGAAGTAATAGGAGCTTCCGTAGCGGTCGTGGGCCAGGATGGCCGAGGCGCTGTAGATCATAATGAGCCCCACCGTGACCAAAATCAGCGTCAGCAGGAACATCAGGAAGTCCGGCGAAGCTTGTTCTTTGTTTTTAAAACCCATCTTGGACCTCAGTTCTTAGTTTTAAGTTTGTAGTTTTAAGTTGTGGTTTGTTTCCCAATGAATTTCATTGGGGAACGTTCATCAACTCAAAACTTAGAACTCAAAACCCGACACTGCCTTTGGACGTTCATCCTTCCGTTCGGATTCCGAGCACGGCGTCGGAGGTGTTGAAAAGGCGTTGGTAAGCGTTGGTCTCAGAATCCGAACGCAAGAATGAAACTCCTTTCCTAAAATAAGACCTTTGATAGTCCACGGCTTTCAGGGAAGGTCTTTTCTTTCATGTCTTTCCTGTCACCTGTGACCTGTGAGCTGCGAACTGTCTCCTATGGCCTTTTGCTGGGCCATCTTGGCGACCACGGCCTTGAACTGCCTTCCGCGGTCCTCGTAGTTCTGGAACATGTCGAAACTGGCGCAACCGGGTGAAAACAACACCACCCCGCCTTTCTCGCAGGCCGCGTAGGCTCCGTTCACCGTTTCCTCCAGGGTGCCCGCCTCCACCACCGTGGCGGCGGAGGAAAGCTGCTGCACGACCTTCTGCTTGCATTCCCCGAAAGCCACGATACGGGTCACCTTTTGCTTCACCAGCGGGGACAGCTTCGTGAAATCCACCGCCTTGTCCCGGCCGCCCAGGATGAGCACGATGGGCCTTTCGAAGCTTTCCAGGGCCTTCAGCACCGAATCCACGTTGGTTCCCTTGGAGTCGTTCACGAAACGGATGCCGTTGATTTCACCCGCCGGCTCCAGCCGGTGCTCCACCCCCGTGAAGTCCCGGAGGGTCTTCGCGATGGATTCGTCCGGAACCCCGCAAAGGGAGGCCATCAGGGACGCCGCGCAGGCGTTTTCCACGTTGTGAGGCCCGGGTATTTTCAATTCCGACAAGGGGAGCAAGGGGCGGCCCCAAAGCTCGATGTTGCCGTCCACGGCGTAACAACCGGGTTTGGGGGCCGGCTTGTTTGCCGCAAAGCCGAAGAAATAAAGCCGGCTTTTGACCAGGCTGGAAAGGATGGGGGTGTACTTGTCGGAAACATTCAGCAGGGCGGCCTCCCCCGGTTTTTGGTTTTCGAAGATCCGCCCCTTGGTCTCCACGTAGTCCTGCATGCCCTCGTGCCGGTCCAGGTGGTCCGGCGTCACGTTCAGGACCGCGGCGATCCGTGGCCGGAATTCCTCGATGGTTTCCAGTTGGAAGCTGGAAACTTCCAGCACCGCCCAATCCTCCGAAGAAAGCTCGAAAACCGCCTCCGCGAAGGCCTTCCCGATGTTGCCGCAGGCGACGGCCTTCTTTCCCGAGGCCTGGATCATGGCGGCCGTCAGGGTGGTGGTGGTGGTCTTGCCGTTGGTGCCCGTGATGGCCGTCACCGGCGCCGGGCAATAGCCGAAAGCCAGCTCCATTTCACCGATCACCGTGATTCCCTTCTCCCGGGCCGCCTCCAGGGCCGGGTGGTTCGCCGGAACGCCGGGTGAAACCACCACGAGGTCCACGTTGGCCACGGTGGCGGGGTCGATGCCGCCCAGCAGGAGCTTCACGTGGGCCAGTTGCTCGGCCCGCTCGATCCAGGCCGAAAGTTTTTCCGGCGTCTTGTCGTCCAGGACCACCACGTGGGCCCCGTGGACGGACAAAAGCCGGGCCGCCGCGAAGCCGGACCGGCCCAACCCGAGGACCGCCACCTGTTTTCCGTGTACGTAGTGCATCGCTTCGCTCAAGTTAGGAGTTCGAAGTTAGGGGTTCGAAGTTATTGTTGGTTTTTCAATGGATTTCCATTGAAAAACCTTCCTTCACTTCGAACTTCACACTGCGAACTTCAAACCTATCTCCTTTCTCTATTCCTCAACGCAGCTTCAGGGTACTCAACGTCAGCAAGGTCAAAATGATCGCGATGATCCAGAACCTCACGATGAGTTTGGATTCGGGAACCCCCGACAGCTCGAAATGGTGGTGCAGGGGCGCCATCTTGAAGACCCTCTTGCCGCTCATCTTGAAGGAAGTCACCTGGATGATCACCGAAAGCGCCTCGGCCACGAAGATGCCGCCTACGATGATGAGGAGGATTTCCTGCTTCACCATCACCGCGATGGTCCCTAAGAGGCCGCCTAAGGCCAGCGAGCCGGTGTCGCCCATGAAGATTTGCGCGGGCGGCGCGTTGAACCAAAGGAACCCCAGCCCCGCGCCCACCAGGGCCGCGCAAAGCACCGTGAGCTCGCTGGAACCGGGCACTTGGATGATCTTGAGGTATTCGCTGAACTTCACGTTGCCCGACACGTAGGTAACCACCACGAAGGCCATGGCCGCGAAGGTGGTGCAACCGATGGCCAGTCCGTCCAATCCGTCCGTCAGGTTGACCGAATTGGAGGCGCTCACGATAACCAGGGTCGCGAAAACCGGATAGAGGACGTCCAGGTTGAGGGGGTGTTTAAAGAAAGGGAGGGTGATGGAGGTTTTCAAGGGAAATTCGTCCGGCAGGATGTACAAATAACCGTAAACGATGAGGATGGCGCCGATTCCCTGGAGCATCAACTTCCACCCGCCGGGAATGCCCCGGCTTTTGCCGATGCCCTTGAGTTTGATGAGGTCGTCCAGGAATCCGATGCACCCGAACCAGAGAATGGAAAAGAAGGCCAGCCAAAAGAATTTCGAGTCCCACCTCACCCAAAGAAGGCTGCTGAGGAGAATCGCCAAAAGAATAAGGATGCCCCCCATGGTGGGCGTTCCCGCCTTGGAGGAATGGCCCGCCGGGCCGTCCCGGCGGATCTTCTCGCCCAGCTGGGCCGACTGGATGCGGGCGATCACCGCGCGTCCCCACAGCAGGCAAAGCCCGAAAGCCGTGACGGCGGCATAGACGCTGCGGAACGTCACGTAACGGAAAACATTGAAGCCGATGAAATGGCCGGCTAATGGATACAACAAGCGGTAGAGCATTGTCGCTTCGCTCCAATTTTGAATTCTCAATTTTTAATTTTGAATTTCGGAAGGTTTTCAGCGAAATTCGTTGAAAACCATCAACAATTTAAAATTCAAAATTTATAATTCAAAATTCGAAGTTTTCCTTTCTTTTCAGTTCTTGTTAAGCCGCATGAAATAAAACCGCATCTGTTGTTCCCTCCACCCGGCATCCCTCCGGAAAGGCCCCCACACCTTCTCCATGGTTTCCGCCGGAGGCAGGGCCGATCCTTGCCTCAAGTCCGGCCCTTTGCGGAAGGGGTGGTTCTCGTCCGCCAAGCCGTCCAGGAACCGCTTCAGGTCGAGCATGTCAAAATCCTTCGAGGATTCTTTCCAACCTCATTCCCCGCGAGGCCTTCAAGAGGACCGCGTCGCCCCTCTCCACCGACCGCCGCAGGAAAGCCCTTGCCTCTGCCGTTTCCCCGAAGGCGCGAACCTTGCTTTTTTGCTCCTCCGTCAGGCCGTTGAAGGCCCTCTGCATGCGGGGCCCCATCAATAGCAACCCCTCCAAACCGCTGTCCACCGCCCTTTTCACGATGCGGTAATGGGTCTCGGGCGAGAATTCCCCGAGTTCCAGCATGTCCCCCAGGACCGCCCATTTGCGCCGGGGGCCTTGCATGCCGGCGAAGGTAACCAAGGCCGCCTCCATGGAGGTCGGCGAGGCGTTGTACGCGTCGTTGACGAAAAGGATTCCACCCAGGTTCTTGATCTCCATGCGCATGGGCGCTTCGGAAACAAAGCTCTTCAAGCGTTGGGCCAGGGCCTTCAAGGGGATGCCCAAGGCCAGGCCGGCCGCCACCGCCGCCATGGAATTGCGCACGTTGTGGGCGCCCGGCATGGAAAGCCGCGTGGCCACGGTTTCACCCTGCGCCTGGATCTCAAACCGCGTCCCCAGCCCGTCGGCCTCCAGGTGGACGGCCCGCACCTGGCCCAATTTCAGCCCGAAGGTCATCACGTTCTCCACGTTCTTCTTCAGCAAAGCGTCGTCCGCGTTCAAGAGGTTGGTTCCTCCTTCCCTTAAATGGGCCGCTATCGTTTGTTTTTCCCGCGCCAAGTGGCGGCGGTCCTTGAAAAACCCCAGGTGCGCTTCCCCGATGGCTGTCACCACGGCCACGTCGGGCCTGGCGATCTCAGAAAGCCTTTCCATTTCCCCGGGGTGGTTAATGCCCAGTTCCACCACGGCCGCCTCATGCTCCTTGGTCAGTTTCAACAGGGTCAGCGGCAGGCCCCATTGGTTGTTCAGGTTTCCCTCGGTCTTTAAGGCCCGGAAGGACCCCGAAAGCAGGTGAGCCGTCATATCCTTGACCGTGGTCTTGCCCACGCTGCCCGTCACCGCCACCACCGGGCCGTTCCACTGGAGCCTCTGGGCCTTTCCCATTTGGCCCAGGGCTTCGGTGGTATCCTTGACCAGGACTTGGGGGAGGTATGCCGGCAGGATGCGGGAAACCACCGCCGCCTTGGCGCCCTTTTGCGCCGCCTCCCTCACGAACCCGTGACCATCCAACCGGCTCCCTTGGATGGCCGCGAAGAGGTCGCCCAGTTTCACGGCCCGGGAGTCGTGCGTCACGCCCAAAACCGGCGTTTCCGGGTCGCCTTTCACCAGGCGCCCGTTCGTGAGCGCCTCCACCTCCCTCAAAGTCCACGGAAGCACTTAAACTGCCAAATCCAACACGAAGCCACAAAGACACGAAGGTTTTAAAATCTTTTTAAAAATGGTTTTTCTTCGTGGCTTCGTGGCTTCGTGTTTCACTTTCGGTTTTCCTTTAAAATCCGCCGCACTATTTCCCGGTCGTCGAAGTGGCGCTTCTCGCTGCCGATGATCTGGTACGTCTCGTGGCCCTTGCCCGCGATCAGGACCAGATCCCCCTTTTGGGCCATGGACAGGGCTTTTTGGATGGCCACGCCCCGTTCCTCTTCCACCCAAACCTTACGATGGCTGTTTTGTAAAAGAGGGCGGGGGATCCCCCGCAGGATGTCTTCCAAAATGGCCGAGGGATTTTCCGTTCGAGGATTGTCCGAAGTCACCACCGTCACGTCGGCCAATCGGGAGGAAATCTTCCCCATCAAGGGGCGCTTGGTTTTGTCCCGGTCCCCGCCGCACCCAAAAACCGAGATCAACCGGTGCGGGCTTTTTTTCCCCAAAATCTCCCGGGAGGCGGTCAGGGCCTGCTTCAAGGCGTCGGGGGTATGGGCATAATCCACCAGCACCGTGAAATCCTGCCCGGCCGAGACTTCCTCGAAACGTCCCGGGACCGCGGGCGCGTGTTTCAACCCGTCCTTCAGCGCTTCCCAGGAAAGGCCCAGCTCTCTCAAGACCGACAGGACGGCCAGCGAGTTGTAAACGTTGAAGAGGCCTGTCAGGGGCGCTTCGAATTTTTGTCCCTGCACTTCGAATCGGATCAAGCCGGGTTTATGTTCCACGTGGGTGGCGTGATAGGCGCACTTGGACTTGATCCCGTAGCCCACGGCCTTGGTTCTGAGTTCCCGCAGCAGCTTCCGGCCATAGGGGTCATCCGCGTTGATGGCGCGGGCCTTGACGGTCTTGAATTCCTTAAAAAGCCGCCGCTTGGCCAGGAAATAATTGGTGAAATTCTTGTGGTAATCCAAGTGATCCCGTCCCAGGTTGGTGAAGACCGCTCCCGTGAACTCCACCCCCAAGACCCGCTTCATCTCCAGCGCGTGCGAGGAAACCTCCATCACCGCCCATTTGCATTTTTGCCGCCGCATCTCGTCCAACAGCTTCACCAAGGTCAGGGACGAGGGCGTGGTATTGTTGGCCTCATAAACCTTGGAGCCCACCTGGTAGGCGATGGTGCCGATCAAGCCCGCTTCCTGGCCCGCCCTTTGAAGGATGGAGCGGATCAGGTAGGTGGTGGTGGTTTTTCCCTTGGTGCCGGTCACGCCGATAACCTTGACTTTTTTCGAAGGGTTCCCGTAGTAAGCATGGGCCAGGCGGGCCAGGGCCTCCCGGCTGTCCTTGACCACCAGTTGGGGGACTTCCAAGCCCCGCAAAGGTTCGCCTTGGACCACGGCGGCCCGGACGCCCAATTGCACCGCTTCCTCGGCATAGGCCCTTCCGTCGGCCCTGGATCCCGGGATACAGACGAAAAGCTCGCCTGGCTGGGCGGCTTTGGAGTTTTCCGAGATGCCCGTCAATACCGGGTTGCCCTTGCCCACGGCCTTGGCGCCCTTGATGGTTTTGGAGAGGGCCAGGAATTTCACGAATGGCCCTCCCCCCCGCCGGAGGCCGTTTTGGCTACCGGCACCTCGCAGCTCAAATCGCAAGGGACACCGTCCCGGACCGTCCGTCCGGCGGGCGGAAACTGCGAACGCACCACTCCTTCCCCCTTGAAGTTCACGCGCACCCCCAGCGGGGCCAAAAGGGCCAGGGCTTGGCGTTTGGTTTTCCCCCTTAAATCCGGCATGACGCCCTGGGCGAGGGACGCCGCGGGCGTCCCCAGCGTTAAGACCATCTTGATGGGTTTGTTGTTTTCGGGCGCCAACTTCCCGCCGGCGGGCAGGGATTGGTCCACCACCCGGTCCCCGGGACCGTTGAATTTGATCCGAAGCCCGCTTTCCTGGGCCAGCCACCGGCTTTGTTCGCGGGTCAGACCCTTGAACGAGGGGACGGAATGCCGCCCCCCGCCCTGCGCCACGGCCGGCGCCTGGTCCTTGCCCGGCACCAGGTCGTACACCAGGGCCCGTTTGGCCACTTCCTTAAAAACCGGCCCGGCCGTGTAGCCGCCCCAATAAAGCCCGCGGGGATCGTCCAAGGAGACGTAGATGGCGAATTGGGGGTTTTCCGCCGGCACGAAACCGATGAAGGAGGAAACGTAGTCGTACTTGGAGTATCGGCCGTTCATGAACTTGTAGGCGGTGCCGGTCTTCCCCGCGATATCGTAGGAAGGAAGGGCCACGGCCGTCCCCGTGCCCTTTTCCACGACCCACTTCATCATTTCGGTGATGCGCTTTGCGGTTTTGGGCGAGCAAACACGGCGGATTTTTTGGGGCTCGAATTCCCGGACCACCTTGCCGTTGGAATCCACCAATTCCTTCACCACGTGGGGCCGCATCAGGACTCCGCCGTTGGCGATGGCCGCGTAGGCGGCCAGCATCTGGATGGGCGTCGTCGAAACCTCGTAGCCGTAAGGGATAGTGGTCATGGAAAGCCCGCTCCACTTATCCAGGGGCCGCAGGATGCCGGAAACCTCCCCCGGAAGGTCGACGCCGGTGGTCACGCCGAAGCCGAACCTCTGGCAATAACGGTAGAGGTTTTTTTCCCCCAGCTTGGCGGCCACCTTCACCATGCCGATGTTGCTGGAATATCCGAAGATTTCCCGGAAGGTCAGCCAGCCGTACTTCTCGTGGTCCGTTACCACCCTCCCGTAATCGGTGTGGTAGGCGCCGTTTTCGCAAAAAAACCTGTCGTCCTCGTTCACGGCGCCTTCTTCCAATGCGCCCACGGCCGCCACCAGTTTGAAGGTGCTGCCGGGCTCGAATTCGTCGTTCACCATTCGGTCCTTCCAATATTCCCCGGGCGCCTCGTTGAAGTGGTTGGGGTCGAAGTTGGGGCAGTTGGCCAAGGCCAAGATTTCGCCCGTGCGGGGGTCCATGACGGCGATGGAGGCCGCCTTGCAGCGGTATTTCTGGTAGGCTTTCTCCAATTCCACCTGGGCGATGTGCTGGATCGTCTTGTCCAGGGTGGTCACCACGTTCAGGCCGTCCACGGCGGCCATTTTGGTTTCGTTGTCGGATAAAACCACCCGGCCCCGGGCGTCCCTTTCGGTCAGAACCAGCCCGCTTTTCCCGGTAAGGCTGTTGTTATATTCCCGCTCCAAGCCGTCCAGCCCCTGGTCGTCGATGCCCGCGAAACCCAGCACATGGGCGGCCATCTCGTGGTCGGGATAAAACCGCCTTTGCTCGCGGGAGGCCTCCACACCCTGCAGTTTCAGGCTTTCCACCGCCCGGGACCGTTCATAAGGCACTTGGCGGGCCACCCAGGCAAAGGGCTTGTCGCCGGAAATCCTGGAAAGGACCTCGTCGTAAGGCGTTCCCAGGGCGCGGGACAGGGCCTCGGCCGTGGACGCCTTGTCGGTGATCTGGTTGGGATGGGCGCACACATTGAACAAGCCGATATTCATGGCAAGCAAGGCCCCCGACCGGTCCTCGATGACGCCCCGGGAAGGGCTGGTCTCCTTCGGCGTGTATTGCTGGTGGTAGGCCAATTGGCGGAATTCCACATGCTTGAAGACCTGAAGGTAGACCAAGCGGCCTTCCACGCAAAGCACCGACGCCATGAGGGCACCCTGCAGCAGCAGGATCCGCCTTTGGATTTGGTTGTAATGTCTCAACCCGCTCATAAGGCCTCCGAAGCAACCGATGATTCCAAATCAAAAAAGGGTCGAGCCGCAGGGGATGGTGAATGGGATGGATTCGGGCGAAAAGACCGGTTGGAAATCCGTGAGGGCCGGCCCTTTTCGTTTGTCGTTGGGCTGGGGTCGATCCCATTTTTTTCGCTCACGGGTGGCTGAGTTTCCTTCGGTTTAACCGGGTTGGGCTTCTGCGCGTTCATGGGCGGCTCACTTGTCGTCGTTTTTTTTCATGGCGCTGGTCCAAAAGGAGAACCACCGCGGGTAAAAGGTGCCGTCGTCCAAGATCACGATCTGGTCCGCCAGGGGCGTCACCATCCCCAGTTGCTCCCGTGCCACCTTTTCCACGTGGGTAAGGCTGTTCACGTCGTACATTTGGAACTTGAGGTAGTAATACTGGTTGGTTAATTCCTGTTTTTCCATTTTCAAACCCTGCACCTCATACCCCAGTTTGACGGCCTGCATGTGCTGCCAAACGTAAAAGAAAAGGAAGGCGCTGAGGGCCAGGACGCTCCAGAGGGTGCCCTTGAAATCTCGGCGCTTGACGGCTTTGGCTAGGTTGCCGCGCCAAAAAAGGCCAGCGTCGAGGATTTCCCCCGCTTTTTTCATCCCCATGTTCAGGGTTTCACTGGATTGCAATTTTCGCCTTGGCCTTTCCTGTGAGCTGTCAGCCGCCAACCGTCAGCTTAAGTTTTTCCGCGACTCGGAGCTTCGCGCTTCGGGCGCGGGGATTTTGTTCCAACTCCTCCTCGGCGGCCATCACCGGCTTGCCGGTCAGGATCCTGAGCGAGGCCTTGTGGCCGCAGACACATCGGGGGATATCGGGAGGGCAAAGGCAGTCGGTGGCCTCGGTTTTGAAGGACTGTTTGACGATGCGGTCCTCCAGGGAATGGAAGGTGATGACGGCGATACGGCCGCCCGGTTTCAAGAAGGAAAGGGCGGCCTTCAAGCCTTCTTCCAGCGCTTCCAGTTCCCGGTTGACCTCGATGCGGAGGGCTTGGAAAAGGCGGGTGGCGGGGTGGCGGGAAGCCTCCCCCCGCCGGGGGCGTGGCTTACCCAAAACCCTCAAGGCCAGCGAGGCTAGCTCCCCGGTGGTTTCCAAGTGTTTTTGCTCCCGGGCCTTCACGATGGCGCGGGCCAGGGCGCGGGCCTTGGGCTCCTCGCCGTATTCGAAGATGATTTGGGAGAGCCTTTCTTGCGGGTAAGTATTGATGACCCAAGCGGCGGTATGGCCCGAATGGGTGTCCATGCGCATATCGAGGGGGCCGTCGTGGCTGAAGGAAAAGCCGCGCCCGGCCGTGTCCAACTGGAGGGAAGATACGCCGATATCCATCAACACGCTGTCCACCTCGCTGATCGAAAGGTCTTTCAGCACCCACCGGATGTCGGCGAAGTTAGCCTTGAACAGGGAGACCCGGGGGTCTTTCCTGAGTGCTCGGCCAGCGTGTTGAAGGGCATCGGCATCCTGGTCCAAACCAACCAAACGGCCCCGCGGAAGGCGTTTCAAGAGCTCCGACGCGTGGCCGCCCATCCCGACCGTCATGTCCAGCACCACCCCGTCGGGAGGGGGCGACAACCATTCCACCGTTTCTTTGAGGAGAACCGGTGTATGAATCGGTTCAGCTTTCAAAGCGGGCGAGTGCTTCTTCCTCATCGAGGGATATGTCAAAGCCGGAATAAGCCCCGACCAACTTGAACAGGTTGGCGACGTAGGGCGTCAGTCCGGCCAGTTTGATCTCCCCGCCCAGGGCCCGGAAGCGCTGGTTGCGCTCGGCCAGCTTGGAGATGGCGTTCAGGGAAACGTGCCTTACTTGGCGGAAGTTCAGGACGACTTTATTCTTGTTCTCCAGGACCAAGTCCGTCATCTTGCGCAAAAGCGCGTCCATGTCGGAAACCCCGACGTCCCCCGACAGGCGCAGCACGATTATGGCTTCGTTGGTTATGTAGATAGCCAAGTCTTTTCCTTTCCCTTCTTGTCAACAGCCGACGACGAACCCCCGGCAGCCGCCATTAAGCGATGGCGGGAAGCCTTCCCGTTTTCTCCATCATTTCGTGGACATCCTGGTAGATGTCGAAAAGCGCGTCCACGCCCATGACCCGGAACAGGTGCAGGAGGCGGCTGTTAGGGCCGACAATGCGGAGATCCCCCCTCTTGAAGCGCACGTGGGTCCAATGGTTGACCAGGGCCCCCAACCCTTTGGCGTTCATGTAAGGAACGTCCGTCAAATCCAAAACCACGTGCAAGTAGCCCTTTTTCATCAAAGTTTCAACCGCATTCCCCAACTTTCCCAAGTCGCCCTCGCTCAAATCGCCGTTCACGTGGATCCAAGAAAACTTTTCCTTGATCTCGATTCCGATTTCCATCTCTTCATCCCCCTAAAGACAGTTCTAAGTTGTAAGTTTTAAATTGTTGTTATTTTTAATTTCCGATAGGAAATTAAAAATTTCCGAAACTCAAAACTAGAGCGTAAGCGACTGTATGCCCTTGTCAGAGAGCTTCTGTCCCAAAAGTTCAAGCGATTGCGTCGTCTGGGCGTGGTAGTTCTCGTATTTCTCCTTATCCCAGATTTCGATGCGGTGAAGCATCCCTACGATCACCACGCTCTTGTGAATGCCGCCTTCCTTCCTCAACACCGGCGAAATCACGATGCGCCCCTGCTGGTCCATCTCCACCTCATCGGTGGCTTTCAAAATCGTGCGCTGGAACTGGCGGACTTCCGAGTTCAAGGTGTCCAAGGAAGCCAGCTTCTCCTCGATCTTTTTCCAGGCATCCATGGGGTAAAGAAAAAGGCATTGGTCGAACCCCAAGGTCAAAACCAGTGGCGTTTCATGGCTGTCGCGGATTTGTTCGCGGAACCGCGCCGGAATGCTCGTGCGCCCCTTGTCATCTACTGAGTTGTGGAAGATCCCTCGAAACACGAGGCCTCCAAAGCCTTGAAAAATAATGGGTTTTTAGAATTTCACCACTTTTTACCACTATCTGCCACTTTGCGCCATTATTGAACCACTTCGGGACAGCGTCAAGCGGATTTTCCTGAAAAATGGGGGATTTTACATAGAGGCTGGAACGTCAAGACGGTGTAAGATGAGGCAGGTTTTGAAGAATTTCCAATGGGGAGATGGGGTTTTGCGATCGCAACAGGCTGAAAAAACCTTCAAAATTTGGCTTTTTTTAGTGATTTTAGGACTTTCAGGCTGTGGTCAGCCCAGGGTGGTAATTCACCCTCTTCTACAACCGTACCCCACTCAAATGGTCCTCAAGGGTTCGGTTTATAAGATCCAAAAGGCAATCAACCGGGTCTTTAAGGAAAATCCCCAAGGTATCTTTCCAAAACCTCCCAATTTTCCACCCACCTTTACTTTGTATTGGAAGGGCGACCGTCATCCGGCCGAAATTAAAATTTTCAAGAATCCCGTGAACGAAAATGACGTGTTTATCAGCTGCAACCGTAACCCGGTTTGCAAGTCGGCGGTTTATACGGATTTCTGGGAAACGCCCTTGGAATTCATCGCGGATTTTCAAGTGCACCTGGTTCCGCAGGGCGCGGAGGAAACGCTGGCGGAGGTTGACGCGGTAAACCCGCAAGTAGTGGCCAGAAAAACTTTGCGGGATGTCCAGCCAACGACGGTTGAGGAAAGCGAAATATTATCTGCGATTAAAAGCTCGCTTAAAAAATAAATCTCCGAATCAAGTTGTCAGGACTTGCCGGATGGCGGTTTTCCATCCATTCCATAACGGGTATCGTTCGGTTTCCCGCATGTTAGGTTGGAATACTTTATCGGTCCTGCGCATTTTTTGGATTTCAGAACCGTTCCTCCAATAGCCCAACTCCAATCCCGCGAGGAAAGCCGCGCCCATGGCGGTGGTTTCCACCACTTTAGGGCGGTTGATTTTGACGTTGAGGATATCCGCCTGGAACTGCATAAGCAAATTGTTCTTGCAGGCGCCGCCATCCACCCGGAGTTCCTTCAACTTTAAATGGGAATCCTTCAACATCGCATCCACCACGTCGCGGGTTTGATAGGCCAGGGATTCTAAGGCGGCCCGGACTACGTGTTCTTTTTTAGTTCCCCGGGTCAGGCCAACTAAAGCCCCTCTTGCATGGGCATCCCAATAGGGCGCGCCCAAGCCGACAAAGGCTGGCACCAGGTAAACCCCACCCGTATCCGGGACCTTTTTGGCGAGCTCTTCCGATTCCGGTGAAGTTTTAATGAGCTGCAATCCATCCCGGACCCATTGAATAGCCGCCCCCCCGATAAAGACCGCGCCTTCTAATGCGTAAACCGGCCTTCCCCTTCCATCACAAGCCAAGGTGGTCAAAAGTTTATTCTTCGAAAGAATGTGCTTCTTCCCCAGGTTCAAAAGCAGGAAACAGCCGGTTCCGTAAGTGTTCTTCAAGGTTCCGGGCTCATGGCATCCTTGGCCGAAAAGCGCCGCTTGTTGGTCCCCCGCGATGCCGGTAATGGGAATGCCCGCGCCAAGGTAACTCCGGGCCGAGGTGACCCCAAACCGGCTGGCCGAAGCCTGAGCTTTGGGCAAAAGCGAAGCCGGCACGTGCAGGATTTTCAATAATTGGGAATCCCATTGTTTGGTTTGGATATTAAAGAGAAGCGTTCGGGAGGCGTTGGAATAGTCGGTGGCATGTGACCTGCCCCCGGTAAGGTTCCATAAAAGCCAGGTATCGATGGTTCCGAAGGCCAATTTGTCTTGGGCCGCTTTCTTGGCGGCCCCGGGCACGTTTTGAAGCATCCATTCCACCTTGGTGCCGGAAAAATAAGCGTCGATGACCAGGCCCGTTTTATTCAAAAACAGTTTCTCCCTGCCCTGGGCCTTCAATTGGTCGCAACGGTGGGCTGTCCGGCGGCATTGCCAGACAATGGCGCGGTGGATGGGTTTGCCGGTTTTGCGGTCCCAAATCACCGTAGTTTCCCGCTGGTTGGTGATGCCGATGGCCGCGATTCGGGAGGGCTTCACGCCGGCGGATTTGAGGGCCTTTTTCCCCGTTTCCTCCACCGTCCGCCAGATTTCGTTGGCGTCATGCTCCACCCAACCCGGTTTGGGGAAATATTGGGTGAATTCCCGGTAGGCGCCCCCGACAACTTTTCCCGAATGGTTAAAAAGATAGGTCCGGGTGCCGGTGGTACCCTGGTCGATGGCGAGGATCAGTTTGGACATAATCCCTCCCTCGGACGAAGAATTTATGATGTGGTTTTTTTAAAATCAAAAAGGTTGATATGAAAGCCCATCTTACTCAAGCGAAACTTCAGAGCGGTCCAGAGACAGCCCAACCCATATTTGCTGCTGCGAACGAAATTGATGGAGGAAGCTTCGGCGAAATACTTGGACGGGCAGGTGACTTCGGCGATCCGGAAACCCAGGTAATGAATCTGCGAAAGCATCTGGTTGTCGAAGATGAAGTCGTCCGAGTTCTTTTCCATGGGAATGGCTTCCAACACCTGCCGTGTGAAGGCCCGGTATCCTGTGTGGTATTCGGAAAGCTTGGCGCTCATGAGGACGTTTTGGGCGAAGGTGAGGAAACGGTTACTGATGTATTTGTAAAGCGGCATTCCGCCCTTGAGGGCCTGCCCCCCCAAAATGCGCGAACCCAAAACCACGTCGTATTCGCCGGAAGCCAGCATGTAAGCCATGGCGGGGACCAGTTTGGGGGTATACTGGTAATCCGGATGGAGCATGATGACGATATCGGCTTTGCGCTTCAGGGCCGCGGCATAGCAGGTTTTTTGGTTGCCGCCGTAACCCCGGTTTTTGGGATGGATGAAGGTCTGAATCTTGAGTTTTTTCGACAAGCGGGCCGTTTCGTCCAGGCTGGCGTCGTCCACCAGGATAATTTCGTCCACAACGGCCTTGTCGATATCATCGTAGGTCTTTTTCAAGGTCTTCGCCGCGTTGTAAGCGGGCATCACCACCACGATTTTTTTCTTTTGGATCACCTTTTGTCCTTTTCAGCCATTAATTTCGCGATAGCCAGTGAGTTCGGTGTTCCCTGTTTTTCCAAAGACCGGATGACCTTTTGACGCCGCTCTTCGGGGTGGTTCTGGCTGAGCTTCCATTTGCCTTCTATGCGGCTTACCGGGATTTCAAACCCAACGATCCCTTTCATCATCTTGTCCAAATAAGCCTCAGGCAACCCTTTCATGTCCCAAGGCTTCGACAGGGGGGATTCATAGACCTCGACCATTTGCTTAAGGATTTGCCGAAGTTTACCTTCATCCGTGACTGAACCATATTGGCCGTAAACATGCGCGGCCACGTAATTCCAGGTAGGAACGGCCTCAGTCTCTTCGTACCACGTAGGTGAGATATAAGCATCAGGGCCCTGAAAAACCACCAGCGCTTCCCGGCCTTCCAAGGATTTCCAATGAGGATTGGCCTTGGCCATATGGCCGGTCAGGGTTCCCCGTGGCCCGGCCTTTTCATCAAGCAAAAACGGCAGGTGGCTGGCTTGCAAGCTGCCTTCCACGCCGGAAAAAAGTGTTCCAAAGCTGTAGGCCTTGATGAGTTCGTAAAGCTTTTCAGGGCGCTTTTCCTGAAACGCGGAAGGGATATACATGGTTATCCGTCAATTGGCAGGTTTTATCAGGCGGATTCCGACCAGGAGCACCACCGCCCCCAGGACGTAAACGCCGAGAATCTCCAGCCAGTTGTCCATGGGGATATGGAAGAAATTAGCTAGAAATCCGCCCAGGAGGGCGCCCAGGATGCCCACCACCATATCGGGGATGATGCCCATACCTTTTCCATGGACTAATTCGCTGGCCAGCCAGCCCGTCAATATCCCGACCAACACGATTCCGATCAGGCTGTGAGCGTCGTGCCAATTGCCCATTGAGAGCACCTCAAAAAGAAGTTTTGAGTTTAGGATGCTTTTGGACCGAAGGTCCAAAAGCATTATAAACCTTATTTAACGGACAGCTTTGAGGATTTGGGCGTGAACCAACCCGTTGCTGGAAAGCGCGTTCCCGCCGTAAATGGACCCCCGTCCCTTCAGGTCGGTAAACCGGCCGCCGGCTTCTTCCACGCAGATCTTGATGGCCGCCACGTCGTAGGGTTTCACCGCCGGGTCCAACATGGCTTCCACCATGCCCTGGATGACGAGGGAATGGCCGAAACAGTCTCCGAAGCCCCGGTCGTCGTAACAGGTGGCGGTCAAATCCGTCAGTTTCTTACGGTAGGAAGGATGGGTCAGGCGAAGGCCACCATACGTGAAAGTTCCTCCCTTCAAGCTCGGTATCTTGGAAACATGGGCCTTGCGGCCGTTGGCATAACAGCCCATACCCTTTGCGGCCCAAAGGGTCAAATCAAGGGTCGGATGGTGGATGACCCCCGCCACCACTTCCCCCTGGTGTTCCAGGGCGACCAGCGTCCCCCAGAAAGGCAAGCCCCGGATAAACTGGCGGGTGCCGTCCACGGGGTCGATCCACCATTTGAAATCAGCTTGAAGGTTTGGGTCCCAACCGTACTCTTCCCCGCACAGCTGGTGGCTTGGGAAGGCTTTCTGGAGGATTCCCCGGATGACTTGTTCCGCCTCCCGGTCCGCCCGGGTTACGGGTGACCGGTCCACCTTCCTGACGATAGTTACATTTTTGCGGAAGTACTTAAGCGCCCTTTGCCCTCCCTTTTGGGCGGCGGCCTTGGCCGTGGAAAGGAAATGGGGAAGTTGTCGGGCGGTTATTTTATTTGTCATGGCCGCATTTTACAGGGGTTCCCGCTGCCTTAAATAAAAAAACACCCCAGGCGAAGACCGGAGGCGTTTTTTTAGTTGGACCTGTCAACTGTGGGCCGTGAGCTGTCGGCCGCCTTTACATCATGGCCTTGCCCTTGATGTTGATCGTGGTCTTCTTGCCGTCCTTGTCGATGGACGCGGCCTTGGTGGGGATCAGGTTGCTGGCGCCGTAGAGGTCCCCGGTCAATTCCACTTGTTGCCCCACGTAATCGGCGAAAACCGGCGCCGGGAAGGCCAGGATGTAAAGCTTCTTCCCCACCAGCAAGCCCGCCGGGCTGCCCCCTTTGAGGCACTGGGTTCCACAGCCCTTCATTCCCATGTGGTCGTTCCCGGAGTCGCCGTCGTCCAGGTAGCAGGCCACGTCCACGAGGGTACCGGTCAGGGTGACTTTCTGGGGCTTGCCGCCCTGATTCATGTCCATGTCGTCGGCCCAGCCGGCCGAATAAGCCGCCATGAAGCCCAGTGTTAAAAGAAGCGCCGCTAACTTTTTCACCTCAACCTCCTTGGAATGAAGGGTCGGATGCTTCCCAATACTACTATTAAAGCCGCTTAAAGGTTTCAAGTTAGTTTAAGGATTTCTTTTTCCGCCTCAGGAAAAGCCTTTAAGAGCTCATCCCGCCCGGCCAATTCAAAATCTTCAAACTCAAAGCCGGGCGCCACGGTGGTTCCCATCAGGGCGTATCGGCCGCCTTCATTCAAATAACCTCCGAACCACGTTCCCGCCGGGACGAGCATTTGCAACCGTTGGCCTTGGGGGAGGTCCTGTCCCAACGCGACCTTTTCCATCTTGCCCGCGGTAGTCAGCAAAACCCAGGTCACCGGATCGCCCATGTAAAAGTGGAATAATTCATCGCAGGAGAGGCGGTGCAATTGGGAGACGGCCCCGGGAACCAGTAAATAATAAATGGCGGTGGAGTAAAACCGAGGGGGTGCGGAATCGGGGATGAGTCCCGGCCCACGGTAAGTTTCGCGGTAATAACCGCCCTCCGGATGGGGCTTCAGGCCAAGGATCTTGATTAGTTCATCCGCCGTCAATTCATTCAACCCCAAATTCAACGCCGGTGCTTTGGGCCGTCTTGATCCATTCGTGTCCCAAGGGCACCTTCCGGGATTTCCCCTGGACTTGTGCCAGGGGAACCGAAGACATGTGGGTGTTCCTTAAGGCCACCATGCGGCCGAACCGGCCTTTTAAGACCAGTTCCATGGCGTGCACCCCGAAAAGGGTGGCCAGGTTCCGGTCAAAGGCCGTGGGGGTTCCTCCCCTCACCACATGGCCCAGGATGACCGATCGGCATTCAATGTTGGATTGGGTTTCCAGGTGGTGGGCCAGCTCCCGGCTGATGCCTCCCAGCCGGATTCTTTCCGCCGAAAGGGGATTGACGCGGTCGACCACCATTTGGCCGCCCTTGGGATGGGCGCCTTCCGCGATGACGATGATGCTGCTTTTCTTCCCTTTTTTACGGCGGGCCCAAATGGCGTCCCCGATTTTTTTCTCCTCGTAGGGTATTTCCGGGATGAGGATGATGTCGCCCCCGCCCGCCAGCCCCGCGCCCAGGGCCAGCCAGCCCGCGTAACGGCCCATGACCTCGATGATCATGACCCGGTGGTGGGAGGCCGCCACCGTATGGAGGCGGTCCACGGCCTCGGTGGCGATGGAAACCGCGGTGTCATAACCGAAGGTCTGGTCCGTGCCCACCAGGTCATTGTCGATGGTCTTGGGTACGCCGATGATCCGGACGCCCATGACGGCCAGCTTATGGGCCACGGTCATGCTGCCGTCGCCGCCCAGGACCACCAGGGCCTCGATGCCCATGCGTTTGAGGTTTCTCAGGATGTCCTTGCTGCGGTCATGGGAATGGACTTTCCCCGCCGCGTCCTTTTCCATCAGGTGGAAGGGATTGTCCTTGTTGGAGGAGCCCAGGATGGTGCCGCCGAGGGTAAGGATGTTGGAAACGTCGTCCGCGCCCAAAAGCCGCGTGTTTTTTTCCACCAGGCCCAGGAAACCGTCGTGGATGCCAATGACGTCCACTTTATGTTGGGACGCGTTTTTAACCACCGCGCGGATGACGGCGTTCAAGCCGGGGCAGTCGCCGCCGCCGGTCAGGATGCCGACGCATTTCACGCGCGTGGAAGGCAAGGCTTACTGGACGCCCAAAAGCTGGACTTCAAAAACAAGGGTGGAGTTGGGCGGGATCACGTTGCCCGCGCCCTGCGGGCCATATCCCAGGTTGGAAGGGATGATGAGCTTGCGTTTTTCGCCGACCTTCATTCCGGCCACGCCTTCGTCCCATCCCTTGATGACCTGTCCCGCGCCCAAGGCGAAGCTGAAAGGCTGCCCCCGGTCCAACGAACTGTCGAACTTGGTGCCGTCGGTGAGCCAGCCGGTGTAATGCACGGTGACGTTTTCTCCGGCCTTTGCCTCCGGCCCGTTTCCCGGGTTTAAAATAACGTATTGGAGCCCTGAGGCGGTGGTGACCGTGGCGCCGGCCGAGGAAGCCGCCGCACCCGAAGCATCGGCCGCCTGTGTTCCCTTTTTGGCGCAGGCCGAAATGAAAAACACGATCCCAACCACAACCAAAAGGCCCAAGGCCGCGTAACGAAGAGCCATTCCCTTCCTCCGTTCAAAAATGTTCGAAACGGCGAGAGTATAACCCCAACCTGGACAAGCCTGAACCAAAATTTACGGTTCAAGGACGAAAAGGACGTTTTTTTTAAGTTAAAAAGGGGAAGACCGGGAAAGCGGTGCGAAGTGTGGTGGCCGCGGTTCGAAGTTTTTGAATGTTTTTTGTTTGGCAAAGCCAAACAAAAATCTCATCAACTCAAAACTAAGGACTCATAACTCAAAACTGGGTTTCAATCCGCCACTCGCGCCACCCGGATGTTGTTCGTGATGGGCCGACCGCCCGCGACGCCCCGGACGACCTCCATGACGTCGCGCTTGGTTTCAAAATCATCGACCGTGCCGGAGACCGTGATATGCCCGCCTTTAACGCTGACGCGGATACCCATGCCCAATCCGCGCACTTCACGGCTGACGGCTGCTTCCAATTCAACGTCTTTGGGATCGGAAATATAGGGGTTTGCCATGCCAGGCCTCCTTAATTTTTTGTAAAACAAGCTGTCACTTAAATGGTACGTCCGCCTTTCATTTCTTTCAAAGGAGAGCGGTTAACCCGGTTTGATTTTCAATTAAAAATGCGTTATGGTTCTTTTTTCCTCCCAGGGCTTAATCCGAAGATGGTTGGTGACCAGGCGAGTGCCCGGCGTGGTCTGGGCGATCACCTCGATTTCGCGCTTATCCTCTTTCCGGTTCACCATGCCACAAAGGTTGACGTATCCATCCCGGACGATGATTTTCACCCAGTAGTCTTTCCCTTTTTCTCGGACATTGCGGCTGATTTCACCTTCTAATTGGGCGTCTGTTTCATCAGGTACGCGAAGGGGATTCATTGGAAGCCTCCTTAACCTGTTTCTTATTTCCTTTCCTGGTTAATTATTGTGATTCTTTGTCGTCGAGGGTCAATATGACCCACTTAATAAGGGATGGGATAACGAAAAACAAGGCCGCATTGACACGGTTTTTTCCTAATAATAAGATGCTCCCCCTATGCGGTTTTAGCCGTTTGTTTTTTTAAGGACTTCCGATGGAAAACGCCCTCACGGTGGACAACCTCTCAAAAAGCTACCAGCGTCGTCTCCGGCAACCGGGGCTCCTGGGGGCGGTCAAGGGCCTCTTTTCCAGCCGATTCGAGCAAGTCCAAGCGGTTCAAGGGCTCTCCTTTTCGATCGCCCGTGGGGAAAAAGTGGGCTTGATCGGCGAAAACGGGGCCGGCAAATCCACTACGTTGAAAATGCTCACGGGGATCATTGTGCCCACGGGAGGCAGGCTTGAAGTCCTGGGCCGGGTGCCATGGAAAGAACGCCGCCAATTGGCTTTGAACATCGGCGTGGTCTTCGGCCAGCGGCCCCAGCTTTTATGGGACATACCGGTACAGGAAACGTTCAAGTTGCTCAAGACAATGTACCGTATCCCGGAGGACGTTTATAAGACCGTCTATGGGGAAGCCCTCCGCCGCTTGGGATTGGAACCCCTTTTAGGAACGCCGGTGCGGCATCTTTCCTTGGGGCAGCGCATGCGCTGCGACCTGGCGGCGGCCCTTCTGCATGCCCCGGCCATCGCCTTCCTGGATGAGCCCACCATCGGGCTGGACCTTTCGGTCAAGGAGCAGGTACGGGAGTTCATCACCGACATCCAAGCCAAGTTTGGAGTCACCCTCCTGATCACCACCCACGATTTGAAGGACATTACCGAGACCTGCGACCGGCTCCTTTTGTTGGACAAGGGGAAGCTGCTGTTTGACGGCTCCATCCGGGCTTTCGAGCAAAAATACGCCAGCGACCGCCGTATTGTGGCGGAAACCCACAAACCCGTGGATCCTTCAGCGGCCCAATCCCTCTCCCGCTCAGTCGGGAATTCGGGGGGGAAGGTCGTGGAAGCCGAGGGGCGCCGGGTGGTGGTGGAATACCGGGAAGAGGGAACCGCGCCCGCCCTGATCCAGTTGATCCTGCAACAATTGCAGGTCGTGGACATCAACCTGGAAAAGACCGACATCGAGACGATCGTCGCTCGCATCTATAGGCAGCCGGAAGGCGAAAAAAATTTTGAGTTTTAAATGTCGATGAGGGCGGAATTCATAACTGACTTTATTGGAGTTTTCATGCGTCCCCTGGCCCGACCCCTCAGCTTTTCGGAAAGTTTCCGTGGTTACCTGACCTACTTGAACCGGGCTTTAAAGGCCAATTTCGCCTACAAGGCCTCGACTTTGATCGGGCTTTTCACCGCGGCCCTCACTTACGGCGTCACCGTCTTGGTCTGGAACCACGTTTATAGCCAAAACGGTTCCTCCCTTTCCCTTCCCCGCCGGGAGATGTTCGCCTATCTGGCCCTGGCTTTCTGCCTGAACTACGCCCTGAGCATCAATATCGACCAGAGGGTGGGCCAGCGCATCCGGCTGGGCTTGATCGCCACCGACCTGTTGAAACCCCTCGATTTCCAGCTTTCCCAGGCCGTACAGGCCTTGAGCGACAGCCTTTTCAACGGTTTCGTGGGATTGGGAATCCTGGCCGTGGTGTTTTATTTCCTGGGCGGCCAAGTCCTTCCCAAGGGCCCTCAAGCCTTGGGCCTTTTCATTGTCAGCCTTTTCCTGGCTTTTCTGGTCCAGTACTCCATTGTTTTTCTATTCATCCAGGGCGCCTTTTATACTTACAGCGGTTACGGAATCTTCGCTTCCCGTATCTCATTGCACCAAACCTTTTCCGGCCTTTCGGCTCCCTTGACCCTTTATCCACCCGTCCTTTTGGCCGTGGGCCGTTGGCTGCCTTTCCAACATGTCATTTTCACGCCCGTTTCCATTTACCTGGGCAGGGTGGAAGGCGCCGCCGCGCTTCAACTTTTGGGGGAACAAGCGCTTTGGGGCATCGGCCTTTACGCGGCGGGCCACTTCGTCATGCGGAAGGCCCTGGGGCAGTTGGAAATCCAGGGAGGCTGATCCGCAAAAATCGCGGAATTTTAAATTTCGAATTTTGAATTATTAATCTTGGTGATTTTCGCAAGGCGAAAATGTCCATCATTAAAAACCACGGCGTTGGGGGATCGAGGCGGGGGTGCGAGAATCACTGAGAATTTATTGGGCCACCTTCGCCGCCTCCCTCCAGGCCAAGCTGGAGTACAAGCTCGATTTCGCGCTGGGCCTTTTGACTTCCAGC
Organism: candidate division FCPU426 bacterium; assembly: GCA_030041545.1. Lineage (GTDB taxonomy): Bacteria > Oederibacteriota > Muellerivitia > Muellerivitales > Muellerivitaceae > JAJPJW01. The sequence continues at coordinate 1,733 of JASHNQ010000013.1, read as the reverse complement.
ATGCTCCAACTGGCGGGTTTAGCCTTCCTTTGGGTGATCTTTCACCAAACCACGAATCTCGAGGGTTGGAACCAAACGCAGGTCCTTTTACTTTTTGGGTTGACCGCTATGTCCTTGGGCGCTTCGGAGCTTTTTTTCAACCACATCTGGATGGTGCCCTATTACATCGTCATGGGCGACCTGGACCGCCTCCTGGTTTACCCTGTCCCCTCCCTTCCCTTCCTGCTCATTTCCCGGCCCGAGCTCCATTCCTTTGGAAATTTGCTGACCGGCTTGGTCTTTACCGTTTTTTCCCTTTACACCCTCCACATGCCCTGGTGGGACTGGGCCTTGGTGCCCCTGTGGGCCCTCTCCGGCGGTGTCATTTACATGTCCGCCCTCGTGATTTTCTGCAGTCTTTCCTTTAAGTTCGTGGGACCCTACAGTTACACCCTCATGATCCCCCACACCTTGCTTCAGGCGAGCCGTTATCCCTTGGGCATCTATCCCGGATGGGTTCACTACGGCCTTTTGGTCCTGCTGCCCTACGGGGCCTTCAACTACCTTCCCGCCAATTGGGTATTCGGGAAGATGGCTTCCCCCGGATGTGTTTTGGCGGCGCCCCTGGTGGCGGTGCTTTCCGCCGCCGCGGCCCAGGCCGCCTGGGATTGGGGCCTGAAGCATTACCAAAGCACGGGGTCTTAAAAAAATGAAACCCCGTGGCTTTTCAGCCACGGGGCTGCCCAATGCTTTGGCGGCTGCCTATTTCTATCGCTTATAAAACGCGCTAATACCGTGAAGGAAGGCCTCTCATCCCGATCGGTCCTTGACCCTTCACAACCTCCAGACGGCCTTCCCGCCTTTTAATCCAAAAAATCCTTTCAAAATCACGATTTTGAAGGAATTTTCGGCTTTTTAAGGCTGCCGGAAATGGTCCAGCCAATCCTTTAAAAGCTCGTTTTGGGGGTCCAATTGCAGGGCTCTCCGGTAGGAATCCAGCGACATATCGAAATAAAGTCGTCCCAGCCGGTTCCAAGCCTGTTCAAAATCCGGGTCCTTGCCCACGGCCTTGAGGTAAAGGTCCATGGCTTCCTCCTTCAATCCAAGCCTCAATTTCCATTCGGCCTGGTCGAAAAGTTGCTGGGCGGACAGTCCCTCCGGGGAAGTGATCTTAAACCTCATCAAGACCGGCCGTTCCGCGGGATGGGCGCTGGCGGAAGAATGGGGGGGGACGGTTTCCAAGGACATTCCGGTTTCCGGAAAGGAGAGGCCCGGAATCCAAGGCGGGGTCAGGACGGGAACCGGCGCCGGGGGACCGGCGGAGGTCAGCGTTTGGGTCCCCTTCTCCGGCGCGAAGAAAAGGCTCAGGGAGAACCGCTGGATGTTGCCCAAATCGCCCTCGAAAGAAAAGGAATAATCGAACTGGAACCCGCCCAACCGAACGCCGGCCCCAAAATCCAGCCCTTGGACCCCTCCCAATGGGTTGTTCTCAAGGTCCTGCACGTAACCCGCCCTCACAAGACAGGTTTTTTGGAATCCGTATTCAAACCCCGCGTTCAAGGTGCTCACGCCCTGGAAAACGGCGTTGCCCCCGGCGCTGAGAAGGAGGGAATGGGCGTCCTCATCCGCCAGGGACAAGCGATAGGCCGCGCCCCACGGAAGCTGCGCGGGAAGGTTCCCTCCGCCGCTATCCACTCCCAGGTTTTTCAGGGCGAGCCCGAGGGAAAACCGGTCCGAGGGTTTCAGCAACACCC
>JASHNQ010000092.1 GCA_030041545.1 candidate division FCPU426 bacterium | reverse complement strand
AACTTGTTTTGACAGGCAAATTATTTTCACTCCAAATTCGAAGCTTTTCGACTGAATGGGGTTGTTTTTCAATGGCATTTTTTAAGCCTTTAAAATTTTCGCGAAGCGGAAATCATCCACAATTTAAAATTAAAAATTCAAAATTTAAAATGGCTGTTAGAGGACTTTAGTGGCCAAAGCCGCCAGGGAGGAGCGTTCGCTCTTGGAAAGCGTGATGTGCCCAAACAGCTCCTGTCCCTTGAACCGCTCGGCCAGGTACACGATGCCGTTGGAGGAGGCGTCCAGGTAGGGGTTGTCGATCTGGTAGGGGTCCCCGGTGAGGATGATCTTGGTGCCCACCCCGGCCCGGGAAACGATGGTCTTGATCTCGTGGGGCGTCAGGTTTTGGGCCTCGTCCACGATCATGAACTGCTTGGGGATGGACCGCCCCCGGATATAGGTGAGGGCCTCCATCTCCAGCTTGTGGGAGTCCAGGAGGTACTGCACCTTGTCGTCCACGTCCTCCGCGTCGCTTTGCAAATGGCCCTTGTCCAGGATGAATTCCAGGTTGTCGAAAATGGGCTGCATCCAGTTCATCAGCTTTTCGTCCTTGGTGCCGGGCAGGTAGCCGATGTCCTTGCCCAGGGGCACGATGGGCCGGGAAACCAAAACCCTCCGGTATTTCTTTTCGTCCAACGTCTTCAACAGGCCCGCGGCCAGGGCCAGAAGGGTCTTGCCCGTGCCCGCCGACCCCACGAGGGTGACCATGGAAATCCGGTCGTTTAAAAGCAGGTTCAGGGCGAAATGCTGTTCCCGGTTGAGGGCCTTGATGCCCCAGGCCTCCGGGTCCTTGAACCAGAGGGACTGGACCTCCTTGAGGGCCGCGCGGTAGATCCCCAGGGCCGACTTCCCATCATGGATTTCGCTTTTCAAAAGTAAAAATTCGTTCTCGTAGAGTACCCTTTCGGCGTAGTCCTTGAGGGAAAGTTTGCCTGTCTTGTAAAACTCATCGATCTGGGCGTCGGCGACCGTGACCGTGGCCCACCCGGAATAAAGCTCGTCAATATTGACCTTGTTGGTCTCGTAGTCCTCCGCCACCACCCCCAAGGCGTCGGCCTTGATGCGGACGTTGATGTCCTTGGTAATGAACTTCACGTTCTCGCCCTTTTCCTTGAGCATCAGGGCGATGCCGATGATGTTGTTGTCGATCTTCATGTGGGACAAGGCCGCTGGCAGGTGTCCGTTGGGCGTGCTGATGTCCACCCGCAAGGTTCCCCCGTTGGGCAGTGGAACCCCCTCCTGCAGGTTGCCCTTTTCCCTCAAGGTGTCCAGGGTCCGGGCCACCTCGCGGGCGTTGCGGCCCCGCTCGTCGTCGTATTTTTTGAAGGTATCCAGTTCCTCGATCACGCCCAGGGGAATGACGACGGTGTTGTCCTCGAAGGTTTCCAGGGCATGGGGATTATGGATCAGGACGTTCGTGTCCAGGATGAAGGTTTTCTTCATGTGTTTGTTATTCCTAGCCGTTATTCAATCAAAATAATTTTCGGCCTGTTTGTGGCTGAAAAATCCATAATTCAAAATTAAGAGCCGGTAACAAAATTCCACCAGACCCTCGCCCCTTGGGGGAGAGGGAAGGGTGAGGGGTGTCGGAAGCCAAGGAAATCACCCTCATCCCAACCTTCTCCCCTCAAGGGAGAAGGGGCAAAAGCTCCAAAATCAAATTTTGTTACCGGCTCTAAGAATTCAAAATTCGCCTTCAGGCGTGTGCCTCCGGAACGGCGAAATGGGGCTTCAACAGGTGAAACAATGACTGGGCAAGATGCCAGGCCCACTGAAAAGTCTCGGAAAAAGCTAGCGGCAGCGGCAGGCTTTGCGGGAAAACGAAGGAGAACAGGAGCATTAAAACCATCATATTTCCCGCGAAAATGAAAATCAAGGAGAACGCCACTCCGCCCTCTTTCAGGTCCGGCTGGTGGTGGGAAAGGGACCAGGCCGTGAGCGCCAAGTGGAACGCGTAGGTGAAGCCGATCAGCCCCAGCAAGTAAATTTTAAACCATGGCGCGGCGATAACATAGACTGCCAGTGTAAGAGCCGTGTAAAAAGGAAAGATGTAGGGGGCCAGGCTGATGAAGACGTGGGATCGGTTGACCACCGTCGTCCCGCCCGATGTCGAGGCCTGGATGGAAGTGACCTTTCCCCCCATCAGCATGGCGGCCAGGGCGTGGGTCAGCTCGTGGGCCATGACGTGGCTGAGGACCGGTTGGTAAAGAAGGAAGTGGATGAGGAAGTACGCGGCGAAACAAGCCAAAAAGACGACGCCCTGCCTCGACAGCCAAGGCGCTTTCAACAGGGCCGGCCCTATGACACAAATCATGGCGGCTGAAAACCATAAAAAAAGGGCGCCAAAAAAAATTTTCAAGAGGAATGCGGTTAAATGTTTTGTGATTTTCAAGGTTCCTTGACCTGATCCGGCAATTATACAGGCTGTTTCAGGTGCCAGGCCTTGGGTTTGGTAAAGGCCTTGATGCCGTAATGCGAAAGCACCGTACCGGTGCCTGACCCCTTCCTTCCGGACCAGGGCAGGCGGGGACTCACCCGGTCGCAGCAGTTCCAATAGGCTGAACCGGCATCCACGCGGGCCAACAGCCGCTCGGCCCGGCTCCGGTCCTTGGTATAAACTCCGGCGGTCAGCCCGTAAACCGTATCGTTCATCAAGGCCACGGCCTCCTCATCCCCGGAAATATTCTGGATCCCGATGATGGGCCCAAAGCTCTCCTCGCGCATCAGTTCCATCTTGTGGTTCACGTTGGAAAAAACCGTCGGCTCGAAAAAAAGACCCGGACCGGGCAGGCGCTTGCCGCCGCAATGCAGCTTGGCCCCTTGGGCTAGGGCGTCATCGGCCTGGCGTTGGAGCACTTCCAGCTGGGCCGGACGGGTGATGGCGCCAATATAGGTCTTTTCGTCGCGCGGATTTCCGATGCGGTAGCCCTTAACCTCGGCCGTAAAGGCCTCCAGGAAAGGCCCGTAGATTTCCGAATGAACGTAAATGCGCTCGACGGAACAACAGCTTTGGCCGGTGTTATAAAAGGCGCCGTCGGCCAGGCTGACGGCGGCACGATGAATGTCCACGTCATCGCAGACATAGGCTGGGTCCTTGCCTCCAAGTTCCAACTGAATTTTGACCATGCGACGCGATGTGGCTTCGGCTACCTTTTTTCCCGTGGCATTGGAACCCGTGAAAAAGACCCCGTCGATATCCTGTTCCAGCAAGGTCGCCCCGGCGGCCGCGCCACCCACAATCGGGTTGAAGATTTCCTCGGGAACACCGGCCTCGTAAAGCAGGTCCGCGATGTGGAGACCGGTGAGGGTGGCGAATTCCGAAGGCTTGTAAAGCACAGCATTTCCCGCCAAAAGGGCGGGGACGAACACATTGGAACCCACGAAATAGGGATAGTTCCAGGCCGATATGTTGGCCACCACCCCCAGCGGTTCATGCCGGATTTTTTCGGTCATGCCCTGGTCCGAAAAAACCGTTTCCTCCATCAGTTCAGGGGCCGTGTTTTGCAGGAAAAAATCCAACCTTGCCAGTAGGCCCTCTATTTCATTGCGGGATTGGGTGATGGGCTTTCCCACCTCATCCGTCAGGGTCAGGGCCAGGGCCTCGCTTTTGAGGACAACCAATTCCCGGAATTTTTGAAGGATAGCTATACGGTCGGGGAGGGGTTGGGCCGCCCAATCCGGCTGGGCTTTCCGGGC
>JASHNQ010000091.1 GCA_030041545.1 candidate division FCPU426 bacterium | reverse complement strand
CAACTATCTATTCGGGCTCTTAGGCCCAAAAAAGTTGATCGCGGGAGGCCACTTACCAAGCGGGGTCTTCGTCGCCCCAGTAGGGTGTCGGCCTTCCCTCTCTTCCCGTATGACTTTGCTAATCTCGATTCTAACCCCCTCCAGGAGGGGTCTTCGTTATCATCTCCTTACCCTCTCCCCCAAGGGGCGAGGGTTTTATGAAATTAGCTTTGCCAACCGGATGGTTGCATATTTTTTTAAGGCGGTCGTCCGTGGTCGGGCGCCGGCATTCAGCAAACCCTTAGGGATTGACATGGCCTCCAACCCAACCGAGCCCCGTTACCACCCCGCATTGCACCGTTACGCCCTGGTAACGGCGGGATTCACCTTCCTCCTGCTTTTGGCCGGAGCCCTGGTGACCAGCACGGGCTCCAGCCTTTCGGTGCCGGATTGGCCCACCTCCTACGGCGGCCTGGCGCCGCCCCTCTCCCGGTTCAAGGGGGGAGTGGTTTTCGAATACAGCCACCGGGCGGTGGCGGGCACCACGGCTTTCCTGATGCTGGGCCTGGCCTTCGCCACGCAATGGGTGGAAAGCAGGCGGTGGGTCAAGCGCCTGGCCTGGGCCGCGCTGGGCGCGGTCGTGTTGCAGGCCGTTTTAGGCGGGATCACCGTTAAGTTCGGCCTCCCCACGCCCGTTTCCGTGGCGCACGCCGGCCTGGCCGAGATCTTTTTCTGCCTGATCGTGAGCCTGGCCTTGGTCACTTCCAAAACATGGATGGAGGACACGCCCTACCGGGTGGCGGACCGGCCCGCGTCCCTTAAGTTTTGGACCGCATTGACCACGGGCATCATCTATTTTCAAATCCTCGTGGGGGCGGTGACACGGCACAGCGGAGCCGGCCTGGCCATTCCGGACTGGCCCCTTTCCTTCGGCCACTTGCTTCCGCCGGATTGGACGGCTTCCATTGCCCTGCAATTCAGCCATACGCGAGTGGGAGCCTTGGTGGTTCTCTATTTCGTCAACCATACGGCCTACCGCGTTTGCACCCATTACACGGAAGAAGGAGCCTTGTCCTGGCCCGCAGCCACGGCGGGGCTCCTGGTGTGGCTCCAATGTTTCCTGGGCGTCATCCTCATCGCCACCTCCAAAGCCATCGTGCCGACCTCCCTCCACGTCATCGTGGGCGCGGCCACCCTGGCTTCCATGCTGGTCCTGACCCTCAACTGTTTCCATTTGATGAAAAAAGCTTAAAACAAACTCTTACCACAAAGGACACGAAGGGCACAAAGTTTGGCTTTAGAATTGAAAAAATGGGTTTTACTTCGTGAACTTTGTGTACTTTGTGGTGGGAAAGACCTATGAAGAATTTCCGGGACTACATCACGCTCACCAAGCCGCGCCTGAACTCCCTGGCCATCGTGACGGCCTTGGCGGGCTTTTACCTGGGCGGCAACGGGCCCCTCCACTGGGCTCTTTTGTTGTGGTCCCTTTTAGGGACCACGGCGGTGGCGGGCGGCTGCGGCACATTGAACCAGTGGCTGGAGGCGGAGGCCGACAGCCAAATGACACGCACCCGTAAAAGGCCGCTGCCCTCGGGCCGGCTTAAAAAGGAACAGGCTTTCTGGTTCGGTATGGGTCTTTCCGTCATGGGGGTCGCGGTCCTTTTTTTCTTCGTCAACGACCTGGCGGCTTTTCTCGGCGTCGCGGCCCTGGTGAGCTACATTGTTTTTTACACGCCCCTCAAAAAGATCACCTCGCTTTGCACGGTGGTGGGCGCGGTGCCGGGGGCCATCCCGCCCTTGATGGGCTGGGCCGCGGCGCAAAACCATATCGGGCCCGGGGGCTGGACCCTTTTCGCCATCCTCTTCCTCTGGCAGATGCCGCATTTTTTGGCCATCGGCTGGATGTACCGGGATGATTACGCCCGGGCCGGGTTTCCCATGCTGGCGGTTATCGATCCCCAGGGGGAGTCCACCGGCCTCATGTCCGTGGTTTACGCGGTGGCCCTGCTGCCGGTTTCCCTTTTACCGGCCTATTTCCACATCACCGGAAAGGTTTATTTTTGGGTGGCGCTTGTGCTAAGTTCGCTCTTTCTCTTTTACAGTTTCCGCATGGCCCGGCAAAGGACGCTCTACAACGCCCGAGGGCTTTTTTGGTATTCCATCACCTACCTGCCGATTCTTTTCCTGGTGATGGTTTTGGATAAGACATAAAATTTTTAACCACAGAGGCACAAAGACGCGGCTAAAAGCCAAAATTCTCGGACTTTCAAATCCTCTAACTGTGCCTCCGTGTCCCTGTGGTGAAAACGGGTTTTGATGGATGACTTGATCGAAGTGGACAACCTCGCCTACCACTATGGCTCCAAGGCCGCCTTGGAGGGGTTGAGCTTTTCGGTGGGCAAGGGCGAGATCTTTGGCTTCCTCGGCCCCAACGGCGGCGGCAAGACCACCACGTTCAAGGTGCTCTCCACGCTTTTTTCCTGCAAGCCGGGCCAAGTGAAGATGTTCGGATTGGATCTTTCCAAAGACAAGATCGCCATCCGCCGCCGTATGGGCATCGTGTTCCAGATGCCGGCCCTGGACAAGCAATTGACCGTCCGTGAGAACCTGGAACACCAAGGCCACCTCTACGGCATCGGCGGGGTTGAACTCCAAAAGCGCATGGACCGGGATCTGGATCGGTTGGGCTTGAAGGACCGCTCCAGGGACAAGGTGAAGACCCTGTCGGGCGGGCTGCAGCGCCGGGTGGAGCTGGCCAAGGCGTTGTTGAACAACCCCGAATTGATGATCCTGGACGAGCCTTCCACGGGATTGGACCCCGCGGCCCGCAGGGAGTTTTGGAATCATTTAGAATCCCTCCGGAAAGAACAGGGGATGACAGTCCTGGTGACCACCCATTACCTGGAGGAAGCGGACCGATGCGATCGCCTCCTGATCCTGGACAAGGGGCAAAAGGTGGCTTTGGGGAACCCCGACCAACTCAAGGCCGAAATCGGCGGGGAAGTATTAAGGATGAGGGCCAAGAATCCGGAAGAATTGATGAAGGCGGTCGGGGAAAAACTCAAGGTAAAGGCCCAGCTGTTAAGCGGGTTCATCCAGATCGAGCAGCCCAAGGCTCATAACCTAGTGGCGCCCTTATTGGAAACCTTCCCGAATGAAATTTTGTCCCTCACCATTGGGTTGCCGACTTTGGAGGACGTCTTTATCCATAAGACGGGACGACGGTTGATGGAGGAAAGAGAATGAACTTTTGGATGGCCGTTTATACCCTCTGGAAAAGGGAACTGGTGCGGTTCTACCGCCAACCCAGCTGGGTGGTGGGCTCCATCGGCACCGCGCTTCTCTTTTGGGTGGTGCTCGGCACGGGCATCCCGGTCGCCAATTACCGGGCCTATTTCCTCCCGGGCGCCATCGTGATGAGCGTGCTGTTTTCCTGCATCTTCACCAACGCCTCGGTCATCGAGGACCGGCAGGCGGGCTTCCTTCAGTCCGTCATGGTGGCGCCAGTGCCGCGGGCGGCCATCGTCATGGGGAAGATCATGGGCGGGGCCACCCTTTCCGCGCTGCAGGGGCTCATCCTCGTGCCAGCGGCCCTTTCGGTGGGCGCGGATATCCGGTTTTTTCCCTTCCTGGGCCTGGTACTTTCGCTCTTCCTCCTTTCCTTCGTCATCAACGCCATGGGATTTTGGCTGGCTTGGAAAATCGAATCCCGGCCGGGATTCCATACCCTTATGAACATGGTCCTGCTCCCCCTTTGGATGGCCTCGGGGGCGGTCTTCGCCGGAAGCGGGTCGTCGTGGATGTCAGCTTTCATGAAAATCAACCCCTTCACCTACGGGGTGGCGGGGGTGAGGCGCGGGCTTTTCACGGGACCGGATTTATCGGCGGTACCGGAGTTATCCGTCTGCCTGGCCGTGCTGACGGGATTCTCACTGTTTTTTTACGCCCTTTCCTCCTGGGCCGTGGAAAAGACGAACGAAACGAGATAAAAAAGCTTTTCACCGCGGAGACAACCATTAAAAGATGAGCCGAAAAAGCAAAACTTCGTCGTCTTTCACAAAAACAATTCTCATCCTCTCGGCCCTGGGAATGCTGGCCTTTTTGGGTTGGCGGGTCTGGAGCACCCGGCCCTCCAACAAGTTCCAGGAACCCCTATTTGCGGCCCCCCCGTTTTCCTTTATGGACAGCGATGGGAAGGTTTTTTCCAGCGATGAACTGAGAGGAAAGGTCTGGGTGGTGGACTTTATTTTCAGCCACTGCGCGGGCTCCTGCCCCTTGTTAAGCCAGAAGATGCGCACCCTGCAGGAGGCGTGGAAAGGCAACCCGGACTTCCGGCTGGTCACCTTCACCGTGGACCCGGATAGGGATACGGTTCCGGTCCTGAAGCAATACGCCGAGGATTACCGGGCCGACACCCGCCAGTGGGTGTTCCTGACGGGGAAAAAGGACGACATCTACCAAACGATCCGCAATGGATTCCGGGAAATCGCCGCCCGCGATGAACAGGCCGGGCCCGGATTCGATTTCATCCATACCACCCGGATGGTCCTGGTGGACGGGGACGGGGACATCCGGGGGCTTTACGACGGCGAGGACGACAAGGACGTTTTGAAACTTCAGCAGGACATAAAATACCTTATGAGTTCCTGGAATCATTGCTGAATAAAAACGCTGTTATTACAACATGGTCCAAGGAGACCCCATGAACCTAAATATTCTTCCGATGATCAACGCCGGGCTGAACGGCCTGAGCGCCGTTCTTCTCCTAGTGGGGTATTCCTTCATCCGGCGCGGCAACCGGGAAGCCCACCGGTTTTGCATGGTTACGGCCTTCATCGTTTCCATCGTGTTCCTCGTTTCCTACCTCGTCCATCACGCGCTGGCGGGGATCATTTACTACCCGGGCCATGGATGGTCCAAAATCCTCTATGAGACCATCCTCACCACGCACACGATCCTGGCCGTCACCGTACCGGTCCTGGCCATCCTCACCCTCAGGCGGGCCCTCCGAGGCGATTTCGAAAAACACCGGAAGATCGCCCGGGTCACTTTTCCCATCTGGCTCTATGTTTCGGTCACGGGCGTCATCGTTTATTTCATGCTTTACCAGGGTTTTCTCCAGTAATCCTTTCCGAATATTTCATCTCATTGGTTTTTCCGGCGCGCCGCCCTAATATCTCTTTACGGAACTATGTACTTGGCGTCAGTTTCCAAAAACCCTCGCCCCTTGGGGGAGAGGGTAGGGTGAGGGGTGTAGTGAAACCTATGAAATCACCCTCACCCCGGCCCTCTCCCCTCGAGGGAGAGGGGGGATAGAGTCAAATCAACTGCGAACTGACGCCAAGTGCATAGTTCCCTCTCTTTACCCCTGTTGAAGGAGTCCGGCATGAACGTCACCGAAACCGAGGCCCTGGAAATCGCCCGCGCAGCCCAAACCGTGGCGGTGGAGGGAATGCAGGACGAAAGCAAGATGGACCGGCCGGCCTACCAAATTCCCGCCATGCTCAAGGAGCGGGGCATGAAGGTTTATCCCGTGAACCCCCATATTCAATCGTCCCTGGGGGAAAAAGCCTACGCCACCATCCAGGACGTTCCGGTGAAAGTCGATATCCTGGACGTGTTCCGCCGGCCTGATGTGATTCCGGCCTTGGCGGAGGAGTTGGTGGCCTTGTCCCCTGAAAAACGCCCCAAGGTGGTTTGGCTCCAGAGCGGCATCACCCATCCGGAAGCCGAGGCCAAGCTGGAAAAGGCTGGGTTCAAGGTGGTTTCCGACGCCTGCCTGGGCGTCTTCGCCGCGCGGGTCCGGCCTCCGGCCAAAATTTAAAATTGTTGGACGCCAAACAATGGAAATTACTTCCCGCGTTGAAATTATCCTTGGAGACATAACACGGCAAAGAACAGGGGCCATCGTCAACGCCGCCAATGAATCCCTCTTGGGCGGCGGCGGGGTGGACGGCGCCATCCACCGGGCGGCCGGGCCCCAGTTGCTGGAAGAATGCCGCAACCTGGGAGGCTGTCCGACCGGCCGATGCAAGATCAGCAAGGGTTACCGTCTCCCGGCCCAATGGGTGATCCATACGGTGGGACCCATCTGGCGCGGCGGCACCCACCGGGAGCCCGAATCGCTGGCCTCCTGTTACCGTAACTGCCTGGAAACGGCCGCGAAAAAAGGAATCAAGACCATCGCTTTTCCCTCCATCAGCACCGGTGCCTACGGGTTCCCCGTGCGACAGGCCGCCCAAATCGCCTCGGCCGAGATCAAGGATTTCCTGGCCCAAGACCGACAAATTGAAAAGGTACGGATGGTTTGTTTTGACGCCCAAACGTTTAAGGCTTACCAGGAAGCCTTTGGATTACAATGAGGGCCTTGTCCCCCGCAATGCCGCCGTGAATTCTCTTTGAAAGCCGATCTTTGAAAAAGCCACTTGTTTTTCTTTATGCGCTGATCCTGTTAGCCACACCCGCCTTGCCGGCGAAATGGCCTTCGCCAGCCGGGGCAGTCAACGACTTCGCCCATGTCATTCCCGCCGGCCAAGCCCAGGAACTTGAGGACTTCCTCGACGAATTCCAGCAAAAGACCGGCAATGCCATCGCGGTGGCCACCTTCCCTTCGGTGGAAGGCGCGGACGTGGACAAGGCCGCCGTGGACCTTTTCCAGGCTTGGGGCATCGGGCAAAAGGGAAAGGACAACGGCATCCTTATCCTGGCGTCCATCCGTGACCGCCGGGCGCGCATCGAAGTGGGTTATGGGTTGGAAGACGTCGTCACGGACGGGGACGCAGGTGACATCCTGCGCGGCGAAGTTTACCCTTTCTTTAAGCAACAACAATACGGCCAAGGGCTCAGCAACGCCGCCCACGCTTTGGCCGAACTCATCCTCCAACGGCAAAAAGGGCGGTCACCCGGCCCCGCGGAGGGAGAAAACCCCGTCGAGGTCATTAAAATTATTCTCATCCTCGCCATTATTGTTTTTTATTTGTTCGTCCGTATCCGTTTTGGAGGGTGGTGGTGGGGCGGCGGCGGATATTATGGCGGCGGCTGGGGTGGGGGTGGTTTTGGAGGCGGCGGTGGCGGGGGTTTTGGCGGTTTCGGCGGCGGCGGCTCCGGGGGCGGCGGGGCCAGCGGGGGATGGTAACCCACCACAAAGTTTTGAGTTCTGAGTGTTTAGTTTCGGAAGTTTTTGTCCCACAACTCACTAAGGGTGTTAATGGTTTTGTGGGGCAAAAAGATTATGGAATTTTAAATCGGAACTATGCACTTGGCATAACTTACAAAAAACCCTCGCCCCTTGCGGGAGAGGGTAGGGTGAGGGGGGCTTAAATTCCCGAAAATCACCCTCACCCCGGCCCTCTCCCCTCAAGGGAGAGGGGGAAAAGCAAAGGCTTAACATCCAAGTTATGCCAAGTGTATAGTTCCGTTTTAAATTTATGATTAATCCTTAAAGGAGACGGATATGAGGTGGACAACGGAAAAAATGGTGGAGGAACTCGAGGCGCTGCTGGGCGGCCAGCTGGTGTCGGTGGTGCTCTACGGTTCGGCGGCGGGAGGGGACCATACGGGAAAAAACTCCGACATCAACCTTTTGGTGGTCACGCGGGCCCTTTTTCCCAAGGAACTGTTGGCCCTTTCCAAGGCCGTCGTGCCATGGGTCCGGCAGGGAAACCATCCGCCCCTCATCCTCACCCGGAAACAATTGAAGGTCGCGGAGGACGTCTTTCCGGTGGAGATCCAGGACATCCAGCACAACCACAGGGTCCTTTTCGGTCCCGACCCGGTGAAAGGGCTGTCGGTTTCACGCGACCACATGCGGGCGGAATTGGAACACGAACTCCGGGGAAAGCTCTTTAGGTTGAAGACCCGCTTCATGCTCACCGAAGCCAGGCCTTCTCGGGTGGAAAAGCTCATGCTGGAATCCCTTTCCACCTTTTTGGTCCTGTTCAAAAGCGCCCTTTGGCTTTACAAGACCACGCCGCCCGCGCCCAAACTGGAAGCCTTGAGGAAGTTGAAGGAATTCATCAGTTTCGACCTGGAGCCCTTCGAGACCATCGCCCGCCTCAAAAAAGGGGAAAAAATCCAGGACTTGAACGTGCCAGCCCTTTTTGAGAAGTACCTGGGTTCCATCGAAACGATCGTGGATAATGTCTACCGGTAAAACCAGTTGTCAGGTATCAGTCGTCAATCGTTAGCTAAGGCAAAGGAGGCACTATGAAAAAAATCCATTGGACTAGGATGGTAATGCTTGTTCTCCTCGCACTCGCCTTTGGCACAACGGCGGGGGCGGCGGGGGGAAAGAAGAAGTCCAACTTGAGGCTCCAAAGCGCGTCCTTCATGGACGGCAAGATGATGGACGACAAGTACACCTGCCACGGGCAGGACATTTCGCCGGAGTTGAGCTGGCGGGGCGCCCCGGGCAAGACCAAGTCCTTCGCCCTGATCGTGGAGGACCCGGACGCCCCCACCATGAATTTCACCCATTGGGTCGTTTTCAACATCCCGGCCATCGCCGACCCCAAAACCAACGGTTTTGAGATGACCGAGGGATTCCCCCGGGACGGGAAAACGGACAAGGGGATCACGCAGGGGGCCAATGACTTCCAAAAAATCGGCTATGACGGGCCCTGCCCGCCCAGCGGAGTCCACCGCTATTACTTCAAACTTTACGCCCTGGACAGCCTGCTGCCCTTGGGCGGCGGCGCCTTGAAGAGCCAGGTGGAGAAGGCGATGATAGGGCATATCCTGGCGCAAACGCAGATCATGGGACAGTATGGGGAATAAAGTTAGGAGCGAGGAGTTAGAAGTTAGTCCCTTCGTCGTGAAATTTTATACAAAAGGATTCACCCGTGAAAGCAGCGGATGCGACCCTGTTTGGCTCCGGCTCGTCCGGGTTAAGAGTTTAAAGGCGAACTTATACGGAGGTTGAAATGTCTTCGAAGGTTTGGCTGTGGGCGATCCTGGGCTTCATCGTGTTGTTTGGATTGGCGCTGGTGGGGTCCTACAACGGGCTGGTGTCCTCCAACCAGGCCGTGGACACCGCCTGGGGCAACATCCAGGCCGACCTACAGCGGCGTTACGATCTCATCCCCAACCTAGTCAACACCGTCAAGGGTTACGCCAAGCACGAAAGCGGCGTGTTGGAGGAAGTCACCCGGCTTCGCAGCCAATGGGGGGAGGCCCGCACGACCGACGAGCAAGTCGAGGCCGCCAACCACCTGGAGGACGCCTTGGGGCGCCTGATGGTGGTGGTGGAGAAATACCCGGACCTGAAGGCCAACGAGAATTTCCTGAGGCTGCAGGACGAGCTGGCCGGCACGGAAAACCGCATCGCGGTGGCGCGCATGCGCTACAACCAGGCCGTGCAGGACTACAACGTGAAGGTCCAGAGTTTCCCCTCCAACCTGATGGCCTCCATCGGTGGTTTCAAGGCCAGGGACGCCTACTTCAAGGCCGAGCAGGAAGCGCAGGAAGCGCCTAAAGTCGAATTTTGAATTATGAATTTTAAATTTTGAATTGTGGTGATTTTCCCGCCGCGGTTAACCGTGGCGAGAAAATTCCCACAACTCCCAATTCCTCACTCCTAACTCTTAACTTTATTCCAAGGGTTTTCATGGGTCCTGGCGGCATCATTATCCTCGTCCTTTTGGCGGCCATCGTGGGCTATATCCTTTTCACGGAAAGGCCTTTTTCCCCCCCAACCCCCGTTCCCGGCGGCCCTTGGGGGGGGCTGCCCAAGATTTCCGTCCAACTCGTGAAGGCGCCGGAGGCAATGACCGAACGGCTCACCCCCAAGTGGCAGGCGGACCTCACCCAAAAACTGCGGGAGGAAGGCTACGACCTCCTGGGGGATTACTCCTACGCCTCGACCCTCTTCTTTTGGGCCCGCACCTTCCTCGCGCCCGACCGCAAATCCGCCCTTTTACTGGTCAACTGGGTCGAGGGCAAGGAAGGCGGAAAGGTGGTCATCAGCAATTTGGAGATTTATTCCTTCACCGGCCATTCCTTCCTCGTGACCGCCTGCGCCCAGGACGGGGCGGCCAAACTCCTGACCGGCGCCAACCGGCCCACGGAGGAACAGATGTCCCTGCATTTGAAGGCGGTATTCGCGGAAAGCTCGGTGAGGCCCATCGTGGAGGAACACCAACGGCGGTTGAAAGCCTGGGAGGAAAAGGGCGTGAAGGCGCGCGAATTGACGAGGGAAAATATTCTCCCAAGCTTTTCCAAGATTTTTTCCTAGGATTAAATTAAAATATCGGAACTATGCACTTGGCATAACTTACAAAAAACCCTCGCCCCTTGCGGGAGAGGGTAGGGTGAGGGGGGCTTAAATTCCCGAAAATCACCCTCACCCCGGCCCTCTCCCCTCAAGGGAGAGGGGGAAAAGCAAAGGCTTAACATCCAAGTTATGCCAAGTGTATAGTTCCGTAAAATATTAAACCGTTAAACTGGATTTCCCCCTTCATTCATTTCAGAAGTTAACGTTAGGTTAATTCAGTGGTATCTTTAACCAGCATCCAGGTTCCTCAAAGAAAGGGTTCCCGTGGTTGATCGAGTCGGCTGGCTGGAAAAACACAAGGGCGGGCGTGTCATTTCCATGGTGGAAGTGAGGTATCACCGCGTGAAGATCAAGAAAACCCCCCGCAAAAAGAAAAAGGCGCCGGTCCAGGATAGCTCCTACCGCGACGAGAGCCTTTATTACGTGCTGGACAAGAAGGTCAATTACGGGGAAATGTGCCTGACGGCCAACAGCGTTTTCGCGTCCAAGGAGTTCATCGAGTTGGATCTTTTCGTGCCCCGGCACCAGGCCAAGCTCCGTCTTTTGGCCAAGGTGCTCAAACTGGAAACCTTCACGGAACTCAAGCGGCCCATGTTCCGCGGCGACCTCAAATTCTCAGCGGTGAATAAGTACGACTTCGAGAAGATCAAAGCCTTGGAGGAAGAAAGGCTCCAAAAGGAAGCCGCCTTCAAGGCCGCCTTTCCCAACAGGGTTAAAAAAGATTCCGCCCCCCCTAAGAATTCCATGCGGCTCACCTTCAAAAAAGGCTGAACTTCAGGTCGCAGCTGACAGCTGACAGTTCACGGGAAGGCTTAAAACCTTGGCCTTGTCGGCCTGGCTGTCGATTGTGAACTGTCAACGGTGAGCTGTTTTTTTAATGTGGCCTCCCGCCTTTCCAACCGGTAAAATCCTTCCCTTGTCAATCACCCTTCGATCCCTTACTCATAAAATCTTCTAAAAAGGGAAGATTTTTGAGCTAAGGGACCGGGCACTATTACCCTGGCTTCGCCGGTAAATCTTTGGGGATAGTTTCCCCCTGGGTTCCGGCCAGACCGGGTTAGGAAAAGGTGGAAAATGGAAAAGTTCAACCTCGACGGTCCGGCGGCTTTCGTCATCCCCCATTGGAGCCAGGGTTCGGAAATGGAGCGCAAATGGCTGGATGAAACCCTGGAAAGGATCAAGCTCCAAACCGACCCCAACTGGGTGATCCTGATCGGGGACGGGAATTCCCCCTCGGCCGAAGCCAAGGATTACCTCAAGAAATTAGAGACGGATTTCGGCGGCAAGCTCAAGGTCATCTACATGGCCCATTCGGACGGCCCCGGCCACGCCCGCAACGAGTGCATCAAATACGCCTACGAGCAGAAATACCCCTTCATCGTCTTCATCGACGCCGACGACTTGACCCACCCCTGGCGCGTGGAAGTGGCGCGCGGCATCTTCAAGAACAACCCCAAGGCCGGCGTGGTTTACAGCACCTTCAACGTGATCGACGAAAACGGCAAGCCGACTCCCTATTCCAAGTGTTCCCAGTCCATCGTGGAGATCCTGGAATCCCACAGCCATCCGCCCCAGGGCAAGGACGCCTGGATCGAGATCTGCACCGAGGCGGGCTACACCAACCTGACCTCCACCACCTCGGTCTTGACGGGCATCGCCCGGGACATTCCCTTCCCCGGGGAGAAGGCCAGCGAGGACTACTACGCCTGGCTTTGCTACTCGGCCAGCGGCGCGGAGTTCGCCTTCACGCCCTTGACCCCCACCAACTACCGCATCCCCCAGCACACGCAAGGGTCGGCCTCCCGCAGCCGGGAGGGGGGCAAGTCGAAATTTTACGAGACCAAGTGCCGCGTGGACGCCGCGGGGGTCGAGAAGGCCATCGAGCTGGCGAAAAAGCGGGGCGCCTTGGACGAGAAGAAGGCCAACGACATCCGGGCGAAGTTCTACGTGAAGGAAGCGGTCACCATGTTCCGCGAGAACGAGCAGGGCCTGGCCAAGATGTGCGTGGAAAACGCCCGCAAGTTCAACGCCGGCATCGCCGATAAGCTCATCCAGGAAAAGGGATTGTCCAGCCTGAAGTAAACCGGGCCTGGAAAACCAGGCGGGGTGAGGGTAAAGTTTCACCACGAAAGGACCACCGAAAGGAGGCGGTCCTTTTTAGAGCCGGTAACAAAATTAACCTAAACCCTCGTCCCTTGCGGGAGAGGGTAGGGTGAGGGGTGTTTTCGCCAAGTAAAATCCACCCTCACCCCGGCCCTCTCCCCTCGAGGGAGAGGGGGATAGGCGTTAAAAACGAATTTTGTTACCGGCTCTTAATTTCCGCGCCCGAAAGGGCGGACAGCCGGACGGAACCCGATGCGGATGGTCATTCGAGCTCGCGCCTTAGCCCTGGGTTTGGCCTCCTCCCTCCTTCTTCCCGCCGCAGTCCTGGCCGGGCCCGTCTCCAACCAAGGCACGGAGTTCTGGCTGACCTTCCCGGCGCAGTATCTCCAAACAAACCCCTCCCTCCCCACCGCGCTGGACCTTTTCATTCTTTCCCAAAGCGGCGCCTCGGGTGAAGTCTCCATCGCGGGGCTTTCCTTCGCGCAGGCCTTTTCAGTTGGGCCCAATTCGGCCGTCACCGTGGTGGTTCCGGAAACGGCCATGCTCTCCGCCGCCGACGGCGTCCAGGAAATGGCCATCCACGTCACGGCCAACAATAACATCACCGTCTTCGGGCTGGAATATGAGCAGCGTGCCACGGACGGCTACCTGGGCCTTCCCGTGGGCGCCATCGGCACGCAGTATTGGGTGGCCAGCTTTACCGCGGATGTGAACCAAGGCGCCACAACCACGATCAGCGACACGGAATTCGCGGTGGTGGCTTCCCAGGATGCCACCAGCGTCACCATCACGCCTTCCCAGGCCGTGGGCTCCCACCCCGCGGGGGTGCCCTATACGGTGTCCTTGAACCAATGGGAAACCTACCAATTGCAGGGGGACGTATTGGGCAGCGACCTCACCGGAACCCAAGTGGTTTCCAACGTGCCCGTGGCGCTCTTCGGGGCCAACGCCTGCGCCGACGTGCCGGTGAGTTACATGAGATGCAATATGCTCCTGGAAGAAGAGATTCCCCTGGCGACCTGGGGGTCCTCCTTTGTCACCGTGCCCCTGGCCACCCGCAGCGCGGACACCTTCCGCTACCTTTCCTCGGCGAACGGGACGGTGGTCAGCGTCAACGGCGGCGCCGTAGCCACCCTGAACCAGGGGCAATTCTTCCAACAGGAACTTTCAACCGCTTCCTACATCACCTCCACGGCCCCCATCCTGGTGATGCAATTCTCAAATAGCGATTCCTACGACAACGCGTCCCTAGGGGACCCATGTGAGATCACCGTGCCGCCGGTTCCGGATTACGGCACGACCTACCAGTTGGCGGCCCCTGCCACCGGTTTTCCCGCCAATTATTTGAACGTGGCCGCGCCCAGCGCGGAGGCGGGGGCCATCCTGCTGGATGGCGCGCCCATCCCGGCCGCCAGTTTCACGGCCGTGGGAGGCAGCGGTTATTCATCCGCCCAGGTATCCATCGGCACCGGCTACCACCAACTCTCCGGGCCCCAACCCTTCGGAGTGGAATCCTACGGCTTTGCCTCGTTTGACGCTTATGGATATCCGGGTGGATTGGTTTTCACCAACCTGCCCACTTTAACCCCCACCCTCACCCCCACCATCACCCCTACGCCGACCACCACCTTCACTCCCACGCCGGTTTGCGAAATCAAGGTTTGGCCGGTACCTTTCAACCCCAAATACGCCGTGGGAGGGGTGCTGAAGATGGACTGCCTGCAGCCGGGCGACCAGGTTTCTTATTACACCCTGTCCGGGGAGGTGGTCTTTCAAGCGACCTCCTCGGGGGGGGAGTTCGATTGGAACGGGGCTAATACACAGGGTGTGCCCGTGACACCGGGGCTTTATTTCTACGCGGTTGTGCGGAACGGGAATACGGCGGCCAGGGGGAAGTTTATTTTGGTGAGAAACTAGGAAGGGCCTTAGCCGGGGCCTTCATTAGTCGAAATTCTACAATTCAAAACGGAACTATGCACTTGGCACACCTTGGATGTTAAGCCTTTGCTTTTCCCCCTCTCCCTTGAGGGGAGAGGGCCGGGGTGAGGGTGATTTTCGGGAATTTAAGCCCCCCTCACCCTACCCTCTCCCGCAAGGGGCGAGGGTTTTTGGTAAGTTATGCCAAGTGCATAGTTCCGATTCAAAATAAGGGAATTCCGGGTATTTCAAAGGCGGTGGGGCAAAATTGGCCGGTCTGGGTACATTAATTTCCCGGAATCCGGGAAATTTAAATAAGGGGAATAATGACATTCCGTCGTTTGTGCCTCAAAACCACCTTGAACATTCAAGGCTGGAACGTTCAAGGTGGTTTTCCGCGGGAGGTTCTTCTTCAAAAGTACCTTGAAATTTCGAGGCCTGAAATTTCCAGGTAATTTTACGGCCGATTTGGTTCTTTAAGGCCTGTTGGGTGGGCCTCCCTCCGCCTTTTGCCGGAAATCACCTTCCAGGGGCCCCAATCAGCCAGCCGGAGGACGGCTGCCCCTGAAACACCCCGAATTCCCTTATTATAATTATTCGGAATCCGAATAATTAAGTCCCGGTCTTGGGATTGTAGCCCGCAAACCACCCCCTATCCAGGATGCCACTGTCCCTGTGGGTGATAAGACGGCCTCTTCCCCGGTTGGATTCAGGATAAAGGGGAGAATAAAGGCTGACCGGCCCCCCAGCCTGGCCAACCAGTAGGAGGCTTGATGGTAGGGAGAGGAGTCCCCCGCTAGGCCATGGGAATATGGCGACGAGGGGGAAGTTTATTGTGACGAGATGAGTAGCCTATTTTTGAAGGTTTTAAAGGTTTGGCAAACGAGGGCTCGATTTTTATTTTTTCTGCCCTTAGCTTGAGATTATACTTTCGGGCCATGGACCCTAAAAACCCAACTTGGCAAGAGGTGGCCCTAAGATTAATTGACAAATTGGGCCTAAATCCATGTGTTTTGGGGATGTGCTTTGTAATTGGCGCAGCTGTTGTTATCATTTGGATGACTTATCAACACGTTCAAAAGATGGAAGAAATTAGGGTAAGACAAGCCGCAAAGGCGTTAGGAGAGAAAAAATGAATCCAATTGAATTTGCAATTATTGGAACTATTGGGTTGGCTCTTTTTGCTCTCTATTCAGCAAGGACGTATGAACTGGCTTTGCTTAAAAGAGAAAAGCTGGCAGACCTTTTAGAAACAATTCAAAATGATTCATCTCTTCCGGTTGAATTAAAAAAGGCATGTTTGGCCGTTTTCCACAATTCATTGGATCAAAACGCTGTCCCAAAAATTTTTTGGGGATTGATCAGAAAGCGTTATAAAAATGTTCATTTGAGTTTTTCTAGTGAACATCAAAAACTCTTAGAAAAATTAGTGAATGAACATTTTTTTATAATTAACTTTCTCAGGGCCCCTCATTGGTATTTTTTGCTTTTTGTTTTGCTTTTGATGCTTGTATTGGTTCTTGTAATTTTTGCCTTTGCTACCAAAAGCATTCAAATGTTAATTAGCCCTTTAAGGTTATTTACAAATCCGGTTTGCGCCATGGCTGGCGAATATTGATTTATGGCCTTACTGGCGATGTAAATTTCGGACAGTTTGGGCAATTAATACCGGCATAATCCCCAAGACAGTTGAAAACTTCGTTTTCTGTCCCCCCTTTAACATTCCCCATCCATGGGCTCGTTTTGCCTTTGGATGACCTGTTGTTTCAGCTTTTAATCACTTTTTTAGAAGGGGACTAAAGTATATAAGTCCCCATTATTAATGGAATACGCTTGTATACTATGTGTAATTATATTTAAACTGGATGAATGAACCACATCATCGCCCATATCGACATGAACTCCTTCTTCGTGTCCTGCGAAAGGCTTTTGGACCCTTCTTTGAACGGCAAGCCGGTCATCGTGGGAGGGCACAAGGGGGACCGGGGGGTTGTGGCTTCGGCCTCCTATGAGGCCCGCAAGTACGGCATCAAGAGCGGCATGCCGCTTTTAACCGCCGAAAGGCTCTGCCCTAAGGCCCTCTTCGTGCCGGGCCGGCACAAGCTTTACTCCAAATATTCCCGCAAGGTTTACGCGCTTCTTCGCCGCATCGCGCCCCTGGTGGAATACGCCTCCATTGACGAATTCTACCTGGATTTCACGGGCTGCGAGGCCCTTTACGGCAACGATCCCTGGGCCATGGCCCGCAAGGCGCGGGATTCGGTCTTTGACCGCACGAAGCTTTCCTGCACGGTGGCCATCGCCTCCAACAAATACGTGGCGAAGATCGCGGGCAAGACCGTCAAGCCCGATCCCGCCACGCTGGGGAAGAAGGTGGGGGAAAACACCGGGGTCATCGTGGTGCCGGAGGGGGAGGAACAGAAGTTCCTGGCGCCCTTGCCTATCGAGCGCCTGCACGGCGCCGGGGAGAAGACCCAGCCCCGGCTGAAGGAAATGCGTATCCACCGGATCGGCGACATCCTGTCCATCCCCCTGCCCAAGCTGCAAAAGGCCTTCGGTCCCTCGGCCGGGGAGTGGCTTTACCAGGCGGCACGGGGCTTGGGGGACACGGAAGTCCACGCCTTCCACGACGCCAAGAGCGTGGGGCATGAGACGACATTCGAAAAGGATACGGACAACCTCCAACAGATCCACCAGACCTTAGCCTGGCTCTCGGAAAAGGGCTGTTACCGCTTGCGGCGGACCGGCAAAAAGGCCCGCACCGTCACCTTGAAGCTGCGTTATGACGATTTCCAAACTACCACCCGCGCCAAGACCATCCCCGAAACCGACGACGACGCGGTGGTCATGAAGACCGTCTATCAATTATTCCAGGAATCCCACGTTCGAAAGCGCAAGATCCGGCTTTTAGGGGTGTCCCTTTCCAAGTTCGAGAAGGGGGAGGAGGTGAACCAGTGGCTTTTTCCGGAGATGAGTTCCAAGAAAAAGGAAGCCCTCTTTAAAAGCGTGGACGCCATCAAACGTAAATACGGCTTCCACAAGCTGGAAAAGGCGTCTTCCCTGGACCCGAGTGAGAAGCGGGATGAGGAGAGGGAAGGGCCGTCTTCTTTTGAGAAACCTAAAATAAAATAGAAAAAGCTTCCCAAGTTATTTTGCATATGCAAATATATATACATGTATAAAATTTATTTTGCGGCCGACGTGCAAAGGGATTTGAGGGGTTTGAAGGCAAGGGACCAGCGCATCGTATTGGACGCGATCGAAAAGCATCTGGCGCGCCAGCCGGAAGAACAAACCAGGAACCGTAAAATCCTGCTTAAGCTTATTCCTCCTTGGGAACATATTCCACCGGTGTGGGAACTCAGGGTGGGGGATTATAGGGTTTTTTACGACGTGGATTCAGGCGCAAGAAGGGTTTACGTAAGGGCGGTCCGCCATAAACCGCCCCATTCAAGAACGGAGGAAATTTTATGAAAACAGTCAATGTCCGGGAGCTACAAAAAAAGATCAAAGAATATATCGATGTATCCCAGAAGGACCGCGTGGTTTTAACCCGGCATGGCAGGCCCTCCGCGGTTTTGGTGGGCGTGGAGGGGGAAGACTGGGAAACGGTCGTCTTGGAGACGAACGCCGCCTTTTGGGACCTGATCCAGAAACGAAGAAAACAAAAGACCATTTCGTTAAATGAAATGAGGGATCGGTTGGGTTTGACGAAAAAATAAACCTGAAAATTTCCGGAGCGGTTTTAGGAGTGGAACACATGAAGATCGAAGAATCAGGAATTGTCTTGAGGGTCAAGAATTACGAGGCTTGCCTGGATTTTTACGCCAAAATCTTGGAATTAAAAATACGTTACCAAAAAGAGGGCCTGACCAATTTCCAATTCGGCTCCGCCTACCTGGTGATCGAAAAGGGAGATCCCATGCCGGAAGCCATCCGCCATGTGGAATACCCGCCGCTGGTCCTGCGGCTCAACGTCCAGGAAGTGAACCAGGCCATCTGGCTCGTCCGCGCCAAGGGCGTGGAAGCGGAGTTCCGTTCCTTCGATTGGGGAAATGTGGGTCGGATGTACGACCCGGACGGAAATTTAGTGGAATTCTGCAAATGGAAATGACGGAAAAGCAACCGCCATTTGAACCACCAAGGGCACCAAGGTCACCAAGAAAGACAAATGAAAAATTGAAAATATTTCCAGTTCTGTTTCAACGCGTGCCTTGGGGAAAGTTCCTGCTCCTTTGGTTCCTGGCCGTGTTGATGGGCACCAGTCTTTTATGGTTGCACTACGGATTCACCCCGAAGATATTAGGGCCGGTGGAAATCTTGGTTCTGGCCTCGGCCCTGGGGCTTTTATGGGGCACCACCCGGCCCCGTTGGCAGAAAGCCCATTGCGCCTGGTGCGGCAACCGGGTCAAGGCGCATGCCACGAGGTTCGACGAGGTCCGGAAAAACTGGGTCATGGTCTATCGTTGCGGGAAGTGCGGGCAAATAACCGAAAAGTTGAAAAGTGAAACGGATACGACTCCCTTCGGTCGCCCACCGCATGGGTATAAAGATATAAAAGGAAAAGGCGGAAAGAATGGCTAAGGAAACCAACATCGCCTCCTCCATGAAACAGTCCCCATCCTTCGCCCGGTTCATCCTTTGGGAAATCCTGGGGGTGGTGGGATTCCTTCACATCCTTTACTACGCCCCGGAAAAGGTTTCCACGCCCCTTTTATTCCTGGGCAACGCCCTTGTCTTCGCGATCCTTTACCCCGTCCTTTACTTCTACAGCCAGTTGAAATTGCCAACCGTGTTGAAGTTCCTCGTCATGCCACTGGGCATTACCCTGCGGATTTTGCTGATGGCCAGCAGTTTCTTTTGGATTAGCTATATCCTTTACGTGGCGCAGCTTTCCCTGGGGCTGGCTTCGTGCTTCCAGATAGTGAGGGATTATTGGATGTTCCTCGTGCCTTTTTACGTCGTGGATTACTTCTTGTTCTTTGAGCACCTCTGGGGCCTAAGCCGGATGAATTTCACCTTCTGGGCTTCGGCCGGCATGATTTCGGATTTGGTCTCGGGAGCGGTGCTTGGCTACAAACTGGGACAGATCCTCGTGACGAAGTGGGGGATGTTTTTCGGGGACCCGGAAGTGCAGGGACTTATTTGGAGTATCTTCATTCTGACCGCCGTGGCCGCGGTGGTTTGGTTCGACAACAAGACGCGAAAAGGATGAAAAAGGCGGCTCGCCGTCCGCGGTCGACGGTTGAGAGCTTCAAAGCCCTTAACAACAAGGCACATCATGGCTAACGGCTCCGATCATTCCAGGTCCATCCTACGACTGCTTATTGGGGAAGGGCTGGCGGCCGCGGGACTGGTTTATGCCCGCCTCCACCCCTATGCCGATCCCCTTTGGAACCTGAATTTCTTCTATAACGCCCTTTTTTTCCTCCTGGCCTACCCGATCCTTTACGTCTACCGCTGGACAATGGCGGAGGGCTGCCTGGCGGCGGTCCTCTGGCCGGTCAGCTTCGTTTTAAGTTGGGGGCTGGGGGTCTCCTGCTATCTCTGGATCGCCTACCTCCTTCTTTTGGGCAATAGCCCTTATTTTTACGCCATGAAGCTCCACTACGTCCCACTGGGGGTCCTGTTCGCCTTCATTTATTTCCCCCTGATCCAGCCCATCCTGGGGGTGGGCCCGAAGTACCAGACCCTGGGGGGGCTCTTAGGGCTCTTCCTTTACTCCGCCCTGGGGGGCTTCTTCGGCTATGAAACGGGTTGGTTCCTCAGCCGCAGGTTTCCCGCCATCCAAACCGAGCACAGCCATTGGCTGTTGCTTTGGCTGGGGCTTACTTTCCTGGGCACGGCCATAGGGGCCCAAGTCGCCCCCAAAAGAAATTCCTAGGGCGGGCGCGGGTTTTATCGATTTCCCAGGGACCCTTCCGGCGGACCCGGGGGGATTGTCCCCCAAAGTTCCTTGAGCCACTAGGAGACGGAAGGAATCCGTAATAAAATAGGTTTGAAGCTTCATCCCAGCGGGGCGGTAAAGAGTGATGGCCGGGTTGGTGTTAAAACTCCGAAATGTTATTTTAGCGACAGGGACTTTTCTGCTCCTTTTGGCTGGCGTGTGGCATTTCGGCCTGGACCGCAACATTTCACTGCCCAACGTCGATTCCATCCGCAAAATCCAGGTATGCCAGAACGATTTCAAGCAGCGCGCCCAGCAGATCACCTATATCGAGGAAGAACCCAAGATCCAGAAAATCTACGACTTCATCGACAGTCGCAAAAAGGGATGGGAGCCCCTGCTTTATCCCCCCACCCAGCCGGTGGTCATGGCCGATTTTTACGGTTCGGACGGCGTTTTGTTCGAGCTTTACCTGATGAAGTCATCCAATTTCCTGATCCGCACCCAAAACGGAACCTACCTTAAAAGCCTCCGTAACGACGAGGCCCAACAATTCTTCGACTTATTGGGCGTGCAGATGGGCCGGCTGGTTTACGACCCCTCCCAAGAGGCAGTTTTGAGTTCCAAGTTTTAAGTTTTGGGTTGAGGAATATTTTCGATTTAAAACTAAAATTTAACATTCAAAATTATTTTGACGAGGGTTTATGGATTGCCGGCAGGTTCACCAAGCCTACAGTGTTTATCTCCAAGGCAAACTCCCTCCCACCCAAAGGGAGTGGATCGCCCAGCACATCCAGGATTGCCCGGACTGCCGTCTTTTGGACCAGGACGTGAGGAAGCTCTTCCTCAAGGAGGCCCTGGGGAAATCCGGCGAACCCCCTTCTTCTTAAAATTCGCTCACAACAAAACAGGCACCGGTTTCTCGACGCGGGCGGACTTTAACCCCACCCGCGCCCGAAGGGCCCTTAAAACCACTTTCCGGCGCGCCGCCCGCCGGAGGGTCTTCCCGAAAACGGGGTCCGTGCCGTCCTGGGGGCCGACCGAGGCGCCCAAGGGGTTTTGAAGCACGAAAAAAACGAAGCACTTCGTCTTGGGCTTCCGCGCCAAGGCCGTCAACTCCCTCAGGTGCTTGGATGCCCGCTGGGAAGGGGCGTCGGGGAAACGCCCCACCCCCTTATCATCCACCAAGGTGACGCATTTCACCTCGATCCAGGCCTTCTCCCCGGTCCTGGAGTTTTCCGCCAGGAAGTCAAAACGGGTATGGGCATTCAGCGGAACCTCTGCCCTCAGGCGGTCGTAAGCCTTCAGTTCCTTGATACGCCCCTCGCGCCAGACCTCCGCCAGAAGTTTGGGCGCCACGTTGGCTTCGATGCAAACCCATTGGCCGCGATAAAACGCGAGCCGGACCGAGTACCGTGTCTTACGGAAGGTTTGGCCGCGCGGTAAATGGTCCACCAGGGCCACCCTGGCGCCGGGCGCCAAAAGTTCCTTGAGGCGGCCGGAATTAGTGACATGGCAGTATTCCCGCCGGCCCCGGACCTGGACAAAGGCCCCAAACCGGTGAAGGCGCTCCCTAAAAACGCCTGGAACAAGGGGGCTATCAGGCCAAAGCACAGGGTCCTCCAAAGTCAAAATTAAACCATTTTAAGGTAAAATGTTACCCACGAAGGGTTTTGCCTTAACCTTAAAGTGAAGCGCCGATTTAAACGTTGATAAACTTGGGGATAGGAAAATAATGACCATCCAACCTTTGCCGCGACGAATCCTGCTGGCGCTGGGCCTGAGCTTCTTGGGATGCGGGGGAGCCTGGGCCCAAACCCCCAGCCAGGATTTCGCCAACCAAGCCCAAACGGATTACCAGACCATCGCCAATTACGTCAACACCCAATTCGCCAAGAGCATGGGGTTCATCACCACGCTGGGCTGGAATACCCCGCCCGGGGTCTTCGATCTCTTGAGCGGCCCCCGCCTGGAAGTGGGGATCGGCGCCGGGGCGGACTTGATGGGCCTTCCCAACCTCAACAACCTCACCCTGGGCGCCATCAACTTAGGCTCCAATTTCAACCTCCCTTCCAGCGTGCCTTTCCCCTTCCCGGTCATCACCGGAAGGGTGGGATTGGCCAACGGCTTGGACCTGGGCGTCAAGTTCCTTTACCTTCCCCTCGTCAGCCTTTCGGACTTGGGTTTCACCGCCAATTACTTCGGGTGGGGATTGGACCTGCGCTACAAGATCCTGGACGGCACCACCCTGCCCACGGTCACCGTTGGCGTGAGTTGGGACACGATGAAGGGAAGTTTCAGCCTATCCACGGCCATCGACCAAATATCCACTTACAACGATCCAGGGCCCCCGCCCAGCGCGAACGCCGTTTCCTTTACCGGGACCAACAACTACACCCTCAACTGGGACACGCAAAGCTTCGGCGCCCAGGTCCAAGTGGGAAAGGACTTGAACATCCTCTATCCCTTCGTGGCCGTGGGATTCCAGAGGAATTCGGGGACTATCTCCTCCATCATGAACGGAACCGGGACCTATTCGATCAATGGAGGGGCCAGCCAGCCGATCAACCTCCTGGCCACGAGCAACGCGCCGCCGGTTTATTTCGAGCCCAAGTACGTGGCGGGGTTGGATTTCGGCCAGGGGCTTCATTGGGCCATCGTGGGCGAGTCCAACGGCACCGATATCGCGGGCGAAACCAGCTTCCGAATACAGTTCTAAATTCAGTTGACCGTTCACGTCGTCAGGCAACAGCAAAGGCCAAGGCTAAACCCCGATGGAAGACACAAAGAAACCCAACCGGACTTCCTTCGTCGACCCGAACGAGTGCACGGGTTGCGAAGCCTGCGTGGTGGAAACCCCCCGGGTCTTCCGCATGACCGCGGACGGGCTTTCGGAAGTGTACAACCCCCAGGGGGACACGGAAGAAAAAATCCAGGCGGCCATGGACAGCTGCCCGGTCAGCTGTATTCATTGGAAAAAGTGAACCGGCAGTCGGCAGCAACGGCTTTAAAGTCCGCCAAAAACCGCCGACCGCCGACTGTCAACCGCCGACTGGTTTAGGGAGTTTTTATGTCATCAATCCACTCGGGGTGGATGGAAAAACGGCAGTTCGAGCGCATCGACGCCACCATCAAGGTGACCTACTGCCTCGTCCCCAAGGCCGACCTGGTGAAGGTCCTTTCCGAGCCTTCCTACCGGGAATCCTCGGCCGACCGCCTGCCCGAGCTTTCCAAAAGGTCCGCCACCGTGCACGCCGTCACCCGGGACATCTCCATGGGCGGCATGTCCCTGGTGGGGCAAGGGGAATTCCCCGGCGATGCGGCCCTGGAAATCCACCTCTACCTTCCCGGCTACCCCGCCCCCATCACGCTGATCGCCGAGGTGCTCCGCATCCAGTCCGAAAACTCCTCCTTCGGGGGCAACACCTACCGGGCGGGCATTAAAATCCTGGCCATCAACCGCCAGGACGTGATGCGCCTCGACAAGTACCTTTTGGCCGAGAAAATCCGCCAACGCAAATAACCACAGCCCACCGTCGACCGTCCGCGGCTGACGGGGACGGATTCAAAGACTTTACTTCGAACCGCCGAGCGCGGACCAGGAACTTCACTTCCAGCAGCGAGAACCGCTTGACACCTAAAATCGGCCTCAAAGTCATATCGACCCCCAAGGTTGGGCAATACGACATTCCCGGCCATCCGGAGCACCCTTTGCGGGTCCTACGTTCCCTGGAACACCTGAAGTCCTTGCTGCCCGCCCATGCCTTTGAGGAACCCATGGAAGCCCCCTTGGAGAAAATCCAGGCCGTCCATTCGGACGGGGCCATCCAGGTGGTGCGAAGGGAGGGCTATTTCGACCCCGACACGCCCGGCGCCCCTGGCGTTTGGGGATGCAGCCTGCTTTCGGCGGGCGCGGCCCTTAAGGCGGCTTCGGAAAGCCTCGGGGGCGCCAAGGTTTTCTCCCTCATGCGGCCGCCCGGCCACCACGCCACCCCGGAAGGCGGCATGGGGTTCTGTTATTTCAATTCCATGGCCGTGGCCATCCAGGACGCGGTGCGGCGTGAACTGGCGCAAAGGGTCGCGGTTTTGGACTTGGACTGCCACCACGGCAACGGCACGGAGGAGTTCTGCCTGGGCAAGGAGGAATTCCTTTACGTCTCCCTGCACCAGTTCCCGGCCTATCCGGGCACGGGCCGGCAATCCCGGGCCAATTGCGTGAACTACCCCTTGCCCCCGGGCACCGAGGAAGGGGATTATTTTCCAGCGCTGGAAGGGGCGCTCCGGCGCGCGAGGGATTTCAAGCCGGACCTGGTCGGGGTTTCCATGGGGTTCGACACCTACGAGAAGGATCCCTTGACCCAGTTCGGCCTGAAAAAGAAGGACTACCAAAGAATAGGCCAATGGCTGGGGGAATCCGGGCTGCCGATGTTCGCGCTCCTGGAGGGCGGCTACCACGATGATTTGCCCTTTTTAATCGAGGAATTCCTCGCAGGATGGACGTCATAGAGGCGAATTTTAAACGGGCTGTCCCATTTTGAGGTAGTAACTTTATGCACACAACCTCTGGTAGTAGAGTTGATTTAATGGCTTGATTCAGTGGATTGACCATAGGTATATAATAGCCCTATTAATTAAACAAACGGCGGTGTTTAAATGGCCCTTGAAAAAGAATTAGAAACTTACAAAAGAGAACTTCCCAAACTCCTTCAGGATGAGGGCAAATTCGTTTTGATTCATGGTGATGACGTTGTTTCAACATACACCAGTTATCAGGATGCTCTTCAGGTGGGTTACGAAAAATTCAAACTAGATCCATTTTTGGTCAAAAAAATTGAAAAAAACGAAACTGTTTTTTTCTTTACGAGAAGTTTTGAACCTTGCCCCACTTCACCCTCGAAGTAAGTCCTAGCGGAAGTCTTTTAATGGATGTTTTTGTTGGCGTTAGTAGGCCAAGACGCGAACAATTGCAAGCAAGTGGTCAAACCGTTCCGCCTCCAGTACCTGTTAGAGCATTAGTGGATACAGGGGCGAGCATTACAGGAGTTGATCCTTCCATTATTCAAAACCTTCAAATACCTTCTCGTAGCAATGGCAATATAGTAACTCCGGCAAGCCAAGCACCTATTTCTGTTCCGTTTTATGATGTTTTTTTAAGTATTCCTCATCCTGGCGGCACTTTTAAGATTTTCGATCCCCTTAATGTTTCGGAAAGTAATATCCAAAATCAAGGGATTCATGTTCTTGTAGGTCGGGACATTTTGAATCAATGCCTTTTGGTGTTCGACGGACAATCGGGTATTTTCACACTTGCTTTTTAATCATCCAAAGCCAAAGGAATAGTTTCTCCCAGTTTTGGAAAAGCCCTTTCTAACATCCTATGGAATTGATCCCAAGTAGAGGCCGCCCTCATCAAACCTAAGACGGCATGGATATGTTGCTGAAGTGCAGGGTGACCAATATCTTCTGTCAAAAATTGATGATGTTTAACTTTACGACGACCAGTTTCTTCAATAACTGGATTTCCTGACACTAAAAATTCAAAAACTGTTTAAAACAATCCCCTTTAACAAGAACGTTACCAAGTGACCTGAACAGTTACAAATTTTGAATGGTGGATGATTTTTGATGGGCGAAGCCACCAGAAATCTCATTAACTTAAAACTCAACACTCAAAACTTGACGAAAAGGATCAAGCCTTGAAAGCGCCTATCATCACCCTGTTAACCGATTTCGGCAATTGCGATTCCTTCGTCGGCGTCATGAAAGGCGTCATCCTTTCCATTTGTTCCAACGCCCGGTTAGTGGACCTCTCCCACGAAGTGCCGCCCCAGGCGATCACGGCGGGCGCCTTCCTTTTGAAATCCTCCATCGGTTATTTCCCAAGGGGAACCATTCACTTGGCCGTGGTGGATCCCGGCGTGGGGAGCGCGCGGAAAGCCATCGCGCTTAAAAGCAAAGGGCATTTCTTCGTGGGGCCCGACAACGGCCTTTTTTCCGGGGCTTTGAAGGATCGGGGAATCGAACAGGTCGTGGAGTTGACGGAGAAGAAATACCAGCTGCCCAACCCCGGTTCCACCTTCCATGGGCGGGACCTTTTCGCGCCCGCGGCCGCTTATTTGGCCAAGGGCGTTCCCATGGCCCGCTTAGGGGTCCAACAAAACAATTGGATTTGGCGGGAAATTCCAAAACCCTTTAAAACCGCGCAAGGATGGACGGGCCAAGCGCTTTGGGTGGACCACTTCGGCAACCTCATCACCAACCTGGAAGCGAAACACCTGCCCGCGCCATTTTCCAACGCAAAGTCTCTCGAGAACCATCAGCTTCGGCAGGCAGGCCTTCCCAGGACTTTCCGCCTCAAAGTCGGCAAGACGGTCATTTTGCGCCTGGCCACCCATTACGTGGAAGCCAAGAAGGGAACCGTCATGGCCTTGATCGGCTCTTCGGGGAACCTGGAAATCTCCATCAACGGCGGCAACGCCGCCCAAAAATTAGGCGTAGGCATCGGCGCGCCGGTTTTTCTTTACTAAAAAACATTTATCCGCGGCTAAGATTTGTGTTTCCGGAGCCAGTTTTTTTCGTCCCCGCCGGTTTTCAAAATCTTAAATACTTGCCCGTGAATTTTTCCGTTGCTGGCCAAGGCGTTCTCGCCCAAGAGGTTAAAGGGCCCTCCGGTGATGTCCGTCACCTTGCCGCCCGCCTCCCGCACCATCAAGACCCCGGCGGCCATATCCCAGGCCTGGACGCCCCTTTCCCAAAAACCGTCGAAGCGCCCGGCGGCCACGTAGGCTAGGTTCATGGCGGCCGAGCCGTCCCGCCGCACGCCTTGGGCCTTGAGGACGAATCGCCGGAAATTGTCCAGGTTGTAATGGGTTTCCCGCACGGCGTAGGCGAATCCCGTGCAGACCAGGCTTTCCCCCAGGCTTCGGGTGGAGGAAACCCGGAGGCGGCGGCCGTTCAAGAAGGCGCCTTTTCCCTTTTCGGCGGTGAAGCATTCTTCGCGGAGGGGGTCGTAAATCACGCCGACAAGGGGGGTGCCCCCTTGGACCAAAGCCACCGAACAACAAAAGAAGGGATAGGAATGGGCGTAATTAGTGGTGCCGTCCAGGGGGTCCACCACCCAGGTAAGGTCGGAGCGGCTTTTATCCCGGCCGCTTTCCTCACCCCACAAACCATGGGTGGGGAAACGCTTTTGGAGTAAGGAAAGGATGGCTTTCTCGCATTGCCGGTCCACTTCCGTCACTAGGTTCAGCTTGTCCTTGGACTTGAACTGGATATGCCGGACACGGCCATAGTGGTTTTTCTGGATCCGGCCCGCTTCCCGGGCGGCTTGGATGGCGATTTTAAGGAAAAGGCTCATGAAAAGATCCTTGAAAAGTGAACATCAGTAACTATGTAAAAGGACGCGAAGATCCAAAGTTTTAAGGGCGAAATTTCCAAAATGGCAGCCCCGGACTTTTATTTTTCCGGTTGGGGTGCGTTTCGAGGGCTGCCCGAGTATAATACTTCTATCGTTTTTAAGGTTTCCTTTCAGCAGTCCGCCTGAAATTCCCCAAAAATCGCAAGGGAATTTTTCTGCGGCGGTATGAAAGCGTTTGAAAGCGGAAACCCGCTTAAAGAAGCGCTTGCATGGAAAGGATTCAAGGGACAAAACCATGACCATCACCATCTACGACGTGGCCCACAAGGCCGGCGTTTCCATTTCCACCGTTTCCCGGGTCCTGAACAACAATCCCAACGTCCTGGAGGACACCCGCCAGAAAGTGCTCAAGGTTATCCAGGAAATGCAGTTCAAGCCCAATCCCATCGCGCGGGGTTTGGTGGTGAAACAAACCAACCTCATCGAGGTGTTCTTTTCCTGGGCCGGCCCCCAATTCTCCATCCAAAGCGACTGGTACATGAAATTACTGGATGGGATCAATGAAGTCGTGGAACAGGAACATTACGGGCTTTTGATCAACACCATCGCGGGGGTGTTCGCCCCCCAGGCGGTTTACCGGAAGGTCTATAACAACGCCGTGGACGGCGTTTTGATGGTTTCCCCTTACCTGCCGGAGGCGGAGCTCCACCAAGTCTTCCAAGGAAGGTCCCCCATTGTCTTGATCGGCTACCGCACCGAGGATCCGCGAATCGATTACGTGGATAGCGACAACGCGAACGCGGTGGAACAAGTGGTGGATCATTTCGTGTCCCAAGGGCACCGGAAAATCGCCTGCGTTTCCGGCCAGGTCAAGACCTCCCGCAACGCCGCCGACCGGTTCCAAGGTTTCCAGGAAGGGATGAAAAAGAACGGCCTTGCCGTACCCGCCGAATACGTCGTGGAGGGCAATTTCCTGAGGGAATCGGGCGTGGAGGCCATGAAACAACTGCTGGCCTTGCCGGAGCGGCCCACGGCGGTATTCGCCTCCAACGACCTCATGGCCCTGGGGGCCTGGGACGCGGTTTCCGCGGCGGGATTGCAGGTGGGGGAAGACATCGCCTTGGCGGGGTTCGACGATATCCCGGAAGCCTCCACGCCCCCCTATTCCCTGACCACCATGGGGCAGGACTACCGCACCATCAGCGTCGAGGCCGCCCGCATGCTCATCGAGAAGATCAGCCACCCCGACCATTGGAAGCCCCGGCACGTGCTGGTGCCCACCCAGTTGATCGTGCGCCTGTCGAGCGGTTCGAGGGAAAAGGAGTCCTAACGGAAGCGGTCAGCGTCCGTCGTCAGGTTCCAGCAAAGGCTTTGAAACCAAAACAGCGAGTTTAAGCCGATTCGCTAGGTTATTTTCCGTGTTAAAAGGTTTTGCTGACAACCGAGAACTGACACCTGACAACTGTGGTTAAAAGTTGCGGGGCCATCCCCCGGCTGGTAGAATGCCCCTCGCTTTGCCTCTTCATCATCCTTGTTCCCCGGATACGATATGGGCAGATTCATGCAAATCCTCGGCATCCTGCTGGCCCTGGGACTCCTTTACGCCGTGATGGCCGGCCTGGGACTGACCCAAGGCTTCAAACGCCACAAAGCCGCCGCCAAGATCCAGGTCATCGATGACTTTGAGGACCCCAACGACGATTTCGACTGGACCACCGGCGGTTACGTGAAGATCGAGCCCTCCACGCAAAACAAGACCCACGGGAAGTATTGCGCCAAGGCCACCTTCCTCCTGGCCGACCAATTCCTGCCCGATGCCACGCCCGCGGCTCCCGATGCGGCGGACTCGACCCCTTCCGCAAACCCGGGGCAGGCGGGTTCGGCCCCCTCAACGGGCTCGACAAGCTCACCGCAGGGCAGCGCGGGGCAGGCAGGCGCGCCGCAGGCCGTCCAGTTCATGCCCGAATCCGAGCCCACGCCGTCCACGCCCTGGCAGCCAGAGATGGTGTTGGACGTCAATTCGGTGACGCCCCTGAAGGTCTTTGAGTGGCAGGACTACGCGGATTTGAAGATGGACGTTTTTAACGACCAGGCCCAACCGGTGACCTACCACGTGGAAGTGGGCGACAGCCACGCCTATTTATTCGACACTGCCGGGCCGTTGACGCCCAAAAAGGTCA
This sequence comes from candidate division FCPU426 bacterium, assembly GCA_030041545.1. Lineage (GTDB taxonomy): Bacteria > Oederibacteriota > Muellerivitia > Muellerivitales > Muellerivitaceae > JAJPJW01. Next base: position 24,687 of record JASHNQ010000091.1, on the reverse strand, counting down.
CCAACATCTCCATTCCCCTGGAGGACTTGGCCAAGGACCGGCTGGATTTAAGCAACATCCGTTCCTTAAGGTTCTGGGTGGACACAGCGGGCGCCGCCCAGCCGGTGGTGGTTTACCTGGACTACATGCGCTTGGAAGGCGACGCCTCGGCACCCAAACCCAATCCCGCCGCGAGCCCCACGCCCCGCCGCTAAAGGCAGTTCATAGCTGACAGCTCACAGGTGACAGCAAGACCGTTGTTTAAATTCCGGGTTTTTACCGTGAACTGTCGACTTTGAGTTGTGACCTTGGGGTTAAAGGAAGAGAGTGGTGGAAAGCTCGGCGCCCACCAGCCCCAGGGTGTCGGCCGAGTTGTCCAGGCCGGTGACGCTTCCCACCCAAAAGCGGAAATCCAACCGGCCGAAGGCCTCCTCCAAGCCCGTCCCCGCGTTGAGGGTGGTGGTCAGGGCGCTGGTGGAAAGGGCCGTATAGTCGTCCACCTCCCCCACCAAACCCAACCGGAGGGCCCAGACGGGGAAAATCCATTTTTCGCCGCCGAAAACCAGTTGGTAATAAGCGTAATCCACCCCCCCCAGGGCCGAAATGGTGCCGGGATTGTCGATGACGTCGCTGCCGTTGGTGTAGCTCAGGCTCTTCCACTGCAGGCCCATGGTGTAGTCCTTGGGATCCTCCAGCCCGATGCCCAAGGTGGTGGCGACCTGCTGCTTCTCCTTGTTGTCCATCACCGTCCCATCCGGCCGGATGTCGTCCTGGTTGGTGAAATACCCCGTCACGGACCCTCCCAACTTCACGTTTTCCGACTCCGTGAAGGGGAGGGAAAGCTTGAAGGCCCCCGATACGGTCATGGATTGGAATTGGGCGAGGTGGTACTTGGCGAGGTCGCTGAAATCGGACGAGGCATAGGGAACGGTCTGCTGGAAATCCGAGTCGGAGTTGACCATGCCCACGGTGAAGCGGACCCTGGCCACCGAGGGCAGGTCGTACAGCAATTCGGCGCCCCAATCGGTATAGTCGGTGGTGGTCGTGGTTTGGCCCAAAAGGAAGGAAGGGGAGTTCAGGTAGTAAACATTCAGGTCCTGCCCGTAGGGGGAGGGGCCCAACTGGGTCTCAAAATAGCCGCCGGCCTGCCAGCGGGGGTCCTCCGGCGAAGCGGGACCGGGGAAAGTCGTGATAAAGCCGAATTTGGCGAACCACTGGTCCTCGCTGCCCGACCCCGAGACAATGCCCACGGTGGGGTTATAAAGGCCCGGGTCAAAGGCCTTGTCCTGCTCCACGTCCAGGAGCTCCAAACCCAGGGCGGCGAAGGGCAGGGCATAGGCGGCCCGCACCAGCTCCCGGTATTGGGAGGTGGTTTCGGTGTCGGCCGCGGGGTTGGCCACCGTCACCCCCTGGTCGATGAAAACGTCCCCTAAAACCTGCACGGCCCAATGGGGGTCGGGGAAAAGCATCAGGCCCTCGTAATCGATGGGGTTGTCGGTATAGCGGGGGATGGTGGTGAAAATCTGCTGTTTGTTGGAGCCCCAGGGACCCTCCTGGTCCGTGTAAGACCATTCCCCGGCCAGGTCGAAACGGTCGCGGGTGTTCAAAAGCAGGAGTCCCGCCGGATTACCGTCCAAAAAAAGGTCCAGGTTGTCGGTTTCATCGTCCAGGATCGTGGTCAGGCCGCCGGTGGCATCCACCCGGGTTTCGGAGGCCGAACCGACGGTGGGGATAAGGACCCATCCTACCAAGAGTAGTAGCAGCCTGATTAGCATGAGGGAAAAGGTCTTCATTGGACCCCGGGCGTGAAGGAGGGGTTGGACCCCGACGGCGGGCGCCAGTATAACATGGGAAACTCATTTGCTACGCCCCGGAAAACCGTTAAAATAAAGGAAAGAATAACCGCGGGCCCGGCCCGCGATAAAGGCGGGATCGTCTTTCGTCGGGATGGAAGCAAGTACCAGCCACCGTCTTTTTTTCCTTGATAAATTTCCAACGCGTCATTTTGGAATGCCTTCCGAAAAACGCTAAAACCAGCTATCTGTCGTCCGTCGTTGGTCCTCAGCCATAAAAAATCTTCAAGTTTGCTGACGACTAAGGACGGACGACCAACGACTACCGTTTTGAGGCAACCATGAGCACGAAAACCACCCAACCCGTCCGATACGGGGACCAAATCGAACTGGAGATCAGCTCCCTGGCTTTCGGCGGGGATTCGGTCGGGCGTTACCAGGATTTCGCCCTTTTCATTCCCGGCGGGCTTCCGGGAGAGCGGGTGCGCGTCAAGGTCACCGGCGTGAAAGAACATTACGCCACCGCCGAAATCCTTTCCATCCTGAGGCCCTCGCCCGAACGCGTCACGCCCGCCTGCGGCATTTTCGAGGAATGCGGCGGTTGCCAGTGGCAGCACCTCCACTACTCCTCCCAGCTCAAGACCAAGCGCCAATTCGTGGTGGACGCCCTTTCGCGCATCGGGCGCCTGCCCCACGTGACGGTCCAGCCTTGCCTGCCTTCCCCCGCTCCCTACGCCTACCGCAACAAGGCCATGCCGGTGGTTTCCATGCGGGACGGCCATTTCGTCACCGGCATTTATGAGCCCCGCTCCCACCACCTGGTGCCCTACCATACCTGCCCCATCCAGGCGGAGGAGATCAACGCCCTCCTGCAGAAGGTGATCGGGAAAATCGAGCGTTCGGGCCTGACGCCCTACCAGGAAAAAAAGCACGAGGGCTTCCTGCGCCACCTGGCCGTGCGGCGCGGCATGAAGACCGGTGAGACGCTCCTGGCTTTCGTGACGCGCACCGAGGTCCCCGAGGAGCGCGTGCAAAAACCCCTGTTGCCGCCGGAGGGCCTGGGCGACATCCTGCCCCGCATCGCCCGGGAACTCGCGGCGGAAGTGCCCGGCTTGGTGGGCGTGCTGCAGAACATCAACTCCTCCCGCACCAACATCGTCTTCGGCCCCTCCACCCGCGTGCTGGCGGGCCGGGACCATTATTTCGAGGTGATCGACGGCCTGAGGCTGAAGGTATCCCTCCATTCCTTCCTGCAGGTGAACACGGCCCAAGCCGACATCCTGCACGCCTTGGTGCGCGAGGCCCTGGGCGAGCCGAAGCACCAGAAAAAGTGGGGCACGGTGCTGGACCTTTACAGCGGCATCGGCACCCTGGCGCTGGCGGTCTCGGACCAGGCCGATTACATCGTGGGCGTGGAGGAAGTGGGCGCCGCCGTGGACGACGCGCGGTTCAACGCGGAGCTCAACCACAAGGGAAACATCGACTACCTGGAAGGCGACGTGCCTCCCATCCTCCTGGGGCTTAAGGACAAGGGCCTCGGCCAGATCGACGCCGCCATCTTGGATCCGCCGAGGAAGGGCGTGCTGCCGGAGGTTTTGGCGCGGGTGACCGCCTTCCATCCCGAGCGGCTGGTGTACGTTTCCTGCGATCCCGCCACACTGGCGCGGGACCTGGCCCTTTTGGTAAAGCACGGCTATTCGGTGGACTGGGCCCAACCGCTGGACATGTTCCCCCAAACCTACCACGTGGAAACCGTGGTTAAGCTCACGCGCGAGACGCCCCTTCCCACCGAGCTCCTGGCCCAAGAGGGCCGCTTGGAATTGGAACCCTTCCGCCTGCCCAAACCCGTGGAACCGGCGTCCCTCAACATTTCCGCCAACTTCAACACCCTCAAGGAAAAAACCGCCGAACTGTTGAGGGCGGGGGCGGGGGGCGCGTGGGCGGCGGGGGCATTGGCGGGTTCGGTTTTGATGGCCGCCGCCGGGGGCGTGGGCCGCGCCTTCAATGCCGCGGCCAAGGCCGCCGGGTCGGTTTGGAAGCCCAGGCCCAAGGCCCCAGGGACGGCGCCGGAAAACCCCGGAGCCGCCCGGTCGTCCCTTACCGCCCCCCCGCAAGAAGCCCCCGGATCGTCCCCGGCTTGGTTCAACCCGCCGGCATGGCCTGACGCCGGGGAAGGGAACCGGGCCACGGCTTGGTCCAAGGATGAGCCCGGCAAGCCTGTGGATGGGAGTTTCCCCATGGCCCCACAGGCTTCCCTTGTGGAAGAAGAAACCGCGGATCCCATGGAAGCCTCAGTGGAGAAAATCGAGGAGGCTTTGGGCGCCTCCCTTCCCGCCCAGGGAGCGGTGCCTCCCGTCCCCCCCGTTTCTTTTCCCGAACCCACGATTTCCGAATCCATGCCGCCTTCCTTAACGCAGGCGCCGGAAGCCCTGGCGGAGACGGTCCCCGAACTTGAAGAAAAACCCATGGAGCACGGGGGCACCGAACCCCCGCCGGCGGTTCCGGATAAGGAATCCCCCACGGCTGTTTCACCTCACCCCCTTCCCGAATCTCCCGAAGCCTCCGCCCCCCCCGTCGAAGTCCCAGGTTCGTCCGTTCTGGAAGGAGCCCCCGAAAGGCTATCCGGAGCTTCTCCCCCCGCCCTTAAACCGCCTTTGGCGGCTGCGGTTCCCCCTGCTCCCGCGCCGCAGGCGGGTTCGACAAGCTCACCTGGCTCCGCTCAAGCTACGCCAGGCGCGCCGCAGGCGGGTTCGACAAGCTCACCGCAGGCTACCCTGGAGACGCCACTGGAAATCCCCGCGCCCGGCCACCAACCCCGGTGGAGCTGGAAGATTCCCCGGTTCCGTATTTCCTTCCTGCCCCTGCTGCAATGGTTTTTGGGCCCCAAGGCGATCCGCTGGGCCCTGGCCGCGGGTTTTCTCGCAGGCGGGGTTCTGATCGCCAAGGCCACCCTTTCCTCCGAATCCCCCAAGTTGGGGGTGCTGGCGCCCAATGTGGCCCAGATGATCCCCGATGTGATCGCGGTCATGCCCACCCGTAACTTTTTAAGGTATGAGCTGGTGCCCTTTGAGGTGAGGATCAACCACGAGCAGATGGGTTCCTTCCCCGACATGCACGCCACGGTGGAAGTGTTCCAAGAGGGGAAACCGGTCTCTATCGTTGACGATAGGACCAAAATCGGCCTTTCCAAAGATACGGCTCACGGACGGTTCACCGGGAATTGGCCCATTCCTTACAACCCGTCGCCCGGAACCTATGTGGCCGAGGTTGAGATATCCTCGCCCTCCTGGGATAAACCCAAGGTTTTCGAATCCGCCTTCACCATTGCGCCCTTGAAACCCAGCGGCATGATCCCCGGTTACGCGGCCCTGACCATGGAGGGGGGCAAGCAGCTCATCGGCGGGGCGGTGCCGGCCTTGGATGGAAGCGACTCCTTGAGGGCCGCCAACGCCATTGACTGGGCCAAGTTCATGGGCGCCAACGTTTACGCCTACCTGATGGGGCAAACCTCCGTTTGGGACCGCTTGAACGCCAAGGACTTCCCCTTCAGCCGCACCGACATGGAAGTGGGCCGAAAATACGCCAAGGCCGCCCATGCCGCGGGACTTAAGTTCGCCGCCTACATGACCACCTTCAAGGTCGTGGGCGACGCCTGGAACCAGGCCCCTTACAATTTTTCCCTGGGCTACGATCCGGACACGGACGAGGTGGTGCAAAGCCGGTTCATCTCCCTGGAAGACCCCAAGCGCCGGCAGGACATCCTCGACTTCCTGGAACAAATGAACGGCGATCCCGACGTGGACATGGTGGGCCTGGATTACGTGCGCACCGGCGACGCGGGCTATGAAATGGTGGACGAGTTCGTCAACGACATGGCTCCCCCGGTGCCCGAGGGTTACGGGTCCTTTTCCCGCCAGGACCGCATCCACTGGCTGGCCAAGACCGTGGAAAGGAAAGAGGACCGCCAGGTACTGGCCCTGTTCGATTGGTGGCGGGCCCACAAAGTGGCGCTGACCTTGAGGAACATCCTGGAGGAGGCGAAGATGACCAAACCCGTTTTCACCTTTACCCTGGGCTGGCAGATGGGCCATGAGCACGGGCAGGATCCCGCCATGGACGTGGACGCGGGGGTCAATTTCAACCAGATCATGCTGTACCAGGGCGACCGGGGCACGCTGAAGTCCATGGAAAAACAATGGCCCGAATACCTTTCCCACGGCAGCGGCATGTACGCCATGGGCGAAATGGTGGATTTCAACTGGGTCCAGAAATCGCTGGACCCCCCGGGTCCCGAGGAGCTTTACGACCGCGAAGTGGAGACGCTGCGCAACTGGTTCCCCGTCAATTCGAGCCTGGGAATGTTCTGGCACGACCTTTACCGCATCGTGTACGGCGTCAAGGGGCCCTACAGCTCCATGGAATGGCTGGTGGCGGGCGGCAAGGCCTTTACCACCCTTCGGCAGGTGGAGGGCCTGGAGCCCCTCGAAGTGTCCATCCTCGCCCCCAAGCGGGTCCCAGCCGGGGTGCCCGTGCCTTTTCGCGTTGAAATCCACAATACTTCGGCGGTGGACTTAAAGGGGCTGGTGCTGCACCAGATCGACGCGTCCAAGGATTATGACACGGACTTGGCCCGCGTGGGGCCCTTTGACCTCCCGGCGGGCGAAATCCTGCGCGTGAAGGGCCTTTTCATCAACATTCCCAAGGAGGACCGCCCCGAGCGGGACAACCGCTTTATGACGGCCGTCATGGTGGAGAAGCCGGGGGAGGATTTAAAGGCCTTTGATTTCGCTTACCTGAAAAAATCCAACGCGCCCGCCCTCAAGGGAATGGACATGGACCAGGACGGCGATTCCCCGAAAAAAGACGACTGAAATCTTTGAAACCCCACCGCAGGCCGACTGTTGAACGTGTTAAACAGCGAACTTTTAAGGAAGCGCTTCCGGTCCCCCCTTCATCTTGCGTAAAAAAAGATAGCCGGTTTTTAACCCTTTTTAGTAGAATACCCCCCGCTTCAAAACCTTCCAGACACTATAAAGATTCGGCTCTTTTTGTGGCGCTTTAAAAGTTTTTGAATCCGTTTCAAAAACTTCCGACGATTTGTTTCCTCAAAGAAAGGGTGGCTATGGCTCGCTTCCGCGGTGTTTCCGTTTGGCTGGGCGCGTCCGCTTTTTGCCTCTTGTCCGGCTGCGGCGCGGTCTTCCTCAACGAAGGGTCCAAGAACGCTTCCCTGGCCCAAGGCCTCGCCAACCCCGACGCCAACCAGAAGAAAGTCAACGTCCCCAAGGACCAATGCGTCATCTGCAATTTCGACGACGGCTCGAAAACGACCAGCGCCAAGCTCTACGGCGGGGGCGGGGGCCAATGGCTGGGCTACGCCTTCGGCGGCAACACCTTGAGCGGGGACTTCATCGCCTCCCCCGGCGCCAACGGAACGGCCATGGCCGCCCATATCGCGGGCAGCCTGACCGACAAGGGGGATTCCAGTTATCCCGCCTTCACCCTCCAGGGGAATTTAAAGCCCAGCGGCTATTTCGACGCCAGCGCCTTCACGGGAATCCGGTTTTATTACAAATGCCCCTCCGACGACCAAGCCCTCAAGCGGCGCTTCGGCATCGGCACGGCGCCCACCCTCCCCTCGGCCAACGGGGGCACCTGCACCGACGGGTGTTTTAACAACTTCGGCGAGGATTTGTCCACGACCCCCGATTGGGCCCAAAAAAGCTACGCTTTCGCCGACATCAAAAGGGAATCGGGATGGGGTTCGCCCGTCACGCCGCCGGACCTGACCGACCACTTGAAGGAATTCATCGACCTGCGGTGGGCCAACAGCGCCAACAACGTGGCCGGGACCTATAACATCGATTTTTGGGTGGATGAAGTCGAGTTCTACTAATAAACCAGTCCACAGTCGGCGGTTCGCAGCTGATAGTCCACAGTTCACAGCAAAGGCTTTTTTCGAAGTTGCTGTCGACCGTCGACTGGGGGCCGCCGACCGCAATCTGCTGTTGAAGGGGTTTTTTTTGATCCTCCGGCCGAAAACCTTCATCGCGGCGCTTGGCTTGTCGGCCCTTTTTTCACTGGGGCTGGCCGCGCCGGTTTCCGCCAACCCTTACGATGACGTGAACCCGGACGAGCCCCTTTACCAGAGGGTCAAGCATTTGGAGGTTTACGGCCTCCTGGACCCCCAGGACCAAAAGGTCCTGGACGAAGGCAAGATCGTCACCCGCCTGGAACTGGCCTTTTACACCGAAAAAGCCAAGGCCCGCATCACGTCCCCCGAGTTGTTGCAGCCTGCGGCCACCTCCACGCCCGTCCCCACCGAAACGCCCGTTCCCGAGGTCCCGGCGCCCGCCCCGGCCCTGCCGCCTCCCCAAACCGCCCCGGCGGCGCCCGCCCCCGCGCCCATGCCCATCAACGCCGAAGCCCGCAAGGAGATCGACGATCTCTTGAAGGAACTCAAGGATGAGGCGGCCCTGCTCATGTCCCGCCTCAACCTCTATGACGAGAGGATCAACGAACAGGAAAAGGAATTGGAGGCGCTCCAGGACGCCCAGGACGAGGTGAATTCCATCTGGAAAACCGCCAATAAAAGCGGGGGAATACCGAACTTCAGCGGGAAAACCCGCTTCCGCTTCGAGGACCTGGGCATGTCGGGGGTCACGGTGGCCAATTTCCTCAAAACGGAAAACGAAATGGACTTCAGCATGTACAGCGACCTGGGCGGCAAGGGCGCCATTGACATTGGGCTCGCCGGCATTTACTACGGGGGCAACGCTTCCGACGCCTCCTCGCCCGTTTCCTTTTACATCTATAACCCCGACGTGACCTACAATTTTGACGGCCCCCTGGGCCATTGGGAAACCCATTTCGACGTGGAAGACTATCCGGGGGCCCTGACCTTCGGGGATTTCACGCGGGGCATCGGGCCCACCGCCTTGCGCCTGTTCCAGGATCCGGCCGACATCAAGCACTTCTCCGACGACGAGGACCAGAAGACCTGGGACGATTACATGGACAACATCAGCGCCGTGCCGCCCACGAGCGCGGGGGGCGCCATTATTTCCAGCTTCGACCCGGTTTTCGACGGCGTGTACGGAATCGGCACCAACCTGCCCCTTTTGGGGTCCGACGCGCGCATGATCTACCTCTTGGGAAGGATGGGCACCTCCAACGCCCCGCCCCAGCCGGACCGCTTCGAGGAGGGCTTAAAGATCAGCAAACCCCTGGGGCCCGTACAGGCGGATTTCTCCACCGAGTGGATCAACGACGACTTCGGCGTCAACGAGACGCCCCAATTGGACTTGAAAACCTACCAGGCCGATTTCACCGCGAACCTGTCGCCCGTCACCCTCAACGCGGAGGTCGGCCTGTCCAGCCTGCTTTCCGGCGTTTACGACATCGGCGCGCCCGGCAGCCCCACCGGCATCCCCACCAACACCGCCCTGGAAGCGCCCGCGGGCCAGGTGGAGCTCTCCTATTACCCCCTCAATTTCTTCTACACGGCCATCAGCGACGGTTTCGCCGATTATTCCAGCAAAGTGGCCATGTCGGGCGTGAATTTCTCGCAATACGGCGTTTATCCCGGCCCCAGCGCGGTTCCCAACGCGGACCTGAACATGTACGGCCTGGTGGGCGAGGCGGACACCCTGGAGAGCGACCGCTACGGTTGGCGCCTCAACCTGGGCTGGGACGGCCGCCAGCAGGATTGGATGAAAAGCTGGCCTTCCTTTTTGGACGACATCGTGGTCAATCTCAACGTGGCCAGCAAGAGCGAATACCGGGCCTTCGACGACGCGGAAGGCTACAACGTGGTGGAGGCCTACAACATCCTCCAGCCCTTCTACCAGGAGGATGAGGGCATCTGGGGCCTTGACCTGTGGGGCGGCTACGCCACGCCGCCCTGGGAACCGGCGCGGCAGCAGTACGACAACAACATCGAGGACATCCGCAACGACGGCGATACCCTGGGCGACGAGACCCGCTACCAGTTCACTTTGAGCTCGGAGATCATCCCCATCATCCTGCCTATTTACAACAACGGCGGTACTTTAAGCCTGACGCCCGGTGCCCCGGGCCAGGCGCCGGCCACCTTCTCCAACGGCCAAAACCAGTACGCCACCCTGACGGACCTGAAGACCTACAACTACGTCACGTGGACCACCAAGTTCCAGTTCAACAAGATACTGGGGATCGAACAGCCCCTCTACGGCTCGGTTTTCTACACCGACAACGTGGTGTCGGGCACGGCCAGCAACGCGGCCACCAACCTGACGGGCCAGGCCTCGACTTCGACCAACCCCTCCACTTTTTCCACCACCATCCCCAACCTCTTCGAGCAGAGGGTCTACGACTTCACGGGCATGTACCAGATCTTCCGCCACGTGGACATCATGGGCGAGTACGGCTGGGAAACCTGGAATTCCTCCTACACCTACCCCCTGGTGGACTACCTCACGACCGTGGTGGGCTGCGGCATGTCCTACGATATCCCCTGGGGCAGCGGCAAGTTCGAGCTGCGGTACAAGGACGTGACGTTCCACGACACTTACGTGCCGGCCAACAGTTACCACACGGGACAGTGGATTTCGGAGCTTTATTTCTTGTTTTAAAGACCAAGCGAAGCTTGGTCTTCGCGGAGCCACGGGCAAGCCCATGGGGCTCCGCCAGGTGAAGGGCTTTTTGAACCACCGAGGCGCAGAGAAAGGCATGATGAAACGGTACGACTTTAAAACCTTAACCTTCCTGGCCTTGTTCGCGGCCGTTTTGGCGGCGGTTGCCCCCGCTTGGGCCGCGCATGGCACGCTTTCCTCCACCGTGCGGGACAACTGGATCAACGCGGACGTGGGGGAGTTGGTGGCCGACGGCCTCATCCCCACGCCTTCCCAACCGGTGGCCGAGCTCACCAACCTCCAAGTGGCCCAATTGACCGCCCAGGCCGGGGAGATCATCCTGGCCCAAGCCGAGCTGCCGCCGCCCCTGCCCAGTGGGGGGGACAATACCTTGCCTTCCGCGCTTCCGCCACCGGCTTCGCCGACCCTGCCGGGCGCCCCCGGAGCGGGCCTGCCCTCGCCCGCGGCCGCCAAGAGCGTCAGCGAACTGGTGGAGGAGTTCAAGCAGGAACTGGCGGCCCTGGGGGTGGATCTGCCCCAATTGGAGGACCGCATTTACGCCTTGGAGCACCGCAACGACTCCCTGGCCCAGCAGCAACAGGAATTCCTCAAGCGCACGGGAACCACGGTGTCGGGGTTTTCCCGGGGTTATTTCTATGATTTCAGGGGTTTCGGCCCCAACGCCTATTATCCGGCCGCGGATTACGATTCCATGATCTTCATGGACATGGACTTGAGGAGCATTCCCGTGCCCATGGTGCTTTTCAACGGCGACATCCGCTTTTGGAGGACCGTGGGCTTCTATTACGCCGACCCCCACCCCAAGTACGACCTGCGGTGGATTTCCCTCAGCGACTACAACGAGTATTGCACGCTCACGGCCGGGGATTTCTTCCAGCATTACACCCCGCTCACGCTTTGGAACAACGGCATCCCGGTTTATACCCTGATCAAACCCCTTTCCTATTACCGCAACCGAAAGGACGTGGAGGAACTGGAGTTCCTGGACCATGAGCCCGACTGGAAACTGAGGGGCTTCCAAGTTTCCACCGAGGTGGGCTGGCCGAACGACCCCTTCCTGAGCATCCTCAACTTCCAGGCCATGGCGGGCCCGGTGAAGCAGGCCACCGAATACCGCTTCGGCGATTATTACGCCGGCTCCCGCGCCACGATGAGCTTCCTCAACAACAACCTGGAAATCGGCGGCACGGGCCTTTTGATCTGGGACGACCCGGACAGCGCCGACACCCCCTATGACCCCAACGACAACCTCACCTGGGCGCGCCAGTACCAGATCGGAAGCCTGGACGGCCGCCTGACCATCCCCTTGGACACGGACGTCTCCCTGGGCGGCACCCTGGAATGCGCCGGAAGCGAGTTCCAGGACGACATCAACGATCCCCAGCGGGAATCCCAGGATTGGGCGGTCCTGGGGACGGGGGCCTTGAACGTGGAGGGGCTCCACTTGACGGCCAAGTATTACAACATCGGCCCTTACTTCTACTCGCCCGGCGCGCAAACCAACGCCTACACGCCCGGCAGCGGCGGCAGCGACTACCTGGCCACGGACGACTTCGGGGAGGATGAGGACCTCATCGGCGTGCTCAACACCTATCCCATCCAAAGCGCCGGGGAACCCAGCTTCGCCCCCTACGACCGCATGGAGGAAAACATGCTGCCTTACGGGGACGCCACCCCCAACCGGGAGGGGCTGGTGGGCGGATGGGACTTCCAAATCGGCCACAACGGCTGGCTTGACCCCCTGGGCAGCTATACGATCCAGATGCAGGAAATCCAGCCCAATTACGTCATCAACAGCCCGGGCACGGGGTTCACCCCCGCGGACGGGGATTCCATCGCCCGCACCTTCAGCGGCTATGAGGCCGGCCTGGTCGTGGATTTCGCCAAGGCCTTTGATTTGAAGGCGAAGACCTACCGGATCGCCTTCGATTACAAGGACCAGGTGACGGACCTGGGCGGGGGACTGCCCAACTTCACGGTCAATACCCTGATCGGCGCGGCCGACTTTACCGTGCCCGTTGCGGGGTTCGACACGGTGGTGCTCTCCGTGGCCTACGAGCAGGCCCAGGCCAGCGGGGGCGAGTACATGCTCTCCGGGGAGGGGGACCCGCCCACCCTGGCCCAATACGTCTTTATCGACACTTCCTCCGCCCCCGCCTTCGACTATACGACCCTGAACCTCACCAAGACCGCCTGGGCCTTCGGTATCCTTTGCCCCTTCGGCAAGACCTTCGACATCCGGATGGACGTGTTCCTCAACCAATACACGGGCAATATCGGCACGGACCAAAACTTCGACCGGGTCGACCAAATTTGGAGATTCACCTATGACGCGCATTTCTAAAATCGCGGCCCTTGGCGTGGCCGCCTTCCTGGGAGCTTGGGGAGGCGCTTGCGCCCTCACGGACAGCCACGTATTCGACCTCGTGCCCGCGGGCGACCCCACCTACGCCCAACTGCAACAATTGGAGGACACGGGGCTGCTACCCCCCGGGGCCTCCCAGGGGCCCTTGACCCGCTTCGAGGTCGCCCAAAGGGTTTACGGCGCCCAGCAGAAGCTCAAGGAAATCCTGCTGGCCCAGGCGGACATGGAACTGCCGCCCCCGCCGCCCGAGGAAGGCGCCAACGCCTCCGCGCAGGCGCCGGCGGCCGGGGAAACGGCGGCCCCCTCCACCGAGGCCGGCCCCCTTTGGAAGGATCCCCAGAAGATCGCCGAGGCCGAGAAAAACATTGATTCCCTCCAGGCGGCCTATGATTTCGAGCTGAAACTGGTGAGGGACCAAAAGGCGGACCTGGAGGACCAGGTGTCCAAGGCCGAGGCCGCCCAGTTCGACCTGTGGAAGAGCGTCAACGGGCTCACCGAGTATCCCAGCATGTCCATCCACGGCCTTGGCCGCATGTTCGCCAACAGCCAGCAATATTACGGGGACCCGAACCTGGATTTCCCCAACGCGGGCGACCGCTATATGCTCGGCTACCTGGACCTGGAACCCACCGGAAGCGTCGGCACCCAAGTCCGCTGGAGCGGGATCGTCCGCCTGGGCACCTTCGGCCTGCCCATCGAGGGCCTGGACTACAACATCACCGTCGACACCCCCAGCGCCACCCAGGACTTCATCGCGCTGCGCCGCATCGAGGCGGATTTCAACCCGGACTTCATGTCGGCCAAGGTGGGGGATTTTTACGAGGCCTACACGCCCTTCACCATCTGGAACCGCAACGACCTGGATCTTTATTACGTGCCCGAAATGATGGCACGGGGGGACGAGACGCTCAAGTACGAGAGCTTTTTCGACCAGGAACCGGCCTGGCCCTTCCGGGGCCTGGAAATCGGCACGGCCCTGGGCTGGCCGGACTCGGACCTGCTGCAGTCCTTCCAGGTTTCGGGCTTCGCCAATATGATCAACAACTCCTTCAGCGAGGCCGAAAAATGGTACATCGACCCGGACGACTTCAGCGGATGGATTTTCGCGGGGCAGGCCGACCTGAAATCCAAGAAATGGTACGTGGACGACACTTCCTGGCAGCTGGACCTTGAGGAGTACGAGGTCTACATTTGGGAACCCTTGGACAGCGAGGAACCGGGTTCCGCCTACGCGCCCTACAACCCCTCCACCTGGGCCCACCAGTACCTGATCAGCAGCTTCCGGCCCACCTTGAGGGTCGGGCTGGGGGACGACGTCTACGCGGGGTTGGAATATGAGGGCGCTTTTTCCTCCTACGTGGACAACGAACAGGACCCCGGCGGCACCACCGTCAGCGATTACGCCCTCAATATCCAGCCCTTCCTCCAAATGGGGGATTCCAAGATCTCGCTGCATTACCTGAACGTGGGCCCCAACTTCTACACCCCCCTGGCCCAGACCCGGCAGGACAACTACTCGCTCACCCCCAGCTTCCTGCCCAATACGGGCTATCTTTCCCTGGCCGGGGGGGGGCTTTTCGAGGCGCCCCTCAACCGGACCCAGTTTTTCCTCACCTCCGTGCCCCGGCCCAGCGGCATCTTCAGCTACTATGACCGCACCGAGGACAACACCTTCCCTTACGGCCTGGCCACGCCCAACCGCGAGGGAGTGGGCCTGGATGTGGATGTTGAAACGCTCCAGCAGAAATCCCTTAAAATCAAGGGGGCCGCCTACCTGGTGCAGGAGATCAGTGCTAATATTGTGGTGAACGACACGGCCACCGGCTTCCAGATCCTGGACCCTGCGCCCGACGGGGAAGCCCCCATGCGGAAGTTCACCTACGTGAACTTCGGCCCCTCCTTCGACCTCGGCCCCAACATCGGGCTCACCACGCCCCTGGAGGCCGGGATCAACGTGCGGTACGAGCAGACCACCAGCCAGGTGGGGACCCTGACCTCCTCGGATATCCTGGGGGGGATCCGGGTGGGCCTTTTCAAGGAATGGCAGGTGGCCGCGGCCTACGGCGTGCGCAGCGCCAACGGGTCGGAGGAAGGCATCGACGGGACCACCATGGCCCAGGCCAGCTACGAGTTCGACAACACGGACCTGGGCAGCTACCAGGTCTTCACGGTGAACGGCTCGGAAGAGGACTGGATGCTCTCCACGACCTTCCGGTTCGACCGCAACTCGAGCGTGGATTTGGATTACGACCTGGCCTGGGGGAACGACCTTCCCACGGTGGGGCAGGTGGCGGGAACGTTGCACAACCAATTCATCGGATTGACCTATGAGATCGAATTTTAAAAAAAGCAGCCGGCAGCTTACAGTTCACGGTCCACGGGGGAAGCGTGAGGCCGCAACGCAAGCGGTTTTGCCGCCGGCCGCCAACCGTCGACCGAGGGTTGTTATGAGCTTCCTAGTGATGCTGTTGTTGCCGGCGGTGTCCCTGGTTTGGCTGGGGTGCCAGGGTAAGACGGCGCCCACCAGCGCCTACCCGGCCCCTGGCACCAGCCCCGACTACGGCCTAGTGGCCAATTTCAAGGGCAACCTCAACCCCACGCCCGATCCCACGAACCAAACCAATTCCCACCTTTACGAGATCGGGGCTCCCGGCAACGTCGTCGTTTCCCCCGGCTTGTGGAGCGTGGTTAACAACTTCACCCAAACGAACGAGCACGGCGTCACGTATGAATTTGGAAACATGACCATCGCCGGCGGCGGGCCCGACGGCTCCGGGGACAACGCCTGCTTCGTCGCGGGCTACGTCAACGACACCGCCGATGGCACCTATCCCTCGATCGAATTGCAGGGGATCTTGGACGTCACCCCCCCCCATTTTTCCGTGCCGGCGGGCCAAGTCAGCGGCTACAACATGTCCTTTTTCACCGGCGTCCAGTTTTACTACAACATCAAGCCGGACGACACGGCCGCCGCCCGGTATTTTTACGTGGCCACCACCCAGGAAGCCGAGCTCAGCTCGGGCGGCACCTGCACCGCCACGACCGGGTGTTACAACTATTTCGGCTACACTTTCACCAGCACCACCAACGGCTGGGTCCAATTCAGCTCGACCTTCGCGGACCTGACCACCAGCTACGGTTTCATCCCCACCCCGCCCACCCTCACGGGGGTCAACCTGGAGGAGGTCATGGCCTTGCTGTTTGAGGAAGGGGACGCCAACGGGGGCAAGTCCGTCAACGTTGATTTTGGCGTGGATGATATATATTTTTATTGAAGGGAAGGTAACGCATCAGTTTGATGGGAAAATCCACTGCACCCCTCACCCGACCCTCTCCCCTCAAGGGAGAGGGTCGGGTGAGGGGTGCCTTTAGGTTTCCCGATTTCAAACTGAGTCACACCGAAGGAAAGGTAACAAGGCCGCCGGGCGGCTTGTATTTATAAAAAACGATGAAAGGTTCCAAGGCCTCCCGGGAAACACGGCGTCACCGGGATTTCCCCGGAACCCGGGTTTTTCCCGAGGGCTTGAAGAGTCTTGGGTTGCAGACAAGGAGTGAAGACATGAAAAAAACGATTGTTTTCCTGGCCTTAGGGGTGGGCCTGATCGTCAACATCGGATGGCTGACGCAGGGCTGCACGGGGAAAGTTCCCTCCGTGGCCCAAGTTGTTGCGACACCCATGCCCACGGACGTCATCGACAACTTTTCCAACGGCGAGAACGTCAACCCATCCCTTTGCGAGTCCCAAGGCGGTGAACTCTTGAACGGCTCCTATGGGGCCAGCTCGGTTTCCATCTTCCAGCTCGTGGCCAACCCTGCTATCTCGGCAGCCTACCCCAGCGACTACGCCTTCCACTTCAGCGGCTCGGTCACTGATTCCAGCGCCTATCCGGCCCTCATCCTGGATATCCTCCTGAGCAGCCCCTCAAGCCCCTATATCAACGCGACCGCGACGGGGTGTAACTTCAGCGGCATCCAATTCGAATTGAACATCATGGGCGACGATACCTGCGCCCAGAGGCTTTTCGGGGTCGGGACCGCGTCCACGGTCAATGCCTTACCCGGAGGCAACTGCGCCCCCGCCAGCCTGTGCGGCAACGATTTTTGGATCTCGGGGTCGAATGACTACATTGGAATCCCCTTTGAGGGCAAGCAAGGCCAGGGGTGGCAAACCTATAGTTACACCTGGAACCAGATGAGCCGGGAAGGGTGGGGAGTTGACCTTAATACTTGTGGTCCTGCCGCGTGCCAAACTTGCACCTTATCCAACTGTACGCCGGAGGAAGAGCAAATGATGGTATTGACGTTCAAATCCGACGGCAACGACACGAATCCTGGGCACGTTTTCGTGGCGGATTATTACGTGGATGCTTTCCAGTTTTTGCCCTGAAAACCTCCCTTCTCAAAGGTGGTCCGAGTTTTAGGGGTCAGGCCATTAGAATATACTTTACAAGGGGCCTGGATTGGGTATGATGGACCTATGCCCCGCCCCAAAAGGATCCATTATGAAGGAGCGGTCTACCATGTGACCTCCCGCGGAAATGAGCGGCGGAAGATCGTGATGGACGACGCCGATCGATGGATGTTTGCGCGTTTATTGGGGGAAATGATCGAAGAAAACCGGGTGGTGTGCCATGCCTGGGTTTTGATGGACAATCATTATCATTTGTTGTTGGAAACTCCGTTAGCCAACCTGCCGGCGGCCATGAAACATTTAAACAGTATTTATACCCAGCGGTTCAATCGAAAATACCATCGGGTGGGGCATCTTTTCCAGGGCCGGTATAAGGCTTTGGTAGTGGAAAAGGACGCTCACCTAAAGGAACTTTGCCGTTATGTGGTCTTAAACCCGGTCAGGGCCCATATGGTGAAACGCCCAAGAGATTGGAAATGGAGCAGCTATCGGGCAACAGCAGGGCAGGAGAAACAGGAACCCTGGCTGGAAGTGGATTGGGTTTTGGGACAATTCGCCAAAGAGCGCAAGAAAGCCCAGGAGGCCTATAGGCGATTTGTGGAAGAGGGGATGGGAAACAAGGTAACCCCGTGGGATAACTTGTATTCGAGGGTTTATTTGGGAAGCGAAAAATTTTTGAAGCAAGTCCATGAAATAGGAAAGAAGCACCAAAACCTGGATGTGCCAAAATACCAAGTCCATGTCGTGAAACAAGACCCGGAGCAGATACTTCGAAAAGTGGCAAAAAACCATGGGATCAAGCCGGAAGAAGTGTTGGTGGCGAGGGCCCGGCGGCGGGAAGCCAAGGAGATGGCGGTCTACTTGCTGAAGAAAGAATCGGGATTGAGCCTGAAGGAAATCGCCAGAAGGATGGGGGTCAGTTTGGGAGCGGTCAGCCACCTTTGGTTGAGTGCCAAGAGACGGCTGACGGAGGATAAGGCGTTCGCCCGGGAGGTCTTTAAGTATATACTATAGGCCTGACCCCTATGTGTCTCCCGGTTTAGTCGAAAGGATAGGCCGATAAAAATTCCGCCGGGGTTAGGATGGACAAGGGGACCCGCGGAAAATGATCGGGATTGCAGGTGATGACGCATTGGGCTTGGGCGGATACGGCGGAGTGGAACTGGACGGCATCCTCGAAATCGGAGAAACCCGCGTCGACCGCCTGGTTCAGGATTTTCGAAGTGAGATCGACCGGCGTGAAGATGTCCCGCAATAGTAAGACCGCTTTTTCGGCGCTTCTGCGCCCGGAGAAACGCCGGATGATATAATAGCAATTGTTGAAACTGATGGCCGACACAAAGGCCTGGAGGCGACCGGATTCGGCTAAGGTCCAGATTTTCATGGCTTCGGGATAAAAATCTTTTCGCTCCGCCAAGACATCCAAAAGAACATTGGTGTCAACGAAAACCCTCACCTCTTACCATCCGTGCTTGTGGGATAGGGATTCCTCCAAAAGCCGGCGGTCGCTTTTCCCGGAAGGAAGTTTCGCCAAACCGGTGGCTTTACGGGTCAGGGGACCCGGCAATTGTTCCTTCCGCCGGTCCTTAAGCGCCGAACGAAGGAAACGGGAAAACATGGAGGAAAGCGAAGTCCCCTCCCGTTGGGCCAGTTTTTTGGCTTCTTCAATCAATGTTTTGTCCGCGCTAAGGGTTAATTTGGTGGTGCGCAAAACTTTTCTCCCTCAAAATAATACGTATTCCAACTTTTAATTATACGTATCCTTCGGTTTTTTTGGCAAGCCGAAAGCACAAAAGAGGAATAAGGCGAAACGCCCGTTCGGGTTCCCCGCGGGCCATCCCAAGGCCCGCCGCGTGTTTTTCCGTCCTTCTTTTTACCCGATGCCTGCCCTATACTACGGCTCCAAAAAAGTCGGGAGTTGAAAGTTGTCGCTTTCCCACATCCGCAATTTCTGCATCATCGCCCACATCGACCACGGCAAGAGCACCCTGGCGGACCGCCTGCTGGAATTCACGGGCGCCATCCCGCCGCGCGAGATGCGCGACCAGCTGATGGACCAGATGGACCTGGAGCGCGAGAGGGGCATCACCATCAAGGCCAAGGCGGTCCGGTTCTTCTACCAGGCCCAGGACGGCCAAAGGTACGAGATGAACCTCATCGACACGCCCGGCCACGTGGACTTCAACTATGAAGTCTCCCGCAGCCTCAAGGCCTGCGAGGGGGCGCTGCTTTTGATCGACGCCTCCCAAGGCGTGGAGGCCCAAACGCTCGCCAACGCCTACCTGGCCTTCGACCAGAAGCTCTCCATCGTGCCCGTCATCAACAAGATCGACCTGCCCGCGGCCGACCCGGAGCGCTGCAAGAAACAAATGGAGGAATCCCTGGCCCTGCCGGGCGAGGAGGCCATCCTGGCCTCGGCCAAGGAGGGCCTCGGCATCCAGGACATCCTGGAGGCGGTGGTGAAGCGCATCCCGCCCCCCCAGGGCGAAAGTTGCGAACCCCTGAAGGCCCTGATTTTCGATTCCATGTACGACATCTACCGGGGCGTGATCGTGTTCGTGCGGCTTATGAACGGCGCCATCGCCAAAGGCACCCGGATGAAGCTCATGTCCACGGCCAAGGTCTTCGAGGTGGAGGAAGTGGGCGTGTTCAAGCCCAAGATGGAGAAGACCGGAAGCCTCTCGGCGGGCGAGGTGGGCTACGTGGCCGCCAACATCAAGGAAGTGCGCGACGCCAAGGTGGGCGACACGGTCACGGAGGAAGGCCGCCCCACACCCTCGCCGCTACCGGGCTTCAAGGACGTGCTGCCCATGGTCTTCTGCGGCCTTTACCCGGTCGCCTCGGAGGACTACGACGACCTGAAGGAGGCCCTGGCCAAGCTGAAACTTTCCGACGCGGCCCTGTCCTACGAGCCCGAAACCTCGGTGGCCCTGTCCTTCGGGTTCCGCTGCGGCTTCCTGGGGTTGCTTCACATGGAAATCGTGCAGGAAAGGCTGGAGCGGGAGTACAACCTGAACCTCATCGCCACCGCCCCCAGCGTCGTTTACAAGGTCAAAAAGACGAACGGTGAGACCCTCACCATCGACAATCCCTCCAAATTGCCCAACCTTTCGGAGGTGGAGGAGATTGAGGAGCCTTACATCGACGCCAAGATCATCGTGCCCGCCGACTACATCGGCGCGGTCATGACGCTCTGCCAGGAGCGCCGGGGGATGCATAAAAACACCCATTTCCTGGACACCCAGCGCGCCCTGGTCACCTACGAGCTCCCCTTGGCCGAGGTGGTCATGGACTTCTTCGACCGCCTGAAGAGCCTCACCAAGGGTTACGCCTCCCTGGACTACGAGCCCATCGGATACAAGGCGGGCGAGGTGGTGAAGGTGGACATCCTCTTGAACGGGGAGCCGGTGGACGCGCTTTCCTTCATGGTGCATAGGGACAAGGCCGAGGTCCGGGGCCGCCTGATCGCGGAGAAGCTCAAGGAGATCATCCCCCAGCAGCTCTTCGAGGTGCCCATCCAGGCCGCCATCGGCGGCAAGATCATCGCCCGGGAAACGGTGCGGGCGCGCCGCAAGGACGTCCTGGCCAAGTGCTACGGGGGCGACATCACGCGCAAGCGGAAGCTTTTGGAGAAACAAAAGGAAGGGAAGAAGCGCATGAAGGCCATCGGCAGCGTCGAAATACCGCAGGAGGCCTTCATGGCGGTGTTGAAAGTCGAAGAGTAAGGTGTTTTTACCACAGAGGTCACAGAGTACACAGAGAAAGATTTGTAATTTAATTTAGCCTTACTCTGTGTCCTCCGTGTACCCTGTGGTTCAAACTGGTTTTGGGAGAAACGAATGAACATTATTGAAAACTTGAATTCGATCCTTTGGGTGCTTTTCGGGGTGCTCACGGTGGTGGAGGCCGTCCTCCGGGGGGTGCCCAGGCTCCGCGCCAACCCCTTCGTCGCGGGCATGATGGAAACCCTGGATTCCTTCTGGATCGCCATGGCCGTGGCCCTGTCCCTCAAGGCCGTCTGGGTCCAGCCCTTCACCATCCCCTCGGGCTCCATGGAGGACACCCTGCAGGTGGGGGACTACATCCTGGTGAAGAAATACGAGTACGGCTATTCCTTCCTCAACCAGACGCCTCGGTTCCTCGAGTTCCAAAAGCCCCAGCGCAGGGACGTGGTGGTCTTCGTGTTCCCCGAGGACCGCTCCAAGGACTTCATCAAACGCTGCATCGGCATCCCGGGCGACGTGGTGGAATTGAAGGACAGCCAGCTTTACGTGAACGGGCAGCTGCAGGTGGAGCCCTACGTGAAACACGTGATGACCCCCATGACGGCGATTTCCGAGGACGGCGTGGACTCGGTGAAGGTCAATTTCGGGCCCGTCACGGTCGAGCCCGGCCATTACTTCATGATGGGGGACAACCGGGACAACAGCTATGACTCGCGCTATTGGGGGCAGCTGGACGAGAAACTCATCAAGGGCCGGGCCTGGTTCATCTATTGGCACAGCGTGGGCTACGCCGGGTTCGCGGCCCTGGCGGCCCTGGCCGTGGCCGCCTTCACGCTGGCGGCCTTGGTTTGGGCCCTGGCCACCCAGCGCTCCGCCAGCCCGGCGGAAGCGGCGGATTCCCAGGCCAAGGCCGAGCTTTTGAAAAACCACCTTTGGACCATCGTGGTGTGCTGCGTCCTGGCGGCGGGCATCATCGGGGCCATGGGGGTCCCGAATTTCAGGGACAACGTGCAGGCGCTCCAGCAGCGCATGTTCAAGGTGATCCGTTAGAAAGCAATTATGAATTCTAAATTTTGAATTTTGAATTGTGGTGAGAAGTGATTTTTTTAATTAAAAACTTAAAATTAAGAATTGAAAATTCCGCGGGGCTTGCGGTATGAACGCCTACCTCCACATCCCCTTCTGCGCCTCCATCTGCAGCTATTGCGATTTCACGTCCTTCGCGGGGCGGGAATCCCAAATGGCCGCCTATGTGGACGCGCTTTGCGTTGAAATCCGGGATTCCTCCTTGAGGGGGCCCCTCCAAACCGTTTACTTCGGCGGCGGAACGCCTTCCCTCCTGGCGCCGGAGAGGCTGGGACAAGTCCTTGGAACGCTCCAAAAGAAGGCGGGCTTTGCTGAAGACGTTGAGATTTCCATGGAGGCCAATCCTGAAACCGTGGAGGGTGAAAGACTGCGCGCTTACCGCTCCCTGGGCATCAACCGCCTCAGCTTCGGCGCCCAGGCGGCCCAAAAGGAAATATTAAGACGACTGGGCCGCGGCCATGAATGGGAGCGCGTGGAAAAGGCTTTCCACGACGCCCGGAAGGCCGGTTTGGACAACCTCAACCTCGACCTTATGTTCGGCCTGCCGGGGCAGACCTTGGAGATGTTCCGGGAATCCCTTGAGAAGGCCGTGGGCTTGAGCCCCGAACATCTTTCGCTTTATGCCCTGCAAGTGGAGGAGGGAACGCCGCTGGCCCGGCAGGTGGCTGAGGGCCTGGCCCTTCCTTCCGAGGATTTGATCGCGGACGAATACGCCTGGGCCCAGGGTTTCCTGGCCCGGCGAGGGTTCCCACAGTACGAAGTCTCCAATTTCGCCCGCGAGGGCAAGGCCTGCCGGCACAATTGGAACGTGTGGCGGGGGGAGGACTACTGGGGTTTTGGGGTTTCGGCGGTGGGCACCGTGGGAAGCGTCCGGCACAGTCATGGGGACGATTTAATGGAATATATCCGGCAAGTGAACGCCCGCCAGGATGTGCTTGCGGAGGAATACCTGACGGAGGACACCCGCGCCTGGGAAAAGTTGATGCTGGGCCTGCGCACCCAAGACGGGGTGGAAAAGGCCGAAGCCGACCGGTTTATCCAAACCGCCGGCCGTACCCGGGCCCGATTCAACCGGCTGCTCCAGGAAGGGTTCTTATCCTTAAATGGAGGCCGGTACCGGGTTACTTCCAAGGGATATTTCGTTTTAAACGGAATTTTGGAAGTTTTGGACGCTTAACAGGGTGCTGAAAATGCCTTTTCACCCCCTGCTTAAGGCCTCCCCGGCGTTGACATTGCCTTCCCCCTCCTTATTATAAGAAGCCCTAAACCCGTTACTCGGAGCGACAAACCTTGGTTTTCGACCCCCTGCACGAACGCGAAGAAAACGTCCTGTCCTCGGTCATCCGCCATTACGTGGCCACGGCCAGGCCCGTGGGCTCCCAGATGATCTCCGAGGGCATGGATCTTTCCTCAGCCACCATCCGAAACGTATTGATGGACCTGGAAAAAAAGGGATTCCTCACCCACCCCCATACCTCGGCGGGACGGGTGCCGCTCGACCAGGGCTACCGCTTTTACGTGGACCGCTTAATGAGGGCCCGGACCCTGAACCTCAAGGAAAAACAACAGGTCGAGCAGGAATACCAGCGGGCCAAGGACGAAGTGGAAGTGCTGATGAGGCACACGGCCAAGATCCTCTCGGCCATGACCCGCCTCGCCGGGCTGGCGGTCTTCCACGTGCCCCAGGAAATCTCCCTGGACCATTTTAAGATCATCGCCGTGGATTCCCACCGCATCCTGGTGGTCCTGTCATTGGGGGAAGGGCTGGTCAAGGAGGAATGGGTGCGGCTGGAAACGCCGGTGGACCTGAGGGAGGTGGACCGGATCACGCGGCTGTTGAATTCCCGTTTTGCCGGCGCCACCCTGGCCCAGATCCGCGAGGGGCTGCTGAAGGAAGTGGAGTCGGTCAAGAGAGCCAGGCTCACCATCCTGGAGACGGCTTTGAAACTCATCGACAGCGCCCTCCAGTTCGACGGCGACGAAATTCACGTGGAAGGCGTGTCCAGCCTGGCCGAGCAGCCCGAATTCCACAACTACCAAATGATGGAGCAGGTTCTACGCCTGGTGGAACAAAAACGGCCCCTGGCCCATGTGTTGGGACGGCAATGGGCCAAGCCGGGCCTGGCGGTGGAAATAGGGCATGAATGGTCCCAACCCACCCTAAGGGCCTTTTCCTTCGTCCACATTCCTTATTATTACCAGGGACAGGTGGTGGGGGCCCTGGGCGTACTGGGCCCCACGCGGATGGCCTACGACCGCGTGGCGGGCGTTGTGCGTTACATGGCCGAGAGCCTGGAAAACACCCTATCCCAAAGAGGAGCTTGAACTTGAGCGACCCGAAATCCAACCAAGAACCCGAAATCGAGATCCTTTCCAGCCAACCCGACCGTTACGACGACGCGGGCAACGCGGCCGAGATCCCGCCCGAACCCACCCTGTCGGCGGACGCCCTGGCCCAAATCGAGGAGTGGAAGAAAAAACACGACGAGGTGAAGGAACAGCTGGTCTGGGTCGCCGCGGACTTCGATAACTATAAGAAGCGGGCCTTGAAGGAGAAGGAGGAATTCCTTAAATTCTCGCAGGCCTCGCTCCTGAAGGAGTTCCTCGTGGTGGTGGACAACCTGGAAAGGGCCATCGGCTCCATTCCCGGGGACGACCAGGACAAGGGCTTCCTGGCCCTCAAGCAGGGCGTGGAACT
>JASHNQ010000090.1 GCA_030041545.1 candidate division FCPU426 bacterium | reverse complement strand
TTTACCCTCACCGCCGCGTAAATACTGCGCTTGTGGACGTCCAAACCAACGTACACAAGGTCTTTCTTTCCAATTCCAACCTTCCTGTTTTTCGTGCTACGCTTTTCCATACCGTTCCTCCTGTGAGTGGGCTACTCACGCCGGGGCTTACTTTACCCCGGCGGAGGAACGGCCTGCATACTACCTAACAAAACCCTCTCACCACGAAGGACACAAAGTACACGAAGTTAAATCTTTTGATTTTATCCCGATTTCAGGCCTTACTTTGTGTCCTTTGTGAACCTTGTGGTAAGAATTTGGTGGTTTTGTTAGAAGTTCTAAGTGAGGAGTTGAGGCTTTAAAACTCCTAACTCATCACTCCTGATTCCTAACTTTTTTGGGGGTTGCCTTTGGGGAGCCGCCCATCAGGGCCTTGGCGATGTGCACGAAGCTGGGAATGAGCGACACGAAGACGATCCCCAGGATCACCACCTCGAAATGCTGGTTCACCCAGGGCAGGTTCCCGAAGAAATATCCCGATCCAATGCACAGAAGGGTCCAAGACAGAACCCCGATGAGGTTAAAGCGGGCGAATTTGGCGTAGGTCATCTCCCCCACCCCCGCCACGAAGGGGGCGAAGGTGCGGAAAATGGGGGCGAACTGGAAGAGCACCAGGGTCTGCACCCCGTGCTTCTCGTAAATCTCATGGGTCTTCTCCAGGTACTTCTTGTTCATGAACTTCCCAAAAACGTTCTCCCCGAAAAGTCGGCCGATCCAATAATTGCTGTGGTCCCCCATCAAGGCCGCCGCGGTCAGGAGGCACCAGGAAAAAACCACGTTCAATTGAGCGGTGGCGCAGAGGGCGCCCACGGTGAAAAGCAGGGAATCGCCGGGAAGGACGGGGGTGATGACCAGGCCCGTCTCGCAAAAGATGACCAGGAACAGGATGCCGTAAATTTCCACCCCGTATTGTTGGACCAAATCGGGAAGGTATTTGTTCAGGTGAAGGATGTGGTCGATCAAACCGTGCAGGGAATCCATGGGACCTCGCTTTATCCGGAATTATGAATTTCAGTGATTCGGTTCACGGAAATTCTTATTAGTTTTGCTGAAGGCTGAAGAAGCGCGGCTACTCTACCACAAACGACAAGTCACCGTTGACAGCCTCCGGCCGATCCAAAATCTTTGCCGCCAACCGTCGGCCACCGACTAGTTTTTAGACGGTTCATCCGGCTTGGGAGGGGCGGCAACGGATTGTTCCGGAGGAGTGGGGGCGCTGGACTCCGGGGAAGTAGCCGGCGGGACCGAAGGCTCTCCGAGTGCCGCAGAACCCGCGCTATCCCCCGGGCCCTCGGTTTTTCCGTTGGTTTTGGGCCGTGGTTTATAGGCCCGCTTGCGGGGGAAGAAAAGCTTCTGGGTTTCCTCATCGTAGGCGAAGAGGTTCCCGAACTGGGCCCATTGGGTGAAAGTCTCGAAAATCTTCCCGTAATTCTCCGAAGGCAGGTTGAAGATGATGATTTCCTGGGCCAAATCGGTGTCCAGCTTCTTCCTCGGGTGTTTGAGCATCATTTCGTAAACCTGCTTGAAAAGCCGCAGTTTCAAAAGCTGCTCGCGCCAGATGTTCTGCCGCTCCTGGGACGTGGCCTTGACGAAGCGCTGGCCCTCGGGCGTCAGCACCACCATGCGCTTGGGCGTGTCCACGAAGTCCAACAGTTCGGCCGCCTTGACCACCTGAATGACGGCGCCGAATTCCCGGTCGGTTTCCGCCGCGATCCGAAAGACGTCCTCTTTTCCCTCCCGGGCGTCCAGGTATTCCAGAATACCCACGATCTCGCTGGGCAAGGCCTCGGGCAGGGCTTCGGCGGAAGGAAGCTCGTTGGGCGCCAGTTGGGGCTCGGGCACGTCGGGAATCTCATGGCCGGTGATGATTTCATGCAGCAGCTCCACCAGCTTGGTGAAGTCGGGGGAGCGGTAGTCCCGGGGGCGGGGCAGCTTGTTTTCCACGATTTTCACCACGTGGCCGGGATTGGCGCCCAAGACGATGATGCGGTCGGACATGTACACCACCTCCGCGATGTCGTGGCTGACCATGAGGATGGAGGAGGGGTTCTTGTCGTGGGCGGCCCAGATATCAATGACCTCGGCGCGCAGCGACTCCGCCGTAAGGGCGTCCACGTGGCAGAAAGGCTCGTCCATGAAAAGGATCTCCGGGTCCACGGACAAGGCCCGGGCGATGCCCACGCGCTGCTGCATTCCGCCGGAAAGCTCCCGGGGGTAGGTTTCCTCGAAGCCCGCCAGGCCCACCATCTGGATGGACTTTTGGACCTTTTCCTCGATCTCGGCGGGCGGGACGCCGTAGGCTTGGAGGGCGGTCTGGATGTTTTCGGTCACGGTCATCCAGGGGAAGAGCGCGAAACTCTGGAAGACGATGGAGACGCCGGTATTCAAGCCTTTCAAGGGTTGGTCATGGTAGAAGACCTGGCCCTTCGTGGGCTGGATGAGCCCCGCCATGATGCGAAGCAGCGTGGATTTGCCGCAACCCGAGGGTCCCAATAGCGTCACCACTTCCCGGGGTTGGATGGTCAGGTTGATGTTGTCCAAAGCCTGAACGGTCTTGCCGTTGGGAGGGGTGAAGAAATGGCTGACATCCCTGGCTTCGCAAAGCTTCAGGGTTCCCGCCGCCGGGGCGGCTGGCACCGTTGGGGCCGGGTCCTTTACTTCCTTAATATCGAGCGCCATAAAACCCCCTTACTTTCCCAAAGCGTACTTTTCCTCGGCCAGCCGGTAAAGCCGCTTCCAGAACAACCGGTTGAAACTCACGACCAAGAAGGCCATGACCACCGTGCTGGCCACCAGCATGGGATAATCGGCCTTGTTGGTGGCGTCCGTGATCTGGGCCCCCAGGCCGAAGGTCATCAAAACCTGGCCGCCCTTGTCGGTCACGTATTCGGAAACGATGCTGGTATTCCAGGCGTTGCCCGCGGCCGTGATCATGCCCGTGACCAGGAAGGGGAAGATGCCTGGAAGCAGCACCTTCCGGAAGAGCCTCCACCCCGTGATGTGGAACATTTTCGCCGATTCCCGCAGGTCCGAGGGGATGGCCATGGCGCCCGCCACGACGTTAAACAGGATATACCACTGGGTGCCAAGGATCATCAGGAAGATGCTGCCCCAGGCGAGGGCCACTCCCGTGGCTTTCATCACCATCAATACAATAGGGAAAAGCATGGGGGCGGGGAAGGAGGCCACGATCTGGACGATGGGCTGGGCGATGCGCGAAAGGCGGGGGGAAAGCCCGATCCAGAGGCCCACCGGGATGGTCCAAAGCGCCGACACGGCCACGGCGGCGAGGACCCGTCCCAGGGTGGCCGCAGCCTCCCCCAGGATCAGGCCCAAATGGGGCAGGTCCACCTGGCGGAAGAGCTCCAAAAGCTTCCAGGCGCCGTAAAGGAGCCCCGCCACCAGCGCCAGGAAAAAAACCAAGGACAACCCCCGGGCCAGCCTAAAGCCAAGGGTGCCCAGCGGCCGGGGGGCGGCTGGCGCAGGCGCGGCGGGGGCCGCCACGGCGGGTTTGCGGTGGAAAAGCTTCTCCAAAAGTTGGAATATTTGGGAGCGGCGCAGGAAATCCAAAAACCAGGAATGCATGAAATCCTCGGCGCTGCCCTCCTCCACGCGGAACTTCTGCGCCCAAACCACCAGGGGCCGCCACAGGAATTGGTCCAAGGCGACGATCATGAGCGTCATGGCCACGACCGCCCCCACCTGTGCCTTCCAATCCCCGTTGGCCACCGCCACGCTCATGTAGGACCCCAATCCGGGCAGGCGGAAGTCCTTGTCCCCCAACTGGAAGGCCTCGTTGACCGTCAAGAAAAACCATCCGCCCGCCATGCTCATCATGCTGTTCCATACCAGCCCGATGGCGGCGAAGGGAAGCTCCAGCTTCGTGGCTTTTTGGAACCAGTTGAAACGGTAGACCGTGGCCGCCTCCTCCAGGTGGTGGGGGACCGTGCGCAGGGACTGGTAGAGGCTGAAGGTCATGTTCCAAACCTGGCCGGTGAACATCATAATGACCGCGGCCAGCTCCAGCCCCACGTTGCTGGTGGGGAAAAAATAGACCAGGGCCAGCACCAGGGGCGGCATGAAGGTCAGCACCGGAATGCTCTGGAGGATGTCCAAAAGGGGGATGAGCACTTTTTCCGCGACCGGGTCCTTGGCGGCCCAATAGGCGTAGACCAGGGTGAAAACCAGGGAGATCAGGTAGGCCAGCAGCCCCCGGCAAAGGGAAAAAAAGGTGTACTTGGGGAGCGCCCAAAGGGAAAGGTCGATGTCGATCTTGGGGCGGTGGACCCCCGTCCATTCCCGGGCCACATTGGCCATACCAAAGATAAGCCCGACCAAGCCCAAGAGCAGGATCACATCAATCCACCAGGCTTTTTGGTAGCGGGACAGGAGGGCGGTCGCGTTGCCCCACACTTTCTTGAAGGGCAAGGGCCCGCCGCCGAGGAGGTTTTTCATTTCCATAAAAGGTCCAGCCCTGGGTGGTTCAATTTTTTTGTGGAATCGCTGGGAAATCATAAGCCGGGGATGTTGGACGAGGAAAGAAAAAAGTGGCGCAGGGGGAAGAAAAAGGAATAGTGTAGGCCCGTTGGAATTTTACCGGTGGTTAACAGGGGTGACCATGAACAAGCAGCTTGTGTTTCTCTTGCTTTTACCCGTCGCCTGCTTGGGGGCGGGTTCGACCCCTTCGACAAGCTCAGGGCAGGCAGGCCCTTTGACCCATTCGACGGGTTCGACAAGCTCACGACAGGGCAGCTCAGGGCCAAATAATGAAGCCACGAGTTCATCGAATGGCTCACCTGGCTTCGCTCAAGCTACGCCAGGCAGGCCGCAGGCGGATTTAAGATGGACCAGCGTTGAAAAAATCCTGGGAAGGCCGGGTGTGGAGACGGCCCAAGGGTTTCAAGTCCTCTTTCCCCGGACGGATTTGAACGTGCTGGTCGAGGGTTTTCCCTTGGACTCGGCCAATGTTTTGGTAAGCCGGTTTGTCTTCCAACGCCCGCCGGAAGGATTACTCTCCGGCCGCAAGAAAACCCGGATGACGGGCCAGGTTTACCTCTTGGATTCGGAAGTCCCCCGGGCCATGGCCCAAGCCGCCCGGAACGGACTTGAAATATCAGTCTTATACAGCCCTTTCCTGGACGAGTCCCCGGCCCTTAAATGCCTGCGCCTGGAAGGGGAAGGAACCCCGTCCAACCTGGCCTGGGCGGCCCAAGCGGTCCTTGCCGCAACCGGCACCCCCATGTCGGATCCTTCCCCCAAGCCAGCGCCTTTCCCGACAGTATCCCCCACTCCTTCCACCAGCCAAGACGCCTGGCAGGACCTACAGGATCTTTTGGGCGACGGGGAAGCAAAGGGACCGACCCTCCGATATGACTGGAGCGGAAATGGCCGGGAGGCGAGCATCGTTTTTCAAACCGACGGGAAAGAAACGGCGGTCCTGGGTGAATTCAGCGTCCCCCGAGGGGAATCGCAAGCCCTGGTGGAGGAATTTCTTCGGCAGCATCTCGTCGTTACCGCGATGGCCATGGAAAATGCCTTGGGCAGCCAGGTCCAACTTGTTGATTTTTGGGCGGCCGGTCATGGGAAGAATCTGGCGGAGAGCTTAAAAGAAATTTTGAGCCAGGAAGGTTTGACGGACCCCTAGCGAAGGTTTCCATTCCCCCGCGGGTTGTAAAAAACCTCCCCGAGGAAATCCGAGACCGCCTGGAGGGTGGCCGCCGTCATTTTGTGCCCTATCGGGAACCCCCTCGAAATGGGGCGGTAACCCGCTTTCCTCAAGGCCGCCAGGGTGGCCTGGACCATTTCCTCCTGCACGATCGGGTCCAGGGTCCCGTGCACCACGAGGATCGGCGTATTCCGGGGAGCCGCCGGGTGGGCCAGTGTCTTGGCCGGTTCCCCCATATAACCATTCATGCAAACGACCGCCGCGATATTCCCCCTGTAATTCACCCCCGCCTCCAGGGCCATCACCGCGCCCTGGGAAAACCCCATGATGACCACGGGCCTTCCCCCTTTGCCGGGGCTCGCCGGCACGGGGGTTGGGAGGGGAACATCGCTGTCGGCGTCGGAGGAAGCCGGGTAGTCCTTGGAGAAATAATCCATGACGGCGAAAAGATAGGCCCGGCTGTTTTCGATGTCCCTGCGGCTGTGGGTAATGCGGTCGTACCAGGCGTGGGTGAAGGAGGAAGGGCCGGCCGGAAGGGGGCCATCCGGAAGGACGAGAATACAAGGGGGAAGCTGGAATTCCGCGCTCACCGCCAGCATTTCATCCCCGTTGGTCCCGTAACCATGCAGGAGGAGGATCACCGGCGCGCCGGGGGAAAGGTCCGGGGGCTCCACCACCAGGCAGCGGTGGCCCCGCACGTATTCGGTTTTGTAGGAATCTTGTCCTTGGGAAAAGCCCGTTAAGAGGAAAAGGACCAGTCCCAGTAATAACTGTTTCCTCATGGTTTCCCCATCCTCCCGTCGTCGCGCCGGAAAACCGGAATAACCTTTAACAGCCCCATCGAAAATACGGCCAAGGCCAGCAAGGAAACAAACAGCCCCAACCGGAAGGTCGCGGGCTCGTAGCGGAAATCCACCTGGTGGGAACCCGCCTCCACGGCCACGGCCATAAAAAGGCCGTAAGCCCTCAGGATGGGCGCGGGTTTTCCGTCCACCCAGGCGTGCCAGCCGGGGGCGTAGGTTTCGTTGAAAACCGCGAAAGAGGGTTTGGGACAGGCCGCGTTCAGGGAAGCACGGGATCCGCAAGGCCGTTCCCCGTCACGGACCGGGGTATAGGCGAGGCCCCGCCCCACCGGCGCCAATTGGACCCATTCCCGGCCGGTATCCTCCAGGTAGGCCTTTTGCCTCCATCCGCTGTGGGGGCCGGAAAGTTCCTGAAGGATCGCGGCCCGGGAAGGCCGTCCCACGGCTCCAGGAACCACCCACAGTTCGGGGGAAGCATCCTTCCGCGCCATTAAGAATTGGTCGCCCATTTTTCCCGCCGAATGATAGGGAGGCGGCAGCGCTTGGGGCAACATCAGCAAACCCACCCCCGCCACGGCCAAGAGATCCCCAGTAAAGGGAAACCCCCGGTTGTAGTAGCGGACCAGGTTTTGCGAACCGTCCACCTGCAGGTAAAGGTAACGGTCCGCGGACCGGAGCCCCCAGACGGCGTTGGAATTGGCCAGGAAACTATCCACGGAAAGGAGGGCGTTGTGGCCCAGGGCATCGGGGGAGGCGCCGGTGAAATCCATTTCACCGGAGGTTCGCAGGCTCAGCAAGCGGCGATCCCCGGCTACCGCCCGGATCTTGTCCGCTTTTTCCCCGACGCCTGTCTGCCGGTAGGGGTCTTCAATGGGATGCAGCAGCAGGGAGGGAAGGCGGAACAAATCCAAAACCCAAACGAGGGAGAGCAAAAGGATCGCCACCCTCTTGGCCAGGGACGCCGGTTTTTCCCTTAAATAGGACCGCAGGGAGAAAGCCACCGCGGTCACGGCGCAAAAAAGGAAAAGCCCCACGGCCTTGGAGGGCTCCAGCCATTGAAGGAGACCGAGGGGAAAAAAGCGCCAGAGGGGGAAATGGGGGCCCGCCATCCACAGCAGCCAGGCCAGGGCCGCGAGGATCCAAAAGGGCTTTTTCATGCGGGGGATCAACGGAATATGGACCAGCAGGACTGCCAAGGGAACCAGGCCGAAATACAAATTGAAGATGCCGTTGGCGAAGGGGCCTTGGTAGGAAGCGGAACCCAGGGTGCCCAGGACGTCGGGCTTGAGCAGGGTCAGGTCATCCAGCGGCCGGTTGAAATAGGGATAGCCGGTCCAGGCGCCGGGTTTGGCATAGGTGAGCAGTTCCAGGAAAGGGAGCCATTGAAGGCAGGTGGCCGCAGCCACCCCGGCCAGGGTGAGCCAAAAACCTCTTTGGGCTTCCCTGAGGGGTTTTTGGAAGTAAAACCAAACCCCAAGGAAAATCACCGTATAAAAAGTGAAAAAGGGATAGCCGGCCAAAACCTGGAGGGAGAGGGCGGTTCCCGCCAGGAGCCAATTACCCCGGAGGGGGTTTTGCAGGCAGCGGTCGAAGGCCCAGAAGACCCAAGGAATCCAGGCGGCCGTGGCGATAAAAGGAAGGTTGTTCCAGCAAAGCGTCAAGTGGGCGGAACCCGCGAAGGAGAGGGCACCCAAGGAGCAGAGGAAGGGCGCAATGTTTTGGCGGCGGAGCCAAAGCCGGCATCCGGCGAAAGCCAGGGCCGAGTGGGCCACCGCCATAACCATCAACGAATTCCCCAGGCCGGTCCATTGGAAAAGCCAAAAGGGCGGGTAGAAACAGGCGGACTGCCAGTTGGCGGCATGGGGCGTGCCGCAGGCAATATAGGGATTCCACAAGGGAAGGAACCCCCGGCGGAAGGCCTCCCGGTTGACCCAGTGGTCGGGATAAGCGTAGAGGGAAGCGTCGATATGGTGGGGAAGCCGGCCCCTCCAAAGCCAAAGCCATGCCCCCAGGAAGGCGAGGTAAAGCAAGGTGAGCGTTTTGGAAAGGAGGGACAAGTTAACCTTTTTCCATGAAGGTTATGAGATTTTGGACATTTCTAAAAATTCAACGTCACCCTCACCCCGGCCCTCGCCCCTTAAGGGAGAGGGAGAAAAACAAAGCGAATCCCCTATTCCCCTCGCCCCTTGGGGGAGAGGGTTAGGGTGCAGTTACAGATAATTTTTAGGGTTTCACATCTTAATATTATAACGGTGGCTAGTAAGTTTTTGCCGGTGGCCGTGTTAAAATACGGCACTTTCCAAGGTCAACCACACAAGGGAGGCATTCATGCCAGTTACGGCGGAACAACTCAAGCAGGCGGATTTCGGGGTGCTGGGCATCGCGGTGATGGGCGAGAACCTGGCCATGAACATGGAGGATCACGGCTTTTCCGTGGCGGTCTGCAACTTGAGGAGCGACCGGGTGACCCCCTTCATGCAAAGGAACGCCGGCAAGAAGTTTATCGGCGCCCATACCCTCCAGGACTTCGTGAAGGCCCTGAAGCCCCCCCGCCGCGTCATGCTCATGGTCAAGGCCGGCGATCCGGTGGACGACGCTATCCGCCAGTTGAAGCCCCTCCTTTCCAAGGGCGACATCATCATCGACGGCGGCAATTCGTGGTTCAAGGACACCCAGCGCCGGGAGGCGGAACTGACCAAGGACGGTTTTTACTTCTTTGGCGCCGGCGTCTCGGGCGGCGAGGAAGGGGCCCGGTTCGGGCCCTCCATCATGCCGGGCGGAAGCCCCAAGGCCTACGAATTCGTCCGGCCCGTCTTCGAGGCCATCGCGGCCAAGACTGAATCCGGCCCCTGCGTGACCCATTGCGGCCCGGACGGCGCCGGCCATTTCGTGAAGATGGTGCACAACGGCATCGAGTACGGCGACATGCAGCTCATCGCCGAATCCTACGACATTCTACGGAAGGTGCTGGGCCTCAAGGCCGCCGAACTGGCGCAGGTGTTCGCCGATTGGAACAAGGGCATCCTGGATTCCTTCCTCATCGAACTGACCTCCAAGGTCTTCACGGTCAAGGACGACGAAACCGGCAAGCCCCTGGTGGACATGATCCTGGACAAGGCGGGCCAGAAGGGCACGGGCAAGTGGACAGCGCAGATCGCCCTGGACTTGGGCATCCAGATCCCCACCATCGTCGCGGCCCTCGATGGGCGAGGAATGTCGAGCATCAAGGAGGAACGGGTGGAAGTGAGCAAGCAAATCAAGGGACCTATCCCTTCTTATAAAGGGGATAAGCAACAGCTTATCGACGCGGTAAGGGACGCCCTTTACGACTCCAAAGTCTGCTCCTACACGCAGGGTATGCGGCTCATCAAGGCCGGCTCGGATGAATTTCACTGGGACGTGAACTTGAAGGAAATGGCCCGTATTTGGAAGGGCGGCTGCATCATCCGGGCCAAGCTGCTGGACGAGATTATGAAGGCTTACGACCGCGACCCCGGGTTGCAATCCCTGCTGCTGGATGTGTCCTTCAAGAAACAAATCGAATCCACCCAGGCCCACTGGCGCCATGTGGTCTCCGTGGCGGTGGAAAACGGCATCCCGGCGCCAGCCATGTCGTCCAGCCTGGCCTATTTTGACGCCTACCGCACGGCGGACCTGCCGCAAAACCTCACCCAGGCCCAACGGGACTTTTTCGGGGCCCATACCTACCAGCGGGCGGACCACCCCGAAAGGGGCTTTTTGCACACGGATTGGCTGTCGAAAACGAAGTAAGGCAGATCACAGTCCACAGTTGACAGTTGGCAGGGACGGCAAAGCCGTTAAAACACTGAAGAGGCTGAAAACAGGCGAAACCCGAAGATTGGGCTGCCCGTCTAAAAAAAGCGGGGAAACACCATTTAAGGAGGAAAGCATGAAGATCAAAGCCTTAACGTTCGTTTTGGCCCTGGCGGCCTTGGGAGTCAGCCAGGTTTTTGCCCAAAGCTTTGATTTGGGCCTGGAAGCAGGCGCGAATTTCTCGAATTTTATCGGCGGCGCCGTCAGCCAATTGGGGAACAACGCCAATGATTCCAAATTGGGGTTTGTGGGAGGCGGGTATCTGTGCCTCAATTTCGGGACTTCCTTTGGCATCCGCCCCGAAGTACTTTATGAGCAAAAGGGAGCGGCCATTTCAGGCACTTCGATCACGACCGCACTGGATTACGTTGAAGTTCCGATACTTCTAAAATTCGGCCTGGGGACCCCGGTCTTTAATCCTTCCATTCTTTTAGGGCCTTCCTTTAGCTGGAATACCTTGGCCCAAAGCGGTGGAAAACCCTTCAGCGGGGTCAACGGTTCGGATACCGGGTTGGTGGGCGGCATCGAAATCGATCTTTCCAAGTTCCTGATCTCCGGCAGGTACGAATTGGGGTTGGACAATGTCGAGCAAAACGTGAACGTCCAAAACGGAACCTTCACCTTCCTCATCGGTTACAACTTCATGTAACTGCAAGTTTGGCGGTGTGGAACCATCCCAAGGCCCGGGCCTAAAGCTCGGGCCTTTTTATTTGGGACCAATCCTGGTGTTCCGGGTGGAAGTTGGCCCTAGGGCTTGTGAAATCTTTCACATCTTAATTTGTCAAAGGGCTTTTCAGAGGCAAAAATAGACGGATTTGGGTAAAGCAAAAGCCTAGTTTGTGAAATATTTCACATTGACCCTCCCCCTTAAAAGTCCTTATAATTCAACAAGTTCCGAACCTTCCAAAACCTTCCCCCGTCAGCCAACCCCATGGAAGGGCGGTAAAACCCGAACCCAGACGAGCCGGAACCAACTAGAGATGGGTCCTCAAGGTTCACTGGCGAATCCAGGGTAATAATATCCGGTCCCTTAGTTCGGAAAATCTCCATCACTTTGTAGAAGATTTTACGAGTAAGGGACTCATGGGGGGGCCCGCATGAACTTTGTAACCCTTCAAACGCTTTTACCCTTAGCCCTGGCCTTTTTGCTGGCCATGGCGGTTCCGGCCGCCATGTTCTTGTTGTCCGCGCTTTGGGGGCCCCGCCGCGATAACGAAGCCAAGCTGTCCTCCTACGAATGCGGCATCCAGTCCAAAGCGGTGGCGGGCGACGCCCGGCACCATTTCAACGTGAAGTTTTACCTGATCGCCATGTGCTTCCTGGTCTTCGACGTGGAGGTTGTTTTCCTTTTTCCCTGGGCCGTATTGTTCCAAAAGATGGCATGGGGTGGGTTCCTTTCCATGCTGGCCTTCCTGGGCGTACTGGCTTTCGGCTGGTTTTACCTCTTGAAAAGGGGGGCATTGGAATGGGAATGACGGGCGAAGGTTTTCCGGCCATCACTACTCGCAGGGACGCAGTGGTCGCTTGGGGGCAAAAGAACTCCCTCTGGCCCATGCCCTTCGGCACGGCCTGCTGCGCCATCGAGTTCATGGGCGTGGCCGCCTCGGTCTTCGACATCTCGCGTTTCGGAGCCGAACTGGTGCGGTTCTCCCCGCGCCAGGCGGACCTGCTTCTCGTGGCGGGCACGGTCACCTTCAAGCAAGCCCCCATCCTGCGCCAGATCTACGAGCAGATGTGCGAACCCAAATGGGTCATCTCCATGGGCGTCTGCGCCTCGGCCGGCGGGTTTTACAACAATTACTGCACGGTGCAGGGCATCGACCAAGTGGTTCCCGTGGACGTCTATATCTCTGGCTGCCCTCCCCGGCCCGAAGCCATCCTTCAGGCGGTGTTGAAACTCCAAGACAAGATCGACCGGCCCCAGGCGGTTCCCCCGGCGCAGTTCAAGGTGAAGGAACCGCAGTTCGACTACTGAATCAGTTCACGGTTGACAACTCACGGTTCACAGGTAAATCGAAAAGATGAACAACGAAGCGATGCTTAAAACAATAACCGACAAACACCCTCGCGCCATCAAGGGTTCGGCGGAGAAGTTCGGTTTTTTAGAGATCCGAGTCGCCCGCGAGGGCATTGCCGAAGTCGTTAAAACTCTTTGGGATGACCCGGAACTCGCTTTCAACGTGCTCATCGATATGGTCTCCATCGATTATTCCGCTTATCCAGGATGGGCGGGTGAGAGATTCGGTTTGGCCTACCTTTTCAAGTCGCTGGCTTTGGGCCATCGCGTGCAATTGAAAGTGGCGGTGCCAGAGGACGAACCCGTGGTGCCGACTCTCTCCGGCCTTTTTTCCAACGCCAACTGGCTGGAAAGGGAGGCCTACGACCAGATGGGCATCCGCTTCGCCCATCACCCCAACCTCAAGCGGATCTTGAACCACCACGAGTTCGTGGGGCACCCCCTGCGCAAGGATTACCCCATCACTAAGCGCCAGTGGCTTTCGGCCAACGAGTCGCTGATGGACGAGATGGAAGTAAGCCTTAAAAAAAAGGGATACGAATAACCCCTGAAAACAAATTAGGAGTTAGCGGTTAGGAATTAGGAGTTTGGGAAATTTTTTGAACCGAAGGTTCAAAAACCATCAACCCTTTCTCACTTCTAACTCCTCACTCCTAAACTAAAACGAGAGTAGTACCAAATGACCCCAATGATTGACCCCAAAACCCTCTTGCCCGCTCAGGTTCAGGATAATTCCGCTTCGGGCCTCGACGCGGCCAAGCACAAGGACAAAAAGGACCTGGTCTTCGTCAACCTAGGCCCCAGCCACCCGGCCACCCACGGCTGCCTGCGCGCCCTTTGCGCCCTGGACGGGGAAACCATCGTGGCGGCGGTCACCGAAATGGGCTACCTGCACCGGGGTTTCGAGAAGGACGCGGAGGTCCACACCTTCCAGCAAGTCATTCCCTATACGGACCGGCTCAATTACGTCTCGGCCATCATGAACAACGTGGGTTACTGCAAGGCCGTGGAGAAAATGCTGGGCATCACCATCCCGGACCGCGCCATGGTGCTTCGCGTGATCACCTGCGAACTCAACCGCATCATCGACCACCTGGTCTGCGCGGGCGCCAACCTGGTGGACTTGGGGGCCTTGACCAACTTTTGGTACGCCTTCAACGCGCGCGAGAAAGTCTACGACATCCTGGAAAAGCTCTGCGGCGCTCGGCTGACCTCCAGCTACACCCGCATCGGAGGGCTTTCCCGCGACACCTATCCAGCCTTCGCGGACGAGGTGAAGGCCGTTCTCAAGGACATCCGCAAGAGCGTGGCGGAGATCACTAAGCTGGTCTCCAAGAACCGCATCTTCGTGGACCGCACCCAGGGCGTCTGCGTCATCTCCAAGGAGAAGGCCGTCTCCTACGGCTGGACCGGGCCGACGCTCCGCGCCTGCGGCGTGGAGTACGACCTGCGCAAGGCCGAACCTTATTACCACTATGAGGACTTCAAATTCGAGGTGCCGGTTGGCACCCATGGCGACACCTACGACCGCATCTTCGTTCGTCTTTACGAGATCGAGGAATCGGCCGGCATCATCGAGCAGGCCCTTCGGAAACTGCCCAAGGGGCCGGTGATGACCGACGACAAGCGGGTGGCCTTGCCTCCCAAGCAGCAAACTTACGGCAACATTGAGGGGCTGATGAACCATTTCAAGATCATCATGCACGGCATCTGCCCCGATCCTGGCGAGGTTTACGACTATACCGAAGCCGCCAACGGAGAGCTGGGTTTCTACATCGTGGCCGACGGGGGCAAGAACCCCTACCGGGTGAAGTGCCGACCGCCCTGCTTCATGAACTACGCCGCCTTCCACGAGATGATTGAGGGCGGCATGATCGCGGACGCCATCGCGAATTTGGGTTCCATCAACATCATCGCCGGAGAACTTGACCGGTGAACGATCAAGTTCTCCGGCAGTTAGGAATTAGGAGTTAGAAGTTAGGAGTTAAAGCCTCAAAACTCCTAATTCCTCACTCCTAATGGGCGCGGAGGACGAAAAGGGAGAAAGTGCAATTTAAACCTGAAGTAATAAATGAGTTTGAAGGGATAGCTTCCCGTTACCCTGTCCGACGCGCGGCGTTGCTGCCCGCGCTCTGGCTGGCGCAACGGGAATTCGGGTTCATATCCGTGGACGCCATGAAGGCCGTGGCGGACATGGTGGGCTGCTCCCCGGCCCAGGTGCTGGAAACCGCCAGCTTTTACACCATGTACCATAAAGAAAAACCGGGCAAGTACCACCTGCAGGTCTGCCAGACCATTGCTTGCCTCCTGAACGGCTCGGAAGAGATCAAGAAGACCATCGAACAAAAGCTGGGCCTGAAACCGGGGCAGGTGACGGCGGACGGGAAGTTCAGCTACCAGCCGGTGGAATGCCTGGCGGCCTGCCACAACGGGCCTTGCATGCGGGTGAACGATGAATACCACGAAAACCTGACGCCCGAAGGCGTCGGCAAACTGATTGATGATTTAAAAAAAAAATAAGCTTAACCGCGAAGACGCGAAAAACGCGAAGGAAGGCATAAAGTCGAAATTTCTGATTTTGAAAATATTTTTCGCGGGCTTCGCGCCTTCGCGGTGAAATTTTGAGGTTTTAAATGCAGACCGTTGAACCCCAACTGACCAAACGCTTCGGTTTGAAGGATAGCTATACGCTAAAGGTTTTTTTAGCGACAGGCGGCTATTCGTCCTTGAAGAACCTTTTCGCCAAGAAGCCGGCCGAGGTCATCGAGGAAGTGAAGGCCTCGGGCTTGAAGGGCCGTGGCGGGGCCGGGTTCCCCTGCGGCATGAAATGGTCCTTCGTGCCCCAGAATACGGGCAAGCCCATTTACCTGGCCGTCAACGCGGACGAGGGCGAACCGGGAACTTTCACCGACAATTATATGATGATGAACGATCCTCACCTTTTATTGGAAGGGATCATCTGTGCCTGCTACGCCATCAACAGCCACATGGCTTATATCTACGTTCGGGGCGAGTTTTACGCCCAAATCCAGCGGTTGAACGGGGCCATCGACGAGGCCCGGAAAGCCGGTTACCTGGGCAAAAACATCCAGGGCTCGGGTTTCGACCTGGAGGTTTACGTCCACCGGGGCGCGGGAGCCTATATCTGCGGCGAGGAAACAGGCCTTTTGGAATCCCTGGAGGGCAAGCCCGGCAAGCCGCGCATCAAACCGCCCTTCCCGGCGGTGGTGGGCCTTTTCGGCTGCCCCACTATCATCAACAACGTCAAAACGCTCTCCTCCGTGCCCTGGATCATCGCCAATGGCGCCGCGGCCTACGCCGCCATCGGCACCAAGGAATCCACCGGCACCCACGTGTTCGGCCTCTCGGGTCACGTGAACCAGACGGGCTATTGGGAAATGCCTTTCGGGCTCCCCATGATGGAATTCATCAACCACTACGGCAAGGGCGTCAAGGGCGGGGCGCTCAAGGCCGTCATTCCCGGCGGCTCCTCCTGCCCCATATTGACGGCCAAGGAATGCGAGGACCTGACCCTCACCTATGAGAGCATGCGGGACCACAAGACCATGTTCGGCACGGGCTGCGCCATCGTCATGAACGAGCACGTGGACATGGTGAAGGTCCTTAAAAACCTGACTCATTTTTATTCCCACGAATCCTGCGGCCAGTGCACGCCATGCCGGGAAGGCACGGCTTGGGAGGACCGCCTGATGAAAAAGCTCCTGGACGGGGAAGCCACGACCCAGGAACTTTCCATGATGCTGGAGATCGCCGACAACATGGAAGGCAAGACCATCTGCGTGCTTTCAGCGGCCCTGGCCATGCCGGTCCGGAGCTTTATCCAGAAGTTCCGTGCCGATTTCGAGAAATACTGCAAGCCTTCGATTTCAGCCGTTCCGGCCGAAATCAGTTAGGAGTGAGGAATTAGGAGTTTTAAGACTTTAACTCCTAACTCCTAACTTCGAGCGGTGATGAATTGTTTCTTAAAGATGAATGGAGTTTGACTTGGCAAAAATCACAATCGATGGAAAATCAATGGAGGTGCCCGACGGCACCAACGTGCTGGAGGCGGCCCTGTCCAACGACGTGCCCCTGGAACATTTCTGCTACCACCGCTACCTGCCGGTGGCCGGCAACTGCCGCACCTGCATGGTGGAAATCGAGGGGCCTAAGGGGGCCATGCTCACCATCGGGTGCAACACCAAGGTGGCCGAGGGTATGGTGATCCATACCGATACGCCAAAGGCCAAGGCCGCGCAAAAAAACGCCCTGGAGATGCTGCTTTTGGACCATCCCTTGGACTGCCCCATCTGCGACAAGGCGGGGGAATGCAAGCTGCAGAACCAGTACATGGAATACGGCCTTTACGATTTCCGCCGCGGGGTGCCCCGCTATTTCAAGGGCGGCAAGGACGAGGACATCGGCGAGCACGTGATCCTCGACCAGGAACGCTGCGTGCTTTGCACGCGCTGCATCCGATTCGTGGACGAGCTGCCCAAGACCTCGGAGTTGGGCATCGTCAACCGGGGCCACGAGTCCAAAATCACCATCTTCCCGGGCGCCCGGCTGGACAACGCCTATTCGGGCAACGTCACCGACATCTGCCCCGTGGGCGCGCTCACCTTGAAGGAGTTCCGGTTCAAGCAGCGCGTTTGGTTCCTGAAAAAAACCGAGTCCGTCTGTCCCGGCTGCGCCCGGGGCTGCAATATCACGGTGGAGCATAACCGGGGCAGGGTTTACCGGTTCATGCCCCGCGAGAGCGCGGAATTGAACAAGACCTGGATCTGCGACGAAGGCCGATTCTCCTTCAACTATTACCAGGAAAACCGCGTGGAGGAAGTTCGGGTGGGCTCTTCGCCCAAAACCCTAAAAGAGGGGATGGAGCAACTGGCCGGAATCCTTTCCGGCCTCGATAAGGAAGAAGTGGCGGCCATCGCTTCCCCCTGGGCCTCGCTGGAGGACAACTTCATCCTCAAGAAGCTTTTCGAGAAGAAGTTCAACGTCAAAAACCTGGTAGCGCCGCTTTGGGCCAAGAAGGGTGACACGGACCATCTTTTGAAGCTGGCGGAAAAATACCCCAATGAACAGGGGCTGAACCTGTTGGGCATCCCCACCGATAGCAAGGATTTCTGGGACAAGATGGAAAAAGGCGCGTTCAAGGCCGTGATCGTGATGAGCCAAAATCCCTTTGGACAGGATGAGGGAAGAGCGAGGAAAACCTACGGGAAGGTGAAGACCCTCGTCGTTCTTTCGGCGCATAAGACCAAGACCGTGGAACAGGCCAGCCTGGTTTTCCCGGCGCGGCCCTTCACGGAAAAATCCGGCACCTTCGTGAACGCCACCAGCCGCCTTCAGCGGTTCAGGCAGGCGATCGAACCGGAAAACCCGGACATCGTGGAAAGTTCCCTCGGGCTTTGCCGCTTAGCCAAGGTTTTAATGGTGGAAGGTTTCGAGTTCGAGGACACTCCCTCCATCTTCAACGCCATGGCCAAGGAAGTGGAGGTTTTGAAGGGATTGACTTTTCATTCCATTCCCCCGACCGGAAAGGTTTTGGATCTGAACCCGATCGCGCCGGAACCGTTCCAGGGCGTGAAAGCGCAACCCAATGTATTAGGAAAGGCCAAGGCATGAAAACCAACGGCCAACACGAAGCCACAAAGCCCCTAAGGAAGGCCCGAACTTTAATCCTCGCTGTTCAAAAGACTTTCTTTGTGTCTTCGTGGCTTCGTGTTGGATTTGGATGGGAAGGGGCAATCTTTGGATAGCCAAACATTCACTCTCATCAACATCACCGTGATGACGGTCGTGGCGTGGATCGTCCCGCTACAGTTCGTGCCCGTCTTCATCTGGCTGGAACGCAAGGGAAGCGCCATCATCCAGGACCGTATCGGGCCCGATCGCACGGGCATCCTGGGGTTCCGGCTTTTCGGGATGGTGCAGAACTTCGCGGACGTGGTGAAGCTGCTGATGAAGGAAAACATCGTGCCCGCCAACGTGAACCGCTTTTACTTCATGCTGGCACCCTTCTGGGCCATGACGGTCAGCCTCCTGCCGCTCTTGGTGGTCCCCTTCGCCGCCCCCCTGGACTTCGCGGGCCGTACCGTCCGTTTCCAAGCCGCGGACCTGGGGGTGGGACTTCTTTACATCCTTTCCATCACCAGCATGGGCGTTTTCGGCATCATCCTGGCCGGCTGGTCGTCCAACAACAAGTTTTCCCTCTTGGGGGGCCTCCGGTCCTCGGCCCAGATGATTTCCTACGAGCTTTCCATGGGGTTAGCCATGGTGGGCATCCTGATGGTTTACCAGGACGTGAGGATGAGTTCCATTGTGGAAGCCCAGGGCCGGCTTTTGACGGCCTGGGGCCATACCCTGCCCCTACCCCATTGGGGGATTTTCCTCCAACCCCTCAGCTTCCTTCTTTTCCTGGTGGCCTCCTTCGCCGAGACCAACCGCAACCCCTTTGATTTGGCGGAAGGGGAATCGGAATTGGTGGCGGGATTTCACGTGGAATATTCCAGCGTCAAGTTTTCCCTCTTTTTCATGGCGGAATATTCCAACATGGTGGTGGCGGCCTTCGTGATTGCCACCTTGTTCCTGGGCGGCTACCAGGTGCCCTTCGCCTCCACCGAAACCCTGCGGCAGAACCCCCAACTGACCCTAAGCCTTTTATGCCTTCTCGTCGCCTTGTTGAAGGGAACCGCCGGGCTCATTTTTTATAAAATCGGGAACCGCCAGAGACATCTTTACGCCGGCGTGAAACGAGCCGAGCCTTTCCTTTTCTCCGG
Source organism: candidate division FCPU426 bacterium (assembly GCA_030041545.1). GTDB lineage: Bacteria > Oederibacteriota > Muellerivitia > Muellerivitales > Muellerivitaceae > JAJPJW01. The sequence goes on along the minus strand of JASHNQ010000090.1, from coordinate 32,093 downwards.
GTTGTGTTTCGCGGTGGCCTTGGCGGCCCTGGCTTTGCTGGCGATGGGGCTCACGATGGGGCTTCCCGCCTGGATGAACGGCGTTTTGACGGTCTTCCTGCAGGTCCTTTGCCTGTCCTTGAAGGTTCTGTTTTTCTGCTGGCTTTTCGTGTGGGTGCGCTGGACCCTGCCGCGATTCCGTTACGACCAGCTGATGAAAATGGGATGGAAGCTCATGCTGCCGCTGGCGCTTTTGAACCTATTAGTGACCGGCGTCATCATACTGACGCAGAAATAGAGGCTTTATTAAAACTGGGATTGCTTCGTCATGGACGCCCGCCTAGCCCCATTTATCCTTTTGAAAGAGTTAATGGAAAATGGGATTAACTCCCACATTCCTTGATTCAATTTATGGAAATGTGGGGATCGGCGGGCATTCCTCGCAATGACAGCAATAGGGTGATTTGATGAAGGTTGTTCAACGGCCCGGGATGAAGGGCCCCGAGAAAATCTACGTGGTGGAGGTCCTCAAGGGCCTGTGGCTGACTTTCAGCCACGTCTTTTACAACCTTTTCCACCCGGAAAAGCTGCCGACGGTCTTTTTCCCCGAGGAAAAAAAGGCCCTGCCGCCCGCCACCCGCGGCCGGCACCGCCTCATGAAGCGCGAGGATGACAGCCCGCGCTGCACGGCCTGCATGCTCTGCGCCACGGCCTGCCCGGCGGAGTGTATCCATATCCAAGCCGCCGAGTCACCGGACCCCAATATCGAGAAATTCCCGGAGAAGTTCGACATCGACATGCTGCGCTGCGTGTATTGCGGTTTTTGCGTGGAGGCCTGTCCCTTGGACGCCATCCGAATGGACATCCCCGAGGTGACGGTCGCCGGTTACACGCGCGATTCCCTGGTTTACCACAAGGAATTCCTGATGGACCACGACAACAAGGACGTGGTAGCGGACTATAATCCACCCCGTCCCGTGCTTTGGACGCATGGCCCCCACGCCAAACCCTGAAAGACGGCTTGGCGTGGGGAGTTCGCAGTTTTGAGTTTTAAGTTATGAGTTTTGGTCATTCTCATCGCCATTGGCGATGGGAATGGACAATAACTTAGAGACTCTAACAAAACCCTGTTTTTAAGGAATATCTCCCTCTCCCTTGAGGGGAGAGGGATGGGGTGAGGGTGGCAACTGCAGGGTTTTCCACACCCCTCACCCTACCCTCGCCCCAAATGGTTCGACAGGCTCACCATTTGGGGCGAGGGTCTGCGGCGGTTTTGTTAGAGTCTCTTAGAATTAAGAACTTCGAACTTAAAACTTTTAAGAGGTGAATCGTGCTAGAGGCCATTCTTTTCTACATATTGGCGGCGGTTCTCCTGGGCATGGGATTGCTCGTCATCACCCGCACCAACCCCATCGCCTCGGCGCTGGCCATGGTGGCGGCCTTCGCGGCCCTGGCCGCCCTTTACGCCCTTTTGTCCGCCTCCTTGGTGGCCATCATCCAGATCCTGGTTTACGCGGGCGGCATCATGGTGCTCATGATTTTCGTGATCATGCTGTTGAACCTCCATCCGGACGACCTGAAACCCATGCGGGCGAAAGGATGGGTTGTGGTATTGGCGCTGACGGGGGTTTGGGGGGTGGTTTTGGCTCCAGTGGCCTTGATCTTTTTCCCAGCCGGCTCCCAGCCCCCGGCGCCCTTGGCGGAGGGTTTCGGCGGCATCTTCTCCGTGGGCGAAAAGATGTTTTCCGATTATCTGTTCCCCTTTGAGATGCTTTCCCTGGTGCTTTTGACCGCCATCGTGGGCGCGCTTGTCTTGTCAAAGAGGAAACTTTAAAAAGGCAGTTTTGAGTTTTAAGAGCCGGTAACAAAATTCGTTTTTAACGCCTATCCCCCTCTCCCTCGAGGGGAGAGGGCCGGGGTGAGGGTGGATTTTACTTGGCGAAAACACCCCTCACCCTACCCTCTCCCGCAAGGGGCGAGGGTTTAGGTTAATTTTGTTACCGGCTCTAAATTTTGAGTTCTAAGTTGATGAATGTTTTTAATCGAAGATTAAAAACTTCAATAACTTAAAACTAAGAACTGAGAACTGAAAACTTGAATTCATTATTTCCCATAACCCCGGCGCACTACCTGGTGCTGTCGGCCTTGGTATTCGGCATCGGGGTGGCGGGCGTGCTGTCGCGCAAGAACCTGTTCGTGGTCCTGATGTCCCTGGAGCTGGCGCTGAACGCCGTGAACCTTTCCTTCATCACCTTTTCCAGGGTGAACGGCGACGTGACGGGCCACGTGATCGTCTTGTTCGTGGTGGCCATCGCGGCGGCGGAAGCCTGCGTGGGACTGGCCATCGTGATCGCCCTTTATCGTCTGAAGGAAACGGTGGATTTGGATTTGTTTAAAAGTCTTAAAGGCTGAAAAGGCGGTTCGCAGGTGACAGCTCACAGGTCACAGCGAGGCATTGGGCCCATTTGTTTTAGACGTTGCTGTGAGCTGTCAACCGTGAGCTGTTAACTGATTTTAAGAGGTTTGAATGGGAATGGAATCCTTCCAATATAAGTCCCTGATCCAGTTTGACTGGATCTGGATCATCCTGGCCGCGCCCCTTGCCGGGGCGGTGGTCAACGGCCTATTGGCTCTTATCGCTTCCCGCCGCAAAACCGTCTTCGCCCAAGGGCTTTACGCCGCGGTTGGCTGCGGCGCGGCCATCCTTTCCTTCATCGCCGCTTGGTTCACCTTCCAGCACTTCAGGACGCTTCCGGACGGCAGCGTCCTGACCCAGGAACTGTTCAATTGGATCGAGGCCGGGCCCTTCCACACGAGCATGAATTTCGAGTTGGACGCCCTTTCCATGAGCATGGTGGTCTTCATCACCTTCGTTTCCAGCCTCATCCACCTTTATTCGGTGGGGTACATGAAGGACGATCCCGGGTTCGGCCGCTACTTCACTTACCTCAACCTCTTCCTTTTTTCCATGCTGGTTTTGGTGATGGGGCAGAACCTGCTGGTGCTCTTTTGGGGATGGGAGGGGGTGGGGTTTTGCTCTTACCTCTTGATCGGCTTCTGGTTTGAGGACGTCGTCAAGGCCAACGCGGGCAAGAAGGCCATCATCGTCAACCGCATCGGCGACAGCGGTTTCCTGGCGGGCCTGCTCCTGCTTTACGCCCTGGCGGGGACCTTCAACTTCAACGAACTGCAATTGGGCAAGCACGCCTTCACCGAACTTTCCGCCACGGTGATCTGCCTGTGCTTTTTCTTCGGCGCGGTGGGCAAATCGGCCCAAATTCCCCTTTACGTCTGGCTGCCGGACGCCATGGCGGGACCCACGCCGGTATCGGCCCTTATCCACGCGGCCACGATGGTGACCGCGGGCGTTTACCTGGTGGCCCGGCTCAATTTCCTCTTCGTGCTGGCGCCTTGGGCTTCCATGACGGTGGCGGTCATCGGCGCCCTGACCGCCCTTTTCGCGGCGACCCTGGCGGTGGCCCAAAACGACATTAAGAAGGTGCTGGCCTATTCCACCATTTCCCAACTGGGCTTCATGTTTTTGGGCGCGGGGGTGAGCGCCTATGGGGCCGGGCTCTTCCACCTCATCACCCACGGGTTCTTCAAGGCCTGCCTATTCCTGGCCGCGGGATCCATCATCCATGTCCTGAAGGGGGAACAGGACATCCGCAAGATGGGCGGGCTCTTGAAGCACATTCCCCTGACCAGCATTTCCTTCTTCCTGGGCTGGGCCTCCATCACCGGCATCCTGCCCTTTTGCGGCGGTTTTTTCAGCAAGGATGAAATCCTCTGGCGGGCATTGGCCATACCTAATCCCATTGTCCCCCTCCTGCCGGACGCGCTTTACTTCACGGCTCTGGCCGCCGCCTTCCTGACGGCTTTTTACATGACCCGCCTCTTCGTGACGGTTTTCTTCGGCGAATACCGGGGGGACCGGGAGATCTACGAGCACTTGCACGATTCACCCAAAATCATGACCGTGCCCATGCTGTTGTTGGGAGTGGGTTCGGTGGCATCGGGCTGGCTGGGTGTGCCCGAAGTCATCGGCGGCGGCAACTCCCTGGGCAAGTTCGTGGACCCGATATTCCACCTTTCCGCCCTGGAGGCCACCAACCTTCCCCACAGCCTGGAGCCGCTCTTGATGCTCATGGCCTACCTGGTGGCGGGCCTGGGTGTGGGCCTGGCCTGGTACATTTACGGCTTGAAGCACAAGATCTGGCCCGTCTTGTTGAAGCTCATCCCCGGCGGGAAGAAGGCCGTGGAGAAAAAGTATTACGTGGACGAGATTTACGACGTCCTGGTGGTGCGCGTGGTCAAGGGGTTCGCCCATTGGGTCTCCGACCGGCTGGTGGAGCAGCTTCTCCTCAACCGCATCCTGGAAGCCGTCGTCCAAGGGCTGGCCGCGGCCGCGCAGTTGTTGCGCAAGGCCCAAGTGGGACTCGTTCGTTTTTACCTGGCTTACGTGGTGGCCGGCGCCGCGCTGTTGATTTATCTCATACTTCATTAAAAAAGAAAGGTGTCAGGTTTCAGGCATCAGCTGAGACCTAAAACCTGACACCTGGGACCTGGTACAAAGGGGTTTGAAGTGATCTTATCCATCCTGATCGGCCTGCCGGTCTTGGGCGCGGCGCTGGCGGCGCTTTTTCCCCAGGAAAGGGCCGCCAAAACCATTTCGCTTTTGGCCTCGGCCACTACTTTCATTTTTTCGTTGCTGCTTTACACGCGGTTCGACGCGGCGGACGCGGGGTTCCAGTTCCAGCAGCTCTTTCCCCTCGTGCCGCGTTTTGCCATCAACTACAGCCTCGGTGTGGACGGCCTTTCCCTTTGGCTCATTCTCTTGACCACCTTCCTCACGCCCCTGGTGATCCTGGGAAGTTTCAGCATGGTCGACCAGAACGTCCGGGGATACTACGCCTGCCTGCTGTTTTTGGAGGCTTCGGTCATCGGTACCCTGGCGGCAACGGACCTGTTCCTTTTCTACCTTTTCTGGGAATTGATGCTCATCCCCGCCTTTTTCCTCATCGGCGTCTGGGGAGGTCCGAACCGCGTCAAGGGGACCATCAAGTTCGTGCTTTTCACCATGGCGGGGTCCCTCCTGATGCTGGTGGCCCTGATCTACGTCACCCATGAGGTGAAGAGCTTCGACTATTCCAAAATCTTCGACTATTCCTTTCCCCCGGACGTCCAGTTTTGGTGCTTCCTGGCCTTCGCCCTCGCCTTCCTCATCAAGGTCCCCCTTTTTCCCTTCCATGCCTGGCTTCCCGACGCTTACACGGAAGCGCCCGCGGGCGGCACGGTGATGCTTTCGGCGGTGCTGGTCAAGCTTGGCGCTTACGGCCTTTTGCGCTTCTGCATCCCGCTTTTCCCCTACGCGGCCAGGGCCTTCTCGCATTGGATCATGCTGCTGGCCGTGGCCGGGGTGGTGCATGGGGCCTTGATGGCCACCCTGCAGACGGATTTCAAGCGCCTGACCGCCTACTCCTCCCTTTCCCACATGGGGCTCATCACCTTGGGTATCTTCACCTTTTCGCTGCCCGGCCTCCAGGGTGGCGTGGTCCAAATGATCGGCCATGGAGTCTACATGGCGGGAATTTTCCTTTTGATCGGCATGTTGTACCAGCGGCGTGGATCGCATGAGATGGACACCTACGGGGGGGCGGCCAAGGCGGCGCCGCTTTTGGCCGCGGCCATGCTGTGGATGGTCCTATCGGCGGCCGGCCTGCCGGGGTTCGCCGGTTTCGTGGGGGAAATCCTCATCCTGACCTCCGCCTACAAAGCTTGGGCCCTTCCGGCCTTGGTGGCTATCGCGGGGTTCATGCTTTCAGCCTGGTACTTGTTTAACTTTTACGGCAAGGTGTTTTTCGGGCAAGCCAGGTTGAACCACGAAGACACGAAGCCCTTCGACAAAGCCCAGGGCGGGGCACAAGGGAAGACAAATCCTCAAAAAGAAGGAGCCCCCCCCAAGATGCCCGACCTTTCCTGGGCCGAGGGGCTGGCCCTGCTGCCGCTGGTTTTGGCCGCGCTTTGGATAGGCTTAACCCCCAATTTTTTCATGGACCCCATCGAGAAAAGCTTGGATTTGAAGGTGATTGAAAAATTGAAACCCCAGCCGGTGATGATGGATTTCGCGGCCCAGCAACGGCGGCTGCAGGATGAGATGGAATCGAACCGGCAACCGCGCCAAAAGAACAACCACTAAGGACGAAGAACCCATGTCCAACACCACCCATTGGCCCTTGGCCAAGGGCAGTAAAAAACACGAGACTCAAAGGCACGAAGGACAACCAAGATCAAAATTTTGACTTTCTTTGCGGCTTCGTGGCTTTGTGTTGAACGTTGGTTTGAAAATCTATTCCGAGGTTTGGTTTGAATACCTTCCCCATTGAATTGACCGCACTACTGCCCCTGTGGATCGTCGTGGGCGGCGCGCTCGCGCTCCTGATGTTGGAAGCAATCCTGGGCGAGGAAGGGCGCAAGGCCGCCCCGGTCTTGGCCGGGACCCTCCTGGTGCTTGCCGCGGGTTGCGTCTTCCACCTGTTGTCCCTCAAGGGAATGCCGGGTCCCCTGTTCCACGGCGCGGTGGTGGTGGATTTGTACTCCCTCACCCTGGAGGGGATATGCCTCTTGTCGGCCCTTTTAACCTGCGTTTTTTCCGCCTCCTACCTGCGGCGGGAAAGGGCCGTGACCGGCGAGTATTACGCCCTCCTCCTTTTGGCCGTCAGCGGGATGTTCACCCTGGTTTTGGCCTCGGACTTCCTGACCTTTTTCGTGGGGTTGGAGCTCATGTCCCTGGCCGCCTACGTGCTGGCGGGTTACCTGAGGGTCCAAGAACGGTCCACCGAGGCGGCCTTGAAGTACTTCATGCTGGGCGTTTTCGCCTCCGGTTTCCTCCTTTACGGTATCGCGCTGCTCTACGGGGCTTCCGGCGTCCTCCGCTTTCCGGACTTGAGGCATTTCCTGGAACAGGGCCGCTATTCCTCGCCCCTCGTGGAAGCGGCCGCCGCCCTGCTCGTGGTGGGGTTGGGGTTCAAGGCGGCCCTGGTGCCTTTCCACGGCTGGGCGCCGGATGTTTACGACGGCGCGCCAGCGCCGGTGGCGGCCTTGCTTTCCACCGGCGTCAAAACCGCCGCTTTCGGCGCCTTCACCCGCCTTTTCGCCGAAGCCTTCGGCCTGCCGGGGAACTGGGTTCCCGCTTTCGCGGTCCTGGCCGTCCTGACCATGACCCTGGGCAACCTGGGGGCCCTGGGGCAGGAAAGCGTAAAACGCATGCTGGCCTATTCCAGCGTGGCCCACGCCGGTTACCTCATGGTGGGCCTTTCCGCGGCTTCCCTGGCCCCGACGGATGACCTGGAAAGGGCCGTGGCCTTTTATTTATTGGCCTATACGCTCATGACGGCCGGGGCTTTCGGATGGATCGCCTGGGCCGCGGGCAAGGGTGAAACGGGAATATCGTTCGAGGACTACCGGGGCTTGGGCCTGAGGAGCCCTTGGATGGGGCTGATGATGGCGCTTTACATGTTTTCCCTGGCGGGCATGACGCCCACCGCCGGCTTTTTCGGTAAATACTATCTTTTCAAACTGGCTTTGGACCACGGCTTGCTGGGACTGGTTTTGGTGGCGGTCCTGAACAGCTTTGTTTCCGCCTATTACTACCTGCGCGTGGTGGTGTCCCTTTATATGAAACCCGCGGAAGGAAAGGAAACCGTCCTGCCATCTCCACCGTTGGATCTTCGCGTCGCCTTCCTTCTTTGCGGCCTGGGGGTTTTAGCCGCGGGGTTCTTAAAATTCCCCTTTTAATTGAAAAAATTAGAAGGTAATGCTGTGGAAAAAAATCATAGTTTTGAAAAAAAGAGATTTATTTTTTATTCTTTTTTATGCCTTCTTTCGGCTTTTCCCAGCGATCTGCCGGCTGCCCCCCAAGGTACGGAGTCCGCGATTTTAACCGCCCAGGTTCAAGAAGCGGGAAAGATCCGGATCTTTGAGGGAAAAAGTGGAATAATCGCGGTCACCGCCGAAATTTCCACGGGAAAAAGCGGCCTTCATTTTGTTTCCGATTTGGATCCGCCTCGACCCGATACCGGACAGGTGGATCTAGGTAGCGGCATCAAGGCGCTTTATCGAGTTTCAGTTTCCCCTTGCCCTTGGGGCCTAAAGTTCCACTGCTCCATGACACCCTTAAAGGATGCGCGGATTTTAAGCGTCCGGGAGTCGGTTTACTTTCCTTTAAAAACCTGGGTGGGATCCCAATATGTTTTTGGAAAGCTTCGCGGAATTTTACGCGGCGCCAAGATGGGTGACGACGATGGAGTCATCGCCTCCGGAAAGTCCCCGCTCTCCATCGGCTCCGGCTTGGAGGGCGGCTTGCGGGTTCAGGTTAGCTCTCACCGTTCTTTCGATCTTGCGGACGTGCGACCAGTGTCTCCGGGTGTTGCGGTCCTTATCAACTACGACGACGTCCCCCATCAAGGCTGGAATTGGAGAAGTGGGGATACAAAGACGGTTGATTTCACCCTCACTTTTGACAGGCCCGTCTCGTTAAATACTCCTCAACCACCTAAGGATTTGGATGAATTACAGGGGAAAATAACGGAAGTTGTCGGGCCTTATATCGACTACCACTGGTGCCCGGGAATGGCGATTGGCGTCATTTACAAGGGTCAAAGCTGGGTTGGCGGATTCGGAACGACTTCTTTTTCCGGAGGAAAAAGACCCGATGGAAACACGGAATTTCAAATTGGTTCCATCACCAAACTTTTCACGAAACTTCTTTTTTCCGACATGGTGCTCCAAGGACGAATGCATCTTGAGGATATGGCCCAGGATTATCTTCCCAATGGAGTGAAAATGCCGTCCCTCGGCGGCAAACAAATTACACTTTTGATGCTTTCCAACCACACCTCCCAACTTCCCCACGATCCGGACGATATCCAATGGTCCGGCGCAAAAATAAATCCTTATCAGGATTACAGTTTGGATAGGCTTTATAACTATCTGAACAGGCATGGGCTTACGACACAACCAGGCAGCTCTTTCCTATACAGCAACACAGGTGTGGCCCTTTTAGGTGATTTGATAGCTCAAAAAAGCGGGATGAGTTGGGCCGATTATTTACAAAAAAGGGTTTTGGACCCGATCGGGCTCAGGGATACCGGCGTCGTGTGGACCCCCGGGGAACTTTTACGGGCGGCGCAAGGCTACGACTGGGGAATGAACCCACTGAAACTTTGGTGGAGGTGGGATCAAACGACGTTTATGCCGGCCATTTCCCTTCATTCGACGGTCAACGATCTTTTGAAACTGGCTCGCGCCGCCATGGTGGAGAATGGGTCTCCTCTGGCTAACATCGCTTTCAATGAAACCGCCCAAAAGTTGGATTGGGGAACCCAAGTTACCCACGAAGGAAGGTTCGATGGATTTGAAACATTTTTTTTGGTTGACCGGGCCCCAAAAATCGCATTGGTGATCCTGGTGAATTGTGAGGGCAATATCCCAGTGGAGATCTCCGGAAAGATCCGGGGTTTGTTGAAGGGATATTGGCCATCGGATTCTGATTTACCGGTCCTGGCCCACTTATCTTCGGACCAAGAGAAGCCTTATATTGGCCAATATCGCCCGATCAAGATGCCTTCAAGCTGGTCTTCAGACCCACCACCGGAGAAGGATTTCAAAATTGTTTTGAGGGAAGGAAGGCTTGTGGCAGTGAATACCCAATGCTCATGTCCGGATGTTCCGATAGATCCGTTGGCAAATGGTAATTTTTATATGAGGAACCAACATTTGGAACTCACTTTCACTAAGGATAAGTCGGGGAAAGTGACAGGATTTGTTTCGGAAGATTATCCGGATTATGTGGTGAAAAAAATCGATACCGGTCATTCGAAGTAAACTTAATCCCTAAGCCACATCCCGGTGGTTTTCATCCTTGGGCTTTTCCCCTGGGGCGGGGGGAGGGGGTTGGGTTCCCTGGGGGGAAGCCGAATCGGGTGGGACTGGGGTGGAAGCGGCAGGGGCTTCCATCGGCTGGGGCATTCCTTGCGCGGGTGTTTCGCCGGAAGGGGAAGGCTGAAATAGTTGTTCTTGGGTTGAAACGGTTTGTCCTGGCTGTTCCAGCGCACCCGGGGGACGAAGGCCTGGCTGTTGGGGCTGGGCTGGGGGATCGGAGGGAGGCAAGGGTTGGGAAGCTTGCGGCCCTGGCGATGGGGCCGCTGCTACCGGGGGAGGGGCGGCCGCCGCTTCGTCCGCTTGTGGAGCCTGGGAAAGCCGAAAGGGTTCCTGGGTTTGTTTACCGCCTTGACGGGCTCTCCACCACCAAATGCCTACACCCGCCAAAACAACCACTACGATAACCGCTACGACAGTCCCTGCCGATCCACCCGCTTGTGGGCTTGGGACCGAGGGCTGCTGCGCGGCATTGGAAGATGCTTGTCCCGGGACATTCGAAGCGGCGGGCCCGCCAGGGGCCGAGGAAGATACCTGTTGGTTTTCGGACGGTTGGGCGGATGAGGCCCCAGCGGAAGGCTGGTTTTTTTCCACACCCTGCCGCATCGCCGCTTGTTCAGGGGAAGCCGCCCGTCGGTGGGCCGTCGTTTGGGTCAGCCCCTTATAGTCCAAGGCGAATCGGATGGCTTGGTTCACTTCCCCCGAGCCGACTTCCTCGGGGATCACCAACATCCAGCCCACATCAATCTTATCCGGATCTTGGATGAGGGGCTGGTTGTGGTGGTATACCAGCGGCCATTCGAAGGAGTTTTGATAAAACCGCTTGGAGATATTCCAAAGGCAGTCGCCTTTTTGGACGGTGTAAGGAGCGGTATGGCCGGTGGTATCCTGGGTTTCCGCGGCCATGGCCAACGGCGGGGCAAAAAAAAGGGTGGAAAAGGCGAGGAATTTAAAAAAGGTTCCCTTCATGGTTTCACCTCCAAAGCCGCTTGAGGGATCCATCGCCCGTGTTGGTGAAAAAAGGTTTTGGGCTCATGGTCCTGTTCTTGGCTTGATTTAACGGTAGACCTTTAGCGGGTTGTTGTCAAGTTGGTTGGAGAGGCTTTGCCAAGGGAACGAGGTAAAGGTTTCGCCTCTTAATCCCGTGTTATGCTGAAGACCGATTCAATTCTTGAGAGGTGCCGGATGAAAGTCATCGCCGATCTTTGCGTTGTTCCCTTGGGCGTCGGGGTTTCCGTATCCGAATACGTGGCGGCTTGTGAAAAGGTATTGAAGGAAGCCGGGCTGAAAATCCAGCTTCACGCTTATGGCACCAACATCGAGGGGGAATGGGACCAGGTTTTCGCGGCCATCCAACGCTGCCATGAGGTGGTCCACCGGATGGGGGCACCCCGCATTTCCACCACCCTCAAATTCGGCACCCGGACCGACCGGGACCAGACCCTGGACGAAAAAGTCAAAAGCGTTGAAAAACGGTTGGCGAAATAGGTTTTTTTCCTCCTGGGGTGAATTAATCGTCTTTGTCTTGGAAATTAGTATAAAATCTTATCGGGTCGGCCTTCCTTGAGAGGAAGGCTTTATAAGTTGATGGAGGTGGTTTTATGCGGAAAGCTCCCGTAAATCCGGCCGGGTTTACGTTGATCGAACTCATGATCGTCGTCGCCATTATCGGCATTTTGATGGCCATCGCCTTGCCCCGGTTCGGGCAAATGCTGGAGAAATCACGGGAAGGCGACACTAAGGGCAATTTGAACAGCATCCATTCGGCGGCTTCCATTTACTACGGGGACCAGAGGGGTATTTGGCCCTCGACTTTGAGCACAATTGCCGCTTATTCCTTCAGCCAATACCTGGACGTGGTGGCTCCGGTGAAAGTAACGGGTTATTTCGTGGCCGGGGCCACAAGCCCCGTCGGCTCCCTGGTGACCATGACGACCCAAGCCTCCGTTCCCACGGGCAGCGGAACCGGATGGCTTTACGACAGCACTGTCGGTGAAGTTTACGTGAACAGCACGGTGACGGACTCCAAAAGCCTTCCCTATTCCTTCTATGGATTCGAATAAAAGCTTGACCCGAGGGAAGCATTTCCGTCCCGTTTCAATCGGTTTTTTTCCATACACCTTCTTGTTTCCAGCCCGTAAAATCAAAAGTCCTTTTGGGAAACGCAAGGGTAAAGCTGTTACCCCGGAGGGCCTCTTTGCGCTTGGGGGTGGCTTCGCGATGAGACCTATAATAAATGGGAAGGTCAGCTTCGTTGAGGGGCGTTCTTTTACCTGATGGTCCAAGGAGGCGCTTCATGACCGATCAAACCGCAAGTGTGTCGCAGGCCGTCGTTTCCGTCCTTTTTTTCCCCACTTTTTTTGAAAACGCCATGGTCGCCTTCGCCTGGGGCGCGGGCGACCCCTTCTGGCTGATGGCCGCCAAGCGGGTGTTCCTGCTTCTACCCGTGGGCGCCATTATTCTAAGCCTTTGGGCCAGCATCCTTTGCGTGCTTTCGGTGGTGATCCGGCAGAAGCGGACGGATTTCTTCAAGGCCTTTCTCGTCACCTGGTGGGACCTGGGCAAGGCCATCTTCGCCTTTTGGGGCGGGTTTTTCCGCTTCCTTTTCGTGCTGGTGAACTCCCTTTTCGCCTTGGCCCGGGTCCTGGTCGTGGGAATCTGGCTTTTGATCCAGGACATCCTCCTGGTGCCCTTCCGCGTCATCAAGACAGTGGCTAAGAATATCGCGGCGCCGGGCCTCCCCTGGATCGCCGTGACCCTGACCACCGTCTGGTGCCTGGTGGAGGCGGTTATCTTCACCTACGTCATGACGCCCCTAGTCCTTGATACCTTGTCCAACCTGACCGGCGGGGCCTTGACCGAAAACATCATTCGCATCCCCCTCTTCCTGTTCCTCCTGTTCCTGGTGCTGGGAAGTTACGCGGTGCTTTTAAACTTCGTGGAAGCTATCAAGTCCAAGCAATGGGGCACCATCCTCAAGATCGCGGCGGTGGAAGCGGTGGCCATCCTGGTGGAAGTCATGTTCCTCTACCGGGAACTGGTGGATTCGCTGGTGCCCTGGTTCGCCCAACACGCCTCGGCCAATTTTGACTTGGGGATCGCGGGCACCTTGGGCATCGCCCTTTTGGCCTGGCTGGGGGTTCGTGGCTTGACCTGGTTCCTTTTCGCCGCGCACGGAGTTCCGGTCATCACCGCCATCATCCAGGGCCGGGGACTGAAGCCCACCGAGGCCGGCGAACGGGCCCAGTTGAAGGACACTTTCGCCTACACCGTCGGTTTTTACTACCACATCAAGACGGACCTGAAGTTCATCCAGGAAAAGGGGGACGACCTTTTGGGCGCCTTTATCCTGCCGCCCCTTCAGGTGGTGTCGGCGGCCATTAATTTCCTCACGCTGCTGGTGGCCGGGCACCCCTTGTTCCTGATCCCCTTCAAGAGCATCCGCGACGTGATGCATTCCAAGGACATCCTGGCCGCCCCCAACGGCAAGAAGCCCAGAAAGGAAGGGAAAAAAGCCAAACCGGCCGTGGCCGCCGAGGAGGTGCGGCCATGAGAACCTCCGAAACGAAAAACTTCCACCGCGAAGGCGCGAAAGACGCGAAAAAAGACACGTATTTCCTGAAAGCGTTCCATCAAGTCGGTGAAATCCTTATCCAAAAAATTCAGGACTTTCCTTCGCGGTCTTCGTGCCTTCGCGGCTTTATCCTTGTCGTTTTGTCGGTTTTCTTCCTCTCCGGCTGCTCCTTTTTCAACGAGAAACCCCAACCCCGCCTGGTGGTGTTCGTGGGGGTGGACATCAGCGGCTCCTTCCTCAAGGGTAAATACTTCGACGACGCCATCGACTTCCTCTCCAACTACCTTTACGCCCACTTGAATGGCCTGGGCGGCCTGGAGGTGCCCAACGCCGTCTTCGTGGGTTCCATCGGCGGCGCCCGGCCGGGCCAGCCCAAGGCCTTTTTCCCCATCGAGACCTTCCAGAACAAATCGGTGGCGGAGATCGCGGCCAAGCTCCATGAGATATTTCCCAAGACCAAGATCGACCCCTGGACCGACTACAACGCCTTCTTCGAGCAGGTCACGGAGGTGGTGAAGGACCGGAAAATGGTCTTGAAGCCCATTTCGGTGGTCATGTTGAGCGACGGGGAGCTGGATATCCCGACGAATGGCCACCGGAATGACTACCACGGCATCAACCTATACCCGATGGAAATGCTTTCCCGCAATATCACGGTCCGGCTTTTCTATACCAGCCCGGAAGTGGGGAAGAAATGGGAGGACTTGGTCCCGCGGCGGCGGGTGAAGGTTTGGACCCAGGACGCGGTGGTCATGGCCACCTGGAAGGACCCCAAGATTTTCCTGCCCGACACGCCCATCGAGAAACAGGACAAGTTTTTCAACTGGCTCAAGGACAACGCGGACTTCAACCCGCGCATGAAAAGGGTGGAATGAGAACTTAAAGTTTTGAGTCCTAAGTTTCAAGGGTTGAGTTTAGGAAATTTCCCGGCCGAATTTCGGCCGGGAAATAACCGTAATTCACAATTTATAATTGGTTTTTAAGCCGTCATTGTGCCCTCAACCAGTTCCTCTACCTCCGCCTCCAGCTGCAAGCGCGCCGTCTCCAATTTTTTTTTGCGCTCGGCCGTGAGCTTGGGGAACTCCAAGCCTAGGGAGCAAATGGTGCCCGTCAGGATGTCGGCCACCAGGGTGCGCGACGCCCACTTATGGTTGGAGGGGATGATGTACCAGGGCGCCCATTCGGTGGAAGTGGCGGCCAAGGCGTCCTCGTAGGCCTTCATGTAGTCGTCCCAATAGGCCCGCTCGGGCAGGTCCGAATCGGAGAACTTCCAGTGCTTGGCCGGGTTGTTGATCCGTTCCAATAGTCTTTTGCGCTGCTCTTCCTTGGACATGTGCAGGTAGAACTTCAGCACGATGATGCCGTTGCGCGTCAGGTGTTTCTCGAAGTGGTTGATATCGCTGTAGCGGTGCTTCCAGATGTTCTCCCCCTTGACGCCCGGCGGCAGTTTCTGGCTCTCCAAGTATTCGGGATGCACCTTCACCACCAGCACGTCCTCGTAATAGGAGCGGTTGAAGATGCCGATACGGCCGCGCTGTGGAATGTTTTTCATGTAGCGCCAGAGGAAGTTGTGGTCCAGTTCGTCGGGCGTGGGTTTTTTGAAGTTGTGAACCTGGCAGGCCTGGGGGTTCAGGCCCGACATGACGTGGCGGATGATGCCGTCCTTACCGGCCGCGTCCATGGCCTGAAGGATCACCAGGATGCCGTAGGTATCGGAGGCCCACAGCAGGTTCTGGGCCTCGGCCAGGTTTTCCAGGTTGCGCTTGAGGATCTTCTTGGCCAGCTTCATGACGCGTTCCTCACCGAACTTGTCCAAGAGATCCTTGTGCGAGGCCCAACCCGGGTCCAGGTCCTTTAAATAGACCGGTTTGCCGGGTTTCACCACGAATTTGTTCAGGAAGCTCTTTTGGATCATGGGGGGTCTCCTTGGAATCGGGTTGGGGGCTTATTATCCAGGAAGAAATCCGTATCCGGTAATCCATAAGGTTTTTTTACCAAGACGTAACACGTTCCTGGAAAATGTTATAGTGTAACCTTTTCAAAAACATTTCTGGACCATCCATGGAAATTCCAACCACCGGCAAGCTCGGCCTTCTCCTGGAAATCGCCGAAAAGGCCATGAAGGAACGCGGCTTTGAGCCCGATTTTCCACAGGAAGCATTGAGGCAATTGGGTCATATCCGCGGGCCGGCGGGAGAGGAAGGTGCGCTCAAGGACCTCACCGGCCTTCTTTGGTGCTCCATCGACAACGACGATTCCCGCGACCTGGACCAACTTTCCGTGGGCGAAAAGCTGCCTGACGGCCGGGTGAAGGTCTACGTGGCGGTAGCCGACGTGGACGCCCTGGTCAAGCCGGGCACGCCCCTGGACCTGCACGCAAAAAAGAACACCACCTCGGTTTACACGGGCGTGAAAACTTTCCCCATGCTGCCGGAAAAGCTCTCCACGGACCTGACCTCCCTCAACGAAAACCAGAAGCGGGCCGCCCTGGTGGTGGAAATGACCGTGGACGGAGAAGGAAGGGTGGTGGATTCGTTGGTGTACAGGGCTTGGGTCCAGAACAAGGCTCAATTGACCTATAACGGCGTCGGGGCCTGGCTGGAAGGAAAGGGCCCCTTATCCCCGGTGGCCGCCCGCGTGCAAGGCATGGATGACCAACTCAAGCTCCAGGACAATGCCGCCCAGCGCTTGCGGAACCTGCGCCACGAGCAGGGGGCGCTGGAGCTGGAAACCCTCCAGCCCCGTCCGGTCACGAAAGATGGCGAAGTGGTGGACCTGGCCTTGGAATCCAAGAACCTCGCGGGCGAACTGATCGAGGATTTTATGATCGCGGCCAACGGCGTCACGGCCCGGTTCCTGGCCCAGGCCGGGTTCCCCACCCTGCGCCGGGTGGTGCGTACTCCCAAGCGGTGGGAAAAGATCGTCGCCGTGGCGGAGGGCCTGGGCGAGAAACTCCCGGGCGAGCCCGATTCCAAGGCATTGAACGACTTCCTGGCGCGACAGCGCAAGAAGGACCCTTTAAGGTTTCCCGACCTCTCCCTGACCGTCGTCAAGTTGCTTGGCCGGGGGGAATACGTGCTTGAGGCGCCGGGAGAAGCGCCTTTGGGGCATTTCGGACTGGCGGTGAGGGACTACAACCATTCCACCGCCCCCAACCGCCGCTACCCGGACCTCATCACCCACCGGCTCCTGAAGGCGGCCCTCGCCAAGGCGCCGTCCCCTTACGGCCGGGAGGAATTATCCTCCCTGGCCGTCCATTGCACGGCCCAGGAAGACGCGGCGGACAAAGTGGAACGGCAGGTGCGGAAATCCGCCAGCGCGCTCTTCCTTTCCAAGCGCGTCGGGGATTATTTCGACGCCATCGTCACCGGCGCCTCGGACAAGGGAATCTGGGCGAGGCTTTTGAAGCCCGTAGTGGAAGGCAAGATCGTCCAAGGCGCCCACGGCCTGGACGTGGGCGACCGCGTTCGGGTGAAACTGATCGAAGTGAACGTGGAACAAGGCTGGATCGATTTCGCCAATGCGGGTCGGCACTCGGAGGCTCCGGCGTGAAAAAGTGCCGCGCCTGTGGGCAACCCTGGGAAGGGACGCCGGGAAGCCAGCCGGGGCGCAACGAGACTTGCGCCAAGTGCGGGGCGGACCTACATTGTTGCCTCAACTGCCGGCTCTACGATCCCTCCGTCCACCACGAGTGCCGCAGCTCCACCACCGAGTACGTCAAGGACAAGGAAAAACGGAATTTTTGCGGCGAGTTCGAGTTTAATCCCATAGGCGCGGGTGGCGGTGGGGGAAAATCCTCCAAAGACGACATGAATCAAAAATGGAACGACCTATTCAAATAGGGGGACTATGCTTTGGAAAAAGGGTTGGATCGAGAACCGCCGAAGCGGGGCCGGTACCATCCACCAACTGGTGGATTACAATATCCTGCGCGGGGACGACTTTCAATACTTAACCTCCTCCCCCCATTATTCCCACACGGGCTTAAGCCACGGCGCCGTGGCCCAGGTCATGGCCAAGCTGCTTAACTGCGGCGCTCCCGATCTTTTCAACGGCGTCATCATGGTCTGTGGGCCGGACCCCATCCAGCGCGGACATCACCTGGAAGTGCAGATGCATCTTTCCCATTACAACTGCAAGTTGAAGTTCCTGGCCAAGGCCGTGACCGTCCAAATGGCTGCGGAAATGAAGGAAATGGTCTTCAGCGCCGGAGTGAAGATCCTGGCCGCCCACAAGGCGGACGTGGAACTCTTGAACCGCATCATTGAAAAACAAAAACCGCAGGGTTCAAAATAATAACCCATCCCCAAAAACCAGGAGGCTCTTGTGAAGAACGTTGAAATGAAGGTGGAAGGCAATATTTTGACCATTAAGGTGGATTTAACCAAGGAGTTCGGACCCTCCTCCTCGGGAAAGACGACAATTATCGCCTCGACGGAAGGGAACATCTCCGTCCCGGACCGGGACGAGAAGGTGGGCCTGAACGTTTATAAAAAGAAGTAGTGATTTAAGCCTTGTTTATGGTTCATCAAAAAGGCTTATTTAAACTGGGGTTGTTTCCCCCTTCGCTCTTCGAGCTTCGGGTGACAAGTCGTCATCGCATTCCCTTGTCTGGCGTAACTTTAGCGAAGCCAGATCGAAACGACAGCGAATTTTATATTTGACGCCGTTCGGCGCCCGTGGGGCTGGCGCCGTGACTTTTACGGCGGTCCTTGGAATAAAGCACGAAATTCCCCCCGATTTTCTTATAAACGTTCTTGCCTTCCGCATCCCAAAAAAGCCCCTGGGCAATGGGTTTTAGGTGGATGGGCATGGCATCGAACTTATACCGCCGGTCCTTGGCCACGGGCCGGTGGCTGAACCTACGGTCGTGGCGGACGAAAGCGAAACTTGACCCCTGTTTCTTGAGGATGTGCTTCTTGACGGGGTCGAAGTAAAAATTCCCGCTGAGTTTGATGTAGTTTTTTTCGGACATGGGCTCTCCTGATTTTTTGATCATTTTAACTTGGACAGATGGTTCCCCAAGATTTTCTAAAAAAAGATTTTTTTGCGCAAATTTTTCACGCTTTTTTCATCTTTATACTTAAAATGTTAGTTAATGAAGATGCTTACGGTTGAACCGCAAAAACCAGTGCCGGAGGTCCTTGACGATTCCAAGTACGCCAGGGGCACCGGGATTTTCTCCATCTATGAGAAAGTCGAGCTTCCCCCCGACCCCAAAAAGCGCTGCCTGGCCCTTTTGGACCTGGGCAACGACACGCTTTTGGCCAACGACTTCAATATCCTGGATTTCGTGCCTTACCCCGGCCTGGGCAACGTCAAGCCCGACGAACCGCTGAAATACTCCTGGATCCTCTCCGAATCCCACCGCGTTCTCATCCACGACCCCAAGACCAACCGCCTCATCGACGAGCTTTACACCTGCAGCCCGGAGAAGGACGGGCAGTTGATGTTCGAGAAGACCAACAAGCTCCTGAAGAAACCCGCCAAGACCATCACCTTGAACGAGATCGTGGGCAAGGAAATCGCCCTGAAAGAAGAACCCGACAAGCTCTTCCACTCGGTCAAAAAGGCCGCGGCGAAGCTGCGGTTCGCGCCGGACGAGAATTACTGCGTGTCCGCGGTCTTTTTCGATATTCCCGACCGCAAGCTCGACGAGGACAGCCTGGAGCTGATGCTCACCAAAGCGCTCAACAAGGACGACCAGAAGCCCGTCATCGAATCCGCCTGCCGTTACGACCCCCAAGGCTACACCTACATTCACCAATCCTCCAAGCATTTCGCGGGGCTCCACAGCTACCCGGGCACCCTCAAGTCCGCCCACCTGAGCCTCATCGGCACGGGCAACGCCATCGTGTCCGTCCTGGAGGACATGGAGGAAGTGGTCTACACCCGCAAAAAAAGCGAACCTACCATCAGCGTGAAGATCGTCGCCGAGGATTTTTAAGGGGTCCTTGGGGCGGCGCCGGGGGGATTGAATTCAAGCACTATGAATCCCCGGACGCCTACGCCATCGACATCTATTGGAGCAACGTTCAAACCCCCGGCAATAAGATGTCCCTCCTATTCGAGCGAAACGGCTGGTTCGATTGGAAGCTGGCCGCGTTCCGTTTTTCCTGGAGCGGTTAAAACCTTTTCATCAAGACGGGAGGAGCCCGATGGACAAACTGGCGGGTTTCGTGGGGCGCATGATTTACGCCATCCCCTTCCTGGGGCTCGGGTTCGTCCACCTGACGAACGCACGCCGCATGGAATGGCTGGTGCCGCCGTACATCCCGGGCGGGGTTTTTTGGGTTTACTTCACCGGCGCGGCCATGGTCCTGGCGGCCTTGGCCATCCTCACGGGCCGGCATGGGCGAAAGGCCTCCTTCGGCCTGGCCCTGATGCTGCTGGCCTTTATCGTCACCGTCCACCTGCCGGGAATGACCAACCCCGCGACGAAGATGGTGTCCACGATGAATTTTTTCAAGGACATGGGCCTCATGGGCGGGGCGCTGGTGATCGCGGGGACATTCAAGAAATAGCCTTCAAGCTTTCTTGCGGTTTGGTGTATCCTGGGGCCCTCCATGGGAAATTCGATTTTAAAGACCCCCTTTTCTTCCACTCCTCCTTTCCTCATCAACCCGCATCCCAAGCACGTATTCCGGGAAGCCATCGCCAAGCTTCCCATGAACGGCGTGCCCACCATCTGCGAGGAAGCCAAGTGCCCCAACCGGGGCGAGTGCCTGCCGCTTCACGGCACCATTTCCATCATGGTCATGGGTTCCATCTGCACGCGGGGCTGCCCTTTTTGCGCGGTGACGACCGGCAAACCCCTGCCCCTGGACCCCGAGGAACCCCCCAAAGTGGTGGAAATCGCCAAGGCCTTGAACGTCCGTTACCTGGTCATGACCTCGCCCAACCGGGACGAGTTGGAGGACGGGGGCGCGGGGCAGTTCGTGAAAATCATAACGGCCCTGAGGGCCTTCAACCCGGCCTTGAAAATCGAAATTCTGGTGCCGGATTTCCAAGGTAAGGAAGCCTCCTACGAAGTTCTCCTTCAAAACCCGCCGGATGTTGTTGCCCATGACCTGCAAACCATTCCCAGGCTCTACGAACCCATCAGGCCAGGAGCGGTTTACGAAAGGTCGCTGGGGCTTTTCCGGTGGTTCCGCAAAAACGCCGACCCCTCAAAAATCATGCTCAAGGCCGGGCTCATGGTGGGTTTCGGCGAGACCCAGGAGGAAGTGGCGGAGGTTTTGGCGGACGCGGCGGAGGCCGGCGTGAAGTTCTTCACCATCGGGCAATACCTCAAGCCGCCCGGCTCCACCCTGGAAGTCACGGAATACGTTCCTTTGGAACGTTACCGCCGCTGGAACGAGGAAGGCAAGAAGCTGGGGCTTTGGGTCCAGGCCTCCCCCCTCACCCGCTCCAGCTACCTGGCCGACCGGATGGCCGCCCTCCAGCCCGCTCACGAATGAGCCCGAACCGGTCCATCCCTTCCTTGAGGGAAATGGGGTTGTTGGGATTTTCCGGGGCATGGGCCCTTTTTGTTTTCATCCGTTACGGCGAAAAAATCCATAACCCCCTTCCACTCATCCTTTCGGCGTTCCAGACCCCCCGTCCTGGGGCCCCCACGGCGGCTCTCTCCATTTGGCTGGGCTCCTTGGCCGCTTTCCTGGCTTCTTTCCTGATCGACCTCGCCCTATGGCGGCTGGGCCGGCGCCTGGGGTCTTGGCTGGGAATAAAACCCTCCAACATCCTTTTAAAAATCCCCATCGAATTCGGCTTGGGAGCCACGGCGGTCGTGGAGCTATGGCTGGCCTTGGGATTCATGAACCTCTGGTACCGGCTCCTCCTGGCCGTTTTGCTCCTCGGGTTGGCCCTCTGGGCCCTTTGGGACACGGCCAAGGATTGGGGAAAAAAACCACCGAACCGGATGCCGAAAATTCCCATGCCGCAAGGATTTTGCCACCGCGTCCTGGCTTGCTTCGGCGTTTTTTACCTGCTTTTGAGCTTCGCCCACGGCTGCGCGCCCGAGACGTGGACCGATTCCCTGGTCTATCACCTAGGCTTCCTGGCCGATTGGCTGGCCCGGCACGGCATGGCCGACATGCCCACCCATTCCCTCATCACCTTTCCTTTCGCCGGGGAACTTTATTTCCTCAACGGCGTCATCCTCCAAGGCACCGAGGCTGCCAAGATGTTGAACGCCTGGGCCTTCCTCGCTTTGGTCCTGTTTTGCGGCGGCTGGGCCATGGAATGGAAGGGGCCCCAAGCCGCGTGGCTGGCCATGGGGTTGACGGCCAGCTTTCCCGCGCTTCTTCTGAATGCTTGGACCACCCAAGTGGAGAACCTATTGGCCTTTTTCACCTTGCTTTGGATTTACGTTGTCCTGCGCCTATGGACCGCCGGAAAGGGGGAACGGCTGGGACCTTGGGCGCTCCTGGCGGGAATTTTCGGGGGCATGATCCTGTCCATTAAATATACGGGGGTCATCGTCTTGGCCGCCGCCTTCTTGGGGTTTCTTTGGCAGGGTTTCGTGACTCGGCAATGGACGGGTTTAAAACCATCCGGGGTTTTCCTGGGCGCGGCCGCCGCCTTAGGCATCCTGGGCCCATGGTTTCTCCGCAACTTCTGCTGGACCGGAAACCCTGTTTATCCCTACTTGGATTCCTGGATGGGTTCCCGCCACCTTTCGGATTTTCACCGGGAGCAATTGATCTGGTTCAGCCGCTCTTTCCCCTACGACCTGGGCCCCTGGTGGAAAACACCCTGGAACCTTACCATGCCGCCGGTGAGTATCTTCAACTTCCTCGGGCCCCTTTACTTGGCCGCCCTTCCTTGCTTGTTTTGGGCGCGGTCGGGAAACCCGGCTTTGCGTTTTTTTTTGAGGATCTTGATTTGCGCCTTTCCCGTCGGCTTTTACGTCACCCAGATCCCCCGGTTCCACATCCCCCTTTTCGTGGCGCTGGGCCTGTCCCTGGCTTGCCTGGGGGAGGAAATTCCCTTGGGGGGAAAAGGGCTGGCATTGGCCGCATCCCTCTCAGCGGCCCTTTGCCTCCCTTTCCTCTGCGGCATGAGCTCCCATTACTTTTCCTGCGGCGGCATTTGGTTCGGATTTGAAAGCCGGCAAGGCTATTTGGACCGGATGATCCCCGCGGAAAATTATCAGTGGGCCTCTTGGATCAAGGACCACACGGCGCGGGACGCCGGGGTCCTGCTGACCTCCGACCCCAGGGGCTATTACATGGACCGTCCCTTTTATTCCTACATGATTTTCGAGCCGCCCCCCCTCTACGAATGGGCCCACCGTTGGGGCGACGCGGCGGGGATCGCCCGGCGCCTCAAGGAAATGGGCGTGGATTACCTGGTGGCGCCCGCCACGGGGCCCCTTGGGGACGAATCCTGGCTTTCACCCGGGGAAAAGCCCACCGGGAAGGAAAGAGCGATCCTCCAGCGGTTTTTTAAAAGCGACCTGAAACCGGCCTTTACCACGAAGGATCAAGTGGTTTATCAAGTTTTAGGATAGCAAGAGCCCCAGAAACCGCATTTTTAGCAAGGGTTTAAGCGCCGGGCTTTCCCTCACATTTATTTCGTGGCGTCGTCGTCCTGCGGCCCCAAGGGGATCAATTTTTCCTTCATCAACATCTGGGCCACCAAAAAGGCGAAGTAAGAATGGCCGTTATGGTCGAAATGATGGTATCCCCAGAATTCACCGGTGGGGTAATAGGAAAACCGCGTAGCCACTAGGGCGTCGGTCAGGTCATAAAAGGGCAGGCCGGCCTGGCGGCAGGCCTCCCTCCAGAAAGTCCGGTAAAGCTCGGTCGCCAAGACGCCGTTCCCGCCGGTGTTTCCCACCGGGAAAAAGACCACCCCCAAACCCACCGACCCGCCATCCGCCCTTTTCACTCCCTGAATTTCCCCGGCCAACCCTTTCAAGGGCAGGGCGGCTAATTCCAGGAGGTCTTCCCGCATTTTCGGGTCGGGGATGAAAGCGGGCATGTCCTGGGTGGGTTCCTGCCCGGGCTTGACCAAGTGGTCCCCCAGGCAGTGTTGGTAAAAATCCGAAAGAACCGGATCGCGGTCCTCCTTGATCCTTTGGGCGACCGGCTTCAACAGGAATTCCGGTTTGTCGGCCAAAAGCGGCATCCGGTCCTTGCCGTAAGGATGTTCGACGTAAAACTTGAACTCAAAATCGGTGGGGAGGAAGACCAATACCAGGTCCGCGCCGAATTTTTGAACCAGGGCGGGAGCCAGGTAATAGGGCCTCAATTGGACGGGCACGTAACCCTTGGCCCCGGAAAAAAGGACTTCGTAATGGGTGGCGGAGCCGGCGAGGGAAGCCCAGGTATTGAGGAAAAGTTCGAGTCTTTTGGGGTTGGTTTCCATGCGGTTGAAGCCCCAGGGCCAGCGCTTGCCCTTTTCACCCTCGGATTCGTAGAAGAGCCGGGAGTCCCCCATTTCCAGGATCCGGAAGGTGTGGGGAGGCTTGGCCGCGGGATAGGAGAAATCCATGAGGCCGTTGTCGTTCACGCTTTCCGCGTCCTTGTTGGCGTCAAAGTCGTAATCCTTCAAGGCGATAACGCAGTTGAGCCCGGGAAGGGCCAGGTAGAAGTTTCCCGGCTGCGCCGGGTCCGCCAGGGCCGCGGCGTTTTGGGCGTCCAAAAGCTGCGCCAGCCCCAAGCTTCCATTTTCCAGCCGGTCCCCCCACTCGGACAGGATGGGGACGGGGGTCGGCTGGGGCCCGATTCTCACCCAGGGATAGTCCCCATCCTGGAGCGCGTAAAGACCCCTTTCGGATCCCACCAGGGAGGCGATGGTTTGCCCGTTGCCCGCTGGGGACCAGGCGGGGGCCAGGCTTCCGCCGGGCGCCGGCGAAACTCCCTCCAGGCGGTAAACGCCCGGGAGTTGGCGGTCCGCCAGGCAGAGTTTTCCGTCCTGCACCGCCAGGGCGCAGGGATCCGGAATCCGGGAGTCGGGCTGGAGAACCTGGGTTTTCCCCGAGGCCATATCCAGCCGGGTCAGCCGGTGGAGGCCGGGCTGGGAGAAATAAAGGCCGTTATCGGAAGCCATGTAAGCGAGGCTGAAGACCCGCTCTTTCCCCTCGGGTTTCTTTTGGGGGGACAGGGCCAGGAGGGTCGTCACCTTTCCGGCCTTCAAGTCGACCAGGCGAAGCCGGTTGGTGCCGGCATCGTAAACGGCCAGCCGGTCCCGCGGGATATAGGCCAGGAGGTCGGGCTTGTCGAAAGAAGCGCCGGCCAAATCCCCGTCCGACCTGCCCTTTTGGCCCGACCCGGCCAGGGTGGAAACCCGGTTGGAATCCCCCAGGTCGATCATCCGGATACGGTTGTTGTCCTGATCGGCCACATAGAGGCGGGTCCCGTTCTCATTGACCGCCAGGGCGGAAGGGCCGTTGAAGAGGGCGGAATTAAAATCGCCGTCCTGGAAGCCCGCGTCCCCCTCACCCGCCACCAGGCTGATATATCCCCACATGGGGGAGACGGCCAGGGCCGGTGGGAACGGCAAAAGGGCGGATCCGAGGAAGGCCAGAAGGACCGTCAGAATCTTTGGCTTAGGTGACACGGAGTTTCCTGAAACGGTTATTGAAGGATCAAATCCGGAACATATCGCCGGTTACGGTAACAGGGTCCCGGCAAGGGAGTCAAGGAAACCGGAAATGCGTTTGAATCCGGCCTTGGGGAAGGGATTAGGGGAAGCTTCGCTCCCCATGCCGTCCTTGACCTTGCGCCGGAGCCATTGAACAATAGGCCATGCCCTCGCCAGGAAATAACCGGAGATTCCCTTTCTTCAACCGCCTGGTCCTGCCGTTGATCGTCCCCGCCCTGATCCTTCTGGTTTGGCAAGTCTTGAGCGACAGGGGGTTCTTAAGGCCCTCGATCCTTCCGTCCCCCTTGGCCGTGACCAGGACGTTCCAAGGCATGGCGGCCTCCGGCGACCTTTTCAGCCAGTTGAAGGTGAGCCTCATCCGGGTGTTCGAGGGTTTCGGCATCGGGGCGGCCTTGGGAACCCTCTTGGGGCTGGCCATGGGCCTTTCCCCCCGCCTGGACCGGGCCCTGACCCTCATGACGGGCCTGCTTCGCCCCATTCCCACCATCGCCTGGATTCCGGTCCTGATCCTTTGGATGGGCATTGACGAGGGATCCAAAGTGACGGTCATCGCGGTGGGGGCCTTTTGGCCCGTGCTGTTAAGCGCCCTCCAGGGGGTCCGCGGCACCGACCCCAAGTACCTGGAAGTGGCCCGGATCCTGGAAAAGGGCCGGTGGGAGGCGCTCATCCGCGTGGTGCTGCCCTCGGCCCTGCCCTCGCTTTTCACGGGCCTGCGCGTGGGACTGGGCATCGCCTGGGCCAGCGTGGTGGGCGCGGAGCTCATCGCGGCTTCCTCCGGCATCGGCTACATGATCATGTACGCCCGCGAGGTGTCCCAGCCGGACGTCATGTTGGTGGGGATCGTTTCCATCGGCTTGACCGGGCTTCTCATGGATTTCCTGGTGGTTCAGCTGGAACGCCGGCTCCTGAAATGGAACCAGGCCGGGAAGGAAAGCCAGGCATGAAGGCCAGCCGGGGCTCGCTTAAGGTCAAGGGCGTGGCGAAAAGTTTCGCCCTCCCCCAAGGGGATTTGCGGGTCCTGGAAAGGATCGACCTGGAAGTGGGGCCCGGCGAATTCGTGGCGCTAGTGGGGAAAAGCGGCTGCGGGAAAAGCACCCTCCTGCGGCTGATCGGCGGCTTGGAGGCGGCCACGGAAGGGGAAATCCTCCTGAGGGAAAAACGGATCACCGGGCCGGGGTTGGAGCGGGGCATGGTTTTCCAGGAGCCACGTCTGTTCCCCTGGATGACCACGCGGGAAAACATCGCCTTCGGCTTGAGAGACAGCACGGAGAAACGGGAAGCGGGGGAAACCGTGGAAAAATACCTGGCCTTGGTGGGCCTCGCGGGTTTCGGGGACGCCTATCCCCACCAGCTCTCCGGGGGCATGCAGCAAAGGGCGGCCCTGGCCCGGGCCCTGGTGAGCCGCCCCGAGGTGCTCCTTTTGGACGAGCCTTTCGGGGCCCTGGACGCCCTCACGCGGATCCAGATGCAGTTGGAAATCCAGCGGATTTGGAGGGAAAGCCGGGGAACGGTGCTCCTCGTGACCCACGACATCGACGAGGCGGTTTTCCTGGGGGACCGGGTGGCCGTGATGTCGGAGGGGCCGGGCACCCTCCGGAAAATCATTCCCGTGCCCCTCTCCCGGCCCCGGGACCGGAGCTCGGCTTCCTTTGTTAAAATCCGAAAGAAAATTTACAATGAATTTTTCAACTCTTCCCGAAAAATCAAGGGCGTATGAAATGAAAAAAATAACCCTGACCTTCCTGGCCTGGGCGGTCCTGGCCGGGGCCTGGGCCCAAACCGCTCCGGTCACGGTCCGCATCGGCTACCAGCCCTCCTCCAGCGTGCTCTTGGTGGGAAAAGCCAAGGGCTTTTACGAGAAGGAATTGGCCAAGCAAGGCGCCCAGGTGGAATGGATCCCCTTCCTTTCCGGGCCGGTCATGATCGAAGCCGCGGCGGGCGACCGGGTGGATCTCCTGGGCGTGGGCAACATGCCCGTGATCACGGCCCGGGCCGGGGGGATCGACCTGAAGGTCATCGCCAAGGCCGCCTTCAACCCGGCCACCAACGCGGTCCTGGTGCGGCCCGATTCCCCCATCCAGGCCCTTTCGGACTTGAAAGGCAGGAAAGTCGCGGCCCAATTGGGGTCCAGCGTGCATTACTTCCTTTACCAACTGCTGAAGCCCGCCGGGCTTTCCATGAACGACCTCCAGTTGGTCAACCTGGCCGGGCCGGACCAAGGGCCGGCCCTGGAGAGCGGGGCCGTGGACGCCATCGTGCTTTGGATGCCTTACCGCACCCAATTGGAACTGGCCGGGAAAGCGCGGGTTTTGGCCGATTCGGCCCACGTGCCGGGAAGCCTGAGCTTTTACGCGGTCAGGAACGCGCTTGGAAGCGCGAACCCCGTCCTGGTGGAAGCCTTCCTCAAGGCCACAAAGGCCACGAATGATTACATGCGCAAGCATCCGGAAGAATCCTTGGAGGTCTTGGCCCAGGGCAGCCAATTCCCCAAGGCGGTTTTGGCCGAAAGCCTGAAGGGTTTTGACTGGTCCCTGCACGTGACGGACAAGAACATTCAGGAAATGAAGGACATCAAGGATTTCCTGATCTCCGACCACGTTCTCAAAAACGACTTCCCTATCAAGGACTTATTCGATTCCAGTTACCTGGAAAAGGCGGGCGTCCATTGAATTCCTTTTCCGATTCCCTCTACGAAATCACGCTCTATACCACCGAGCGCAAGCCCCTGCTGGAGGGCAACCTGCGCCGGATGGTGGAGCAGGGCTTAAGGAGCCTGCCGGGACGGTATCCGGGGCTGAAGATCCCGCGGCACACCATCCATCCCGACCGGGTGGAAATGGTACTGGACCTCAACCGATTGGATGAGGACTTGGCCCGGATCCTCCAGTCCTTCAAGTCCGAAGTGAAGGGCCTGGCCCAAAAGGAGGGGCATACCCTCCATACGTTATGGCAGTGGGCTTACGAGGAAAGGGAAGTGTTGAACCCTTCGTTTTGGAGAGGAGACTATCGATGAAAAAACTACTGCCCATCGTCCTTGCGCTAGCCTTTTTAACCGGGACGACCGTTTGGGCCCAAAGCTCAACCGGAAGTTCCAGCGGTTCAGTTACGAAAAGCCATACCCACAAGAAGAAATCCAAGAAGAAAAAAGCTAAAAAGAAGAAAACTAAGGGTAAAAAGAAACCCAAAGCCTCAACGGAGGCCACCCTCAAAACCCAGTCTGGCAACAGCGATATGGAAATCGATTTGAAAGGCCAATAAGTGGGTTGCACCGGAACGATTATCGTGAAAAGAGGTTTGTTTCAGGGAATTTCCGTTTCGGGTTATTGCAAAAGGGCGTGTTCCATGTAACCCTGTACTTCCTGAAAGCCGTACTTGCGGGAGCCCCTTGGGGGGCGAAAATTAAGATTCCGGAGGTTGTCCATGAGGAAGGCATTAGTGGGGATGGCGGTTGTGGCGATGGCCCTTCTGGCGGGCCGGGTTTTCGCCGACGACTCGAGCGCCGGGAGCAGCCCGGCGGCCAGCAACTCGAACGACATGCACCAGGGAATGAATATGAACAGCGCCAGCCCCGCGGGCAAGTCCATGAAGTGCGAAGTCATCGACGTGGCCTGTTATATCCAGAAGGGCGCCCATGGCGAAGCCCACCAGGCTTGCGCGGCCAAGTGCATTTCGGGCGGCGGGGAACTGGCCCTGCTTTACAACGGGAAGCTGTATATCCCCGTGGACAAGGACTACCACTCGGCCCGCGACCAGTTCGTCACCAAAGGCGGGGAGATGGTGACCGTGACGGGGACCACCGTCAGCAAGAGCGGGCTGAACTACATGATCGTGAGTGAGCCGGCACCGGCGGCGTCGGCGAATACCACCAGCGCCAACTGAAGTTAAAAGATACGCTTCAAAGGCCTTCAAGCCTCCCGGCCCAAGCCGGGGGGCTTTTTGGTTTCGGGAATTTTTTAAACTGGGGTTGTCCTGGGGCTTTAGCCCCAGGATGGTTGGCCTGAATTACAGGCCAACTACTTCAAGCCTGTCATCGCCGACCCGCTATTCGCGGGTCATTCCTCCTATGAAACAACCCCAGGCACCCCTCACCCCTCCCCCAAGGGGCGAGGGTGACGAGTACTCCTTCTCCCTTGAGGGGAGAAGGATGGGATGAGGGTGATTGTTTCTTACTCAAATCACCCGGAGCCTTCCGGCGGGCCCTGGCTCGCAATGACAGCTGTTTTATTCTTTTGATATTTCCGCGGAATTAATCAAAGTGACGCCGGCGCGGGCCATGGCTTTCAAGGCCTTTTCCCCGTCGCCGGGTTTCACGTTCACGGCGGCCACCGCGTCCTCCACCACGAAGGTCTCGAAGCCGGCCTTGTCCGCGTCCAGGGCCGTGGCCTTCACGCAATAATCGGTGGCCAATCCCGCGATGTAAAGCTCGTCCACCTTCTCCTTCTTGAGGAAGCCGGCCAGGTCCGCGCTGGTGGCCTCAAAGGCCGAATACCCGTCGTCCTTGTTCTTGGTTCCCTTGAGGAAGATTTTCTTGAGATTGGAGGCGTTGAGCAGGGGGTGAAAATCCGCCCCCGGCGTGTCTTGGACGCAATGGGACGGCCACTTCTTGAAATGCACCGTGTCCTTCGGGTGCCAGTCCTTGGAGGCGATGACCAGGGGGAAGAGGTCCATGATCC
This sequence comes from candidate division FCPU426 bacterium, assembly GCA_030041545.1. Lineage (GTDB taxonomy): Bacteria > Oederibacteriota > Muellerivitia > Muellerivitales > Muellerivitaceae > JAJPJW01. The sequence goes on along the minus strand of JASHNQ010000090.1, from coordinate 2,318 downwards.
GGTTGATGACGGGTACGACCTTGTCCCCCTCGGGCACGGCCAGCGCGCCGCCCGGGCAAAAGTCATTTTGGACGTCCACGATGAGTAGGGCTTTCATGGGTTTACCTCGGCTGTATTATTCCATGAATAAGGCGCCACCGCCCCATGGTTCAAGGCGAAATAACGGCCATTGGGCGGGGAATGTGGCGATTTAACGGCATTTTTAAGTTCGAAGTTCGCAGTCCGCGGTGCGAAGTGAATGAAGTTTTGTTTGGCAAGCCAAGCAAAACCCACCTTAACTTCGAACTACGAACTTCGCGCTTCGAACTTCTTTTAGGATTTTTGGTTCTCGCGGATGATCTGGTTCCTCAAATCCATCAGTTTTTGGCTGATACCCACCTTGTAGGTATGGGGGTTCTCGAAGCGCTTGCGCTCGGGGGAGAGCTTGGCCAGGCGTTCCTGGGCGTAGGCCGCCGCCTCCTTCACGGTGAAACGCGCCAGGCTCTTGCCCCCCTCCATGACCTTGAAAAGGATGCTTTCCGGGAAATACCGCGCCACCCGGCTTTTTTGTTCCGGCGAGGTGGGGTGATAGATGGTCTCAACGCTTTTTTCCTCCTCCAGCAGGATGCCGTCGGCGTAAAAGAAACCATCGGGGTCGGTATAGCGGACGATCTTTTTAACCCCCGGCAGGGAGGTCTTGGCCAGGTTCTCGGAAACTTTCAAGGTCGGCTTCCCCTCATAGGCCCCCAGCTTGTAGACGCCGTCGAGGGCCGGTGAATCCTGGCCCGTTAAAAGGCTGGTTCCCACGCCGAAGATGTTGATGGGGGCGCCCTGGTCCAGCAGGCTTTTGATGAGGTGCTCGTCCAGCTGGTTGGAGGCCACGATCTTCACGTAGTGCAGGCCCTCCTGGTCCAGCGTGGCCCGGGCCCGTTTGCTCAAATAGGCCAGGTCGCCCGAGTCCAGCCTTATGCCCGCCAGCCGGTGGCCTTTTTCCTCCATTTCCTTGGCCACGATCATGGCGTTGGGCAGGCCGCTTTCGAGCGTGTTGTAGGTATCCACCAGAAGGGTACAACGGTCGGGGTAGATTTCGGCGAACTTGCGGAAGGCCGCCAGTTCACCGGGAAAACTCTGGATCCAGGAATGGGCCTGGGTGCCGGAAGGGGAGAGGGAATAAAGGAACGAGGAGTAAACGTTGGAGGTGGCCGTGACGCCGCCCACCAGCGCGGCGCGGGAAGCCTGGATGCCGGCCAGGCCCTGCGCCCGGCGAAGTCCAAAATCCACCACCTTCCGGCCCGAGGCCGCCCAAACCATGCGCGAAGACTTGGTGGCGATCAGGGACTCGAAATTGAGGAAGTTGAGCAAGAGGGTCTCGATGAGCTGGGTTTCCAGGAAAGTGCCCTCCACCCGCGCCACCGGCTCCAGGGGGAAGACCACCTCGCCCTCGCGCACCGAATAGACGCGTCCCTTGAAGCGGAAGTTTTTCAGGTAGTCAAGGAAGGGTTTCTGGAAATCCAGGCTCTTCAGGTAAGAGAGGTCCTCGTCGGTGAAGGAAAATTCCTCCAGAACCTCCAAAAGGTCCGAAAGCCCGGCGAAGACCACGTAGCCGCCCTTGAAGGGGTTTTCCCGGAAGAAATAGTCGAAACTGGCGGATGCCTCCGCCTTGCCGGAAAGCACGTATCCCTGGGCCATAGCCAATTCGTAAAAATCGGTGTAAAGCCCGGTGTGGCGGGGAATCAGGGAGGACATATCAAAACACCTTTTTACAAAATTTCGTCAAAATTCCGGGAACCATGAAGCACGCGGTGAATTTCGACCGCCCGCCCCCGTTGAACATAAAACACCAAGTAATTTTCCACCACTAAAACACGATAACCTAATTTTTTGAGTTTTTCATTTCGGGGCATCCGGCCCATCAAGGGGTGATGTTCCAGCCGGCCAATGCGGTTGGAAACGGAGTCAACGAAAACCTTCGCACGGGAAGCGCTATCCTGGGCAATCCAATCGAGTATGGAAACCAAGTCATCCTGGGCTATGGACAAATAGCGCAGGTTGTATTTATTTGGCATGCAGGCGTTGCTTCAGGGTTTGGATCATTTGGGAGTGTGAGATGCCTTTATCGCCCGCGGCGGACTGGGCTTGGGCGACCGAAAGTTTTTCGAAAAGATCGAGTTGGGCCTTCAACTTCTCGTAATGCTCCATGCTCATGACGACCAAGTCGCCCTCCCCATTCGTGGTCAGGTAAACGGGTTCATCCTGCTCATGGCACAGAGTGGAAATTTTCCGGGTTTGGTTTCGTAGGCTGGAAATAGATTTAATGATCGGCATGGAACCCTCCTGGG
>JASHNQ010000089.1 GCA_030041545.1 candidate division FCPU426 bacterium | reverse complement strand
GCCGTGTTCGTGTCAGTGGGTGTCGCGGTCTTCGTAGCGGTATTGGTTGCGGTCGGGGTAGCCGTATTCGTCGCCGTGTTGGTGGCCGTATTCGTGGGGGTGTTGGTCGTTGTGGGTGTAGCCGTATTGGTGGGCGTGTTCGTGGTCGTATTGGTCGCGGTGTTGGTCGGCGAGTTGGAAGTGGTTGGCGTCGGGGTGCTGGTGGCCGTGTTGGTCGCGGTATTGGTGGCGGTGCTAGTAGCGGTATTAGTGGCTGTGTTCGTGGGGGTGTTGGTCGGGGTATTCGACGCGGTCGGAGTGGCGGTATGAGTGGCCGTGTTGGTTGGAGTATTGGTGACCGTATTGGTAGCGGTGTTGGTCGGCGAGTTGGAAGTGGTCGGCGTCGGGGTGCTGGTGGCCGTGTTGGTCGCGGTATTGGTGGCGGTGCCCGTGGCCGTATTCGTGGCCGTGTTGGTCGGGGTATTCGACGTGGTCGGGGTGGCCGTATTCGTTGCCGTATTGGTGGCCGTATTCGTCGCCGTATTCGTGGCTGTTTTCGTTGGGGTGTTGGTATTCGTGGCCGTCGCCGTATTCGTCCCTGTATTCGTCGGCGTGGGGGTGGGCGTGAAAGTGTCGACGGTGGGGGTTGGCGTCCAGGTGATGGTATTGGTCCAAGTGCTCGAAGGAGTCCAAGTAGGTGTATGGGTCCAAGTGGGAGTCGGGGTAAAAGTGAAAGTGTTGGAATAAGTCGACGTGGGGGTGAACGACGCGGTATTGGTGAAGGTCATGGTGATGGTGAAGGTTGGCGTGTTGGTGTAGGTTAAAGTCGGCGTGAATGAATTGGTCGGGGTGTAGGAAAAGGTCGGCGTGAAAGTATTCGTGATGGTGGGGGTGGCCGTATTGGTGTAAGTAAGGGTGGGCGTAAAAGTGGCGGTTGGGGTATAGGTGAAGGTGTTGGTTGCCGTCGAGGTAGGCGTACAGGTGTTGACCACTGCGCATGGAACGACCCCTGTGTTGGCGTCCGTCCCTCCCCCTTCGTTGACCAACTGGCCGTTGTAAAGCAAGGCGTACTGCGGAAGGTTGTAATAAGCGGCGACGTCTGCCGCTCCTCCACCCCCGGGAGGCGCTGTACAAACGCCGCCGGGTTCCGGGCTGTACCAGTAAGACTCGCCGGGAGTGTAATCATAGCTGTTGGAATTGAGGCCTATTTCCTCGTCGATCCAATAGGAGCCCGGCGCGATCGACCCCGTGGCCGAGGAATCGCAGATTACAAACTGCCAATTGGCGTAAGTCGTAACGGCCCCGTTAATGATGGTGCAGGGGGTGGCGAGCTTGGTGGCGGTCAGGGCGAAGGATCCGCCGGGCGACCCCACGTAGGGATTGTAAATATTTCCGGTTGAATCGGTTGACAAAGTCCAACTTGTAGCGCTGGTATCATAGGCCCAAAATTCAAAGCATATGTCGGACACCGGAACCGACGTTGTGCCGTTATTCACGACATAAAAATAATAATCCAAAACTTCACCATTACCGCATTGCCCCTGGGCGACGCCCAGCGTCAAGTTGGGCGTGGTGACCCCGCCGCTTCCCGTACCGCAAGCCGAACCGGTCGTGGGCGTGGAGGTAGGGGTATAGACCGGCGTGGGCGTATAAGTTTTGGTCGGCGTATAGGTCCCCGGGAGGGGGGTGTCGGTCCAGGTGGGAGTGAAGGTGTAAGAAGGCGTATAGGTGTAGGTGTCGGTGGGGGTAAGGGTGGAAGGAACGGTCGTGTTGGTCCAAGTGGGTGTGGGCGTATAGGTTGAAGTGGGGGTAAAGGTATAAGTCGGCGTATAGGTAAAGGTGTTGGTGGGGCACTCGATATTGGCCGTCACCGAATTGGAGGTGACGTTGAGGGTGCTGTCCGAAATGGTGGCGTTGTTCACAAAGGTGGCGCACCAGCTGCCGGGATAATAATAATTCGTGTAGGTGAAGGTAACCGACTCGCAAGTATTGCCCGGAAAATCGATGGGATAAATCACCGCCCCGTTTCCGTTGCAATAAGGCGCGTAAGGTTCGGCTTGGGACGGCGTGGGCACGCATCCTCCGCTATACTGCATTCCTCCCCCGGAAATATTGTCCTGGATGGTGACCCCGGACGTGGTCACCGGCATGCCGGTATTGCAGTAGGTGATGGCGTAAGTCACGGTGGCGTCGTTCGCGCCCGGCACGTTGTAAACCGGCCCGCCGATCAGGGATTTGGTGATGGTAAAGGCGGTCGGACCCAAGGTGGGCTCCGGCGTTGGGATAGGCACGCATTCGCGCCAAAAAAGGGCGCCGGTGGAGTTGCCGGCGGCGGAATCGCCCTGGCAGTTATTGGCTTGGAAGTTGATTTGGGCGCCCGTGACCGGGTTGAAAATGGGATCGGCCCAGGTTTCCGCGCAGGTAACGGGGGAGGCGGTAAAGGTGAAAGGGTTGGAAGCGGGGTTGTAGCTGGGCGAGTACCACGGGTTGCCGTTGCCATCGTTCGCCGGCGGGGTGGAAGGATCGCCGTTGGGCGTGTAATAAAGGCTTAAGCCGCCTCCGCCGTTGTCGCTGGTGATCTCCGAATGTTCCCCGCCCGAACAAGTGATGTCCAGGTCCCATGAGCTGAAATTAATCAAGGGAGCCGTATTTTGGGTTTCAACGGCCAAGCAAACTTGGGCGCCGGTCAGCAAGGACACTGGGACGCTCAGGCAGGTCGGGTTTCCAGCATCTCCGGTGCCCGGCGCGCCGGCATAGGGGAAGTAACCGATCTCAACCCCGTCGACCCAAATGGTGGTGTCATCGTCTCCTGAAGCGCAGAGAATCGCGGAAGCCGGGGTACATTGGGCCAATAACTTTCCAGCCTGGCCGCTTAACAAGACCGCGGAAAGGAGAAAGACAATTTTTCGGTTCTCAAAAAGCCGCCGGCTTTTTGAGTAAATTTTTTGAATAAGACCTAAAAACATTTTTAACCTGTAAACGGCAAAAATTATTTCTAGTTAACAGCCTTTAAAATCGGTTTAACGATTCCAAATTGTTTTTATCTTGCGATTTGTCGTCGAAAAATTGGTGTCGGTCACTTTTTGGATAATTTCGTAGATAAAATTTTTAGAACTAAAATCGTTTTAACAAGACTTTGTTCCAAAATTTATTACGTTTACCCTAACATCACTTTCATGTTAAATTTTAACATGTTTATCGATCAAACCAATCATTTTATTGATAAAATAAAAAACCTAAAAAACAATGAAAAACGTCCTTTTTTGCCCGCTTTTCAGAAACTAAAATTTGTGGAAATTTTATCCCAGGAATATCGATCCATACGCTTGGACTAACCTTAGGCTTCTCATTGGGAAAATATTACCCAAACGACCTAATGAAACTTTGGCCCCCTTCCCGGACCGGTATCTTCCTAGACAACCGAATTCACTTTTGGGGTAAGGGATGCGCCTGGAAAATGGATTCCTCCATTCCTCATCCAGCGAAAAATCAGTCGCGTGAAGTCTTATCCATTGGATTCTTTCTTTTCCGCGAACGGTTTTTGCGGTTTCCCGCCGCGAATTTTTCCAACTTCCTTGTGTTATACTTTCCGCCGATTTCAACGGAAATTTTTTCTAAGGACCCGCATGATTCCGACCTCATCCCTTCGCAACTCGAATTGGGAATGGCTGGCTGATAAGGCCCTCCAAAAGGAAGCCTTGACCCGGGAAGAAGCCCGGGCCGTTCTTGAGGCCCAAGCTCCGGAAACGCTCTCGATCATCCACGCCGCTTACCGCGTCCGCCGGGCCTTTCACGGGAACAAAGTCCGGATCCACGTCCTGCAAAACGCCAAGTCGGGCGCCTGCTCCGAGGATTGCGGCTTTTGTTCCCAATCCTCCAAATACCAAACGCCGGCCGCCCAATACCCGCTCATGGAAGTGGAAACCCTGGTCCAAGGGGCCCGCAGGGCGAAAGCCGCCGGCGCGTGGAAATACTGCATGGTGACCGCCACGCGGGGGCCCAGCAACCGGGATTTGGACGTCATTTGCGAGGCCACGCGGAGGATCAAAGCCGAGGGGGGGGTGAAGGTTTGCGCTTCCCTGGGGCTCCTGACCCCTGAAAAGGCCAGGCGCCTCGCCGAGGCCGGCGTGGACCGGTTCAACCACAACCTGGAAACTTCCCCACGGCTTTACCCGCGGATCGTCTCCACCCATACCTATGAGGACCGGGTCCAAACCACCCGATACGCCAAGGAAGCCGGTATGGAAATTTGCTCGGGCGGCATCATCGGCATGGGCGAGGAAAGGGACGATGTGATCGACCTTTGCTTCGCCTTGAGGGAGGTCGGAGCCACCTCCGTTCCGGTCAACTTCCTGGACCCGAGGCCGGGGACCCCTTTCGCGGGACGCCCCTTGGTGGAACCTTGCTACGCCCTCCGGGTCCTGAGCCTCTTCCGATTCGTGCACCCGGACGTGGATGTGCGGGCCGCCGGCGGCCGGGAAGTGACGTTCCGTTCCCTTCAGCCCCTTGTTTTATACGTCGCGAACTCCATCTTCACGAACGGCTACTTGACGACGCCGGGCCAAGGCGAAAACGCCGACCATCGGATGATCAAGGACATGGGCTTGGCGCCCGAAATGGTTGGAAGTGAATTTCAGGCCTGACCGGCGCCGAAATCAAATAATGGTTTTCGGGTTTTTTCAAATGGCGCCATGAAAAAAAAACCAGTCCCGGCGGTTTCCGTTCCTCCCCCTTGGCTCATCCCATGGGTCGGGTCGGCCGTTTTTTTAACGGCCTATGGACTCCTCCTTTTCCACCCAGACCTTCACCCCGCCTGCCCTGAGAACGACACGTGGAACCTGCCCGTCCGTTGGTCGGTCCTTTCCTCGTTTCGGGAAGGCCGGCTTCCCCTCTGGAATCCCCTTTCCGCCTTCGGCATCCCATGGCTGGCGACTTGGCAAACCGAGGCGTTTTATCCGGGGACCTTGTTGTTCACGGGATTCGGACTTTCGGCTTGGAATTTTTCGGGCATCCTTCATTTGATGATCTTGTCGCTGGGCGCCTATTTCTTTTTAAGGGCGGAGAACCAGGGTCCCTTCGCCTCTTTCCTCAGTGCCGCCATCGCCTTGATGAACGGCTGCGCCTACAACCATTTGGGCAGCAATTCCTCCATGGATACCATGGCTTGGATTCCGTGGCTGTTCCTCGCCGTGCTCCATTGCCTTGAGGAAAACCCATGGGGGCGGTTTCAACTGGCCGGTTTTTTCACCCTGCAGGTTTTGGCCGGGTATCCTCAAATTATTTTTTATACCCTCGTGGGCTTGGCGGCTTACGCGATCTTCCGGAAAGGATGGAAAGCGACGGCGAAACTCCTGCTTCCCCTTTCGGCGGGGCTCCTTCTTTCCGCGGCCCAATGGATTCCTTCCGTTGAGTATTTTTTCATCAACAGCGCGCGCTTGCCCGCGGTCCACGACAACCCCCATTTCTTCCTGCCGCCGGAAAATTTAGGAACCCTCCTTAACCCAACCGCCTTAAGCCGCGGCGGGCTGCCGGACTACGTCGTCAACCCCACTTTTTTTTACTTCAATTTTTACTCGGGCCTCCTGCCGCTCCTTCTCCTGGCCTTTGGCATGGTCCGTTGGAAGACCCTCCGGCCCATTTCCCGGTTCTTCCTCATCGGATTCTTATCCCTCATGGCCTGGGCGCTGGGTTATCCTTTAATGGCCCTTGAAGTCCTACACCTTCCCTTTCCGGACTTCTTGGAGCCGGCGAAATGCTGGGTTCTCGCCAATGTTTTCGAGCTCCTCACCTTCGGTTTCATCCTTGGGGATTTGTTCCCCAAGCCGGCGAAGTGGCAATGGGTCCTCTTGGCCCTTTCCATCGCCAATCTCCTATGGTTCGTTGGAGCCCATCCCCTGGAAAGGAATCTCACCCCCCCCAGCCCCCTCTTGGATGCCCAAGCCCAAAACCTCAAAAGCCATTTGGGATCGGGCCGCGTCCTCGTCCTCCCCGATCCCCAGGAACATCAAAGGCTTTACACCCCGGTTCCCGACCCCGCCCAGGAGCCCCTTTTCAAGCACTTCGTCCCCGATTCCAACTACTATGAATTCTTACCCACCGCCACTTTTTATGGGTCCACCCAGCCAAGTTGGGGCGCCTTGGACGCCGGTTTTTATTTCCAATACGTGTTCCCCCGCGATAACGGCGCCTTGATGGATTTGTTGGGGGTGGACCTGCTTTACCTCCCGGAGGACCGCCTTCCGCCGCATTACCAAAAGATCCAAGCCGACGGACATTGGGTGCTTTGGAAGAATCCTTCGTCGCTGGGCTCTCATTTCTTTTTTTACGGTTCCCCCCAAATGGAGGACCGGAAAAAAATTTTTGCCGACTTTGCCGATGGCGCCGCCAAACCCCTTCAAAACCTTTTTTTGGACCCAAGCCGCCCCGCGTCCCTGGCCCCCTTGGCCCAAGGGCCTCCTTTGGATGCCGGAGAAGTAGCCTTGCCGGGCGGGGATAAGAGTGGCATTGTGGTGGTGACCCAGAATGCCACGCCCGGATGGCGCGCCTGGGTGGACGGACGTCCCGCCGGCCTTTACTTGGCGGACGGAATGTTTCAGGCCGTATTTTTCGCCTCGGGTGACAAAAAAGTGCGGCTGGCCTATGAACCGGCGAGTTTTCGCCTGGGTTTGTTCTTGAGCCTGTTGGCCTTGGGGGGATTTCTCGCGGGGGCGGGAATCAAAAAAACTCGGATGATAAGGCGTGTTGAACCAATAAAAATCAGGAGGGTTTCACCCCCAGCATTTCGCCGGCCGTTTCAAGCACTCTTCCGGGGGTGATCTTCAACAGGCATTCCTGGTGCACATGCCGGGCCAAGCCCTCCTGCCGGGGGAAGGGACAGGTGTTTTTGTCGCAGGGGCCGCAATCCAGGAAATGCTGTAAAAACCGGTGGCGGCTGTCGTCGGGCTTCATCCAGCCGATGCCCCAGTGGGGGCCGCAAAGGGTCAGGCTCCGGGTTCCAAAGGCCTGGGCCATGTGCTGGGGGGTCCCGTCATTGCCGATCAACAGGTCCAGTTTGGAAATAAAGGCCGCCGCTTCCAAAAGTCCCGTCTTGGGCATCTCCAATAATTGCTCCCCCATGCCCCACCGCGCCTCGCGCAGGATGGCCTCGTCCGCCGCGCCTCCCAAGAGGACGGGTTTCACCCCCCAATGCCCGTAAATCAAGGAACCCAGCCGGCGCCAATAATCCACCGGCCATCTTTTTGACGGCCAGCCACCCGTGGGGTTCAGGCCGATTTTCAGCCTTTGACCCCTCAACTCCGCCTTGTCCCATTCCCTCCGGGCCCAGCCCTCTTCCCGGTCGCTGAGGAAAATTTCCGTTTGGTTCCCGTCAGCGGGGACCCCCACCGCCCGGATGATATCCAAGTTGACTTCGGCCTGGTATTTCCGGACTTTGTTCCTGGGAATGACGTAAGTGAAGGCCCATTTCCGGACCCGAAAAGCGTAGCCCGCCCTCAAGGGCGCCCTTGTGGCCAGGGTCAGCCAGGCTGAGCGGGGTTCGGCCGCCAGGTCCAAAACCCAGTCGTAACGCGCGTCGTAAAGGCCTTTGACGAAACGGAATAATTCCCGCGGGGGCGCTTTTTTTTCCGGATGTTCCAGGATCCGGTCCACGTAGGGATTGTGCCTGAGGATGGGCGCGGCGATAGGGCGGGTCAAAAAATGGATTTCGGCTCCCGGAAACGCCTTCCGCAGGGCCCGTACCAGGGGGGTTGAAAGAATGACGTCCCCGATCCCTTTCAAGCGAATCAGCAGGATCTTTCGCGGAACCGCCGGCGTCACAGGCTTCACACAAAAAAACCTTCGGGTTTTAATCGAACCATTAAAACCCTTCGAAAATTCAAAATTGAGAATTCAAAATTCAAAATTTATTTTTTCCTACTTTACCGGTGTGAGCCAGTCGAACCGGTCGGGCGTATGGCCCTTGATGATGTCAAAAAAGGCCTTTTGGATTTTTTCCGTCACGGGCCCGCGCTTGCCGTCGCCGATGACGATGTTGTCGATCCTCGAGACCGGCACGATCTCGGCGGCGGTGCCGGAAAGGAACACCTCGTCGGCGATGTAAAGCCCTTCCCGCGGAAGGACCTGCTGGCGGATTTCCACGCCCAAATCCCTCGCCAGGACGAATAGGGAGTGGCGGGTGATCCCGGCCAGGATGGCCGAGCTGGTGGGCGGGGTGAAGATGACCCCGTTTTTCACCATGAAGACATTCTCGCCCGACCCTTCCGAAACGTAGCCGTAGTGGTCGAGGGCGATGGCCTCGTCGAACTCGTCCTGCACGGCCTCCATCTTCATCAACTGGGAGTTCAAGTAATTGCCGCCGGCCTTCGCCAGCGTGGGGAAGGTATTGGGCGCGGGCCGCTGCCAGGAGGAGATGCGCACCGAAATGCCCTTTTCCAGCGATTCCTCGCCCAGGTAGGAACCCCAGGACCAGGCCGCCACCGCCGATTGCACGGGATTCTTCAAGGGGTAAAGCCCCATGGCGCCGTAGCCCCGGAAAACGAAGGGCCGGATATAACAGCTTTTAAGCCTGTTGATCTTGACGGTTTGGACGACGGCGTCCATGAATTGTTTCTTGGTATAGGGGATGTCCATACGGTAGATCTTGGCCGAATCGTAAAGCCGGTCGATATGGGCCTCCAGCCGGAAAACGGCCGGCCCCTGCCGGGTGTCGTAGCAGCGCACTCCCTCAAACACGCTCGAGCCGTAATGGACCACATGGGACAGGACGTGGATATTGGCTTTTTTCCAATCAACGAATTTGCCGTCGAACCAGATTTTCCCCTTGCCGAACACGGGTGCGCTCCTCGCCGAAGAGTGTCAAAGTCGCAGTATTATAGGAAGTTTTGAGTTTTGAGTTACTGAAATTTTTGGATTCGTCCACGAATCCAAAAGTAACCTTTTTTTAAAAATTCATAATTCAAAATGGGCTTTGGGGGTCTCTTTTTTACCCAGCATGTTTAATACCTTGCCCAGTATTTCCCTGGTTTCAAGGTGGTCCATGCAGGCCATGAAGTTGCAATAGTCCAGGCCGCAATGGCTGCAACCGATTTCCGCGTAAGCGGCCTGGTGGGGGTCGCCGTAGGGAAACCAGATTTCAGGCTCGCCGGGGCCGAAAATCCCGATCGTCGGCGTGCCGACCGCGGGCCCCACGTGCATGGGCCCTGAATCGTTGGCCACCAAGGCGTCCGCCGCCTGGATAAAGGCCATGAGCCCCCGGATATTGGGTTGGTTGATGAGCAGCCAGTCTTTGTCCATGTGGCTCTCAAACTCCCCCACCATACCGGCCTCTTGGGGACCGAAAAGGTAGAGGGGCCGTATGCCTTCCCGCTGGAGCCAAAATCCCAGTTCGATGAAACGCTCCAAGGGCCAGCGTTTGGCGGGCCAGGAGGCTCCCGGGGAGAGGGCGGCGACTTTTTGGCCCGGCTTGATCCCGGCCCGTTCGAACAATTTCCGGACATGGGCCGTCTCCTCATCGGTGACGGCCAAGGCGGTCTTGTAAGGGGACGCGGGTTTCAGGCCCAAAACCCGGACCTGGTCCAGGTAAGCCTCGGTCACGGGCCTGCGCCCTGACGCCGGGAGGGTCGAGGAGGGCGGCGCCAAAACCGTATAGGCCCAGGACCTGCCCCGCATGTCAAACCCCACCCTTACTTTGGCGCCGCTGATCAAAGCCATTTGGGCCGTTCGGGGATTGCAAAACAAATCCAAAACCGCGTCAAATTGGAGCCTGCGAAGTTCCCGGTAGAAGCCCCAAAGATAAAAGGGATTGTTTTTCCGCCGCGCCTCAAAAGCCAGCACGCCAGCGACGCCGGGATAGTTTTGAAGGGCTTCCGAATAGGGTTGTTCGGTCAGGAACCACACTTCCCGGTTTGGATTTTCCTGGCGCAGGACATTCACCAGCCCGGTCGCCAGGATCAGGTCCCCCAAAAACCGGGGGCGGATGATGAGGACTTTTTCGAGTGATATCATTTTTCCCTTTTAGGCAAAACCTGTTCGCCACGGATGAATGGGATACATGAGATAAACCAAATCAAAAAAGGCTCCCTTTGTTCCAAAATCTTTTCTTTTTGTTTAAAGCCATCCTAATTTATCCCATTCATCTGTGGCTAAAAATGCTTTGGCGGTTTTTCGCCTTTTATTCTTGTGGGCTTCCGTAGTTTGTTGATCACCGTTTTATAAACCTCTTCCACCGGAATGGCGTGCAGGCACTTATACCCAATGGGGCAGGTGCGTTGGAAACAGGGGCTGCATTCCAAATGTTTGTAAATCACCTCATGGCCCATCCCAAAGGGCCGGGTCCAGGTGGGGGAGGTCGAGCCGAAGAGAGCCACCGTGGGGGTCCCGACGGCTGCGGCCACGTGCATGGGGCCCGTGTCGTTGGTCACCAACAGCTTGCACCTGGAAAGCATGGCCGCCAGGAGGGTGGGGGAGGTGCGGCCGGCTAAAAGGTGGAGCCGTTGGGAATCCCCCGCTTCCCTTCCTTCCACCAGGGGGCGCAGGTAATTTTCTTCCTCCATACCCCCCAGGATTAAAAAGGATTCCTTCCGTTCCGCCAATAGTTTCCCGATGAGCTCCCGCCAGTAAGGCAGGGGCCACCGTTTGGCCGGGCCATAGGTGGCGCCCGGTGCCAAGGCGATAAAGGATGCCTTGGCCGGAACCCCCGCATCCGACCATAACTGCCGAAGGCCCCGGACGGTTTCGGGAGTGACGCCGCAATGAAGCTGCGTGGGGCCCGGAATCCCCTTGGTTTCAAACCCCTTTTGGACCAACTCCAGGTATTCCCAGACCAGGTGTTTTTGTCGTGGGTGGGGATGAAGCACCAAGTGGGTCAGGAACAGGTCCCGCCCTTCCCCTCCCCACCCGATGCGGGCCGGGATCTCAGCCGCGAAGGGGAGGAAAGCCGAGGAAAAGGAGGTCGGCAGGATCAAGGCCGCGTCGAATTGTTTGCTTTTCAACGTGGAAACGGTCCTCCAAAAACCGCCGAGGCCTTTTTCCAAGCCGAGGACCTCATCCACTCCCGGAAAATCCTTCCAAAACGCGGAATAAACGGGCTTAGCCAGGACGGTGAGGCTTGCCTTGGGAAATGCCTTCCTCACCGCCGAGACCGCCGGGGTGGACATCAGGGTGTCCCCCAGCCAGTTGGGCGCGCGGATGAGGATGTTTTTTAATTGGATTATGTTCTTATTTTGAGGAATTTCCACGCACCAATCTTAACGGGATTTGCGGAGTTTAAGGGCACAAAACAAGGATTCACTGCCTGCCGAGGGGTGATCGGAACTCGACCTAAGATGAAAGGCGAAGGTTTTATAGGCCTCAAACTATAAACATCCTTAAATTTGTACGTCACAAGCGGATATCAAAAATTATTCAATATACGGCCTTCAAAAATGGGGCCTTTTTTGTTTGGAGCATTTTCCAGCCTTGAAAAAGATAGCCAACCGGCTATAATTCAAAAATGAAAATTGATTTTTACCTGACGTCTTCCGGCAGGAACGTGATTGATGAGTTCGTCCGGAGTTTGACACCCCAAGACCAAGGGCGATTTGTGGAAGTTTACAAAGGCATCCAGGCTCAGGGTCTGGGGTGCCCGACCGTCCAGTTCCGGCAGTTGCAAGGGAAGCTTTGGGAAATCAAGTATTCAGCGCCGGGCGGTAAGTATCGTATAGCCTACGTGCTGATGGAGGCCGGCCGGATGGTATGGCTCCATATGTTCAAGAAGAAGACACGGAAGACGCCCCCAAATGATTTGGATTTGGCATTACGAAGGATGGAGGATGTGCTGAAATATGAAAAAAAGTAAAAAACCCTACGTTTCCGGAGAGGCCACTATCCAGAGGCTTTTGAGGAATCCCCAAATCAGGTTCTATTACGAACAGGAAAGGGCCAAAAGTGAGATCGCTTTGGCCATCCGTGCGGCTCGTCAACGCACCCATCTGACCCAGGCAAAGCTGGCCGAGAAGGTCGGAACGACCCAAAGTGTGATAGCCAGGCTTGAAAGTGGTTCGGACAAGCGGAATCCCAGCTTGCCCTTCTTGGCCCGTATAGCGGCGGCTTGCGGGGGCGATTTGGAGATCGGGTTCCGGTTTAAAGAGGCACATTGAGTGGAAGGTCCTAGGATTCTTTAAAGAGGCTCCCATTGGGGGGCTGAAAATTAATCAATTCTTTTCGAAAGTTTTGGAGTATTGAAAATGGCATCTGTTTCGGTTTTTTATGATGATAGGTTTTTGAAACTCACCAAGTCGCAACTCTTGGAAATTTTACAGGTAAAAGGCAAAAAGTACGAAAAACGTTTGAGCGACTTGTTGATCGAACAGCTTAGATTGGGTTGTGTTAACAATCATATTCATCCCGAGAAAATTATTCACGAAATTGATATTTTGGAAGGTGTATCCGAATCAAGAAGTCATACGGAACCAGAAAGTCCATTTTTGCGCAGGATTTTGAATGAAAAAGAGCTTTGGAAAAAGCATTTCTTTCAACCCGGATTCATGGGGAAGAACATAATAAATGCCCTTCAACTTGATCGGAAAAACCCTAAGTTTTTTGAGCGGCTTGTTCGGTTAGTAGCGGAAAAAACAAAATCGCCGGAACAATTTTCCTTTGTCTTGGCCGATGCAGTAGTGAGGGGGGTGTTTAGAGCTAAAACCACTCAAGGTAAGCTTACTGGTGAGTGGATAATTTTTAAAAAATACCAAGACGATAATTATTATTTAACCCTTGCTTCTCACGACGAGGACGAGGATGTGATTTTTCAGCGGATTTTGACTGGATGCCAGAGCCAATTTCCTTTTTTATTTTAGGAAGTCTTAGAGCCTCTGCTATGAGGCCGTTCCGCAAGCCCCTGATAACCTACACCCACCGAGCCTTTGACTTTCTTTGGATTTCGTGAATTCCCACTGCTATTCGTGCTCAAGGCACAAGATAGGAATCCGACGACGTTCCCGATGGGAGCCACCACCTAACAAACGTGCTTTTGGGCACGGAGGCTCTTCGTGGTCATCCC
>JASHNQ010000088.1 GCA_030041545.1 candidate division FCPU426 bacterium | reverse complement strand
GGCCGCCGCGGCTTGCGGGTCACAAACCCGGCGACCCCGGGAGGGAAGGGAAATTGAAGGCGTTTTCCAAAAAGACTAGAAGCGGTACCAGCAGGAAACCATGATGCGGTGGTCCAAGGCGTTGGAGCCCGCCCCGGCCGTGTAATGGGTGTCGAAGCGGTCGTACTCCACACCGGTCCGGACCTCGGCGTTGAAGTCGTGCAAGAGGTTGGCGAACATGACGCTGTCGTCGTCGTAGGTCCCTCCCAGGTTGCGGACGTTATCCGAAAACATTTCCCCATATCCCGCCGTCAGGAAGGTGGACCAGGCTTTGGGCAGCTGCAATTGGATCTGGCCATTCCAGCTTTGCATATCCACCAGGGTGAAGTTGCCGTTTTGGAAGCCCGCCACCCCAGCGTCCAAGTTGATGCCGTTGGTGGCGGTGGACAACGGCGCCAGGCCGCCGGTCCAGAGGAACATCTGGTCCGCGTCGCCCTTACCCGCGGTCCACTCGCCGGTCAGGATCAAGCTGGGGCTGTCCCCCGCCTCATCCACCGGCGCTACCGGAACCAGGGCATCCACCGCCACCGCCTGGCCTTGCGCGTTTTGGTTCAAGTCCACGTTGGTACCCGCTGCGCCATACGTGTAATTTCTTAAAGTTCCCGAAAGGCCGATGCTGAAGGGAACGGCATTGACGGCGCCGGTGGGCGCGGCGAAGCTTCCCTTCCAATCTCCCAATAGGAACCGGACTCCGCCGTCGAAATTCGGCGTTTCCGAGGCGGATTCCTCCGGGCGGTCGGCCGCAACGGAAACCTGGAACTTCGTGTCGTCCCCGAAAGTTTTGGTCACCCGCACTTGGGGCGTGCGTTGGAACAGTTCGCCCATGACCGAGGCGCCCGGGGTCATGGTGGAAAGAAGGTAGTCCGCCTGCCACCCGAACAGCGTCCAGAACTGTCCGGCGAGGATGTCCCAGCCGTCTTTCTGGGCGTCCACATAGGCGTGGCGGATGCGGATGCCGGGTTGGGTGTAAAAGGCGGCCTCGGTATTGTCCGGGGCGGCGGTGGTGGAAGCAATGGCGTAATTGGGCGCCGGGTCATAGCCCAAAAAGTCCAACTCCAGGTAGCCCTTGGATTTCCACCCGTCCATTTCCGGCGCGGTGGCCAGGAAGGAAAGCCGGGAGTTGCGGGGCGAAGCCAGCAACTGCCCGTTGTCCCCGGCCGTGGTCCCCGGCTTGGTGACGGCCGCGTTACCGATGGTTTCCTTGAAGGATTCGGTGCTGTCGCCGATCAAGTCCAGCTCGGCGAAACCGTGGATATCCACCTTGACGCCACCGATACCGCCCTGCGCGGCCGCCAGCTTGTCGGCCACGGCCTTGTTGATGGCGTCCATTTCCGCCTGGGAAAGGACGGGGGTTGGGGTTCCGGCGGCCGCCGAGTCCGCCGCGTCATCGGCGTAAGATTTGGTTCCCATTCCCAATCCGGCCCCTAAGGCCACCGTACCGGCCAGGATTCCCACGGCTATCCCTTTTCTCTTCATGATTCGGTCCTTTCTTGTGTGAAGTGGCAAAATTTTCCCCATCGTCCTTTAAAACCCATTCCCTCCAGGACGACTTAAGTCACGGTTTCTTAACAGGGCGCTTCGGCCCCCTTGCGGGCGTAAAACCACCAGGTCACGCCCAGGCAAGTGGCGTAGAAGGCCAGGAAGGTGAACAGGGCCAAGAGCGGGCTTCCGGTCAGGGCAATGGAGGTGCCGTAGCTCTTGGGCACGAAGAAGGCGCCGTAGGCGGCCATGGAGGAGACGATGGCGATGATCGCGGAGGAGTCCTTGTTGGCCTCCTTGACGGCTTCGGCGAAGGCGGCGGATCCTTCCTTGGCCTCCTTCAAGCCACGCAGTTTCTGAGCGCGGAAAATGACGGGGATCATCCGAAAGGTCGATCCGTTGCCGATGCCGGAACAGAAGAAAAGGACCAGGAACATGGCAAAGAAGCCAATGAAGGCGCCGGGGTCGGCCTTGTGGGAAACGAAATAAATGACGCCGGAGAGGGCCAGGGCCATGGCCAGGAAGTTCCAAAAGGTGACTACCGCGCCGCCCACCTTGTCCGCCAGCCAGCCGCCCACGGGCCGGATCACCGAGCCCACCAAGGGCCCCAGGAAAGCGTATTGCAGGGGGTTCACGCCGGGGAACTGGGACTTGATGAGCAGCGGGAAACCCGCCGAGTAGCCGATGAAGGAGCCGAAGGTGCCCAGGTACAGCCAGCTCATGATCCAGTTGTGCTTGTTCCCCAGGATGGGGAGTTGTTCGGCCAGGGAGGATTTGGCGACATGAAGGTTGTTCATGAAAAACCACGAGGTGAAAAGGGAAAGCAGGATCAGGGGAATCCAAATCAGGGCCGCGTTCTGTAGCCAGAGGGTCTTGGTAACGCCGTTCACGACCGCGGTCTGGGGGGGGCCGCCCAGTCCGCCAAAGACGGCGCTGGCGATGACGATGGGCACCAGGAACTGCACCACGGAGACCCCGATATTGCCGCCAGCCGCGTTCAAGCCCAGGGCCAGGCCTTTTTTCTTTTGGGGGAAAAAGAACTGGATATTGGCCATGCTGGAGGCGAAGTTGCCCCCTCCGAAGCCGGTCACGAAGGCCAGGAGCATGAAAACCCAGTAAGGGGTAGCCGGATCCTGGACCGCCAGGGCCAAGCCCGTTGCGGGGATCAACAGCAGGGCCGCGCTCACCAGGGTCCAGTTGCGGCCGCCGAACCAGGAGACCGCCAGGCCATAGGGCATGCGCAGGGTGGCCCCCGAGAGGCCGGGAAGGGCCGCCAGCCAGAAGAGCCGGTTGACGCTGAAATTAAAACCCACATTGGGCAGCTGGGCCGCCACCGCGCTCCAGACCTGCCACACCGAGAACCCCAGGAACTCCACGAAGATGGAAAAGGCCAGGTTGCGGGCCGCTATTTTTTTGCCGGTCTTCTCCCAAAAAGCCCCGTCTTCGGGTTCCCAATGTTCGATCGTGTAGGGCGAGGAAAGGGACGGCTGGCCGCCACGGGAAAGCGCCAGCGTTTTTTCCTCGGTCATGGACGGCATAGGCTCCTCCGGAAGCACGATGGATCAAAAGCGGTTTCCGTTAGAGCAAAAGATGTGCCATGCGTTTATGGCGTGAATGGCGCTTCCGTACTTCAAAATTGTTGAAACAGGATGGATTGTTTTCGACTAAACAGTTTTTTCAACGGTAGTCAACAGGTGACAGCTCACAGGTCACAGCAAAGGCGGAAGGCATTTAAAAAATAGCCGCCGTTGGTTGGGTTTTTGTTTTGGGTTGTGAGCTGAGAGCTGCCAGCTGTGAGCTGGCTTCAAGGCGTGGCGGAGGGAACGCTGGCGAGGCCCAGGAATTCCTGGACGACCTGCTGGATGAGGGCGTCGTCGGAATTTTCCCTGCAAAATTTGTGAAGGCTGAACCGTTCCATGTCGTCCAACTTGATCCATTCGGGCCAAAAGAGCGGCAAGTTGAGCTCCCTCATCTTGAGGGCTACCTCCGAAGGCAGCCGGGAAAGGTCCTCCCAGGCTTTTTTCTCCGGGGACGCGGTATCGCGTTCGGGCGGCAGGGGAAACCCGTGGCGCCGCAGGATATAGGCGAGGTAGCCGTTGTAACATTCCTTTTCCCCCTTGCTTCGGATGGGCAGGTGGCAGAAAACCCAACGCTCCGCCGGAACCAACTGGGTCCAGACTTCCAGGGGAAGTTCCAGACCCAAGGTTTCCAGTTTGAATTGGGTGGAAATGGGAATTTGGTCGAGCTTTTGGTAAAGCCTTTCCTCGAATTTGAATTGACGGAACATTTCCAAAGTCCTTTTGAGGTATCAGGCGTCGGGGTTCAGGTATCAGGAAAGCATTTAAGTCGCAGCTGAGACCTGAAACCTGATGCCTGACACCTGTCGTTCAAAGCGTTTTCTCGCCGGTGCGGATGGTCGTGGCCTCGTCCACGTCCGTGACGAAGATCTTGCCGTCGCCCGGGTTGCCCGTGCGGGCCCCGGTCTTAAGCGCGTCCATGGCGCGGGGAAATTCCTCGTCCTCCACCACCAGCATAAACAAGGTCTTGGCCAATTCATCGTACTTGGCCGACCCTACCTGGATGCCCTTTTGCTTGCCGCGGCCCAGCACGTCCATCTTGGTCAGGGCCGTGAAGCCCGACTTTTCCAGGTTTTTCACCACGTCCGCCTCTTTTTCAGGCCGGACAATCGCTCGGATCATTTTCATGAATTTAGCTCCTTCCAAAAATTTTGGTCCAACCTTGCCCAAGAGGGAAGGGAGGACTTGCAGCCTTTACTTGTAGGTATCAGGCGTCAGGTATCAGCAATGGCTTTCAAGACTTTACTGACATCTGAAACCTGAGCCCTGATGCCTGCGGCAGTCTTTCAGCCGCCTGGGATCATGCGCAGGCCCTCCATAGGCGAGGCACTGACCCGGTTGTACGTGGTGGGGCTCAAACCCTTCTCCACCAACAAAGAGTCCAGGCGCTTCACGACCTCCGGAATCGTGATTCGTCCCAGGAAACTTTGAAAAGTCTCAACAGCTTCCTTGTCGCGTTTGAAGACCGTGAAAAGCGCGTCGGTGACCGGTACCACCATCTCGTCGGCGATGGCCTTTTTTGCCATGACCCCGATTTGGGCTTCAGCCCCCAGCCGGCCGCCCAGCCAGAGCTGGTAGGCGAACCGCTGGTCCTCGCCCACCTTGACCATGCCGCCCGAATAGCCGATATCCGCGCCCTGGTGCTGGGTGCAGCTGTTGGGACAGCCGGAAATATGGAGCCTTAAGGGCTTCAAATCCGGGTCGCCCAGCACCTGCCGGTCCCTCAGGTATTGCAGCAGGCTCCCGGCCGCGCCCTGGGAGCTGGTGATGGCCAGGGCGCAAAAGCTGGTGCCGGGACAGGATTGAATGTCCAGGATGGATTTCACGCCGTAGGAAAGCATGCCGAGCTTCTCGGCCATGGAGCAAATTTCAGTCACCCGGTCCCCCGGAACCCATTGAAGCTCCAGGTTTTGCTCTTTCGTGACCTGCACCTTCCCATGGCAATGGGCGCGGGCCCATTGGGCGAGGCGCCTGAAATGGGCGTGGTGGATCTCCCCCAGGGACACGAAAAGGGGGACGCGGTAGAAGCCCTTCTGCCGCTGGGGTTCCACGCCCTCCGGCAGGACGGCCAAAGCCGAACCGCCGGGAGGGTCGAACTCCGGCCAGGGGTCGGGGATAAAATCCTTGGGAAGGTCCTTGTCGGCCTTGCGCATTTCGGGCAGCGCCTTGCGGAACTCCTCCCGGAATTTCCCGATGCCCCAGCCTTCCACCAGAAACTTAAGCCGTCCCTTGGCCGGCGAGGACCGGTCGCCGTGGAGGATGTAAAGATGGGCCACGGCCTTCAAGGCCGGCAAGCCGTCGGAAAGGGGCAGGAACTCCTCCAAAAGCCAGCCCAGGCGGGGCGTCACCCCCATGCTCCCGCCCACGTGCAGGGAAAAGCCGGTTTCACCCGCGGTGTTTTTCACGGCCGAAAGCCCGATGTCATTGACCAAGGCGGGGTCCTCGCAGCTGGCGCAGCCGGCCAGGGAGACGTTCAGCCGCTTGGGCAGGCGGTGGTTGTAGTAATCGGATTGTTTCACCACCATGTTGGCGATCACCGACGCCCAGGGCCGGGTATCGAGGAGTTCGTGGGGGCAGGCGCCGGCGCAGGGGCCGGCGATGACGTTGCGGAAGGTGTGCCCGCAGGAGGACCGGGTGGTGATGCCGACCTCGGCGAGTTGTTTGAGGATTTTAGGGACATTCTCGATCTTCACCGAATGCAGCTCGATGTTTTGGCGCGTGGAAAGGTGCACGTAGCCGCTGGCGTAGGTTTGGGCCAGGTCCGCCACGCGCTCCATCTGGTCCGGGTTGAGCCGGCCGGCGGTCACGCGGAAACGCATCATGAAAAAGCCCTCGTGCCGCTGGGCGCAGACCCCGTGCATCTTGAGGCGGTAATGGTCGTCCTTGGGGATGGACTTGTAACCCTCCCGGGCGAACTTCTCCAGGTCCACCATCAGGCCTTCCCGTTTCACTTTTTCGATGTCAATCCCAACCGCCATAAGCCTCTCCTTGGGTTTGGAGTTTTAACTTCTAACTCCTCACTCCTAATTCCTAACTTTGTTATCAGTTGAGGGCGTATTCCTCGCTCTCGTTGGTGCGGATGCGGACGGAATCGGCCACGGGGCAGATGAAGATCTTCCCATCCCCAATTTCCCCGGTGCGGTTGGCCTTGACCAGCGCCGCCACCACCGCGTCCACCTTGGAATCCTCCACCACGATCGTTACCATCCACTTGGGCAAGAAACTGATGCCCTTGCTTTCCTCCCCGTCCGCGCTGTACCGAAGGCCGCGCTGCTTGCCCCGCCCATAAACTCGCTGGCGGGTGAATCCGACGATGCCGATTTCCTCAAGTTTGATCAGGGTCTCGGCCCATTTTCCGGTCCTAATAACGGCGATGATTTCCTTGATCATGGTTGTTTCCTTTTATCTTGTTTTGAACCACAAGGATGCTTCGCATCCCACAAAGGGCACTAAGAACACCCAAAAGCAATGATGTTGGGAGACTTCAAAAATCAAATTTTGGTTTTTGTCGTTCTTGGTGCCCTTAGTGTCTTCGTGGTTCATATTTCCTTGGCCCCGTCCTGCGTCAAGTTGGCCGCGCAAACCTTGAACTCCGGCATGCGGCTCACCGGGTCCAGCGCCTCCTGGGTCAGGAGGTTCACCGACTTCTCCCCACCCCAATGGAAAGGCACGAAAAGGGTGGACTCCTCCTGGTGGGCGCTGGCCTTCCAAGCCAGGCTGACCTTGCCCCGGCGGGTTTCCAAGGTCACTTTCCGGCCAGGATTCAGACCCAGCCTCTGCGACAACTTTTCGCTGACTTCCACGAAGGGCTCGGAGATGGCGGCCATCAAAGGCGCAATCCGCCGGGTTTGGTTGCCTGAGAGGTAATGTTCCAGGACGCGCCCGGTGGTGAGGCGGTAGGGATAAGTTTCATCGGGCATCTCGGCGCTTTCTTTGTTCTCCACCAGCCGCATCTTGGCCTTGCCGTCCGGGTGGAAGAAGGCATATTCAAAAAGCCGCTGCGTCCCGGCATGGTTGGCGTCGGGGCAGGGCCAAAAAAGCCCCTTGTTGCGCTCCAGTTTGCTGTAGTTCATGCCGCTGTAATCGGCGCGGGAACCGGCGGTCACCCGCGCCAGTTCGTTGAAAATGGCTTCGGTGTTGGGGAAATCAAAGTATTTGCCCGCGCCCAATCTTTGGGCCAAGCCCACGATCACCTTCCAGTCCGCGCGGGCCTGGCCGGGCGGTTTCACGCCCGCGCGGCGCAACACACAACGGCCCTCGATATTGGTCATGGTGCCGTCTTCTTCCGCGAAGAGGGTGGCGGGGAAGACCACCTGGGCGGCTTGGCAGGTTTCGGAAAAGAAGAAATCCGAGACCGCCAGGAAAGACAGGTTGGACAGGGCGTTTTTCATCCGGTTTCCGTTGGGCGCGGACACTGCCGGGTTGGAACCCACCACCCACATGGCTTTGATGGCACCGGTATCGGCGGCTTGAAGGATTTCCTGTGCGGACAACCCCTTACGGGGAAGGTCTTTTTCCTCAATGCCCCAGGCCTTGGCAACGGTTTCGCGGTCCTTTTGGTTTTCAATCAGGCGGTAGCCTGGGAGCTGGTCGGCCTTTTGGCCGTGTTCCCGGCCGCCCTGGCCGTTGCCTTGGCCGGTCAATGTGCCGAAGCCCCCGCCCAGCTTTCCCACTTGTCCCAAGGCCAGCGCCAGGTTGATGAAGGCCTGGACCGTGTCCACGCCCTTGCTGTGCTGCTCCGCGCCCCGGCCGGTGAGGATGAGGGAAGGCTTGAAACGGATGAGCCAGTTCGCGGCCTGGCTGATCAAAAGGTCCGGGACGCCCGTTATTTTCTCACCCCATTTGGCGTCAAAGCCGCGGGCAAAGGCTAAAACCGGATCGAACCCCGTGACCCGAAGGTTCAAGTAATCCTGGTCCACGCCCCCCTGGGCCACCACTTCCGCCAAAAGGGCCAAGGCCAAGGCCGAGTCCGTGCCTGGGCGGGGCATGAGCTTCAAATCCGCGATCTCGGAAGTTTTGGAGTGACGCGGATCGGCCACGATCAGCCGGGCCCCGTGTTTTTGGGCCCGCTTGAGGAAAACCTGGATGGGTGGAAGGCATTCGGCCACGTTGGCCCCCACCAGGAGGATGCAACGGGATTCCAGGATGTCGGAGAGGGGGAAATTCAGGCCCCGGTCCACGCCGAAAGAGGTGTTTTGGGCCGCGGCGGCTGAGGACATGCAATAGCGGCCGTTGTAGTCGATGTTGCGGGTTTTAAGGGCCACGCGGGCGAATTTGCCCAACAGGTACACCGCCTCGTTGGTTAGGGCACCGCCGCCGAAGACCGCCGCTGAATCAGCGCCGTGGGTTTTCTGGACCTCCTGGAGTTGTTGGGCCGTGAAATCCAGGGCTTCATCCCAGGAAACCTCGTGGAAAGGGCCTTCCTTTCCTTCGCGAAGCAGGGGCTGGGTCAGGCGGTCGGCATGGTTGATTTGCTGGTGGGCGGTTTGGCCCTTGACGCAGGAGAGGCCCCGGTTGGTGGGGAAGTCCCGCCGCCCCCAGACCTTGATGACCCGGTTTTGGGCGGTATCCACCTTCATCTTGAGGGCGCATTGCAGCGCGCAGTAACTGCAGTGGGTGTTGAAACGGCTGAGCCCCGGTTCCCAACCCGAGACGGCCGGTTGCATGGAAAGCGTCATGGTAAACCTCGAACTTCCGGGCAATGGTAAAGCAAAACTTGTACCAAGGTGGTTTCAACGCCGTTGGAGCGGGGAAACAACTTTTTGAGGCGGAAAAGGGTTCGACAAGGCAGGCGAGCAGGTTAAATTTTCTTTTTGACTGTTAAACTCGGCACTTTGAACTTTACCGGGAGAAAGTCAGGTCTAAGGGGAGAAGAAGGCGGTACAAAAATGTAGAAACAATAAGGGAGTGTGGGAACCAAACTGTGGATGTGTTCCAACAAATTGGGGCGGATCTTAACGATTTCTTAACAAGTACGAAAGGTTGGGAAATAAACTTACAATTTCAAAAAATCTTCCGGCGTAATGGCCTTTTTGGGAAATTGGCGGAGTATCTGTTTATCCCATGTCAGGAGCCGAACGTCCAGTATTTCCGCTATCGCTACGTATTCGCAGTCATAACCCGAACATCCCGAACGGACCGCCAAGTCCACTACGTGACGGTCTTCGACGAGATGGGTTCTGCCGGCAGGCATAATTCCGTGGGCCAACTCCAAGGCTTCCTCGCAAACTTGAAGGGAAATAAGGCGTTGGCGATGGTAAAACATGAGGATGTTCCGAAACTCGGAAATCCAAAGCAAGGGCGCGTGCCATTCCGAGTCTTTAATATAGAGGTTTTCAGCAACTTCCGAGACGCCTGATATGGAACAAAAAGCCAAAATGACATTTGTGTCGACTGAGATCACAAGCGCCCTTGTTTTTTGGCTTTGTTGATTTCCGCCAACGTGAGGGGACGTTTGAATTTCGCCCGGATTTCCCGGGCCTTAAGAATAAAAGCCTCTTTTTCGGGAGTGGTATAAAGATTGTCTTTTTCCGTTGCCTGTTCAAGAACGTGAAGGATTTCTTGATTCAGGCTTCGGTGATTTTTTTCCGCCTGCTTTTTTAACCGTTCGTGAATTTCTTTCGGTACGTTTTTAATTGTTAACGCGCTCATAGCTACCTCCGATTTGGTTCCATAATGGTACCATTTGGGTTCCAGTTAGTACAAGGAGGGTTTCTTTGAGATCATAGAAAAGGTCCTAGCCGCAGGAATCCTCCTGGTGGCCGCTATCGGTGAGCCCAGCAGTTTGACGGTTTCCGTGGCCCAAAACCTTGATAGGTTTTTTAGGGGAGCAGGGGATGAATGTTTACGGTCTATAAGCGTGACTTGCTGATGTTCACATATTACGGTGACACCAAACGCTATATCTGGACAAGCGTTCGGTGTCACTCAATAATGCAAACATCAGTAAGTGGACAAATAACGGGGGCAAGTCAAAGGTCATTTTGTATCCTCGGCCCAGAAAGAGGTGGAATCTGAAATTAAAAATTCCAGTTCTTTGTTTGTTGATCCTCCTTAACCCGATATTGGCCTTGGGGTCTCCCATTGAATTGGGGATAAAAGGGGGCCCGGCTTGGTACACCATTTTCCCGAATTCATACGTTATATTCGGGAACGAATCCGGCGGGTTCCAGTTCCCTGGTTTTAACGCAGGGGTTTTCGCCGATTGCCCATTGACCGATTCCCTTCATTTCCAACCCGAGGCCCTTTTTGTCCTAAAAGGGAATATGTGGGACGGATCGCAACCTTACCAATATCCTTATTTGGAAATGCCTTTGCTGTTGAAGGTGAAGTTTTTAACGATAGGCCAATTCACGACCCATTTCCTGGCCGGCCCCTATTTCGCCACGATGATCCATGGGCTTTATCCCAACCCCGGCCCGGTTTTGAGCGGGGCGAACGTGGGTCATTTTGACGCTTTTGACACGGGGTTGGATTTTGGTTTGTCTTTTGAGTTGTATGGTTTTGTTTTGGATGGAAGATTCGATATAGGCTACAACAGCATTTACGACACGACCGTGCCGAATCCACCGGGTGCGACACCGGAAGAATCCCAGGCCAACGGGGGATTAAACCAGGGATTTATGCTTTCCCTTGGATACAAACTGATAAGTCTTTAACAGCCGACGCAAGGATACAATGAGCGCCATTCAACACTTTAGAGTGACTCGAGGTGTTTGACCTCCCCCAAAAACTGGTCCAAAGATAAAGTTACAGTTAGTTTTAGAATGGGCAGGGAAAGCCCAAAAAGAACTCGTCATTAAAGTCTTTATCAATAATCCTTTAAAAATTCCTTCAATGCGGGTCCCAAGTTGACGTGGTCGTGTTTACCTTGAGAAAGCTTGAACAATACGAAACGCTGCAGAGTATCCAACTTTTTCCAGTCTTCCGGCCGGATTTCTAATCCCAACTGCGAAATCTTAGACGATATATCAGCGGGAATATGATCTGGGTTTCCCCATTGGGCTTTTTCTTGGTCGAGTTGGGCTGGCTCTAGGAATTTGGCCGTTTCGCCGAGCTTTTGAATCAGGGAAACCAATAGTTCCCGGTAATGGGCGGATTCCGGGCCTTCGGCATCCATTTCGCAAAGTTTGGCCCGTTCCTCCTCGGAGAAGAGGTTCCAGCTTTTGAGGGAAAGCTTCACGCCCGCCAGGTCGAGCTTATAGCGGGTGGAAAAGGGGATGCAGCGGAGTTTGTCGTAAAAATCCTGCTCAAACTTAAATTTACGGAACATAAAACCTCGATTGAACCAAGAAGGGCACTAAGAACGGCAAAGAATTCTAGTCGAGCCGGTTAGAGTTCCACGGGCTATGCCCGTGGGTATCTACTAATCTTAGAACCGGTAACAAAATTCGTTTTTAACGCCTATCCCCCTCTCCCTCGATGGGAGAGGGCCGGGGTGAGGGTGGATTTTACTTAGCGAAAACACCCCTCACCCTACCCTCTCCCGCAAGGGGCGAGGGTTTGGGTTAATTTTGTTACCGGTTCTTAATCTATTTTGGCTTTCTTTGAGTCCCTTGTGTCTTGCTAGGCCTTTCCACCACGCCCCAGGTCCTAAGTGTTTACCGGGTAAACACCCCTTGGCTTCCCTAGGTTCTAGGTGTTCGACGGGTGAACACCCCCTGGCTCCCCTGGCCCTAAGTGTTAACCAGGTTAACGCCCCCCTGGTCCCCTAGATCCTAGGTGTTAAGCAGGTTGACACCCTCCTGCCCCTATTAGGTCCTAGGTGTTAACCAGGTTAACGCCCCCCGGCTTCCCTAGGTTCTAGGTGTTTACCGGGTAAACACCCCCCGGTTTCCTAAAGAGGGTAATTATTGAACTGATCCACTACCAGAGTTTCTTAGTCGTTGCCATTCTTCGGGGGTGTTGAAGCTCCTCAAACATAGCAGCTCCGGATCGAAAGAACGCAAAGCGATTTCCCCTATTTTCATCACCTTGAGGCCGCCTTCGTTGAGGAAATGCTGGAAGCTGTTCCACGGGGAAGCCTCCAAGGATTTCAAGGCGTGCCGGTTCCAGAGGGCGCAGAGGGGCTGCCAGCGGCCTTCCACATAGGGCGCGGCTACATCCAACAGAACGGACTTTTCCCGAAAGAGCCAGAATTGTTTGAGGGTTGTTTCATTTAAATAGGGCATATCCACACCGGTGAGGAAGACCCAGGGCTTGGAAGCTTGGGTAAGGGCGGCAGCTAAACCAGCCAAGGGGCCGGGGAAACCGGTTTTGTCCTCCGCGAACCGGCCAAGGGCCTTGGCATCGGGCGGGATTTGATCCTCGTTTTTGCCAACGAAGAGGACTTCCTCCACGACTGGCGCCACGGCCGCGGCTAGGTGGGCCGCCAGGCTTTTACCGTTCCAATCCAGGAAAGCCTTAGGCGAGCCGAACCGGCTGCTTTCGCCCCCGAGCAGGATCGCGACAGCGATGGGAAATTTAGCTTTCATGAGTTATTCCGAAAAACTGATACCTGGTACCTGACACCTGAGACCTGCCTTTTAACAGCTTTGATGTGCCCAAACGTGGGTGCCGTCCGCGTATTCCTCTTTCTTCCAGATGGGCACGCGGCTTTTGATCTCGTCGATCATGAAGCGGCAGGCGGCGAAGGCCTCATCGCGGTGGGCGGCCGCCACGCCGATCCAAACCGCGGCTTCACCCAAGGGGATTGAACCGTGGCGGTGCACGGCCATGACCTTGACGCCTTTCCACTTGGATAGGGCTTCCTGCCGGATTTCTTCTATCACCTTCAACGCCATGGGTTGGTAGCACTCGTAAAAGAGGGAAGTAACTGTTTTACCGTGGCTGTGGTTGCGCACACGGCCCTCGAAAATGCAAACCCCGCCCATGGATTCGGAACCTTTTAACAATTCCTGGTGAAGGACATCCGAGCCGATAGGTTGGTCGGTGAGTTGAACGTTGGTGTTATTCATTTTTTCCGTTTTGCCTATCCGTCATTGCGAGCCTCGAATTATGAGGCAGGCTTGAAGTAGTTGGCCTGAAATTCAGGCCAACCGTCCTTGGCCGTAGGCCAAGGACAACCCCAGTTCATGGGTGGTTTTAGCCGTTGTTGCCGATTTGTTGCAACGACATATTTAAACTGAGGTTGCTTCGTCGTTAACGTGCCCCTATTCGCGGCACATTCCTCGCAATGACAGCAAATTAATTTAACGGACGGTTACCCGCCCGCTACTGGCGGTATCAATGCCACTTCATCCCCGTCCTTGAGTTGAGTGCTGGCCGGGGCGTAAGTTTCGTTGACGGCAAAAGCCAAAGACGACCAAAGGGACTTCTCGATGCCCAAGGGTTCCTGAAGGCTGGAGATCCGGCTGGAAGCGGGTAATTCCAGGGTGAGTTCGCTTTTGCCAAGCTTTTCCCGTATGCCCGCGAAGAAAAGAACCCGCACCTTCACGGCATCCGTCCTTCGGACAGTGGATGGACTTCCAGGATTTCACCTTTCTTCAGCTTGCCTTTGCCTGGGGGAACCACGGCTAGGCTATCGCCCCCGGCCAACGATTGGAGAATGTGAGAACCTTGGCCCTTGAGAAGGACTACCTGGGGGTCGGACCCGGACTTGAGCCGGGCTTTCAGGAAAAGGGTCTTGAAGCTCCGGTGGGGCCCTTCGGAAACCAGCCTTGCGGTTTGGCGGACGCGACCGGTAGGAAGCCCTTGGAGGGTACGAAGGCAGGGGACCACGTACTCATAAAAATTAACCCAAGCTGAAGCCGGGTTGCCCGGTAAGCCAAAGATGAGAGTTTTTCCTTTCTTTCCAAAATAAAGAGGGAAGCCCGGTTTTTGGGCCACCCGCCAGAAGACTTTTTGGACAGCCAGGGATTTCAGGATGGGCTTTGAAAAATCCGAGTCGCCGACGGAAACGCCGCCAACCAGTAGGACCAAGTCGCAAGTATCCAAGGCCTTCCGGGTCTCGGATTTGAGTTTTCCCGGATGATCGGGAACGCTCACGCTTCGAGCGGGGTTCAAGCCTTGTTCCCGAAGGGCGGTTTCCAGCATCCATTGGTTGCTGTTATGGATTTGCCCGGGCTTGAGCTTGCGCCCAGGCCGAACCAGTTCGTTTCCCGTGACGAGCAGGGCGACCC
This sequence comes from candidate division FCPU426 bacterium, assembly GCA_030041545.1. Taxonomy (GTDB): domain Bacteria; phylum Oederibacteriota; class Muellerivitia; order Muellerivitales; family Muellerivitaceae; genus JAJPJW01. The sequence continues at coordinate 22,527 of JASHNQ010000088.1, read as the reverse complement.
GGGGCGCGGGAATGACCCAGGCTTTTTCGATGCCCAGGCTCGCCAGGAAGCCGATGGCGCGGGAATGAAGCAAAGAACCGGCTTTCAAGGCCAAGTCCCCCTTCCGGATGCTCTCGCCCCGGTAGCGGATGTTCCGGCCTTTTACCAACGGTTGGTAAAACTCGGCCCTTCCGTCCTTCTCAACCACCAGTTCCCTTTCCAAAACCGAGTCGGCGCCAGAGGGAATAACTCCGCCGGTCATGACCTTAAAACATCCGCCCGTTTGTAACCGGGTTTTCAGGAAGTCGCCCGCGTGTTGGGTGCCCTGGACCTTTAAGGTGACCGGCTTGGCCTTGGAAGCGCCACGAAGGTCAGAAGCCTTGAGGGCGTACCCATCCATGGCGGAAACATCGTAGAGGGGATAGTCGGAAGGGGAAGGGACATCCTTAGCCAAAGCAAGCCCCAAACTTTGGACCAGTGGCATCAAAATGGGTTGTAAGGGAAGGGCGTTTTTAAGGATGAGTTGGCGGGCATTTTCGACTGAGATCATGAGTCTCCAAGCGTGGGTGGAATTCAGGTAGTACGGGGCTTACGATTTATTTTCGTTGGAGGTTCTTAATGCCGATGCGTCCAATAATCGGGGGTTCGATGCAAATGCATGACCGCGAGAACAAAAATCCCGCCGTTTGCAACACTATAGACTATCCCAAAAGGAAACCTGTTCGTCAAACACCGCCGGACTTTTCCTTGCATGACAGGCCAAGCGGATGGAAATTGAACGATGTTATGTATCGTGGAATAAATCCCAAGCAGAAAATCGTGCCCCAGCCCTGGTTCCGATTCTTCGTAATAAAGAATGGCGCGATATAGCTCTTCTTCCGCCTCCGGATGGAAAGAATAAGTCACTTTTCAAGGAACTTCCGGGCCTTCTTAAAAACTTCGCTTCCGGGAACGGCCTTTACCCGGCCTGACCGCAATTCCGAAAGCCGGCGTTTCACAACACCCACCCATTTCCGGTCAATTTCCGGGCTCGTGGGGTTCAAGGTTTGTAAAAGAGAATCTACAACCCTAACCCTTTCTTCGACCGGAAGGGATTCAGCTTCCAGAATAATTTCCTTCGCGCTATGCATATTCAATCCTTCGGTATTTCGTTTGCGACCTCCATTAAATTATCCCTGATGGCATCTTTGTGGGCAATAGGGTTAGTCGGCCATCAATGTCCCGGTTTCGACCTCATGACCTCGAACGCATGGAACAACGCTGGAAATAACGCGTTAAGCCATTCCTCCACGGCCTTGGGGGAGCCCGGCAGGGTGATAATGAGGCTTTTGCCCCGCTGGCCCGCAATGCCCCGGGAGAGCATGGCATAGGGCGTGCGTTTTTGGCCGTAGGCGCGGGCGGCCTCGGCGATGCCGGGGATTTCCCGGTCCATGATTTCCCGCGCGACTTCCACCGTTATATCCCGTGGGGACAGTCCGGTGCCGCCGGTGGTGAGGATTAAATCCGTTCCTTTGCCGCAGAGGTTTCCCAAGAGTGAAGCCAGCCGGATTTTTTCGTCCGGGACCAAATGATTGGAAGGCTTTTTAACGCCAAGGGATTTCAAACGGTCCACGATCTTTAACCCCGATGCGTCCTTATAAACGCCTTTGGAGGCCCGATCCGAAACCACCACCACAGCCGCCTTGAATTTCGGCGGAAAGCGGGAGGAATGGCTGGATTTGCCACCGGTTTTCTCCAAAAGCTTGATACCGGTGATCTCCAGCTTCTTATCAATAGGTTTTAGCATGTCATAAACCGTCAGGGCCGCGACGGTCACGGCGGTCAAGGCTTCCATCTCAGCCCCGGTCTTGGCCGTCAAGGCCACGCGGGCCTCAATGAAAATCCCGTTTTTAACAACTTCCAGGCTCATTTCCACCGCCTCCAGGTTCAAGGGATGGCAGTCGGGAAGAAGCGCCGGTGTTTGCTTGGCGGCCATCATTCCGGCCGTGCGGGCAACGATAAGGACATCCTTCTTAGGAAGGTCGTTGCGTTTCAGGCGCCGCAGGGTCGCCGGGGCGGCCTTGACGATAGCTTGCGCCCTAGCCGTGCGCAGGGTCTCGGTTTTGCGTTCGACAGAAATCATTTACAAACCCTAAAGAAGTTCTGAGTTTTGAGTGTTGGTAGTTTTTGAACCTTCGGTTCAAAAACATTCGTGAACTCTGAACTCAAGACGGATGTTTGGAGCATTATAGCTTCCAACCAATCCCGGCCAATGGGGTCAGACCAATGGTATGCTCCAATTTAAGATACACCGGGATTTCCAAGGCCAAGTTGGCCGACAGCCGGTCGGAGAGGGGAAGGGTGGCCCCGAAAACGCCCTGCAAGCCGAAGTCCACCTGGTTCACACCGTCCGTGCGCAAGGGGACGGCCACCGTCAATTGGGCGAAAAAGGGTTTTGCGAAATTCCAACCGATTTGCGGCAGGAGCGCGAAAGTCGTGAAATCGCTCACGCCGGCCGGGGGAGGGGGCGCGACCGTTTCGGTGAATTGAAACGCCATGCCCGCCCTGACATTATCGATGAAGTAGTAGTGAAGGCCCACGAACTCCGAAAGGCCGAAACTGTCGCCGATAGTTTTCACCTTCCCGGTATCAAGGTTCTCGGTCCAAACGTTGGTTCCCAGCATGTCCGTTTGGACAATGTCCCCGGCTCGGCCCGCGGCTTGGACCGCCGAGGGTAGAGCGCAAAACGCCCAGCAAAGGATTCCCCAACCAAAGGCACAAGCAAGCTTACTCCTTAAAAACTTTGAAGCTTCCAGCATTTCCGTTCTCCTTAAATTAATTTGACGGCCGCGATCAGCAGTACCAAACCCAGCAACCTCCTGAACCACCTCACCGGAAGACGGTTGGCCCCCACCCAGCCGCCCAAGGCCCCACCCGCGCAGCCGCAGGCGATCCACGACCATCGCAGTTGAAGACCGCCCAGGGTATGGGAAAGGCTGACCAAGGCCGAGGCCGAATTGAGGATAATGAACCAGGCCGAGGAGGCGGCGGTGGTGCCCGGCGAGGCCCAGCCGGTTAAAAGAAGCACCGGGCTTAAGTAAATCCCGCCTCCGACGCCGGTGATCCCGGCGATGAGGCCCAACAAGGCCCCGACCCAAACCAGTACCCAAAGCCGGGGTGGATGGGGTCCGGATTCTTCGGCCTTTTTTTGAATCCAGTCGTGGAAGATCAAGCGCAGGGCCGCCAGGCCCAAACAGGCGCCGAGGATTTTGTTGGCGGTATCCACCGGCAGGGCCAGTTTGGCCCCGAGGAAGGCGCAGGGCATGGATGCGATCACCAACGGGGCTAAAAGGCCCAGGCGAAGGTGGCCTTTACGGGTAAAGGAATAGGCGGACAGGCCGGCCACGAAGAGATTCAAAATGAGGACTTGGGCCTTCAGGCTTTGAGGGCTTAAACCCAAAAGCACGCCGGTCGCGTAATAACCGGAGGCGCCGCCGTGGCCCACGGAGGCATAGAGAAAAGCCACAATTGTCACGGCGAGGGGAAACCAGCGCAATCTGGAATCTCCTAATTTGAATTAGTCCCTTTGCCCTTTAGCGGGAATCATGCCAAACTGTTTTTGGTATATTTCATGCTTTTTATTCTGAAAAAGAATGGCTTAGGCTTGATCTGGGTCCGGATCATAACAAAAAAGTAGTTTCGGTCTTGGAAGGAAACGACGTTGAGGGACAAATTCGGCCGTGAGATGAAAACCCTGCGGCTTTCGGTGACGGACCGCTGCGACCTGAAATGCCGTTATTGCATGCCGGAAGAGGGCGTTGCCTGGCTGGGCAAGAGCGAGTTGTTGACCCTTGAGGAAAAGATAAGGATGGTGGAAACCCTGGTGGAACTGGGAATTGACCGGGTCAAGATCACCGGCGGGGAACCCCTCCTTTATCCACGGTTGGCCGAACTGGTGGAACGGTTGTCGCGGCTTTCTTTGAATGACCTGAGCCTGACCACTAATGGAACCCGGCTCGAACCCCTAGCCCGGCCCCTGAAGAAAGCAGGGCTGAAGCGGGTGACGGTCAGCGTGGATTCCCTGGACGGGGAGCGATTCAAGGCGATCACGCGCGGAGGAAGCCTCAAGAAGGTCTGGAAGGGGTTGATGGCCGCGGAGGAAGCGGGTCTCACGCCACTGAAAATTAATTGCGTGGTCCTGAAGGAAAATCAGGAAGATGTGGTGGAATTGGCGCGGTTGACCCTCGAACATCCCTGGGAAATCCGATTCATCGAGTATATGCCGGTGACCGCCTCGGTCCGTTTGGAACGTTCGGAAGGGGTGCCGCCGAGGGAAGTCCGGCGGACCATTGAGGAAGCGCTGGGTGCGTTGGAACCTGTCGCCAGTTATGCCCACGCTCCCTCCACCGATTACCGGTTTCCCAAGGCTCCCGGAAAGATCGGATTCATCAGCTCGGTGAGCGATTCCTTTTGTTCCCGCTGCGACCGGCTGCGGTTGTCGGCGGATGGGTTCCTGAAACTGTGCATGGCCCACGCGGATGGGTTGGCGTTGAAGCCCTTGCTCCAGGAAGGGGCTCCCCCGGAGGTTCTGAAGGAGCGGATCCTGGGCGCGGTTTACCACAAGCCTGAAGGCCACGCCTTCTGGTTCACCACGCCCGCGCCTGGGGAAGCCATGTCCCGCATTGGCGGCTGAAATTTCGCTTTTTTGCCCCCCCATAGCAGGTCAAAATCCTTATAAAAACCAATAAAACCTTGTGATTTTCGGCAAATTCATGTTATAACTCTCACGCTTTTACAAGGCTCGCCTTGGAAAGCGGGCACGGCGGTCCGCCGCCGGCCTATCTCTCACGCTTTTTCGATATTCCCTTGAGTGGCACTGGTTTTGCCAGGGCTGGAAGGGAACCCACTTCGGTGGAAAGAAAGAGCGGTGGAATAACTTAAAGGAGCCGTACTATGATGTCCGTTTCGATGAAGCAGCTGCTGGAAGCCGGCGTTCACTTCGGCCACCAGACCCGCCGTTGGAATCCCAAAATGGCCCTCTATATTTTCGGGGAGCGCAACGGGATCCACATTATCGACCTCCAAAAGACCGTTAAGAAGCTCAAGGAAGCCTACCAGTTCGTCAAGGACCTGGCCGCCTCGGGCGAGACCATCGTCTTCGTGGGCACCAAGAAGCAGGCCCAGGACGCCATCAAGGAAGAGGCGGACCGCTGCGGAATGCCTTATGTCAACTACCGCTGGTTGGGCGGCATGCTGACCAACTTCGCCACCATCAAGAAGTCCATCGGCTACCTGAAGGAACTGGAAAGCATTTCCGAGCAGGAAATGGACGACCGTTCCAAGAAGGAACAGGCCGGATTGAACAAGGACAAACAGAAGCTGGAGAGGTCCCTGGGCGGCATCAAGAACATGCCCAAGCTGCCCGGCGCCATCTTCGTCATCGACACCAAGAAAGAGCACATCGCCGTGCAGGAAGCCCGCAAACTGGGTATCCCGGTCGTGGCCGTGGTGGACACCAACTGCGACCCCAGCGAAGTGGACGTGGTCGTCCCCGGCAATGACGACGCCATCCGCGCGGTCAAACTCATGACCTCGGTCATGGCCTCCGCCGTGCTGGAAGGCCGCTCCAAGGAAATGGAAGGCAAGGAAGTGTCTCCTGCGGCGGCGGTCGGCCCCACCGAAGTGGGCGAGGAAATGCTGGCCGCGGCCGAGCAGGCGCCGGTGGAAGGGGCCGAAACGGCCGGCGAAGAAACCAAAACACCCGAGGAGCAAAAAGAGGAATCGGAACTCCTGGCGGCCAACGTCGAGACCCTGGCGGGCGACGCCAAGACGGTGGCCGTCCTGGCCGACGAGTTGGCCAACGAGAAGGTCGAGCGCATCCGCACCAAGCGCGTTCGGGATGATAAGCCCTAATTTACCTTGTTTTTGGTTCCCGATCCCCGGTTTGAGGAGTTTTCAAAATGGAAATTTCAGCGACAGCGGTAAAAGAACTGCGTGAGAAGACCGGCGCGGGCATGATGGACTGCAAGAAGGCCCTGGCCGAAACCATGGGCGATTTCGAAAAGGCCGTGGTTTGGCTACGGGAAAAGGGGGTGGCCCAGGTGGCCAAACGCTCGGCCCGCAGCGCCAACCAAGGCATGATCGGCAGCTACGTCCATAGCGGCAAGGTGGGCGTGCTGGTGGAGGTCAACTGCGAAACGGATTTCGTGGCCAAAACCGACGATTTCCAGAACCTGGCCAAGGAACTGGCCATGCAGGTCGCGGCTTCGGCCCCCAAGTACGTCACCCGGGAGGAGGTCCCGGCCGCCGAATTGGACCAGGAACGGGCCATCTACATGGCCGAGGCCAAACAGTCGGGCAAGCCCGAGGCCGTGCAGGCCAAGATCGCCGAGGGCAAAATCGAGAGCTACTACAAGCAGGTCTGCCTGATGGACCAGCCCTATATCCGCGAACCCAAGAAGAATGTCAAGCAGTACGTCACCGAGGTGGCCGCCAAGCTGGGGGAAAACGTGGTGGTCCGCCGCTTCACCCGGCTGCAATTGGGCGAGTAAAATTCCGGTGGAACTGAAATTTTACAGAACAGGCGAGCATGTGAACAGTTGATCAGGTGATTTTCAAAGGCGAACCCCTGGTCACTTGATCCATTGTTCCACTGATCAAGCCGTTTAGCATTTATTGAACGGAAAACAAAATGGCTCCAGCGTCCTCCCAAGGTTCAAAGCCCGGCCCCCTTTACAAGCGCGTCCTCTTAAAACTTTCGGGCGAGGCCCTGGCGGGGGACAACGAGCACCGCATCGACGAGAAGGTCGTCCAGGCCATCGCCAAGGCCGTTTATGAGGTCCAAAAGTCCGGCGTGGAGATCGCCCTGGTCATCGGCGGAGGCAACATTTACCGCGGGGCTGACGGCGAGCGCATGGGCATGGACCGGGTCTCCTCCGATTACATGGGCATGTTGGCCACCCTTATCAACGCCCTGGCCCTCCAAAACGCCCTGGAAAAGCTGGGCGCCCACACGCGCGTGCAAACCGCCATTGAAATGTCCAAGGTCGCCGAGCCCTATATCCGGCGCCGGGCCCTGAGGCACCTGGAAAAAGGCCGCATCGTGATCTTCGCGGGCGGCACGGGCAACCCCTATTTCACCACCGACACGGCCGCGGCCCTCCGGGCCATCGAGATCGATGCCGATGCCATGCTCAAGGCCACCAATGTCGACGGCATCTACAGCGCCGATCCCAAGAAGGAGCCCAAGGCCAAGAAGTTCAACAGCCTCACCTACCAGGAAGCCCTCGACCGGCGCCTGAAGGTGATGGACTCCAACGCCTTCGCCCTTTGCATGGACAACAAACTGCCGATCGTCGTCTTCAGGCTGCACCCCCCGGGCAATATCCGCAAGGCCGTGTGGGGCGAACCGATCGGCACCGTCGTAAAGAATTAATTTAAAATTGCCTTGAGAGGTGTTGAGAGTGGCCGACGCGAACGCGATCTTAAACGAAGCCGAAACCAAGATGAAGAAGGCCGTGGAGTCCACCAAGAGGGAATTCGCCTCGGTGCGCACTGGGCGCGCCTCGGCCGCCCTGGTGGAACACATCAAGGTCGAGTATTACGGGTCCCTGGTGCCCATCAACCAGGTGGCCAATATCTCCGTGCCCGACTCCCGCACCCTTGAGATGAAGCCTTGGGACCCGCAGGCGCTGGTGGAAATCGAAAAGGCCCTCCAAAAAAGCGACTTAGGCATCGCCCCCAACAACGACGGCAAGGTGGTCCGCCTTTCCATGCCGCCCCTGACGGAGGAAAGGCGGAAGGAATTCGTGAAATTGGTCCATAAATACGCCGAGGGGGGCCGGGTGGCCATCCGCAGCATCCGGCAGGACGCCAACAAAGCCTTGGACCACATGAAAAAGGAAATCGCCGAGGACGAGTTCAAGAAACACCACGACCGCATCCAAAAAATGACGGACCTCTACACCCAGGAAATCGGCAAGCTCAGCGAGCACAAAGAAAAAGAAATCATGGAGATCTAATAAGGCAGTCTTGGATTTTGAGATCTAAGTTTTTAGTTATGGTTGTTTTTGGATTCGTGAATGAATCCAAAAACTTCATTAACTTAAAACTTTAAACCAGCGAAATGGCCTCCCCCGCATGAACAACGCCGCCCTTTTAAAGCGCTATCGGCTTAAACCCCACCTGCCCCGCCACGTCGCCATCATCATGGACGGCAACGGCCGCTGGGCGAAGAAGCGCCGTTTGCCCCGCATCGCCGGCCACCGGGCCGGAGCCCATTCCATCCGCGAGATCGTGAGGCTGTCCGGGGAGCTGGGTATCGAGGCCCTCACTCTTTACGCCTTCTCCACCGAAAACTGGAAACGCCCCAAGACCGAGGTGGGCCTTTTGATGCAGCTCTTGAAACAATACCTCCGCAGCGAGGTGGAGGAACTTTTGCGCAACAACGTGCAGCTGAGGACCATCGGCAACACGGAGGATTTGCCCGCCGAAATCCAACGCGAGCTGGAAAAGGCCATCCACGCCACGGCCCATTGCGCGGGCCTGAGGCTGGTGCTGGCCTTGTCCTATAGCGGCCGCGCCGACCTGGCCCGCGCGGCCAGGGAAATCGCCAAGGAAGCCAAGGCTGGCAAGCTCGATCCGGCGGACATCACGGAAAAAACCATCGCCCAAGCCCTTTCGACCGCCGATTTTCCCGAGGTGGACCTCTTGATCCGCACCAGCGGGGAATTCCGGGTCTCTAATTTCCTCCTTTGGGAATTGGCCTATTCCGAATTCCATATCACGAAAACCCTTTGGCCCGATTTCCGGACACCCCATTTCATCCGGGCCTTGAGGGACTTTCAGGGCCGGCAAAGGCGCTTTGGCGGCGTGGAAAGCATCGTGGGGAGCGTGATGTCGTGGGCGCGCTGACGAAAAGGATCCTCGTGGCGGCCGCCGCCATCCCCCTTCTCTTGTTCCTGACGTTTTGGCCCCAAACCCTGCCTTTTAAAATCACGGCGGTGATGGGGTTGGGGATAGCCCTTTTGGAATACCTCCGCTTGGCGGGGGGCAACGGGTTAAAACCACTAAGGACCGAAGGCCTGGTTTCCCTGGGGTTGGTTCTGCTGCCCTGGCTGGTTCCTTCCCTGGAGGCCTGGGGAGGACGGGATGCCTTTCTCTTGGGGCTTTTTATCCTCACCCTTTCCTTCCTCTGGTCCAGCCGCCCCTTGAAGGAGATGGTCACTTCCGTCAGCGTGACCTTTTTCGGGGTGGCCTATTTCGGAGTATTGGGCCAGTATTTCTTCCGCCTGAGGGACCTGCCCCAGGGCGCCTGGCAGTTGCTTTGGCTTTTCGCGGCCACTTGGGCCTATGACACCGGGGGATATTTCGCGGGCCGTTGGTGGGGGAACCGCCACTTCGCGCCCCTGGCTTCCCCGAAAAAATCGATTGAAGGTTGCGTCGGCGGTTTTGCCATGGTTGTCGCCGTTCTTTTCCTCTTTTGGAAGAACGCGCCGTTTTACGCCCGGGAATATTCCCTGGTGGACGTGCTGGCCCTTTCGGCGCTGCTTTCGGTGTTCGGACAGCTGGGCGATCTGGTAGAATCCATCATCAAGCGAAGCCTCTGCGCCAAGGATTCCGGAACCTTTTTCCCGGGGCACGGCGGCGTTTTCGACCGCATTGACAGCCTGCTTTTCAACGCACCCATCTTGTTTTACTACTTGATACTTTTTAAGAAATGAAACCAAAATCCGACCCGATCCATTGGCCCGCGGCCAATGGCGGTAAAAGACGCGAGCCACAAAGACACGAAGCCATTCGAGAGCCTCATGGCCCTGAGTCAAATCGAAGGGTTAAACCGATGATTTTTCCAAGGAATAAGTCCTTATTTGGAAATTGGTTTGAACTGAAAACGGAGGATTTATGCCGCTCGAAGACCTCGTCAAAAAAGCCCAGGCCACCTTTCTGCACCAGTACGGGGGGGATCCGGGCCGGAAAGTCACACTGGTGGCGGCGCCCAGCCGCTTGACCCTCCTGGGGGGGGAATACACCGAGGCCGTGGACGGCTTCAGCCTTTTGGCGGCCGGCAACCACTCGGTGGTGGTGGCGGCCCAGCGCCGCGGCGATAAGGCGGCCTTCATCCATTCCCTGACCTACGACGAGAAGATCAAGGCGTCCCTGGCCACGTTGAGGTTCGACCGCGCCGACGGCTGGGCCAACTACCCCAAAGGCGTCATTTATTTCTACGAGCGCACCGGCCGGAAGCTGGAGGGGGTGCAGATGGTCGTGGCCAGCGACATGCCCGAAGGCGTGGGGCTGGGGACCTCGGCGGCCATCACCGTGGCCACCGCCGCGGCCTGCAACATCCTAGGCACCCATCCCCTGGACGACGCCACCCTGGTCAAGCTTTGCCAGCGGGTGGAAAGCCAGTTCCTATCCCTCAAGGGGGACCATTTTTCCCCCTATGCCGTGAAGTTCGCCAAAAAGGACCATTTGGTGCTTTTCGACGCCCGGACCTTCAAGCCCGAGTACGTGTCCTTCGACTCCCAAAATTACAAGCTGGTGACCGTGGACAGTGGGGTGCGCAAGAAGGAACGCGAGGAGGAGTTCAAGAAGCGGCTGGACCTTTTCGCCCAACTCCTGACGGAAATCCGCAAATACGTGCCCAAGGTCGTATCGCTGAGGGATGTGGGCGGTGAAGCCTATGAGACGGCCCGCAAGAACATCGATATCATCCAGCGCAAGCGCCTGGACCATGTCGTGTACGAGAACCAGCGCGTGAAAAGGGCCAAGGACCTGCTGGCCAAGGGGGATTACGAGGGTTTTGGGAAACTTTTAAGCGAGTCCCATGATTCGCTGGCCGACAAGCTGAAGGTGACATGCCAGGAGGTGGATATCCTCACGCGCGTGGCGCGCGGCCAGCCGGGGTGCCTGGGCTCGCGCATGATGGGCGTGGGCTGGGGCGGCTCCCTGGTTTGCCTGGTGAGGGCCGCGGAAACCCCGGCTTTCGTGGACCGCGTGAGGGGGGAGTACAAAAAACAAGTCAATATTTCCCCCCAAATCTATGTCAACGAACCCCAGGAAGGGGCCCGGGAAGTGGAGGCGGTCGTCTCCACATTGGCTCCTTCCTGATCTTTCGCGTCCCGCTTTGTGGAACCGTCCGGGAGAAAACAGAAACTTCCTTAAAAACCGGTTTAAAACCCAATCATTTTCCTAGACGGGTTTTCATTAAACTTTATAATGTCTGTTGCTTAACGGGGATTTAAAACGTTTCGAACGAGACCAAACCCTTCTCTCGGAGGCGGCAATGCGCGGATGGAAAATGGGCGGGTTGTTTTTGGCTTCGCTGGCAGTCCTGGCTTTAACGACCCCTCCTTCCGCAAAGGCCCAAGGCGCTTCCGCCGACCAGTATTACGCCTATGGCCTCCAACTCTATAACGCACAAAATTACAACCAGGCCCTCCAGTATTTCAACTATTCCATCAAGCTCAACCCCGGCAATGCCACGGCCTACCAAGCCGCCGGCAACTGCTATTACGCCATGGGCAACAAGCCATACGCCCTGGCCTATTACCAGCGCGCTTCCGCCCTGCAGCCCAACAACACCCAGCTGGCCCAGTTTGTCCAGGGCCTTCAGGCCCAGGTGAACGCCGGGGCGGGCGGGGGCATGGCGGCGGCCAACCCCCTTTCCCAGGGTTACGCCTTGTTCCAACAACGCCAATACGCCGCTTCCATACCCTATTTCCAACAAGCCATCCAACAGAACCCGAACGACTACCGGCCTTATTATTACGCCGGATACGCGTATTACATGAACCAGGATCCCAAGGACGCGGCCCTTTATTTCGCCATCGCCAACGCCAAACAGCCCAACGCCTCCATCCAGGCCTACGCGGAGCGCATCAAGGCCTCCCTTTCGCCCGAGGACCAGCAATGGGTGGACGACCAAGTGGCGAAGTATACCGGCACGGCCATGGCGGGTGGGGGAGCCGCCGGCAAGGGCGGCGGATCGTCTTTCGGCTTCCACTTGTTGGGCGGCATGGAATACATCTTCGCCGATCCCAGCCAGATCAAGCAGTACGTGGCCAGCGCTTATTCGGGAACCTCGAACCAGGGAAGCGTCTCCCTCAGCGGCGTCACCCCCAACATGGTCGCCCTGCCGGAGCTGGAGCCCTTTATCCAATTGAGCCCGAACTTCGAGATCAACCTGGCCATCGGTTACTTCCCCGTGGGCAGCCTCTCTTACACCACGCTGGATTATTCCGGAACCAACCCCAACGGGGAAAACCCTGATGTTTGGAAATACACCTTTAACACCACCATCGTCACGACCGACCTGGGCTTCAAACTCCTCTTTGGGGACTCGAAGGTCAAGGGTTACCTCGGACTGGCCGGGGGAATTTCACCCATCAGCGTATCCTTCACCAAGGAGGAATATGATCCCACGGGGACCAGCCCCCTCGGCCAGGATGCCAGCAGCGGGAATTACAGCGCTTTGGCCTTCAACGGCCAGGCCATCTTGGGGGTGGATTTTTCCTTGGGCAAGGGGATCGCCCTGGGGCCCTATATCGGCTACCGTTATTTGGACGCCTCCAATTTCCAGAACAGCGGGAATACCTTGCAGATCGACACCAATACGGGCGCTGTCGGCATCCCGGGTTCCGCGACTCCCTCGGGCAGCTCCAATACCCCGGCCTCGGACCCTTACAAGCCCCTCAACCTGGATTTCAGCGGGCTCGAGGGCGGATTGAACCTGACCTTCTCGTTCTAGTCCAAACCGTAAACCAGGCTTTCCTTCAACGGGCCCCTCCGGGCCCGTTTTGTTTTAAGGACTCGAACCTATCGCCCGTTCCGTATCCCACAAGCTCAAAAAATCAAACCTTTGATTGTTAAAGTCCTTATGTTTTAGCTTTGTTTCCCGGGCAAACCTTGCGGCAAAAGCGGGAGTGTTGAAAAACCCATCTGCGATGGGATTTTTCAACAGTCTCAAGTTTCGGTGCTGTTTGATTCCATTCATCCGAGTCAACCATGCGTTTTTATCCCACTCGATTTCTTTTTTTAACGGCGGCGGGCTGGATGCTTGCGGCTTCAGTCCCGGCCCAAGCCGTCATGCTTCAAAACCAACTGACCTTCTACGGCGACGAGGAGGGTTTCGACGGCCCCTTCCGCCAGGAACAGACCCTCTTGGGGCAGCAGTTTCAAAGCGACTTGGAGGCCTCCACCGGGGAGCGCACCAGCCTTGAGGCGGGCGTCTTTTTGGACCATCCCAGCGCGGTGGAAAGCGCGGTGAATTTCCTGCCGCTGCTTTCCTTCAAATATTTCACCCCCACCACGCGGTTTATTTTCGGGGCCTTGGAAACCGAGGGCCGCCACGGTTTCTTGGAGCCCCTGGAGGTGGAAACCCTGGAAATCACCCGGGCGGTGGAATACGGCCTGCAGTGGAAAGAAGCGGACGGCTGGTTCCACTCGGACTGGTTCCTCAACTGGCAGCAGCTCAACACGCCGGGCATCCCGGAAATCTTCGACTATGGGGGAGTCTCCCGCTTCCCCCTCTCCCAGGCCCTGGACGCGGAATTCCAGTTCCACGGCTACCACCAGGGCGGGGCGCTTTACTACGTGGGCGTCGTGAACAACTATGTCCCGGCCTTGGGATTCAGGCTCCACGCCCCGCTGGGCTTCCTGGGGGGGGCGGGACTTTCGGCCTTCGGGCTCGTGAGCGGGAACCTCCAGGGGCCTTTCCTCCAATTCACCCAATCCCAGTGGGGCCAGGGGCTTTATATGAGGGGTTCGGTTTCACCCTGGAACGTGGCGGAGTTGTACGGGATTGTTTGGGTGGCCAAGGACTTTTTTTCCTGGGAAGGGGACGCCAATTATAATTCCCAGGGGTTGAACGGCTATTACCAATCCAACCGGACTTACGGGGAAATAGGACTGCGGAAAGAAATCGCGGGCGGGGACGATGGGGACCTGGAAGGGGAATTCCGGGCCAGTTGCATCGACGGAGAGTGGGCCTATTCGGGAAGGCTCATCGCCAAGGTTTCCTTCGACTCCGGGGTTCCGGTCCAAAGAAAGGTTTCCAGTGCGCAATAAACAAAGAAGTTCCAACAAAACCTGTTTTGACCACAAGATGATTTTAGTGATCTTGGCCGTTGGGACGGCGGCCTGGGCCGAGGACCCGGATTGGATGTGCCAGACAGCCCTGGCGCCCACGGCAGGCACGGGTGAAACGGTGTGGAAGAACCAGTTCACCTTTTACGGCGACAACACGGAATTCTACGAGCCCTTCCGCGTGCGGGAAACCATCCTGGGGCAGCAGTTCGAGAGCTACCTGGACGCCTCGGCCGGGGGCCACACGGACCTCTGGACGGGGGTCTACCTGAACCACCCCAGCGCCCAACCGGTGACCGTGGACGTGGAGCCGATCCTTTCCTTCGCGTACCATTCGGGCGGCTCCCAGTTCATTTTCGGGACGCTCCAACCGGCCTACCGACACGGACTCATCGAGCCCATGGAAGTCACCACCCTGGAACTCACCCGCCCCATCGAGTACGGCCTGGAGTGGGTCCAAAAGGACGACTTCCTCCACCTGGACTCGTTCCTCAACTGGCAGCAGCTTTTGACGGCCGCGGACCGGGAAATTTTCGACTACGGCGGGTCCGGCCAACTGCCGCTGGTTTCCGACCTCCTCGTGGAGGGCCAATGCCACGGTTACCACGTGGGCGGCGCCCAATACCCCGGTATCGTGCGCAACAACCTGGCCGCGGGCCTGGGGCTGGCCTTCAAGCCTTCCTTGCCGGTCCTGGGCCCCAGTTCCCTGGAGGTGTTGGGCCTGGGCAGCAAGGATACCAACCGCCCCGACTATCCGGGACCCACTTACGGCGAGGGCATCTACACCAAGGCCGTGGTCTCGCCCTTTGACGGGTGGCAACTTTTCGGCATTTCGTGGTTCGGCTGGAACTACATGTCGGAGGAAGGGGACTCGAACTATAATTCCCTGGGCGCGAACGGGGTTTATTACGAAGCCTTCCGGACCTACGAGGAACTGGGAGTCCGCCGGTTCGTGGAGATCGAGAACGGCGTGACCTTCGATTTCGAGATGCGTTCCCACTGGATTGACTCCTATTGGGCCAACTCCTTCCGCCTGGAGGCCTTCGTGCCCTTCGACATCGGAATTGCCGTTCAAAAAAAAATTTCGAGTTCTGAGTTTTGAGTTCTGGGTTTAAGACAACCTTTCGGTTTGAAATAAAAACCGAAAGGTTACCTAAATTTAAAATTCAACATTCAAAATTCATAATTGATGGAGTGCCAATCTGATCCTCCAAGAAGCCAAATCCCCAAACGCGCCGCGCATTGCTTTCACGACGCTCGGCTGCCGGGTCAACCAGTACGACGGCCAGGCCCTGAAGGAACAAGCCGAAAGGGCTTCCTTCCAAACCGTCCCCTTTGGGGAGCCCGCGGACATCTATGTCATCAACACCTGCACCGTGACCGCCGCCGCCGACGCCGAGGGCCGGATGCTGGTGCGCCGGGCCAAGGCGAAGAACCCCGATTCCTTCGTCGTGGTCACGGGCTGCCTGGCCCAGGACCGGCCGGAGGAAATGGCGGCCCTTCCGGGCGTGGATTTGGTGGTGGGTAATGCGGGAAAATCCCGGCTTTTGGCAAAAATTCTCCAGGCCCATCCCAACCCCCGAGGTTTGGACCATGATCACCTTTCCCCTGTCGCCTTTCCCCTATCTCCTTGGCTTGACGGCATCTCCCGATTCGACGGCCACCAGAGGGCCACGGTCAAGGCGCAGGACGGCTGCCATTTCGGCTGTTCCTTCTGCCTGATCCCGCGGGTGCGGGGCGAAATGGTTTCGCGGCCGGGGTTGGAGATCGTGGAAGAGGCCAGGCGGCTGGCCCAAAACGACGTGAAGGAGCTGGTTTTGGCCGGGATCCAGCTTTCCTCCTACGGCCGGGATTGGGCTCTCAAGGCCGGCGAACCCCGCCTGGCCCCGGTGGTTGAGAAACTGCTGGGCATCCCCGGCATCCGGCGCGTGCGGTTGTCCTCCTACGCGGTGGCGGATTTCGAGGAATCCCTCCTTCCCCTTTGGGAGTCGAAATCGGGCCTTTGCCCCCATCTCCACTTGCCCCTTCAAAGCGGGGATGAGGGGGTCCTGAGGGCCATGCGGCGGCCCTACACCCTGGACCACTACCGCGCCACGGTGGAGAAAGTCCGGGAAGCGGCGCCCGGCGTAGGCCTCACCTCGGACATCATCGCGGGATTCCCGGGTGAAACCGACGAGGCATTCGGGAACACGCTCCAGCGCATCCGCGAGTTCGGCTTCGTGGATTTCCATCCCTTCCCCTATTCCGACCGTCCCGGCACGCCGGGGGAAAAGATGGCCCCCAAGATTCCTCCCGCCGTGGTCCGGGAACGCATGAACCGGCTGTTGGATTTGAAGGGGGAATGCCTCGTCCGCTCGGCCCAAAAGGCCCTGGGGAAGGAATACCGCGTCATTGTGGAACGGAACGGAAAGGGCCTTCAGGCCGGCTTGAGCGACGAGGGTTTGCGCCTGGTCTTTCCGGAAAGGGAGGGTTGGCTCGGCAAAGAAACCCGCGTGAAGGTCATCGGCACCCGCGACAGCGCGGCTTGGGCCGAGTGGGTTTAACCTTGGCGGGCCCCCTCACCCCCTGCGACAAACTTTACATCCGGCTCTTCTACCTGCTGCGTTCCTGGAAATACGACCTTCCGGAAAACAAGGCGGGCTGGAGGTCGAGGCGGAACCAGGAATTAAGGTTCCAGGTTTTGACGGGGATCGGCGACCTTCAGAACCAAAGCCTCCTCGACTTGGGCTGCGGCCTTGGCTGTTTTTACGGCTATTTAAAGGGGCAGGGGTGGCAGGGGGAGTACACGGGCATCGACATCCTGGACTTCATGGTCCGGCGCGCGCGCGCCCGTTTCCCCGAAGCGCGGTTCGAGGAAGGCGACATCCTCCGGGACCCGCCGCGGGAAAAATGGGACTATGTTTTCGTGAACGGCGTCTTTAACCACAAGGTCAAGGATAACTGGGGTTGGCTTGAAAGCATGGTGGGAAGGGCTTTTGCTTTGGCCCGGAAGGGAATGGCTTTTACCCTGCTCCGGCGGGAGACCGGATGGATGGACCCCGACCTTTTTTACGCCGATTTTGGGGATTTTGAGCGAAAAGTAAGGTTGTGGTCGGGCGGAAAATATAAAATAGTGACGGGCTACCTGCCGGAGGATATGGCGGCTTATCTCCATCATTGAGGAGCGGCTCATGCGCCGATTTTCGATCCAAAAAGGGAAATATCGAAATCGGACCTATGCCGAACTCCATTTTCCGCGCCGTTTCCAGCGCGGAATTTAAAACAAGGAGGGTCGGTATGGGCGACCACTGTGTTTTCTGCAAGATCACAAGGGGAGAGGTGCCTTCCAACAAGGTTTACGAGGACGAAAAATTCCTGGCCTTCACCGACATCCATCCCGCCGCCCCCACCCACGTGCTGGTGATCCCCAAGGAACATGTGGAAACCGTCGAGGACATCCCTTCCGGCAATCCCATGGTCTCGCTCCTGGCCGAACGGGCCGTACGGGTAGCCAAGCAATTGAACCTCCGGGAAGGCTACCGGCTGGTCATTAACCACGGCGACAACGGCGGGCAAACCGTCTACCACCTGCACCTGCACCTTTTGGGCGGCCGGTTCATGGCGTGGCCCCCGGGCTGAAATCAGCCCACGGCTGGCAGTCCACAGTCGGCAGCCGACCGTGGAGGACACCTTGGTCCTTGAGGTAAATAACATCGGTCCTACCGTATAAAGTGTTTTTTGACGATTTCTTTGATTTTCTGCCGACCGCCGACTGCCGACTATGAGCGGGTTCATTGCTTGACGGCCGCCTATCCCAAGCATTAAACTCGCCTTCCTCGAATCCCCTTATAAAAAAGGGCCTTCGAATTCCACCCACAGAGGGGAGAGTGACCACAGTGGTCGAAGTCCGATTGGAAGAAAACGAGCCCATTGAGAACGCCCTCAAGCGTTTCAAGAAGGTCGTCCAGAACTCGGGGCTGATCTCGGAAATGAAGAAGCGCGAGTTCTACGAGAAGCCCAGCGAGCGCCGCAAGAAGCGCGAAGCGGCCGCCCGCAAGAAGGCGCGCCGCCGCCAGATGAAGTTCAGCCGCGAATAATCACCGGGGCCCGGTCCCCAACGGGCCCCCGTTTTTATGCCCGCTCGCCGTTGACTCACTTTGCCCCGGAATTTTGAATTTAAAATGATGGTTGGAGGTTGCATGAGCGCGTCACCCCTTTTCGACAAGATCAACGCCGACATGATCGCGGCCATGAAAGCCAAGGACGAAGCCGCCACTTCGGCCCTTCGCATGTTGAAGTCCGCCATCCAATACAAGGAAGTGGACCTGAAACGCGAGATCAAGGACGAGGAGGTCGTTGAGGTGCTTTCCAAGCAGGCCAAGCAACGCAAGGAATCCATCGAGGGGTTCGAGAAAGGCGGAAGGGCGGACATGGCGGCCAAGGAAAAAGCCGAACTGGCCTTGATCGAGAAATACCTTCCCGCCGGCTTGGGTGATGAGGAACTGGCCAAACTGGTGGAAGAAGCCGTCAAGTCCACCGGCGCGGCCGGGCCCAAGGACATGGGCAAGGTCATGGGCGCCTTGACCCCCAAGATCAAGGGCCGGGCCGACATGTCTAAGGTTTCAGCCCTCGTAAAATCTAAATTGGGCTGAAACCAAATTTTGAATGTTAAATTAAGAATTCAAAACTAAAAATTCCGAGGGTGGATATTACCCGAGGTTAAACACCGGGTTGGTTCTGGATAAGACCGTCCCTTTGAGAGCTTTGATGATCCTATCGCAAACTTTTTATTCCCGTCCCACCCGCCAAGTCGCCCAGGACCTCCTGGGCCAAATCCTGGTTCATGAAACCCCCCATGGCAAGGCCGCCGGCCGCATCGTGGAAGTCGAAGCTTATCTTCCCAAGAACGATCCCGGTTGCCATGCCTCCCGGGGAATGACGCCGCGAAACCGCGTGATGTTCGGCCAAGCGGGCCGCGCCTACGTCTATTTCTGTTACGGGAACCATTATTTGTTCAATGTGGTCACTGAGAAGGAAGGGGTCCCAGGGGCGGTCTTGATCCGGGCCCTGGAACCGGTGGAAGGCTCCGGCCTCATGGCCCAACGCCGGGGCCGTCCGGATACCGGCGACCGGGGGCTCACCAACGGTCCTGGGAAATTAGCGCAGGCCCTTGGCATCGTCAAGGAGCACAACGGCGCCCGGCTTTGGAAAAAGCCGGTTTATTTGCAAAAGGCCCGCCGGGAAGAAAACATCGGGGTCACCACCCGCATCGGCATTACGGAGGGCTCGGAACTCCCTTTGAGGTTCTACCTGGAGGGGAACCCTTATCTTTCGGTGAAGCCCGGCGCGGACCGCCCTTCGCCTGGGAAAAGGAAAAAACTACGGCCCCCACGAAGCCTCTAAAGGACACGAAGTAAAACCAGGGATTTTTACCATGTTTCATGCCTTACTTTGTGTACTTTGTGGCCTTCGTGGTAAGAGAGACGGTTTTTGTTAGGGGCCCTAAGACACGAAGGAGGCCTTTCAAAATGATTTTGAAAAACCTTGAATTTCTTTGTGGCTTTGAGGCTTTGTGTTGGAAGTTGGTTCAAGGACAACCGTGAAAAACGAAATCGTCGAAAACTTCCTCCGGGCCATCGAGTTTCCCAGGCTCCTGGGCGAGTTGGCCGGCCACTGCCAAACGCCCGCGGGGCGGGATTACCTGAGGGCCCTCCGCCCCCTGGCCGAATCCGGCCTCATTGAAAACCGCCTGTCCAAGACCCGGGAGCTGGAAAAGCACTTTTTGAAAGACGGAAACCCGGCGATTCCCGATTCCCAATTTTTCATCGACGCCTTTGAGAAGGCCCACTCCCAGGGCGAGGCCTTTTCCGCCGGGGAACTGGCCTCCCTTTCGGAGTTCCTTTCCGCCCTCGTGCGTTTACGGCAATACCTCGCGGGGGCAGACCCGTTGGGTCGCCACTTGGCCGGGAAAACCGCCGACCAAGTCCACGGCCCATCCCCGGCTGAAGCCGGGGATGAAACAGTCCGGTCACCCGAGGGGGAAGTCCCGGCGGTCTTCCAGGAATGGCTCTCGCGGCTCCATGCCCTGCCCGAACTCCAGGAAAAGCTGCGGTCCACCGTTTCCAACAAGGGGGAGATCCTGGACACCGCTTCCCCCGAATTGAAAAGCGTGAGGGATCAATTGAAGTCCCTGAGGGCCGAGGTCCAGAACTTCTACCAATCCTTCCTCCAGAAGAACGAGACGGCCGAGGCGCTGCAGGAGAAAATCGTGACCGAAAGGGAGGGCCGGCTGGTCGTTCCCATCAAGCGGGACCGGCAAAGCCAGGTGCCGGGTTTCGTCCACGGCATGTCCTCCTCCGGGGCCACCCTTTTCGTGGAGCCCCGCGAGATCGTGGAGAGCAACAACCGGGTCAAGGAGGCCCTGCTGAGGGAGGACGAGGAAATCCGCAGGATCCTCCGGGAAACCACCCAGGCGGTGCTGGCCTCGGGCGACCCCCTGGAGGCCGCCGTGATCGCCTGCGCCGAGGTGGACGCCCATGGGGTGCTGGCCATCTTCACCTCCCGTTACGACGGCCAGTTCCTTATTCCCCAAGCGGGGTCCGGCCTGTCCTTGAGGGGCTCCCGGCATCCCCTCCTTGCCCTGGAAAACCGGGAGCAGTTCAGGGAAAGGGTGATCCCCCTGGATATCGAGTTCAACGACGGCGCGAAAGTCATCCTGGTCTCGGGCCCCAACGCGGGCGGGAAAACCGTGGCCCTGAAGACATTGGGCTTGGCCTGCGTGATGGCCCAATCGGGCCTTCCGGTTTTGGCCCGGGGCGAAAGCGCCCTGCCCTGGTTTTCCCATTTCGACTCGGACTTGGAGGACGGCCAAAGCCTCTTGGACCACTTAAGCACCTATGCCGCCAAGCTGAAAGCCTTGAAGCGCATGATGGACCACGGCGGGCCGGACACGCTTTTCCTTTTGGATGAGCTGGGCGCGGGCACGGACCCCCGCGAAGGCGGCGCCTTGGGGATCGCCTGTTTGGAAACCTTCCGGGAAAAGGGCGCCACGGTGATGGCCAACACCCACCAGCCCCTGTTGAAGCTCCTCACCCAGGAGGAAAAGGGAATGGCCAACGCGGCCATGCTTTTCGACGAGGCGACGGGAAAGCCCACCTTCCGCCTCGTTTCCGGCATTCCCGGCCAATCCTACGCCCTCACCCTGGCCCGGCAATTCGGCTTTCCCGAGGAGATCCTCGAAAAGGCGAAGTCCCACCTGCCGCAGGGCGAAGCGGACCTTTCGGAAATGCTCGCCAAGCTGGGGCAGGAAAAACAAGCGGCCCAGGCGGCCCGGCAGGAAGCGGAAAAAATGCGCGAGAACGCCAAGAAGCTGGAGCAGGAGCTTTTGACCGCCCGGCGCCAGATGAAAGATGAGGCCCGGCGGATCAAGAAAGACGCCCAGGTCGAGGCGGAGGGCCTGCTCAAGAACACCCGGCGCAAAATGGAGCACCTGATCCAGGGGGTGGAGACCCCCAGCGGCAAGGTGATCCATCCGGAAAGGATCAACGCGGCCAAACGGGAAGTGAACCAGAAGCTCAAGAACATCAAGCCGGCCCCCGCCAAGGTGGTCGTGGAAGTCCAGGACCTGAAGGAAGGGGATTCGGTACTCTTCAAGCCCGGCCAATGCGACGTGAAAATCATCTCCGCCGACGAGGAAAAAGGAGAAGCGGTCATCCTCATGGAAAACGGCATGAAGCTTTCCTGCAAATGGTCCGATCTGGGACGCGTCACTGCCGTTCCTAAGCCGGTTGCCCCGCCCCCAACCACCCGTGTTTTAAGCCCCCAAGCCCTGGACGAAAAAGGCAAGCTGGAGCTGGATTTGCGCGGCAAAATGGTGGACCAGGCCCTGCCGATGCTGGACAAGTTCCTGGACGACGCCCTCCTGGTCAACCTGCCTTTTGTGCGTATTATTCATGGGAAAGGCACGGGGGCATTGAAGGAAGCCATCCACCAGCACCTGCCGACGGCCCATCCCCAAGTCGAGTTTTCCATGGCCGAACCCGCCCAGGGCGGCGCCGGCGTGACGGTGATAAAATTCAAGAAATAAAACCAACATCCAACACGAAGCCACTAAGAGGCTCTAACCAAAATCTCTCACCACGAAATACACATGCCGACCTTCCATAAAGCTGTTAAAAAGGTCGGTATAGTACCGATTTCATTAACTTCTTTAAGGTGAATCGGCACAAAGGACACAAAGTTAAACCATGTTGTTTTTTAAAGGGTTTTCATGCCTCACTTTGTGTCCTTCGTGAACTTTGTGGTGAGAGTTTGGGTTTTTGTTAGGTAGTATGCAGGCCGTTCCTCCGCCGGGGTAAAGTAAGCCCCGGCGTGAGTAGCCCACTCACAGGAGGAACGGTATGGAAAAGCGTAGCACGAAAAACAGGAAGGTTGGAATTGGAAAGAAAGACCTTGTGTACGTTGGTTTGGACGTCCACAAGCGCAGTATTTACGCGGCGGTGA
>JASHNQ010000087.1 GCA_030041545.1 candidate division FCPU426 bacterium | reverse complement strand
GCGCAGGCCGGAAGTCGTACCAGGCATAGGCGCCGTCGGGATACCCGGGCAAATGGAAGGGCGCGTCGGGCAGCACGAAACGGCAGTGGGGCAGGTTCAACTGTTCACAAAAAGGCGCCAAGTCGTCCGCGTTGGTGCCCATGCCGTGCAAGGTGACGACCACCGGCGTGGCGGGGGGAATGACGGGCGGATCTAATACGAGACAATGATGTTTATCAATTCGGGTTTCGGAAATAATCACGCGGCGCCCCCAAAACAGGGATTAAGCCAAAAAGTATTTTTAGCCACAGATGCACACAGATGAACACAGATGAACACGGATGGATTAAAAAAATCTTTTACTGAGCGCCGGAGGCACCACAATTAAGAATTCAAAATTCATAACTCAAAATTATTTTTTCAAGGCGTCCAAGGCGGCTTCGCGCACCTTCAGATCCGGGTCGTTCTTGCTCAAGTCCACCAGCTTTGGATGCAAGGCGGCGTTGTCCAGTTCTTGCGCGCCCTCGATGGCAGCCAGCTTGGCGGACTCCAGGAGCTGGTCCTGGTCCGGCTGCCCCGAGGCCTTCAGGTCCATCATCCCCAATAACGTGGGGACGGCCGTAGCATCCTTAATGCGCGCCAGGGCCACCGCCGAATCGTAGCGTAAGGGCAGGTTGGAACTGCCCAGGTTGGCTTCCAGGGCGTCCTTGGCCGGGGCATAGCGTAGGGAACTCAAGGCCCCCACGGCCATGCGCTCCACCGCCGGGTCGGGATCGGACAGGGCCGAAAGCGCCGCGGGCCCGCCCGCCGGGTCCTCGATGTTTCCCAAGGCCCACAGGCTGTAGATCTTCACGTCGTTGGATTCGTCATGCGCCGCGTCGGATAGCGCCGGCACCGCCGACTTTTCCTTGAGGCGTCCCAGCACCAGGGCCAGGTATTCCCTCACCCGCGGGTCGTCGGCCTTGGCCTCGGTGAAAGTCCGCACCAGCTCCGCGCGCAGCGAATCATCAAATTGGATTTTTTCCCCTTGGTTCAACATGCGGGAAAGCTCGTAGGCCGCCTGCCAGCGGCGGCTGGTGCTGTCGCTTTTGAGCTCTTCCAGGTATTGCTGGGCGGTTTTGGGATGCTGGAGGGCGATGGTCCCCAGCAGGAAGATGCCCAAGGCGACGGCCACGATCAAGGCCGGCACAATGAAAAGTTTGATAAAGAGGGAAAAACCGGACTCCGGCGCGTAAAGGGGCCCCTGGTCGCCCCCTTCAGCCGGGGATGGATTTTGGGATGGTTCGGTCATTAAAACTCCTCACTTCTTTTTAAAGGTATACCGGTCGTGGATCTTCAAGTCGAACCCTTCCACCTTAGGCGAAATCGGCAGCCCCCGGTAGATGGCCCGGCAGTTGTAACAAAGCACGATGTCCCCCAGGCCGAAATAAAGGGCCGTGTCCAACACCGCGAAGGCGATCAGGATTTGGATGAACCATTTGTTGAAGGCCAGGGCCAGGACCACCATCAACACGATCAGCCAAAGCCCCAGTTTGGTGTTGAAGTCCTTCTGCCGGAAAAACTCGGCGCAGCCGCAAATGCCGCATTTTTGGATGGCGCCCTGGGCGTCCACTTCCCCCTTGCCCTCGGCCTCCCTGCCCTTGCCACAACGTTTGCAGGGGATGGGTCCGGGTTTGGGCGTTTCATATAAAAACATGCCGTTGCCGCAATCGGGGCAGAAAGTATTGATTTCCATTAAAAAGGAACTCCGGTTTGAAGGGTGAGGTAAAGGCCCATGCCTTCCCCGATGAGGGTGCAGACCATGGCCGCGTAGAGGATGCCCGTGGCCGACTGGGTGGATTTCATCTTAACTGTATTCCAAATCCAATAGGCAAACCCCAAAGGCGCGGCTAAACCCCAAATGACGCGGAATAAAACAAAGATAATTTCTTCGTGGATCAGCTGACTCCCGCCCGGTGTCGCCGGTTGGGCCCCAAAACCGACGTAAAGGGTATAGGTCAAGGCCAATTCCAACGCAATCCATGCGGTGAGAAGAATATACATGGCCGAGTAACGCTTCAAGGGCTCGATGGAAAGTTTGGGGGTAACCAAGTACCAATGGCCCAACATCATGGCAAGTGTCACTGCCCCCAAGACCAAAGCGGAAGAAGCCGAATGGATCTCCCAAAGTCCCACGATAGCCTCCCTCATGGGGGGGGAGGAGATGGACCAAAAACCACTTAAGGCCGCCAGCCAAAAGCAGCCCCAAACGAACCACCGCACCCTTACCTTGAGGGCCACGGTAAAGCAAAGGGTGAATAAAAGTGAAAAAGCCAGCGCCCAAACGGAACGAGGAAAGGGCGCTTCAAAGGCTGATCCCATAAAAATGGCCAGTCCCAGCGCCAGGGTTTGAAGCGCCACGCAAAGAAACCCGAAAAAGCGGTAGAACCCTTGCCCCACTTCCTGGAGCTTCACCAGGGGCAAAAGCGCCAGGCAGCCCCACGCGATTTCGGCAAGATAAAGAAAGGCGATTTTGGAAACCATGGGACCCCGTTTCGACCAAAGAAGGGGTCATTCTAGGCGAGAGCGGCTTCAAGGTCCAACCTTCGCTTTCATTTTATTTCAAGACGATCGCTTTTCGGATGGTGGTCCCGGAGGGCTGCTGGCTTACCACAAAATAAACCCCGTTGCCTACGATGCTTCCATTCCCATTGCGGCCGTCCCAGTAAACCCGGTAGTTCCCCGGGTTCATGTATTGGTCCATCAGCTTGTCCACTTCCTCCGCCACGATGTTGAAGACGCAAATTTTCACCTCGCCCGCCGTATCCACCCTCAGGTCCATTCCCAACTGCTGGTTGTTGGGATTGAAGAAATTTTCGTCCAAGTAAAGGGCCGCATTGGGGGTCGGCGTGGGGGTCGGCGATCCCGTGGGCGTGAAGGTCGGCGTGATCGTTGGCGTGAAAGTAATGGTAGGCGTATTGGTAATCGTGGGGGTGGAGGTTGGGGTCGGGCTCAAGGTCGGGGTGAAGGTCGCCGTGAAGGTCGCCGTGTTGGAGGGCGTGAAGGTCGGCGTCCGGGTGGCCGTGGTGGTGGAACTGTTGGTCGGGGTGAAGCTGGCGGTCAGGGTGGGGGTATTCGTGACGGTCCAAGTGGCCGTAAAGGTGGCTGTGGTAGTGGGGGTAAAGCTGGGCGTGGCCGTGGGCGTCAAGGTCGCGGAAGAAGTGGGGGTGGCTGTCGGCGAGGCGGTTTCGGTGCCGGTGGGGGTTTTCGTCGCGGTATCCGTGGAAGTATCCGTCGGAGTTGGCGAAGGCGTACCCGTAGCGGTGAGGGATGGCGTAGCGGTCGCCGAATCCGTGGCGGTCTGAGTCGTGGTGTTAGTCCGGGTATTGGTGGCCGTAGGGGTGGCTGTGTCCGTGGGAGTGGTGGTGGCCGTCTGGGTGGAGGTATTCGTGGCCGTGTTGGTGGCCGTATACGTGTTGGTTGGGGTGTCGGTCGCCGTATTCGTGGCCGTATTGGTCGCCGTAAAGGTGCTGGTGGGTGTGCCAGTGGCCGTAGGGGTGGCCGTTGGCGGAGGCGAAGCCGTAGCGGTGAGGGACGGCGTAGCCGTCATTGAATCCGTGGCGGTATCCGTTGCCGAATTCGTCGGGGTTTGCGTGGCCGTAGAGGTGGCCGTATTCGTCGCGGTGTTGGTGAACGTTGGCGAAGGCGAAGCCGTGGCGGTGAGGGACGGCGTAGCCGTCATCGAATCCGTCGGCGTATTGGTGGGGGTATTGGTAGCCGTGAATGTCGGGGTTGGCGTCCCTGGGGCGTTGCAGTTATAGACCGTTCCAGCGCTTCCCGACGCTCCATTCGTGGTTCCGGTGCCGGCGGCACCGGCGGAAACTTGGAGGGTGCCCGTAAACGCGTAAACGCTGGTATCACAAAGGTTGATCATCCCTCCCCCTCCGCTGCCCCCTCCCTGGCCCAGCAATCCACCGGTCCCACCGGCGCCGCCGTTGGCGGTTAACGTCCCGTTGCCGTAAATGCCCCCGGCCGACACGTAAATGCCGCCCCCCGACCCGCCTCCCCCGGCGCCGGCGGCAATGGAAACGCTGACACCCGCCCCGCCGTCCATGACGATCGTTCCCGACAAAGTGGCGGTCCCGCCGCCCAGCACGTCCACGGCGAGGTACCCTCCACCCCCGCCGCCCGCGCCGCCGCCCAAAAGATCATCGCCGCCGCCCCCACCGCTTCCCATGGAAGCTGGGGCCGTTGGTGAATCATAGGTAGTCCCACCGGCCCCGCCGGACCCTCCCGTGCCACCCGAACCGCCGTGGCCGCCGCCGCCGCCCCCTCCACCGCTGCTACCCGTTCCAGCTCCTGGACCGCTGCCGCTGTCCTGGGCCGCGCCCCCGGCAAAGCCTTCTCCCAAACCGCTTATGGAGGCCCCGGACTGCAAGGAAAAAGATCCCCCATTGACCGAGATCGACACGCTGGAATTGGAGCTGGCGTAGGTAACGATTCCAATCACCACCACGTTCCCACTGACGTTCAAGGTAACCCCGCCATTAATACTGAGGGTGGCTCCCGATTCGACCGTGACGGCGCAATAGTTATAGGTGCCGGCGCTCAAAGAGTAGGTGGTAGTGACGTCTAAATAACATACCGTACTAGTGGGGGTGGGGGTTAAGGTGGTTTGGGCCGGGACTTTGGAAAAAGCGGACAAGAAAAGAACAAAAAGGAAGGCGGAATATTTCCAGGAATTTTCTAATAAAAGCCCTTGGCGGGCCGCATCATCCGTTCGCCCTTGGAATCGGCCAGTCATACCGGGAACAAACTCCACAGCCCGAAACATTTCCCATTAAACAAATCTCAAAACAATAAATGTTCCGAATCAAAAATCAGCCCCAATCGAAGAGGGTGGCTTTGTTGAATGCCCTTCAGCTTAATTTTGTCACAGATTTTAACTCATTGGCCACGAACCGTCAAACAGGGAAAGAAGAATAAAGGCGGGGAGAAAACAGGTCTTTGAGGCGCTTGAAAAAATATCGGAATGGCTCAAAAAGAAGGTTTTTCACAAGCTCGGAGTTGAACGGAACAAGTGGCGCTGGCAAACCGGTTCAGTGCTGGTAGCCGTCGAACCTGGGCATCATGACGAACTTTCGCCAGTCGCCGCCGTGGGCGTGTACCGCGTACATTTCCTTGGCGTTGAATTTTTCCTTGGGGAACAGGTAAACCAGGGCCTTCACTTTTTCGCCGCCGGGGGTCAAGGTGACTTCCCGCACTTCCCGCACCAGCCGGCTCATTTGGGGGGCTTCCGGCCGGTAGCCCTCTTGGGCGTCGATGATTTCCATGACTTCGTCCATATCCTCGAAAGTCATCACTTCCCCAAAAATCTTCCCCGCAGCCTGCGGTAAATCCGCCTGCCCTGAAGGGCCTGCGGGGCCGCTCGAAGGGTCTTCTTCCACCACGATGGGTAGCCCGGTGGGTAGCTGGTAGAGCTTTCCCGGCATTTCGGCGCGGGACCAGGTTTTGACATAAGAGGCGATTTGGATATGTTTCACGGCATCCCGCAGGAAAACATCGTAAACGAAAACGTAAGGGGTGGGATAATCCGCCATAACGGCCTCCAAAGCGAGATGGAATGAGGCCGTATGGTACTTGAAAAGCGGTTGACAGTCCACAGTCGGCAGCTAATAGCTCACAGCCAGGCCTTAAATCCTGAATCTTCGCCTAGCTGTCAACTGTGAACTGTCAGCGGTCACCTGCTTTTGGTTGTTTCTTTCATGGAAATAGCCTTGGCCCCCCGTTCCCCGGTGCGGATGCGGATGGCGTCCTTGACCTGGGAAACGAAGATTTTGCCGTCGCCCGGCTCGCCCGTCCAGGCGCCGGTCAGGATGGCCTTCAAGACCTTATTTTTATCCTTATTTTCCACGACGATTTCCATCTTGGTTTTGGGAAGAAAATCCACCCGAAGGCCCTTCGGCCAGTCCGGGTGCAGGCCCTTTTGCCGGCCGTGGCCCTCCATTTCAGTGACTGTCATGCCGGGATAGCCGATGCGTTGGAGCCTGGCTTGAACCGCCTCCAGTTTTTCGGGGCGGATGATGGCTTCGATCTTCAACATAAAAACTCCAGGATTCAGGTTTCAGATATCAGGTGTCAGTTATGGTTCTAAAGAAGAAACCGTTTCTTTAGAGCTAACACCTGAAACCTGATGCCTGATACCTGCCTTTAAACAACAAAGGGCCTGACCTTGGCCGGGCCAGACCCCATGTTGCAAAACCAGAGGAGAGAGAGAGGTTATGTTTTCTTTTCGGATTTCCCCCTCAACCCCCAGGCCCGGCCAGCCCTGAGGCGCCATCTGGCGTCTCGAAGGGCCGGAGAGAGTCGGCCGGGCCCGGAGATTCCTCTAAACCATTAGCTTAGAACGTGAAGGCCATGCTGGCGGTTCCCGTGAAATCGCTGGAGCTGGGAGCCGAACCCGAGCCGGTCGGGAAGATATCCGCCGCGGAGCCGTTATAGCTGGCCATGTCCAACCGGCCTTCCACGCGCGCGATCAAATTCGTGGTGAAATCGTGCTCAATGGTCAAAGTGCCTTCATCCCCCGTGAAAGCCTTGCCGGCGGCCAAACCGTTGGAAAGCGGTGTCCCGGAACCATAGAACGCAAAGCTGTTGTCCGGATCGCTCACGTATTCCAGGCGAAGGACGGCGTCCCAGTCGCTTTGGATCTGGTACTTGCCGTAGAGCGCCACGCCAAAATAGCTGGGCGTGTAGGGACTGCTCGAAGGAACCGACGTCGTCCCATATTGGACATCCAAGGCGAAGTTCCAAGCCGACGGCTTGTAGACGACATTGCCTTCAACCACCAGGTTGGTCGAATCGTAAGCGGAGGTGTAAGTCGGCGTCAGGATGCCGTTTAAAGTGATGGCCCACATGGAGTTAGGAGTAATACCGACTTCTAACCCCAACGTTTTTCCCCAAGCGGACGATGTTTCGCTGTTCCAAGTCGTGTCCGTGTCATAAATCGTGGCGTTAAAGACGGTGGTCGGCGCGTAATTCACGCTCACGCCCGTATGCCAGAGCGGCAGCACGCTGAACAACAGCGAATGGCTGTAGTTCCAGTTGCCCGTGCTCTCGATCACCTCATAGCCCATCCAAGTCACGAAACGCCCGGCGTTAATGGTCCATTGGCCCGGGTTATAAGATACGTAGGCCTGCAAAACATCAATTCCCTGATTTGTCACGGCCGGTACCACCAACCCCAAGCTGCTTTCCTGGCCGTACGCCAAGACCAAATGGCCGCTGGCCTGGCCCTGGGTGGCCGTCAACTTAGCCTCCGCCAACCCCAAGGTGAAGGAATTTGCCACATTGTTATAAAAATATTGGTTCCCCATCGAAAATGACGAAGGGTCGGTGAAGTTATAGCCGTAATAACCATCCACCATCCCATCCACCGTCACCGTCGGGGCGGCCGGCGTCGCCGCCGCCGTGGCCGCCGGGGTCGCCGC
>JASHNQ010000086.1 GCA_030041545.1 candidate division FCPU426 bacterium | reverse complement strand
TATTCCGCCACCACGTAACCCGAGCCCGTGAAGACCGTGAAAAGGTTGTCCGAGGAATCCATGGCCAGGCCGATGGCGTGCAAACCGGAAATGGGTGTCAGGGTTTGCGCCAGGGTGAGGGCCGAACCCGTGTAGGTGAAGATTTGGACCTGGTTGTTCCCGTTGGAGCTGATGGCCACCGTGGTGCCCGATGCGTTCACGGCCACGCTTTCCGTGTCCGACATGCCCGTGGGGTAACCGGCCACCGAATTGCCCGAGCCCGTGTTGATGACGAACATGTCCGCGCTTCCGCTGTCCGCCATGAACAGGTTGTTTCCCGCCAGGGCCACGGACCGGGGGTTCGCGAAACCGGCGTTGGTGATCTGGGTGAGGGACGCTCCCGTGGCCTGGTTGAAGACGTTGATGCGGGCGTTGCTGGTGTCGGCCACGTAGAGGCTCACGGGGTTGGAGCCGACCACCGCGGCCCGCTGCGGGTAATTGAGCTGGTTGGCGGCCGAGCCCGCCGTGCCTGTGCCATAAACCATCAGCGCCGTGCAGCAGCCGGGGGTGGGTGTGGGAAAAGGCGTGGGAAAGGGCTGGAAATAGACCAGGGTGCGGCTGCGGTTCAATTCGGCCACGTAAAGATTGTTGTTGGTGTCGAAAGCCACGCCCATGGACTGGGGTCCGAAGTCCCACAAGTGGCGGTAACTGCCCGGGGCCGGGTTGTCCCCCGCCCCCGGCACGTCAGGCGTCCCAGCCGGGTTGATGCCGTTCCTGGGGTTTTCAATGACGATGGGCGATCCCCCCTGGGCCGCCTGGCTGTTGGTGCCCGCCACCATGACGCTGTCGTCCGAGGTGAAGGCCATCTGCCAGAACGCCTCGTCGTCGGAGTTGCCGTACCCGGGCCCGTTGGTGAAGCTGCCGCCTGTGCCGTAAACGCCGTCCGCGGGGATGGCGAACAGGCAGGTGGTTTGGGTGGTGGGGAGGCTTTTGAGGTCCCACCTCAACATGCGGAAATTGCCCTCGGTCTCCAGCCAGTCGTCGGAAACGTAAAGGTCGCCGTGGTGGTCCATCCCGATGTCCCCGGGCTGGTTGAGGGTGGAGGCGCTCATGGTCCCGCTGGTGCAGCCGATCTGGTTCCCCACCGAGTCCCCATAGCTGTAGGTGCCGCCCACGTTGCACCCGGTCCCCACCGGGTTCCCGTAACCCGGGTTGGTTTGCCCCAGGACGATGTCGATCTGGGGGTTCGTCAAGGGGTTGCGGATCCTCATCACTTGGCTGTTGTCCGTATCGCTGACCCAGAGGTACCCGTTCTGGTCCACCGTCATTCCGGTGATGGACAAGGTGACGCTGGAGCCCATGTTCAATACCGGGATGGACAGCGGCAACGAGGCCAGGGGGGAGGCTTGGGTGCCCACCGGGAGGTTGTAGGCGTTGAGGCTCAAGGCGGGCGTCCCCGAGGTCTGCCCCGCCACCGCCCAAAGGTGGCCCGTGGGGTCTTCCGCCACCGGGCCGAATTGCGAATAGGGGGATTCGACAAAGGGGGTATTGGTGCCGAAATAACCGGCCTCCGGCTGGCCGTTCGCCCACTGGGGGGGGCCGGAGGAAGGCAGGTTCCAGTAATGGAACCGGTTGCCGTCCGCCACGATTAATTGGGACTGCCCGCCGGGGGCCGTGGCCACGATCACGCCATGGGTGTTGAAAAACCCGATATCGCCGATATGGTTGGGCTCGGGCAGCACCACGTTGGGCACCGCCGCGTTCGGGTCGAACAGGTCGATGCTTTGGGTGAGCGTCTGCGGGGATCCGGTGGGGTTGCTGTCCACGAAGCGCAGGACGCTGTGGTTGTTGGTTTGGGCGGCGTAAACGTCGTCGCTCTTGTCCACTCCCACGGATCCCACCAAGTGCTGGAGGTTGAAGACTTCCTTGGTCTGGCTGACCGCGAACCCCTGGGAAGGCAGGACCTGGTATTCGTTGACGGCGTTGTAGTAAACCGTGCCGCTGCCCGTGGAGAGGGGCAGCTGCTGTTGGGAAGCCCAAAGGCCCACCGTGGCCGGGCCCGTAAGGTTCGGGTCCATCTCCAGCCCCGCCACCGGCGCCCCGGCCAACAGGACGGTGACGGCGTCCTGACCGCTGGTGTATTGGGGGACCCCATTGTTGAAACCGCTGGGTTGGTAGACGCAGATCCGGCCCCAAGGGGGGTTCAGGGCGATATCGTTCTCCGCCACGTAGACGTTGCCCGCCAAATCCACCCGCACGGCCACGGGCTGGTGCAGGAGGGTCAGGTCCTGCTCGCTGCTGGCCCCGGTATTGGAGGTGAAGTTGGGCTGGCCCAGGACCACCGAGGCGGTAGTGGCGGGGAAACCGCCGGCCTGCGCGGGATACTCCAGGACCCGGTTGTTGTCCTTGTCCGCCACCCACAGGTTTCCCTGAGGGTCGATGCCCACGCCGGCCTCATAGTTGTTGTCCTCGAACCCCGTTCCCCCGTAAAAATTGAGGTTGGAAGCCGAGGGGGAGCCTGATTGGTTTCCCCCCGCGTCGTTGTGCGCTTCACTGGTGAAATCCGGCTGGCCCCAAACCAGGGAAGCCGCCTCGCCGGTGGAAACCGGGTAGGGGAACATCAGGACCCGGTTGTTGTAATAGTCGGGGACGTAAAGGTTGCCCTGGCTGTCCGTAGCCATGTTGGCCGCGCTGTAGGCTTCCGCCGGGGATTGGGAGAGGTAGGATATCCCGCACAGGCAGGATGGGTTGGGAAGCACGGGCGGGCTGTTAATCCCCAACTGCCAGTTCCAGCTTTGCCAGTTGGAATCGCGGTTGCACCCGCCATGCAGGAAATCCACCTGGCCCAGGACCATGTCCGCGCCCTGGGCGGAGGCGGCCTCGGCGGCCTGGTGGACCACCAAAAGGCGGCTGTTCCCCGAATCCCACACGTAGAGGATGTCGTGGGCGGTGTCCATGAACGCCGAGCCCGGGTTGAACAGGCTCTTGGAGGTGGCTTCGTTGAACTTCTCGTCGCCGAAATCGGGCTGGCCCAGGATGATGTCCGCCCAAAGGTCGCCCGCGACCCCGCGAACGGGCTGGGCGCCCGAGGGGGCCGGGAACAGGAGGAAGGCCCAAAGCAGGAAGGAAAAAGATGAGGCCTTTTTAGGGAGGGACATCAATACGGGCTCCGGGTCGCAAGTCTCGGGTCAATCCCAGGGATATGCCGGTAAGCATACCTCAATGCGGGATTTCCCGGGGCGTTGGGAAAGGGCCCAAACCTTTTTTTGCGGTGGTCTTTCCCCCCCGGTTTATTCCATGAAAAATGACTCGAAAAGTCGGTTTAAAAATAAAAGGAAAGCCTTAACGGAGGAT
Source organism: candidate division FCPU426 bacterium (assembly GCA_030041545.1). Lineage (GTDB taxonomy): Bacteria > Oederibacteriota > Muellerivitia > Muellerivitales > Muellerivitaceae > JAJPJW01. The sequence continues at coordinate 24,666 of JASHNQ010000086.1, read as the reverse complement.
CAGCAGCTTCTCAATGCTCTTCCCTTCGGGCCGGTCAATCACAACGTAGTAAAGCCCGTTGGCCAGGGGGATGCCCCAGTCGTCCTTCAACTCCAGGGAGCAGGTCCCGCCCTGGATGCCGCCGGGAAACGGCTTATCCAGCACTTTCCGGAACGCCGTGGTGAAAACCTTCAACTGGATCGCCGAGGTCTGGTCGCAGGGAGCCAAGCGCAGGGTGATGGTGTCGGTTCCCTTGGCGGGATTGGGGTAACAAACCGGGTCGCCGCAGCCTCCCGTGGGCGTGGGGGTCCAGGTCGAAGTGGGCAAAAAGCCGGTGCCGGACGTTTCATTGGGGGTGGCGCTGGGTGTCGCCGAAGGGGAGGGGGTGGGGGAGGAGGTAGGTGTAAAGGTTGGGGTCAAGGTCGGCGTCGGGGTGGCGGGCGCCGTGGGGGTGAAACTGGCCGAGGGGGTGACCGTCGGGGTAGGGGAAAGGGTAAAGGTGAAAATGGGCGAAGGCGTAAGGGTTGGTGTGGAAGAGGGCGTGGAGGTTGAGGAAGGGGTGGAGGAGAAAGAGGACGTTGCGGTGGACGTGGCGGTGGAGGTAGCCGTGCTGCTGGCGGTGGGCGAAGGCGTATCCGTGGGCGTGCCCGTCGGGCTGGCGGTCATGGAATCGGTGGGCGTGGCGGAAGGGGTGGGCGTGGGTGATTCCGTGGCCGTGGACGTGGGGGTGAAGGTGGGGGTGACAGTGGCCGTGTCCGTAACGGTGAAGGAAAGGGTGACGGTGGCCGTGGAAGACGGCGTGGCCGTGGGCGTGGAAGTCGGCGTTGAGGTGTCGGTGGAAGTAATCGTGGGCGTGTTGGTAACCGTTGGCGAAGCCGTAAGCGTCGGCGTCGCGGTGAGGGACGCCGTAGGCGTCATCGAATCCGTGAGCGTGGGCGACGGCGTAGGAGTCGCCGTAGCCGAAGCCGTGGGGGTTCCGCTGGGCGTCGGGGTTCCCGTGGGGGTGCCGGTGAGGGTCGGGGTGCCGCTGGGGGTCATGGTGGCGGTGGCCGTGGGCGTGGAGGTCGGCGTGGGGGAAAGGGTGGGGCTGGGGCTTGCGCAAGTCCCGTTGGAGGAGGCGGCCAGCAGGTTGACGTAATAGGTTTGCTTGTTACCCTCCAGGGCGTCGTAGATGCCCCAGGTGATCTCCCCCGGGCCCGAAAGGGGAACGCCGCTGTAACTGTTGAGGAAGGTGTCGTTGGTGACCCCGTCCGAGTCCTCCATGATCGTTCCCGTGGAGGTGGCGGCCGCCGAGGCGTCGGGCGGCGGGTTGGGTTCGGTCATGAACTCGTCCGCGAACTCATTGGAGCCCCCCACATTGACGCCCGCCCAGCGGGAAAACGTGATGGAGCCCGAACCCTGGCTGCTCTGGCAGTACCAGTCCAGCGTGGGGGCGTAGGGCGTCACGCCGTACAGGAGGTAAGGGTTGGAGAGGGAGGAGTTGGACACGGCGCCGTTGTCCACCGCCTCCCAGGCGAAAATTCCGTCGCCCAGGGCCACGGCCCCGCAGTTGCCCGATGTGGCCGGGACGGTGTAGACGATCACCAGGGAAAGCAGGGCCGCCGTGGAATCGCTGACCGTGTAGGACGCGGTGACCGGCGACACCAGGCTCAAGGGCACGTCGTAGCGCACGTCGCCGTAAAATTGGTCCCAGTTGCCGTCATACAGGTTGGCGCCGTAGCGCGGGTCCACCCAGGTGTTCATGAAATCCGCCTGGCCCACCAGGGTGCCGGGCCCGGTGGGGCCGTTGGGGAAGGCCACGGCCGCCGTGCTGAATTGGGGCGTAAGCACGGCCTGCAGGGTCACCACGTCCAGGAAGGCCGCCTTCAGGGTGGCGCCGGACGGCGGCGCGCTTTGCATCGTGATGGTGCCCGAATTGGGTTCGTTGACGCCCGCCGCGTAAAGCACCGAGACCCCGGAGGCCGCGTAAAGGTAGAACTGGTTGATGGCCTCGGTGTTGAGGGCCGTGGACCCGGTGGAACAGCTGTCCACGGACGAGGATTGGGTGAAGGTGCACCCCCCCTGCCCATAGGCGCATTGGGCTTGGGCGGAGGCCGCCGCCAGGGCGCAACAAAGCGCGGCCACAGCGCACCACGCCCGGTGACGAGAAGGGGGGAACATGCCTTCCCTAACGGCAGGAAACGTTTTTAAAGGAGGCTTGACATGGGCCAAGTTGGGCGGTTGGGGACCCCCGGTCCGGGGCGGATACCCTTTTAGTCCCATTTACACATTTGGGCTTCGCCCGGTTAACAGGGAAAATGAGGGTAAGGGATCGAGCGCTTTACAGTGGATTCACCCGTGAAAGCAGCGGATGCGATCCTGTTTGGTTCCGGCTCGTCCGGGTTAAGGATTGGGTGTTTTTGCCAATGGATTAGGCTGCAACGAATTGGGCAGGGGGGTGGCGTTCGCCAGCGCGTTAGGCACGGGGTGGGAAAGGCCTTGATCCGGGTTCAAGGTGGGGATGGCAGGCACGGGCGAGGGCATTGGGGTGGGATTGGCCGGGGCGGTAGGGGAGGGTTGGAGGACGGCCTGAACGGGGGCCGGGGAAGGTGCCGCGGCCAGGGAGGAAACAGCGGTTGAACCCTGGCCGGCGGCGGCCGGGCCCGGGGTCGTCCCCTCCGTACCGGCTGGCGTGGGGGTCACTCCGGGGGGTTGGGTTCCTTCCGGGGCCGCCGTTGTATCTTCCGGGGTCGGACTGTCGAGGGAGGGCGTAGGATTTTCCTGGGTGGAAACCGACGAAGGGGATGGGTTGGAAGCACCCGGGGGCGCGGGCGGTTGGGACCGGTTTCGCAGCCGGGAGACGGCGAAATACGCCAAGCCCGCCGCCAGAAGGAACAGGACGGCGCCGCCGATGGCGATCCCCTTTCCAAGGCCGGAGCGCTTTTCACCCTTTCCCGTCTTCATCTTTTGGCGGCACTCCAAGCAAATAACCGTCCCATCGGCCTCGAAATAAGGGCCGGTGGTTTCCTTGTTGCATACCCAGCAAACCTTGGCTACGGGTTGCATGGATTCGGATGGCTGGGGATTGGACGGGCCGTTGTCGGGACTCATGGCTTTTTTATTTTACACCCATGAGGCCCCGAAAGCGGAGGCGGATGATGTCAGGAAAGGAAGATCAGCGCAGGATTAACAGTTTCCCGATCGTCCGGCCTTGGGAGGTGTTGGCCACCACGTAGTAAAGGCCGCTGGCCAGGGGGTGGCCCCAGTCGTCGTCCAGGGTGATGGAAACCGGGACCCCCACCGGCTGGCCGGGGAAGTCCTGGGTTTTGACCCTGCGGAAGGCCGTGGTGAAGACCTGCACCTTGACGTCGGAAGGGGCCGTCAAGGGCAAGACGACCATAAGGGGCTTGGTGCCGTCAGAGGGGTTGGGATAGAAAACCACGCCTTTGGGAGGCGTGGAAGTGGGGGTGAAAGGGGAGGTGGGAGTTGACGACGGCGTAAGCGTTAAAGAGGGCGTCAAGGTCGGTGTCCACGACGGCGTGTTGGCGGGCGTGGGCGAAAAAGTGGGGGTGGACGGAGTCACCGTGCCGGTAGGCGTGTTGGTGGGGGTGCCCACGGAAGTCGGGGTAAAACTGGGCGTGGGGGTGGCGGTCCCGGTGGGGGTCAAGCTTGGGGTGGAGGTCGCGGTTGCCGTGGCGGTCTTGGTCGGGGTAGAGGTGGCCGTGGGAGTGGGCGTGGACAGGCTGCAGGAATTGGAGGCGAAGGCCGAAGCTACGATCATGTAGGAGGCCGTGTAGTAAAGGCCCGTTTCGTTCACGATCCAGGGCACGGTGGAAACGCCGCTGGAGTCCACGTAATCCCAGTCCCGGTATTCCTTCTCATAGGGCGGTTCCACTTCGCCCGCCAGCATGGGAGGTTCGGCGTAGCCGGGTTGGGCGGCGTAGCCGTGGCTGGGCCCGTCCGGGACGATCCCTGGCGGGGGGCCGTAAGTGGAGGGGCCGCTGTCGCTGACGCCGAAATTGTCCACCCCCGCGAAATAAGGGTAAAGGGGGTCGGTGATGGAGACGGGTTTGCCGATGAAGTTGTCGTAGGAATAGGTGCCGGGTCCCTCGGTAGGGCTGTAATTCCCGAACCACTCATGGAAGATACGCCAAACGCCGTGGGAGGCGCCCAAGGCCGCCGCGTTGGTCATAAGGGTCATATTGAGGGGGTTGGCGCCGTTCATGTAGTGGAGGAAGTTTTCCGCCTGCTGCTGGCATTGGGCGACGGTGTAGCTCCCGGTGGCGCTTAATTTGGCCCCCCACAAGAGGTCCAAGGCGTAGTTCATTTTCACCTCGTCGGCCCCCCAGAAATAATCGTAGGTGTGCATGCCGGAGTTGTAAACGTCGTTTTGGGCGAAGATGTCCCCGACCAGGTTTCCCCAGTCCGCCTTCATGTAGGTGACGTTCGAGGCCGTGGCATTGGCGGCTTGCATATAGGCCAGGATGCCCCAATCGCGTTGGAACTGGTTTTCGTTGAGCCATTCCCCGTTCCAAGGAAGGTAATTGTCCACGATGGACTGGGCGGCGGAGGTGATGGAGGCCGGTCCGCCGAGCGCCTCCTCCATGCGGAAAATTTCCGCCGCGGCCCAAAATTTGAAATCGTCGCTGGTCCAGCCGGAGGACTGGGCGTTCCAGGTGTTCTCCGCGGCGGTCCGGAGGGTAACGGCGAAGCTGGCCATCCCCGAGACCGTGGACATTACCCGCGCCGAGTGGGACAGCATGGCCACGAACTGGGCCTCGCCGTCGCCGTTGGGGGGGTAGTAATAGCGGGTTTGTGTGTCCGTGCTGGGCGGCGAGGAGCCGCCCCCTCCCAAGGCATGGACCACTGAAAGCACGTGGTAGTCGGTCATCTGCATCTTCAGGTACCACTCCAGCTCCCAATGGGCCTCGTTGAGGATGTCTGGGTTGCCGTTGCCGGACTCCGGGATGTTGCTTTGGAAGCTGGTGAAAAGGGTGGGGTTCCACTCGTAGGCCGTCATCAGGTCGTGGATGGCCTCCCCCGAATCGCCCCCCCAGGTGGCGCAGGCGCCCGCGGGCGTGGAGCCGATGTATTTGTTGTAATCCCCCGCGTCGTGCCACCCGCCCATCAGGTTCAAGGTCCCGTAATTGTTGGGAAAGGTGCATCCGGGCGCCGGCTGGCAGGCCGCGTCCTGCGTATGGCAGGTGGCGGCGTCGGACCAGTCGGCTCCGGCGTATTGGGCGGGTTTGGCGCAGCCGCACCTTTGGTAATAGAGCGCCTTCAGCGTGGCGGACATGGGGGCCTGGTAGACGCAGTCGTTGATCTGGAAATTGTAGGACTGCTCGGTCAAACCGGCGGAATAGACGTAATAGGTTCCCGCCGTGGTGACGGCCGAGAAATTGACCTGCCATACCGTGTCGCCGTTGATCACGGTGGCGGCGCCGGTATCGCTGACAGGGCCGGTGATGTCCCCCGCCGGGACGGAATAGGCCAGCACGCTGGTGCTGGCGTTGTAGACCCCTATCGTCGTTCCAGGATTCTCGGTGAAATAGGCGATCTTGGTGTCGGCGGTGCGGTAGCCGAAATTGTCGACCTTGATATGCCCGGCGATGGTGGCGGCGGATAAGGCCACCGGAGCGCCAAAGGAGGCCAGGAGAAGCCAGGAAATGGGCGGTCTTAAAAAGGGTTTCATGGGGCTCCGGCGAAAAACGTTATCTCGTGCTTGTTGAGTAAGCAGAAAGAAAAGAACCTGTCAATTTTACCATTGAAGATGGGGAAAGAGCGGCTTAAAGCGGAATTTAGCGCATGCCGCCCCCCCATAAAGTGGCTAAAGAGGTCGGTATCGCACGGATCTCTTTATTGCTGTTTTGTTTTCAAAATGAAGATCAGCGCCCCTATGCCGAGGCCACAAGCCGAGGCATAAGTCTTGGGGGTGCTAATGCTAAAGGCATTAGCGCAGGAGCAGCAGTTTGGCGATGGAACGGTGGCCGTCCACCGTAATGACCACGTAATAAAGGCCGTCGGCGAGGGGATTGCCCCAGTCGTCCTCCATCCGCACCGTCAGGGGGCCGTAAGGCATGGAGGCATGGTCCTGTTCCTGCACCTTGCGGAAGGCCGTGGTGAAGACCTGGGCCTTGACGTCCGCCGTTCCCGTGTACGAGGGCGGCAGCACGCTCACCGGAGCGCCGGTGGAGGGATTGGGGTAAACCACCACGGAGGATTTGCCGGAAGGCGTGGATGTCGGGGTGGCCGTAATGGTGGAAGTGATTGTGGAAGTCGGGGTGGCCGTGGCGGTGGAAGTGGCCTGCGCCACCGTCACCGTGGCCCCCGTCACCGGCAAACCGCTGAAGAGCACCGCCTGGCCGTTGCTGCCGCTGGCCCCCGTCACGCTGAAGGCGTAGGCGCCGCTCGCGCCCGATCCCATATTCACCGTCAGCGTAAAGGTGGCGCCGGAAGACGGCGGAAGGACTTCGCTGAAAGTGAAGGTCGCCGTTGTGCCCGAGAAGGAGGCGGTGGCCACCGTTGTCCCGTTCGACAACAAGGCCGCCCCCGTGACATCGCCGTTGTTCCCCGCCGCCGGAAACGACAAGGTCAGCCCGGTGAGGGTTACGGCCATACTGGAGGGGTTGTTGAGGGAAACCTGCTCCACCTCCACGTTGGAGGCCCCTGGCAGTTGGCTGGAGTTGGTCGGCGAATTGGGCCCCGCCGACACGGACACCGTCACCGCCGTGGTGGTGGCCGAGGGGGTGGCCGTGGCCGAATTGGTCGCGGTGGGGGAAGCCGTAGGCGTGGCCGTATGGCTCGCGGTGAGGGTCGGCGTAGCCGACATCGAACTGGTGGCCGTCAGGCTTGCGGTGAGGGTCGGCGTTGAAGTGGCCGTATTGACGAAGGTCGGCGTAGCGGTGGAGGTGGCGGTCAAAGTCGTCGTATTGGTGGGAGTCATCGTTGCGGTAGAAGTCGCCGTATTGGTGGCCGTCAGGGTATCGCTGGAGGTGGCGGTCAAAGTGGCCGTGAGGGTGGCCGTGGAAGTGGAGGTGGAGGTAGCCGTATTGGTGGGGGTCGACGTATCGGTAGAGGTGTCGGTCTGGGTGGCCGTGAAAGTGGGGGTTCCCGTGGGCGTCAGCGTGGGGGTCTCAGTGGCCGTGGGCTGGGTTCCCGTGGGGGAATTGGTGGGTGTGCCGCTGTTGGTGGAAGTCGGGGTCAGCGTGGGCGTGGAGGTCGCCGTGGAGGTATCGGTGACGGTGGCGCTGTTCGTGGGCGTGGCGGTGGCGGTCTTCGTGGCCGTGGAAGTCGGGGTGGCCGTCGCCGTGGACGTGGCGGTACTCGTGGCCGTGTTGGTGGCTGTTGGCGAAGCCGAAGGCGTAGCGGTGAGCGTAGGTGACGACGTAGGCGTCGCCGTAGCCGAATCCGTCGGCGTGGAAGTGGCGGTGTTGGTGGGAGTCACACTGGGCGTTGCCGTGGCCGTGCTGGAAGCGGTGGAAGTGGGCGTATTCGTGGCGGTATTGGCGGAGGTGGGCGTTGGGCTATTGGTGGCCGTGAAAGTGGGGCTGAGCGTAGCCGTCAAGGTCGCCGTGTTGGTGGTGGAATTGGTGGGCGTCAGCGTGGCCGTGGACGTGGTGGTCTTGGTGGCCGTGGAACTGGGGGTGGCGGTGGGCGTGTTGGTGGCGGTGGGCTGGTTCACGGGCGTGTTCGTGGGCGGAAGGGTGGCCGTGTTCACCACCACCACCGTGGGCGTGGGGCTTGCGTTTTCGAAGGTCAGGCAGACCTGGTCGATCCAGAAGGTCAGGGAAACCGGGTAGGCTGGGGACGTCATGGTCACGGCGCTTTCGGTTTGCCAATCGATGGAAGTAATGTTGGACAGGGCGTTGACTTCGCCGGCGGGCACCGAACCACCCGGCACGGACGGCAGGACGTAGCTGACCCCTCCCGCATTGGGCGGGCAAGTTTCGGGGTCCGTGCCCCAGTTTTGGCAGCCGAGACTGCTCAATGGAATGGTGAATTGCTGCCAGGTGTTGGCGGCCGTCACGGCGAAATTGTAACCGTATTGGTTGCCATAACCATTGGTAATGGTGGCGACGACCGGGTTAGTAAGGTTCATCCTCAGCCAGACGCTGGACGTGCCGTTCACGGTCATGGCCATGGTAGCCTTGCACCAGAAGGAGATCTGTTCCAGGTCGTCCAAATTCTGGTAGCTGGAAGTGACCCCCGCGGGGGAAAGCTCGGTCCCCAAGGCGAAACCCGCGTACACCGTCTCGGATTGGCTGGTGGTGCCCGTGGGCGGGTAAACCACCGATGTGACGCCCCCGTCGATGTCAAAAAAGCCGATGGCTCTTGCCGAGTAGATGTCGCCGTCGGCGCCGCCGTCCACGCCGTCCACGATGGAGGCCGCCCCCGAAACCCCCGCCAACTGCGGCGTGGCCACGGGCGTGTTGCTGACCGTGGCCCAATCAAAGGTGAACCAGTAGCCGTCGGTGGCGTTCCAATCATCGCCGTTTTGCAGGGGTTGGGACAGCATGAAGCACTGCAGCGGCACGGGCGTGGGGGTGGGCGTGCAGGTGGAAGACCCGCAGGGATTCACCCCGCAGGCCAGATTGATGAAGTTGTTGGAGCCGACCATTGCCCCCCACAGGCACAGGCTGTCCTGAAAATACTGGAAGCCGTTGACGCCGTTGTATTCGGTGGTGCTGTCCATGAACCGGCCTCCCTGGGTCGAAGGAAGCACCATGTTCCACAGGGTGTTCACGTCCGATTGGTTGCCCAGCATCATCATGGCCACCAGGGCGCCCCCCACTTGGGCGCCGTCGGTGTTGGAGCCGCTAGGCGCGCCGGTCTGGATGTTCCAATAGGACTCGATTTCATTCTGCCAGCTGCCTTGCGTGGTCTCTCCGGCCGTGACGCTCTTGGCCATGGCGCCCACGTAGGTGGTGACCGCCGAGGAGCCGTTCCAAAGGTAGTCCAAGCCGGTTCGGATCGGATAGCGCGAGGCGTCGTAACCCATGGTGGTGGTGGCGGGGGTGTAGGTGGTGCCGTTATAGGTGCAGGTTTCGGGCATGAAGCCCGTGTCGTAGGTGGAATAAACGTTGGCGAAGTAGGTATTGTAGACCCAGTTGATGACGTTGGCCCAGTTATGGGAGGAGGCCTCGCTGTCGTGGGACTCCCAGCAGCGGTACCAGGCGGGTTCATTGTAACTGGAATAATAAGGGGACTGGTACTGGTCCCCGGGATAGACCCGGCCGTCGCTGCCGATTTCCGTGTTGTAGATATAGGTGATTTGGTCCTGGAATTTCTGCTGGTAATTAATCGTGCCCGTGGATCCCCACTGGGCGTTGGCCATCAGGAGGGCCATGGCGATGTCCTCATCCGCGTCCGTGGCGCCGCCGGTTCCCTCCACCGAGCCGCTGGAGGAGATCCACCAGTTCATCAGTCCGTTGCCGTCCAGGAAGCTCTGCTCGTAATCGAAAAGTCCGTTGAAGAGGGTCTGATCGCCCATTTCCGCGGCGAACAATAGGCCGTAGCCGATACCCTCGGACACCGTGTCGTTGCTGTTGGTGTCCCGGTAAACGCGCAGGCAGCCGGAGCATACCGAACTAGTGGTGACGGCGTTGGCGTACCAGGAGACGTACATGCTGGAGACGGCGGCATCGTAAGTCGCTTGGGTGTCTCCCGAGATGTTAACCACGGTTCCGGCAACGTAAGGAATTTGCCCGTCATGGGGGAAGGGGTACTTGGGGGACCCGGAGTTGACGTTTTGGCCGAAGGCCAAGGCGGCCGCGGATAAAAGCGGTACCATGATCAAACCGGTTAATCTCATTCGCTTGAAACGGGAGCTTGGAAACCTTTTCACGTTGCCTCGAAAAAAGGGTTTTAAAAAAACCAAGTTAATCTCTTAGTCGTGAAATTTTATACAAAAGGCCGAAAATTTCCCGACCTAAGGGACCGGGTACTATTACCCTGATTTCGCCAGTAAACCTTGAGGATGCTTCCCTTTTTTGGTTCCGGTTCGTCCGGGTTAGGGTTTGGTAAGCCTACCCCAAGATAATAGATATGTAAATTCTGCAATTTCTATTCCCTGAAGTTTTCCAGCTTTACCGATAAAAGTATTAAAGCCGTGAACGGCCCAACATGAGCCATCTCATAGAACCGGCTATTTTGTCAGGAATACGTCAGGGTCCTGCTTGGATTTTGGACAAATCCCACCCGCGCCTTATCTCAAGAGAAGAAGTTTGAGCACGGCATGGTTCTCGGAGGTGCCCGGGCCGGAAGACAGGTCCACCACGACGTAATAAAGCCCGCTGGCCAGGGGATTGCCCCAATTATCCTCCATCCGGACCGTCAGGGGCCCATAAGGGATGGAGGAATAGTCCCTCTCCTGCACCTTGCGGAAGGCCACGGTGAAAAGCTGGACTTTGACATTCTGGTTTCCCGCATAGGACGGGGGCAAGACGTTCACCGGGGAGCCGTTGGAGGGGTTGGGGTAAACCAGGGGCGTAGAACCCGGATGGGGGGTGGCGGTGGGCGTGGAAGTCGCCTGCCCCACGGTCACCGTGGCGGAGGGAGTCAGGGTAGCGGTGGCGGAAACCGTCAAAGTCGGCGTGAAAGTGCTGGTGGCGGTCAGGGTGGCCGTGTTGGTGGCGGTTGGCGTCATCGAAACCGTGGACGTGGACGAGGCCGTGAAGGTGGCCGTAAAGCTGTTCGTCGGCGTAGAGGTGGATGAGGAAGTGGGCGTCCAAGAAGGCGTGGAGGAAGGCGTAAGCGTAGCCGTCAACGTATGGGTGGCCGTCCCCGTTGCCGTATTCGTGGGCGTGGCGCTGTTGACCAGCGTATCAGTGGCGGTGGCCGTGGGGGTCATCGAAGCCGTGGAAGTGGCGGTGGAACTGTTCGTGGGCGTGGAGGTGGACGTGAAGGTGGCGGTGGAGGTATGGGTGGCCGTGGAAGTGGACGTAGCGGTGGAGGTGGATGTAGCCGTAGTCGAAGCCGTTGACGTAAAGGAGGCTGTCGGCGTCGGAGAGGGTGACGAAGAGCTTGTCGAACTCGTTGTCGCGGTCACGGTGGGCGTAGCCGTCATCGAACTGCTAGGCGTCATCGTGGCTGTATAGCTGTTGGTCGGAGTGGCCGAAGCCGTGAAGGTGGCGGTGGAGGTATGGGTGGCCGTGTTGGTGGGGGTTGGCGAAGCCGAAGGCGTAGCGGTGAGGGACGCCGTCCAGCTTGGTGTGAAGGAATAAGTGGGTGTGCTGGAGGCTGTCGCGCTAGGCGTCACCGAATCCGTGGGCGTGCTGGTAGCGGTGGAGGTAGGCGTGAAGGAATCGGTTGCCGTGTTCGTAGCCGTATTGGTGGGCGTGTTGCTGGGGGTATCCGTCTTGGTGGCCGTCGAAGTGGCGGTGTTGGTGGAAGTGTTAGTGGCCGTGAAGGAGTTCGTCGGCGTGGAGGAAGCCGTGGAGGTGGCGGTATAAGAATTCGTGGCCGTATTGGAGGCCGTGGCCGTCGCGGTGAAAGTATTGGTGGGCGTGTTGCTGGGGGTATTCGTCTTGGTGGCCGTAGAAGTCGACGTTGGGGTGTTGGTGGAGGTATTCGTGGGTGTACTGGAGGCCGTAGGCGTGAAGGTCAACGTAAAGGTGTTGGTTGGGGTGGTCGTATCGGTCGGGGTGCTCGTGTAGGTGTAGGTGGGGGTGTTGCAAATGACCGTAATGGCGATGGTATTGCTGGTTACCGGGCCTCCGCCGGACCAAACCGCGGTGCCGTAGTCGCTCACCACCTGGCAAGAGTCGGTGGACCCATTATAGGAATAAGCCACCACCTGGAAATTGATGGGTACGCAGTCGCCGCCGGGCAGGTTGCTCACCACCCAGGTGATGGGGAACCCGGAGGTGTTCAGGGGGTTGATGGTCACCGGCGTGCCGTTGACCGTCACGGCCCACTGGCTGTAATTGGGGCCGTCCTGGGCCCAGCTCAAGGGGTTCACCACGTTGTCCACCACCGTCACGCTGTTGGCGGTCACCGACCCGGTGGCGTTGCAAACCGTGATGGTCATGGGGATGGGGCTTCCGCTTTCGGGATAGTTGGAGGTGGGTCCCCCGGTGGTCTTGGTGAGGGTGATCTTGGGCGGCACCGTGGTGGCCGTGGGGGTAAAGGTGGGCGTGACGGTGTAGGTCTTGGTGGGGGTGCCGGTGGGGACCGGCGAGCCCGCCGCGCAGGTGGCCACGGGCGTGGCCAGGAAGGTGGAAACCGCGGAGCCCCAACTGGTCGTGCCCCACGTCCAATCCGAGAGGAGATTGGGGCAGGAGTTGTCGGTCATGGACCAGGCCGTGCAACCCACGATGCCCGTGGTGGTCACGGCCCAGCCCGAGGAGCCAATCATGGCGGTATCGAAGCTGGAATCGTCGTCATTGCAGCTAGTCTCGGGGCCGTATTCACCGATGAAGACGGGGTAGCTGGCCAGGAGGGAACTGGGAACCTCCGAATCCCAGCTCACCGGAGCGTCCCCGTCGTTGCTCCCGTAAAGGTGGGCGGCGAACATGACGCCGTTGCCCGTGTCGGTCACCGAGGAGGCTGGCAGGCCGTTCAGGTTGGCGCACCAGTGCAGCCCGCCCATGAGGCAGACGTTGTCGGCGCCGGTGGCGCGGACCGCGTTCAAAAGCGCCTGCATGCCGGGCGTGGTGAAGGACGCCCCGGAAAGCGTCCCGCCGTTGAGCCAGGTGTTGTACCCGTTGGTGTCATCGGTGGGGGGGTCATCGTTGCCCGAGTCGTAGGGCTCGTTATAAAGGTCGAAAATGACGGCGGAATTGTTGGCGTAGGCCGCGGCCACCGAGCTCCAGAAGGTGACGGCGTTGGCGTCCGCCATGGGCTGCTGGCCCGTGGATTCCCCCCACCCGCTCCCGCAGGGGGCGGAGGCGGTCGAGGAGGTTCCCGACCAGTGCAGGTCCAGGAGCACGTAAACGTTTTCGGAGGAGCAGTAGCTCACGATGCTGGAAACCGTGGACTGGTAGGTGGAGGCCGAGGGCGGGCTTTCGTCGTTGGAATTGCCGCATCCGAACCAATAGTCCTGGTTCAAGGGAAGGCGGATGATGCCGGCTTTCCATCCGGTGACTGATTCCTGCGCCACCTCCAGGGAGCTTCCGCCATCGCCGCTGGGCGGCCCATAGCCCGTCGGTGAAAATTCCAACCCATCCACGTCCACCCCATCAAAGTGAACCGTGCAGCCGCTGGTGGTCTGGAGGTGGTTTCCGGAAACTTCAAGGGTGGGGGGAGTGGCTTGTAACGGTGCCGCTAAAAGAGCCAAAATAAGTGCTAACGGGTAATTAAATCCGTTTAATTTTTTTACAAAAAACGATTTTAGAGAAGACCGCAAAAAAAACTTTTGACGGAAAAATGCCATGTTCATTTTTCCAATATGAGTCTTAAAACAAATTAAAATCGTTTTAAGTTGTGTTTTCATAATTTTACTTCTTTGGTTCCAACCAAAAAGTAAGGTTTTTCTTAAATTTTACTACCCTTTAAGGCGTTTCCACAAGTTTAGGGGTAAACAACCAACCCTAATATGACCGATGTCAATTTAGATTTATCGATAAATTCAATTAAAAATAAAGCATTTTCGTGGTTTCAACCTTAGTCGTTCCAAAGGGTCCACGGAATGACGTCAAACTGACGCACTACCCCCTTTTCCCATTGTTTTCTTCCCCATTTGCGGTTAACAAAGAGTCGTTTGCCGCTTTTTCAAAACCATGGGAGGATCGGATATGCCTGAGACCTTTCTCATCACGGGAGCCAACCGCGGAATCGGTTTGTCCCTCACCCAAGTCTTATTAAGCCAAGGCGACAAGGTTTTCGCCGCCTGCCGTGAACCCCAAAAGGCGGGGGAACTCCAGGCGCTTCAAAAAAAACATCCCGGCGCCTTGGAACTGGTTCCCCTGTCGGTGGATTCGGATTCGTCCGTGGCCGCCGCCTTCAAGTCGGTCTCGGAAAAAACCCAGCACCTGGACCTGGTTTACAACAATGCCGGCATCCAGTCCCAGCCCTACAACGCCCGCCTGGAGCAGGTGGAGCTTCCCAAGATGCGGGAAGCCTTTGAGGTGAACACCCTGGGCCCCTTGAGGGTCGCCCGCGCCTTCCTGCCGTTGTTAAGGAAGGCCGCGAACCCGAGGATCGTGAACATGACCTCCGGCCTGGCTTCCCTTTCGGGCAAAAGCGAGGGTGCCTTTTATCCCTACGGCGTTTCCAAGGCGGGTTTGAACATGCTCACCCGCACCATGGCCTTCGACCTGCGGGACGAAAAGGTGGTGGTGGTGTGCCTGGACCCCGGCTGGGTGAAGACCGATATGGGCGGCCCCAACGCGCCGTTGAGGCCGGAGGAGTCGGCCTTGGCCATCGCCAAAACGATCAAAGGCCTGACGATGAAGCGGACGTCCCTTTTCCTCTACAACGACGGCAAAGAATTAAAATGGTGACTTGAATAAATCGAATTTCGAATGCTTAATTTTGAATTTATGAAATCCCATTCCTTCCTGTGGTACCTACTCTTCGCGGCCCTATTCGCCGTCCAAGTCCTCCCCCGCCTTTGGACCGATTCGCTCACCAACGACGAACCCATGGAAATCACCAACGGTTATTTTTACCTGACCCATGGCGACGTCGTTTCCCACGCCCATCATCCCCCCTTGTCCAAGGCCCTCGAGTCCCTGCCCTTGCTGGCCCTGCGCTGGAAGGAACCGGCCGCTCCCGCCGACGCCCTGGACCGCGCTTACAAGTTCTGTTTCCGGGATAACCCCGGCCGGTTGGGAACCCTGGCCTTCCTGGGCCGCTTATCGTCCCTCCTCTTGGGGCTGGGCCTTGGCTTTTTGCTTTTCAGGACCACCCGCGCCGAACCCCTGCCGGTCTTTGGGGCGGCCCTGGGCCTATGGGCCTTGGACCCGACCTTTTCGGCTTTTTCCGCCCTGGCCCTGGCCGATGTGCCCTTGGCCTTTTTCTTCCTGGCCGCCCTCTTGTCCTTTACGCGGGCGCAGGAAAGCAACTCCTGGAAATCCGCCCTCGCCGCCGGCGTCCTTTCGGGCATGGCCGTCACCTGCAAATTTTCCGGCCTGGTCCTGCTCCCTGTTTTTTTGATTTTGGAATTGAGTCAGCAGTTATTCCCCACTTTGAAAAAGGGGGGCGAGGGGGGTATTAGATTCCACCAACGCGGCAAGACAAAGCTAACACCCCCTGGGTCCCCCTCTTTCAAAGAGGGAAAAAAAGAACAACCTCGTTTTTCTGCCTCCGCGCTTTCGTGGCCAACTTTTTTTCAAAAATGGTCGTTGGGTTTGGCCGGCTTCGGCCTTTGGGTATTCCTCATCTACCTGCCCGGCACGCTCTGCCTGCCGGGCCATCTTTTTCCGTTCCATTATTTCTGGGACGGTTTCCAGGAAATGGCCCACTACAAGGGCCACCCGGTTTACTTCATGGGACAGGTGGGCCGGGTGAACCATTGGGCTTACTTCCCCACGGCTTTCGTATTGAAAACCCCCCTGCCCTTCTTGATCCTTCTGGCCGGGGGCTCCGCCTTGATGGTTTTTCGGAAAATCCGCCTTCCCCTTTGGCAATGGATGCCCGGCGTGGCCTTTTTCGCCGCAATGATTCCCACGCAGGATTTGGGGGTCCGCTACCTGTTGCCCGCCTACCCCTTTTTCATGTTCGTGGCCGCGAAAGCCTTCGGCTGGCTTTGGGAAAGGGCGGGAAAAAAGCGGCTGGGGAAGGCGGCCCTCGCCGGCCTGGGGATCTTCCAGGCCGCGAGCGTGGGGCTGAACTTCCCCCACGCGGTGAGTTATTTCAATGATCTGGTGACACCCGAAAGGAAATTTTTCTGGCTGGGGGACTCCAACCTGGACATCAGCCAGGACTTAAAACGGCTGGCCGAAACGGCCAGGCAAAGGGGATGGGACAAGGTCAAGCTGGCTTACTTAGGCGGCGTGGACCCTTCGGCTTACGGCCTTTCCTGGGAACCCTGGCGGGAGGGGGATTTGGTGAAGCCCCGGCCGGGGGAGGTTTACGCCGTGAACGCGGGCTTTTTCCAGCTGGCCCCGGCTTTTTACCCGGACACCCTTTCCATTGCCGCCGACTGGTTGAGCCAGGAAACCCCGACGGGCAGGATCAACGACACCTGGTATTACTTCGAGATCCCCGGCCGGCGGGAACCCGGCCTGGGGGGATACGTGGACTCGGTCCCCTTCCAGCAAAGCCGCGGCTATGCGCCCTTGGGCGCCGGCCCATAGAAGGCCAAGCCTCACTTAGAGCTTTTAGTGCAGCACGCAGAGCTTCCCCAGTTTATGGTTGCCCCCGGCTTGGAGATAATAGAAATAAAGGCCGCTGGCCACGCCGCCGCCGCTTCGGTTTAGGAGGTGCCAGGAAAGCACCGTCCATCCCGCGGGCTCCGGGTAAGAGGCCGAATAGACGATCTCCCCGGCTAAGTCGTAAATGGAAAGCTGGACCTGGGCCGGGCCGGTCAGGTTGAGGGTGAATCGGACCGGGGTTCCCCCGGTGCTGACGTTGGGCCAGGCCTGCGCGAAAAAAGAAGGCCCCGGCGTGGGGGTATGGGTGGGCGTGAGAGTGGGGGTGGGCGTGTAGGTTAAGGTGGGGGTGAAGGTATAAGTGCGAGTGAGGGTCGGGGTAAAGGTGTTGGTGTTGGTGGGCGTCAAGGTGGGAGTGTTGGTGCAGGTGGGAGTGAAGGTGGAAGTCGGTGTGAACGTGGGGGTGGGCGTATAAGTGTTGGTGAAAGTGCAGGTGTTGCTGGGCCAGTTACAGGGTGTGTTGGTGAACGTGGGGGTGAAAGTGGGGGTGAAGGTGCAGGTATTGCTAGGCCAGCCGCAGGGCGTGGGGGTGATGGTGGGAATGGTCCCCACCAGGTCGTTGATGAGCCCCTGCCCCTTGGGGCTTCCCCATCCCGTGGCCAGGTCATAACCCGTCACGGCGGGGAATTGGGTGGAGCTGCCGTTGTTGCCGCTGGTGATGTCGTGGAAGTCGCTGTTGTAGTCGCTTCCCTCGGCCACCGCGTAAAGGGATGGGTTGGCGAAACCCAAGGGGCCCTTGTTGCCGGAAGCCGCGGCCTGCTGGTTGACCAGGGCCGTGAACCCCGCCCACAGCGGGGCCGCGCAGCTCGTCCCCCCTATGTTGTCCCAATCCGGTTCCGCGTAACAATCGTAAACCTGGCAGTCCACTCCCACGGCGGAAACGTCCGGCACGTTCCGGTAGGCGGTGGAGCCGTAGTTGGCGGTCATGCTGATGCCCACCTGGTAGCTGGGGATGGTCTCGCCGGGGTTGCCCGGGGCCATTATCCCCCCCGTAGATTGCCAAGGCCCCTCGTAGTTATCCAAGGGAACCGCCACCTCGGCAGACCAGGTCGAGCCGGTTCCGGTCATGGTCAACGAGGTGGCGCCTACCAGGGTTTGGTCCATTTCGTCATCATTGCCGTAATCCTCCTCGTCGCCATAAGGAGGGTCAGTGGTAAAGTCGCCCGTATAGGGCGGATTCACGTTTCCATCCCCCGCGGCCAGGAAATAGGACTGCCCCTGGGCCGCGAACTCGGCCAAGATGGAGTTTTCCGTGCTCCGGTCGTTCCCGCCGGTGGAGGAGTCGTCGTCGGGGTCCCAGCCCCAGGAACAGCTGATCTGCCGGCAGCTGTCGTCCGAGGCAATTTGAGTGAGGACATCGACGGGGGGGTCATTCGGATTCTCCATGAAGGCCACCACTTGGTTGAGCCCCGGCGCCATGGACATGGCCAGTTCGATGTCCAGTTCCACTTCTATTTCCGAGTAATCGTCCGCCGAGCAAACCGCGGTCGTGGAGGCGCTGAAACCATCCAAATAAACGTTGGACACCGGGACGTTGAGCTGCGGCGAACAAAGGCTTTCGTAAGTGCTGATGTCGTTGGTGCTATAGACGTAGAATTCCACCAAGGCCACGGACTGGCCCGCGCCCGTCAGGGTCACGCCGGGCGCGTAGGCATTGCGGAAATCGGTGTCGAAAAGGGCTCCGTCCTGCCCCGAACCTCCCACCGATTGGCGGGGGCGGCGGGCCCTTCCCGCCGGGAACCGCCTCAGGTGGGGGTGGGGGAGGTACCGGTTGTCCAAGCCCGCCACGTTTTCCACGGGGACGTCAAAGTCCAGGGAGGGCTGCCGGTCCGGGCCGTAGAAAAGGCTCCCGTCCGGCCGCCGGAAATCGTTGATCTGGACGTGGAAGGCTTGTTCGACCACCGAAGCCGGGCCGCTGACGTCGAGGATCAGCCGGTTGGGGTAATCGGCCGTGATGGTGAGGCCGTGGGTGAGGGCGAAATCCTTGAGTTTTTGGTAATCGTCCGGGCCGGGGCCGAACCGGTCGGCGAATTCGGCCGGGGTGAGGTATTGGCGGTAAAGGGGGTTGGCAGGGTCGTAAAGGGCCTTGAGGAAATCCTCCAGTCCCTGGGGGTCCCTCAGGGGAAGGCAGATCGCCAGGCGCAGGGGGGAGGCGCCGTCATGCCGCCCAACGAAGGAGGGCCCGCCGGGTGAAAAGACGCGGTGGCCCTTCAGTTGCTGGGTTCCAAGGGTTTGGGCGTAAAGAGGCGGCCCCAGCGACAGAACCATGGACGCCAGGAGCCCAATCCAGGCTGGATGTATCCGAATAGAATGCGCGGGGGGATTTCGTTTCATTTAGGATGTTAAGTTTAAACCGGTTTTTCGCCGGTTTCCAGGCCCCCCGCCGCCAGGTAGTGGTTCAGTTTACCGTCATTCCGAGCCTGGACCCCTGGGAACGGCTAGGGGTAATGCGGACCAGAAACAGTCACCCTCACCCCGGCCCTCTCCCCTTAAGGGAGAGGGGTCCGAAAAGGAAAACTCCGAACGGAATCAGGCCATATTGCCGATGACGGCCGTGGCGAACTCGGAGCATTTCACTTCCTTGGCCCCCTCCATCAGCCGCGCGAAGTCATAGGTGACCACCTTTTGGGAAATGGTCTTCTCGATGGCCTTCACGATCATGTCCGCGGCTTCCTGCCAGCCCAGGTGCTCGAGCATCATGACACCGGACAAGACCACCGAGCCCGGGTTCACCTTATCCTGGTTGGCGTACTTGGGCGCGGTCCCGTGGGTGGCCTCGAAGATGGCGTGGCCGGTCACGTAATTGATGTTGCCGCCGGGCGCGATGCCGATGCCGCCCACCTGGGCCGCCAGGGCGTCGGACAGGTAGTCGCCGTTCAAGTTGAGGGTGGCGATCACGTCGAAATCCTCCGGGCGGGTCAGCACCTGCTGCAGGGTGATGTCCGCGATGGCGTCCTTCACCACGGTGCCGGCGCCGGGCTTGCCCTCGGGGATCTTGCACCACGGGCCGCCGTCCAGCTCCACCGCGCCGAATTCCCTCTTGGCCAGGGCGTAACCCCAGTCGCGGAAGGCCCCCTCGGTGAACTTCATGATGTTGCCCTTGTGCACGAAGGTGACGCTTTTTCGCTGGTGGCGGATGGCGTACTCGATGGCCGCCCGCGCCAACCGCTCCGTTCCCTCGCTGGACACGGGTTTGATGCCGATTCCCGCGGTCTGGGGGAAGCGGATCTTCTTGACCCCCATTTCCTTCTGCAGCCACTCGATGACCTTCTTCGCCTCGGGGGTGCCGGACTGCCACTCGATGCCCGCGTAGATGTCCTCGGTGTTCTCGCGGAAGATGACCATGTCCACCTTCTCGGGGCGCTTGACCGGCGAGGGCACGCCTTGGAAGTAGCGCACCGGCCTCAGGCAAACGTAGAGGTCCAGCATCTGGCGCAGCGCCACGTTGAGGGAGCGGATGCCGCCGCCCACCGGGGTGGTGAGGGGGCCCTTGATGCCCACCAGGTATTCCTTATAGGCCTCCACCGTGTCGTCCGGCAGCCAGGTCTTGAACTTGTCGAAGGCCGTCTGGCCCGCGAAAACCTCGAACCAGGCGATTTTTTTCTTTCCCTGATAGGCCTTCTCCACCGCCGCGTCGAAAATGCGGACCGAAGCGCGCCAAATGTCCGGGCCCGTGCCGTCGCCCTCGATGAAGGGCAGGACGGGGTTGTCGGGAACCCGCAGGACCCCGTTCTTGATCGAGACTTTTTCCCCCTTGGGCGGCTTGACGTTTTGGTAGCTGTAGGACAAGGAACACCTCAATAGAATAGTTTTAAGTTCTGAGTTCTAAGTTTAGAACTAGAGTTCGCCCGCCGAAACCGGGACGAGGGTGGCAGTTTAAAACGCGGTGGAGGGAGCGTCAAGAACCAGCTGCAAAACCAGTTCACGGTTCGCGGTTGACCGCTCACAGAAAAAACTTAATGGGCGGGGGGTGCCGACTGGTTTTGCTGTCGACTGTGAACTGTCAACCGTGAGCTGCCGTTACGGAAGGTTTCGGAAATCTTCGGCCTTGAGGCCGTGTTTTTTCATCTTGCGCTGGAGAGTCTTAAGGCTCAACCCCGACAACTTGGTCGTTTCCGCCAGCACGCCCCGGGCTCTCGTGAGGGTGTCCACCAGGTAGGTTTTCTCGGTGAGGTCCAGAAGGTCGTCCAGTTTTTCCCTCTTGGGGGCCTCGATGGGCAGGTCCAGCTTCTCAATCTGGCTGCCGGTGGCCAGGAGGCAGGCCCTCTCGATGTGGGTTTCCAGCTCGCGGATGTTGCCCGGCCAGGCGTAGGTCATCAGCTGCACCATGGCCTCGGGGCCCAGCTTTTCGGCCGGCGAGCCGGTCAGGACCTTGTAGGTTTCGATGAAGTGCTGCGCCAGGAAAGGCAGGTCCTGCTTGCGTTCCCGCAGGGGGGGCAGCCGTAAAACGCGGGCCGAAAAGCGGTTGTAAAGGTCCAGGCGCAGGGTTTCCTGGTGCACGAGGGCGAGGACGTCCAGCGTGGTGGCGGCCACCACGCGGGGGCTGTCCGCGCCCGCGGGTTGGGAGAGTTTTTCAGACAGTTTTTTCTGGTTGGCCTCCCCCAGGTGGCAGATGCCGTCCAAGTAAAGGGTGCCGCCCTTGGATTTTTCCCAAGCTCCGCCCTCGCCGAAAAGGCCGTCGCAGCCCTGGCCGCTGGCGTTGTCCACGCATTGGAAGACGCGGAAGGGCCCGGCCGCGCGGCGGCTGCGCTGGTGGAGGGCCTGCGCGAAGGATTTCTTGCCCGTCCCCTTCTCCCCCTCCAGCAGCACCGGCCACTCGTCCTCGGCCCATTGGGCCATGTTCTCGAACACCAAGGCGAAGCGCTTGTCCCGGCTGGAAATCTTCCCAGCGTTTTGGGGAAGGGCGCCGCCCTTGGACAGGGGGGTGATATCCCTCACCACTTCCACCGCGTAGTCCACCAGGCCGCCGGCCCCCTTCACGGGAAAGACGGAAACCTCGAAATCCCGGTTGGCGCCCTTGACCGCGATCGTGCAGTAGGTGGTGGCGGATCGGCCCTGGTCGAAAACCTTGGCCATGTTGCAGAAGAAGCATTTTTCCTTGAACCCGTAGAACATCTCGTGGCAGGAGCGGCCCCTGATCTCGTTCAAGTCCATCCCCAGGTTTTCGCGCGAGGTGGAATTGGCGTAGACGAGGCGGAAGTGCCGGTCGATGATCTTCACCGACTCCGCCATGCCGTCCAGCACGCCCTGGAGGAAAGGCGCTTTCATGTAAAGCGCGGGAGGGCGGTACCGGCGGGGGCTCACGTTCTTTCCCCTTGGGAAAGAACGGGGTATTGGAACATTGGATCCGTGGAACAGCGGATAACCCATGCGGCGGAAATGCGGTCGGCTGTTCCAATGATCAACGGTTCACCCGGTCCAAGTAAAAGTGGGTGATCAAACCGCCGTCGGGGCGGGGGACTTGGCGGCCTCCGGCTTCTCGGGGGAAGCCTTGACGAATTCCGGTTTTTCCACGATGTGGCCCGCCGGGAAGTGCTTCATGCGTTTCTTCATTTCCAGGAGATCCTTGCGGACCTGGGCCAGTTGTTCCGCCAAATCCTGCTCCTCCCCGAAAACCTCGATGGCTTTTTCCAGCAGCTTCAGGGCCTCCTGCTGGTAAGCCGCCTCTTTTTGGAGGATGGCCGAAAGGTCGTGGGCCGCGACCTCCGGGGTCCCGGTCAGGTTGAGGCTCACCGGGATACCGGTCAGCTCGAAGAGGGTCTTGGCCAGGGCTTGGTAATGGGCCTGGGCCAGGGAAAGCATCTGCCAGACGGCCTTCATGGAATTCTCGTCGTCCGGGCCCACGTTGGAAAGAGCCGAGGCCAAATGGAGCATCCGGCGGTAGAAAATGTCCAGGATTTGGAAAAGCAGCGCGGCCTTTCGCAGGGTTATCTTGCTGATGTGGGTCTTGTTGTTCAGCAAGACCTTCACCTCGTGCATCTTGCTCTCACATTGTTCCAGGAGTTCCCGGTTGGCCCGGGCGTCGCGGGGGCTGATCCGAAGGGCGCGGCCAGCCAGATGCTGCACATCCCTTTCCAGGCGCTCCACCGTCTCGATGAGCTGGAAGAGTGAAAAGTAGAAGTTCATGTCTTTCTCCTTTGTTTCGGCACTATCTGAAGGGTTAGAAAATTTGGGTGAAAAATAGTTCTGTCGGCTAGGAAAGAATATACCTCTTGTACCTATTTGGTTACACCAAAAATATCAAAGACAACTCTTTTTATCGAAAAATAAGGATTTTTAAGGTTTTTTACGGTTAAACGAGAATTTAGACATGTTTAACGTTGGGTCATTTATGTCTCAATAGTGTCAATTTTTACGCGGATTTTACCTTATCAAAAGCCTTTTTTTACGTTCTGGAAAATCCGTTTTTTTTTCTTCAAACTTGTTTTACGAAAGCCTTCCCCTTTAACAAAGTTTTAAGTTCTAAGTTTTTGGTTTTGAGTTATGGTGACTTTCGATTGGGTTTCCCCAAATCGAAAGTCTGAACAACTCAAAATTTAACATTGAGAACTCATAAACCATTCGTTCCGTGAGGTGCTCCATGATCCAAGAAGGCCAAAAAGCCCCTGACTTTGAATTAGACGACGATCGGGGAAAAAAGGTGTCCCTTTCGGACTTCAAGGGAAAAACGGTGGTCCTTTATTTTTACCCCAAGGACATGACGCCGGGCTGCACGCAGGAGGCCTGCGATTTCCGGGACAACTGGGGCGCGGTGAAAAAGAAGGGCGCGGTGGTGTTGGGCGTCAGCGCCGACCCGGTGAAAAAACACGGCGCCTTCAAGGAAAAATACAAGCTGCCCTTCACGCTCCTCTCGGACGAAAGCAAGGAAATGCTCAAGGAATACGGCGTCTGGCAAAAGAAGAAGTTTATGGGCCGGGAATTCATGGGCATCGTCCGCACCACGCTCATCATTGATAAAACAGGAAAAATTAAAAAAATCTGGTCCCCAGTAAGTGTAAAAGGACACGCGGTGGATGTCCTGGAGAACCTCTAAACGACGGTTCGAAGTCAGCGGTCTTAAGTTCGAAGTGATTGAAGTTTTTGTTTAGCGGCGCTAAACAAAAACATACCAAAACTTCAACCTGGGAACTTCGCACTTCGAACTTATTCGTAAACGTCGGTGCCAATGAAATCAAAGAAGCCCAAGGCCTCGGTCTACCATATTCAAATCAACGTCTCCAACGCCCGGCGTTCCCTGCCCTTTTACCGGGCCTTCCTTTCCTATTGGGGTTACCGGGTGGTGGATCAAAGTCCCAAGCACGTGGGGATGAGCAATGGAACGACGGACTTTTGGATCATCGCGGTGGAGAAAGGCCGCTCCCAAGGCGGGTTCCACCGGAAGGCCCCGGGACTGAACCATATCGCCCTGCGGGTCAATTCCAAGGAAGCCGTGCGGACGTTCACCCGGGAATTCCTGAGGAAGCGAAAGATGAAGGTGCTGTATGGAAGCCCCCGTCTTTTCCCCGAATACCACCCGGATTATTACGCCGTTTATTTCGAGGACCCGGACCGGGTCAAGTGGGAAGTGGTCCATAAATAAGTTTTGAGTTAATGAAATTAGGTTTAGAGTCTCTTAGAACTCAATACCGCCTTTTTCCGGTTTTCGGCGGGGGTCGGTGATGGGGAGGTAGTCCAGCTTCACGTCGCCCAAGACCGAAACCTGGCAGGCCAGCCTCCAGTGGGGTTGGGCCTTAATGGCGGCCAGGGTCTGCCGCTCCCGCTCTTCCATTTCCGAAAGGTTCGGCGCGCCTTCCATTACTTCGGTCAGGCAGGTGGTGCAGACCGCCCGCTCGCAGCGGTACCGGATGGGCAGGTCGTGGCGGAAAGTGGCGTCCACCAGGGTGTCCCCGGCATCCACCTCGCACTCCTGCCCCGTCCTAGGGAAGATGATCTTCACGGTCTTGGGGGTTTCCATGGGCGGGGCATTATAGCGGGCCTTCGTTGAAAACGTTCCGGTCCCGCGGCTAAAATAGCGGCCATTGGGAGGATCCATGGTTTTGCTGCGGTTCGCGCATTTCTTCGCCTTCATCTTCTGGTACGGGACACTTCTTTACTTCACCTTCATCCAGGCGCCGGTCCTTTTTAAAACCCTTCCCCGCCAGCTTTTCGGAGAGGTTCAAAGCCATCTTTTTCCCGCCTATTACTGGATCAGCTACGTTTGCGGCATTTTACTGGTGGTCACCTACCACCTGCTGCATCCGCTGAAAAATTACGTGAACCAGGACTGTGTGAAAATCACCGCTCTCTACCTCATGTTGCTCTTTTCCCTAGGCCAGGGCTTTTGGATCGGCCCGAAAGTGGCTCAACTGAGGGTGGAACGCCAGGCCGCGGAAGATTCCAAGGACACGGCCAAGGC
>JASHNQ010000085.1 GCA_030041545.1 candidate division FCPU426 bacterium | reverse complement strand
TGAACGACGTGACCCTGACGCTGTCCAACGGGGTGACGGTGACGTGGAACGGGACGGCGGACAACGGCCAGATCGTGACGAACGGAACCTACCTGGTGGAGGTCTCCGCGCAGGGGGGCGGGAGCGGGGACCAAGAGGTGACCAAGGACGTGGTGGTGGAGAGGGGGAGCGGGAGCGGTTTGGGGAGCGTGTGGGCGGCGCCGAACATCCTCAAAGGCGGGGCGACGCAGACGACGGTGGGGGTGAGCACGGGGATGAACCTGACCTTGAGGGCGGGGGTGTACGACGTGGCGGGCGAGCTGGTGAAGCCGCCGGTGACGGGGGCGGCGGGGTCCAGCCAGGCGCCGGTGGACGCGTCGGGCCTGGCCAGCGGTCTTTATTTCCTGGTGGTGGACATCCTGGATTCCAACGGCAACCTCCTGCAGCGGCAGACCACCCAGATCGTCATCGAACGGTAAGGAACAAAAAAATTTTCCCGTCAACGCCTTTTAAAGAAACTGTTGATAAGGTTCCGGAAGCCCCTTCGGATTTCGTAATTGACGGCTTGCTTGGCGTCCTGCACCAGGGCGTCGGTGACGGCCTGGGGCGTTGTTTTCAAATCCTCTTTTAATTCTTTCCCTACCTGCCCGAGGAGTCCCTCGCTTGGGGCAGGGGCTTCCGATTGCCGGGTCTTACTTGGTTTTTTCATGACACCCTCCATCATGGATTTTGGCTGACGGCCGATGTCATTTAATCCGAAAGAAGGCGTCCCCGGAAGTGAAATTTCGGGAACATTTTTGGGTTCCCAGAAAAAGTCAATAATTGGGCTTTTATCCGGTTCGCCAAAAATCCTGGACCGCGGCTATCCGTTGAATTTAAAACGATTTTCGCAGCGGGTGTCTTTTGAGCGAAACAGGGGATTATTTAGAAAGATCCGCCAACCGCGCATCCAACTGGCGGACCAAGGGATCATCCGCGGGGAAAAGGGGTTTCAAAATCGCCAGGGATTCCTTCAGTTCCTCCGCGGCTTTCCCCTTTTGGCCCAGTTTCGCATCCTGATCCGCCAGGGCCATAAGGTCCAGGGCCACCTGGGGATGCTTCGCGCCATAGACGGCCTCGTCGACCGGCAGGATCTTAAGCCACAGCCCCCGGGCCTTGGGGTGGTCTCCCACGCCATCCTCGGCCCTGGCCAGCCTTTTTAAGTGGGGGAGCGCTAAGTAGTCGTAGACACCGCCGACCAGTTGCCCCGAGGTTTTGAGGGCCGATTCCCAAAGGGGCCGGGCTTTTTCCAGCTGGCCCCGGTCATCGTAAAAATCGGCAAGGTCTTCCATGGCCTCCACCGCCTCCGGGCTGACGGGTTTAAAATCCTTTTCGGCGGTTTCCATGGATTTCTCCAGGCAGGACTGGGCTTGGTTAAAGTCGTTTCCGGAGGCGTAGGCAAGGGCTAAGTGATTCAACAGGTGGAGGGAAAAGGCGGCGTCGGGTTGGCGCCCTGGTTCAAGGTTTTTTTGCGCCTCCCCGAAGTGGGTTTGGGCCTGGGAGGCGTTGCCTAGGCCGAGTTCCACCTGCCCCAGAAGGTCCTCCGTCCGGGCCAGGGATTGCGGATTGGCCGCCCCGGAGGCCTGGCGCAAAGCCAATGCCCTTTTTTCAACCCATTCCGCTTCCGCCAGGCGGTTCAAGTCCAGATAAAGGCCCGCCAAGAGATCCAGGGAATCGGCCACCTCCCCATCCCCGGGCCCCAGGTTTTTTTCCACCAAGGCCAACCCCCACTTGAGGCTCTCTTCCGAGTCCCGGTACTCCGCCAGGCGCCATTGAAGGACGGCCACGTCATCCAGGATAGGGACCAACAAAAGGCTCGTGGGGCCGTATTGGTCCTGGGCGATCTTCAGGGCCGTTTGTTCCGACCGAAGCGCCTGGGCGAAATGCCCCAACTTAACCGACTCCACCGCCCCCAGCCGGGATTCCGAAAACACACTGGTATCCATCATCGGCTCGGCGGCCGGGGACCCGGGCGGGGCCAAAACTTCCAAGGCCCCCATTAGGAAAAGGAAGCCGGCCCTCCTTAAAATAGGTTTGGCACAGGCCTTCAAGCCCGCGGGTTTCAAAAAAGATGAGAATCCGGGTTGGAACTTCATTCCGGGAATTTTCCTTGAAGCAAGATATCCCTAAGCGGCTCAGGCGTAGGCATCGGCTCATATTCCATTTTCACGGGTGGGGGACAGTCGGGGCCGATCGCCACCCAATCCGCGTCCCTCTCGAACTCATCCTTCCAAGTCAGGGAGTCTCCCCCGTCCACGGAGTAAACCTCCCTGGAAAGGTGGGGTCCCCCGTCGAAGGTGAACTGGGCGGCATAGGCCAAGCCGCCGGAGTTCCCGACATCGGATAAAACGTAACAATCCTCGCAACCCGGAGGATCCTTGGAGGGGCGGCCGGAGTCCGTTTGAAGGACCAGGAACCAGCACTCGGGCGAGAAATTCGACTTGGACTTGTCGCCAAAACCGACGGTCACCCATTGGAATTCGGAGGGAACCTGGCCGGGTTCCAGGGCCTCGGCCTTGTAAACAGGAGCCGTCTTGTGGATCTGATAAAAGTGTTTCAGGATGAGATAATTCAAGGGGGAAGTGGGGTGACCCTGCTTTTTAATCCGGATGGCGAAGGCGGTGGCCGGATAGCCGCAATGGAAATGGAGCGCCTCGCCTTGGAGCACCTGCTTGGATTTGTCGTTCGGATCCACGCCCCCATAAATGGGGCGCTCGCCCGGGTCGTCGTAGGGGTTCCCTAAATACTTTTCCCCCGCGCCGTAAACGGCGAAGACGGGTTCCCGGTTCAACTCCCGCCATTGGCCGCCCTCGAACCCTAAAACATTGGTGTTGGGGTCGGGCGACCCGTCGGCGCAATGAAGGTGGTTCAAGACGTCGGTGCAGAGAAAGGAGGCCCAATTAGAGGGCCCGATCACGCCGACGGGATGGTCCCCACCCCGCATCTTGTCCTGTTCCAGGACCAGGTGATAAACCTTCCCCTTTTGGAGGAGCGCCCGCGCCAGGGGAAGGGTTGTCCAGCTCAAGGGGCGAGGAACGAAGGAAGAGGAAGCAAGGGGCGTTCCCGAGGGGCGGCCTTTTTCGTCCTCCTGCAAGCTCAGCAGGTAAGCCGGGGGTTTTTCCGCCTCCACGCAAAAGACCGCTGCGTCGGTTATTTCCATGTCCTCCGCGCAGGTAAATCGGTAGGAAATTTTTTTGTCGGAACGGTCCAGCGGGAGAGGGATCCTCTTATTCGCCACGAACCGGTTGCCGTAATCCGCCCTTACCGGAAGGACCGGAGTCAAGAACAAAGCCGCTAGGAACAAGGTGATAAACCTACGCATGCGCGAATCCTAACCCGGGCGAGCCGGAACCAAAGAGGGAGGAATCCTCAAGATTCACTGGCGAAACCAGGGAAATAGTGCCCGGTCCCTTAGGTCGGGAAATTTTCGGTTTTTTGTATAAAATTTCACGACTAAGAGACTAACATACAGAGCCATGTTTTTAACGTCTTTATCCAAGTTAAACGGAAAACTCGATAAAGCGCTTTCAGAAATCGATAAAACAGTTAAATTTAGGTTATAATTACAACATAAATTTTTATTCGTGAAACCAAATAAAAACTGTTCAACAATTAGTCCAACGCCACGGCCAAAACTTTTTTAATTCGTGAAACAAAGTTAAAAAAGTTTAGACGGCCACCTTGTAACGATTTTATTTTTAAGATGGGGTGTTGGGAAAATGAAAATTCCCCAAAGGGCACTTCTAGAAATAAAAAGCCATTTTATCATTGCCATCGCCGTAGCCGTTTTTCCCTGCGCCTTTTTGACGGCCTCCGCCGCTTTTTCCCAATGCACCTGGAACGCGAACTCCGGTGGGGCCTGCACCTTTACCCAAGGCGCCTCGACGGACGACTGCGTCACCTCCAACTCCACGCCCAGCACCGAGGCCATGAACCAGTTCTACGCCTACGGGGGCTCCGGCGTCTCGGTGCTTTTCTGCGCGGGCAATTCCACCTC
>JASHNQ010000084.1 GCA_030041545.1 candidate division FCPU426 bacterium | reverse complement strand
GTCCGCCTCAAGGGGGATTGGGATGCCTGGCGGGCCCTGGCCGGCGAGTTGACGGGAATCCGGGATACCGTCGACCGGTTCGTCCGGAACGGGCAGTATTCCCCCGTGGCCGGCTACTTGATCGAGGACCAACTAGCCGACGCGACCATGCGGACGGAGGATTTCGGCCGCCAGTACAAAGCAGGCCTTGAGCGCCTGGCCCTTTACACGGGGCTGGATGCCGATGCTTTTTCCTGCCCCGCGCCGGAGGAACTATCCGAATCCCAATGGGAAACTCTCCAAGCGCCGGGCGTCAGCCCCTTGGTCACCCAAGCCCAGTTGGAAACCCAATCCGCCCAGGAGACCGCCCAAAAATATTCCGCTGAAAACCTTCCCGTCCTGGAAGTCGGCGGGAGCGCGGGATACTTAAGCGGGGCCCGGCTTGTCAACGAACAGGATTACTCGCTTTTCGCGGGTATTTCCTTTCCCCTATTCGAGGGTTTCCGCGTCGACGCCGAGGAAAAAGCGGCCCGCGCCGAGGCGGAGGCGCGCCTGGCGGAGGCTTCCACGGACCAACTTTACTTGAACGACCTGAACGTCAAGTTGACCGAACAAGTGGAGGAGGCACGGGAGGACCTAGTCACCTTGGCCGGGGAACAAGAGGGGGCGCAAAAGGCCGTAACCCTCGCCCGGCAAAGATACCTGACTTTCCTGGGGCCACTGGCGGACCTCCAGCAGTCCCTGAAGGATATGGTCGGCGTGGATGTCCAAATCGCCGAGACCAAGACCCGGCTTTTCTTGGCTTGCGGCGAAAAATACCTGTTGAACGGAGGCGCATCCGGGGAGATGAGATGAATCTCATTTACGGGGAAACCGGAAAATGGATCAGGGCGGCTGAGGATAGGGCTGAAGAAAGGACCTGTTGGAGTTCCTGGAACCCATATTTTATAATAGCGCTAACAAAATCCCTATGGGGTTTAACGGTATTTCCGATTCGAGGCCTTTCTCGAATCATTTTAGGGATATAAAACGTCGAAATAATGAGAAACCAAGAGGAAGGCCTGTGAAAAGGCCTTCGATTCCAAGGATGGTGCGCCATGAAAAAGACCCTAATTTTCATGATGGTGATCGCATTACTACCCTGCGGTTTGGCTTTAGCTGACCGCGGTGACGGAGGGGACCGCGGCGGGGGGGGAGGGGGCGGCAACTCGGGCGGAACAAACAGTTCTACCGACAATTGGCATGACAGCACAAGCTCCAACAGTTCCCGCGCGTTTCGGTCCTCCGGCGGGTACCGCACTTACTACTACCGCGGTTATGGGTACAGTGGAAACGGCAACAGTTATTACCACCGTTTTGGTTCCTCCGCGCAGTCCTACAACGGCAGCTACCGCTCCAACGTTGTTTCCCCAAGCGTCCGGCGCCTGGGTGTGACCAGCGTCCCCAGGCCGCTGTCGAGCCAAGCCATGCTTTCCCACAACGTGAGCGGGTCCGCGCCGGGTATGCCCAGCCGGGGCCCGGACGGCCGGGCTTTCTCGGCTTCCACGGTTTCGCCTTCCCGGATGAGCAGCGCCGGGATCCGCAACCAAATGGCGGCCATCGCCAACAGCCGGGGTTTCAGGGCTGAGGTGAATGCCCGCCTAACCTTTAATGGGAGGCCCGGCAACTACTACTGGCACAGTTGGAACGGCTACAATTACTGCAATTACTACGACCGTTTCGGGAACTTGTGGTGGGGCTGGTATTTCGGCGGGGCTTTCTTCTGGACCCAGTTTTACTGGGGCAATTGGTGGTGGTATGACCCCTGGTGGGGCAATTGGTGCTGGTGGTGGAACGGATGGTGGTGGTGGGAGGACCCCGCGACCACGACGGTTTATGTGTACAACAATGGAAACTACACTCCAGCCCAATCGAACGGCGACAACGGCAACAATAACAATGGCTCCGCGGGCTACAATCCGGAGGATTATGGCGGCCCGGTTTACGGGACGGACGGAAAGCTGGTCCAACCTAATAGCGGCTATAGCGAGTCGAACCCGGCGCCCCGGGATGAGAACGGGTCGGTGGATTTCACGAGCCAGGACGGAAAAGTCAAGGTGACGGTGTCGTCCCAGGGCGACGCCTTCCTATACGACTTGAAGAACCCCAAGGCCAAACCCGTTTACCTGGATTCCAACGTGGATGAGGTGAAGTTTTCCAGCGCGGAGAGCGGCCCCACGAGGATTTTATTGCTCTTCAAGGATGGGACCTTCGAGACCTTCAACGAGGACGGCACCCCCGTCGGCGGCTCCAAAGCCTGAAGGAACCCGGCCAAGCCAAAAAAATTGGCTTGGCCGTTTGCAGTGGAAGAAGGCAGGCGCTTTGATGGGTCGATCGGCGTTTTTCCGGCGTGTTTTCCTGGGATGCCTGTTGGCGGCTATCTTGTTTCCCTTTGCCTGCCGCCAACTCTTGGTCATGAGCCTGCGTTGCCCACCTTTTTACCGCCAAACATCCCTTTACTCCAAGGGCCACGGCCTGGGTTTTGGAAAAACCCTGGTCCGACAGTTGGAATCCCAGTTTCAAAAACCCTGCGCATTCGTTCCAACTTCTACTGTGGGCACTTCTTCGGCCACTTGGCCCGCTTGTGGCTCCCAAGAAGCGGGTATCGTCGTCTTCCTCTCGGTCTCCCCCCCAATCCCTTTCACTCCGCTTCGAATCTGATCCTTCTCCCGCCTTGAGTTCCACCTTTGGGAAAGGTTTTTAACCTTCCTTTCCGGGCACCTTTTTTCAAACCCGATTACCCACGCTTAAACCTAAAACCTATTTAATGTCCAAGGAGAGAGAGAGATGACCAAAAAATTAACCATCCCATACCCTTCCAAGCTGGAGTTTCGGACGCTGGTGGAATTCCAACGGGCTGCGGTAGGCTTCAAGTCGCATGTCACGATCCAAAAGGGAAAAGTGGCCGCCGACGCCAAAAGCTTCATCGAAATCCTTCCTTTGCTGGACGCCAGGGGCAAAAAACTGCAAATGACCATTGAGGGGCAGGACGCCGAGCAAGCCGCGGAAACTTTCCTGCGTTTGTTTGGGAACAAAGCCGTTTGGTGAGTTCCGCTTCCTCCGGCTCGTGGGTGCCCCGGCCTTGACCGGGGCGGAATGCGGTCAAAGCTACGCCGAGATACCGTCTCCTAAGGAATGCCTTGCCCCCGCGAAAACTCAAGCCCAGCGGGCCGTTTAGTGTTCGATGCCGCATTTGAGGGTCTGGAGATAATCGAGCTTTGGGGCGGGCGGGTTCTTGCGGTTTTCCAGCCAGTCGGTATAGGCATTCTCGCCTTTTAAGTAATCATCGGAGATGTAAACCAAGAAAGCTTTTTCCAAATACCCCTCGCCACTCTGGACGGTATCCCAGCCCCTGTCGCCGTAGTAGGCAGGGTCCTCATAAAAGCTCTTCACCTTGACCAAGTAAACTCTCGTGGATGGGTTGAGAAGGTAACCGTAATAATGAAAAAACACGCTTTTGTATCCATAGGAATCGAAAAAAGTGTGGATGGCGGCATCCTCCAAGCTGTTCAGGAATGGGTGGGCGGCCTTCAGGCTTTGTTGGGTTTTGGAAAGATTCCCCGGATCCAACGGCACCGACGCCGCGCAAAATTTTCCGCCATAAAAAGCATAGACCGAATCATCGCCTGGAATGAGTTGGGCGGAAAGTTTCGGCGCCCGGCAGGGGTCGTCCTTATCAACGTGGTGGAAATCCATGAGGAGGAAATCCAGGGCCCAGGCTTCCATCCCCTCCACCGAATAGGTCAATGTGGAATCCCTGGAAGCTTTAAAGTCGTTCAGGGCGGTCCCCCAGGGAACGCCGTTATAGCCCGATGGGGAAGGGCCAGCGGTTTGGGCAAAGACTGCAGTTGAAAGAAAGAGGAACGAGATAAGGAAAAGTTTTGTTTTCATTTATTTTTACCTCTCCATCCCTCATTAGGTTTCATACGGATTTCGGAAATAAAGGCATTCCTGGAAAATTCTGCGGAATTCCCTTTGTTAAAAACAGACCAAAATTAACTCGGATTTTACATTGTTGAAATGTTTCACACCTCCCCCACCTGTAGAGTTCCGCCCGAATTTCTTCCGGTTTGGGTCTTTGTCCACCCTTCGACACTCAGCTGCCAACTAGGTAACCGAAGAACCCGAATCGGGGAAATAAAAAACTGGTTAAGGAGAAGCTATGAAACGGTCTTGGTTGTTGGCTTTGTTGATGGCCGGATCGCTGGTGGCCCTGAACTCTCCGGCGTTCGCCCAAGATGCAACGTCGTCCAATACTACGGATGCCCAAGAGGATGTCAATTCGGCATTGGGGTCCTTGGCCAACCGTGTTTCGGATGTTGAGAAGAAACAGGCGATGGAGGTTGCCGTTCACGGATTTGCGGAATTGGACGGCATTTACGATACGGCTTTCATGGGGTTGGGATCGGAAGTGATCGGGGACAGCGCCCAAATTCCGAAACTGAATTCTCCCTATAACACCAGCGGGGAAGCCCAGTTTTCGCCCCGCAACAGCCGGATTGATTTCCTGGCCAAGACCAGCGTGGATGGCTGGGCCACATCCGGTTATGTTGAGGCGGACTTTTTTGGAGCTCCCTATGGGTCCTCTGACGGCGGAAGTGAACTAAAGGAATACACGCAACCTACCCTCCGCATTCGGCACGCCTATTTGGACGCCCAAGACGATGGTTGGGACATCATGGCCGGCCAATATTGGACCCTGTTCGGCTGGAACGGGGACAACGTCCTTGCCAGCTTAAGCGTGACGCCGGACATGGGTTCTTTATATGAAAGAACCCCGCGTTTTGGCGTGATGAAGACTTTTGGGGATGATGCCCAGGTCCAAATCGCAGCCGACGCCGAGCGTCCCGAGCAGGCCCTTTCCGGGATCCCGAATTTCAACGGCGGCATCCGTTTCAAGCTGGCTGATTGGGCGGCTCAATTCAACTATGGCACCGGCGCCGCGAAACTGGTTCCCTTGAGCATCGGCATTTCGGGCCGTTTGGCGACTTATGCTTTGCCTTCCTCCGCCGCCGCTGCGGCCGTGACTACCAACAATTCTCCCTTAACGGATGTTACGGGATCAGGTATTGCGGTTGACGTCCAGCTTCCTGTTCTCACAGCCACGGAGCAAACCAAAAAGGATGATCCGACGCTGATTCTTTGCGGCGAGTGGATGATGGGATACGGCGTTGCGGATGTTTTGAATGGCTGGAACGGCGGCGGGATCACCACTCCCGACTATTTCGCCGGTACGGGCAATCTGGATTCGGGTATTGCAGGCGTGGAGGGGACCGGTGCGAACGCGGCTGTTTCGTTGATTGAGGACCAGAGCTGGACTTACCAGCTGCAGTTCCACCTGCCCCAGTCGATAGGAACCATTTTGACCGCTGGCTATGGCGAAGCCTATTCGAGCAACGCCCGTGCCTTTACCACTTCGACCTACAACGACGTCAACGGCATGTTCGTCAACGTGATGCAGGATTTCACGGACAGCATCCGGGCCGGCATCGAATATTCCCGTTTCGAGGACGCCTACTTCACCGGCAGTGCGGTTGACCACAGGCTGCAGCTTTCTTCGTGGTACCGTTTCTAAGCCGGATTCTCTTGGAGTATGGCTTCGGCAGACTGCCGCCATTTCGCAGCCTGTCAGTCGTGGGGTGATTCGGAGGGTTTACCTCATGACGGTTTGAGTTGGCATCCTGGGGGCCGCCCGGTAGTCAGGGAACCGGGCTGGCCCCTTCCTCCGGCCTTCAACACGAGTTCTAAGTTCGAAGTGTTGAGGTTTAAGTTGATGAAGTTTTTGTTTGGTAATGCCAAACAAAAACGAATCAAAACTTCGAGTTGCGAACTTCTCAAACTTAAACTGCTTTTAAAACTTCAGTTTTGGCGGTTTAGTTAGTTAACACATCTGTAACAATGCCTTCGCCCATTCAAGCCTAAAATTAAACGAAATTTGTACGAGGAGATTGCGATGAAAAGCTTCAAGAAAATCATGACGGGTGCCCTTGTGGTGGCCGCCTTCGCGGGAACGGGGTTGGTGAATGCCGACAGCGTCTCTCTCAACGGGGCCGGGGCGACCTTCCCTTACCCGATCTATTCCAAGTGGTTTTACGAGTACAACAAGGCGACCGGAACGGCCATCAACTACCAGTCCATCGGGTCCGGCGGCGGCATCCAACAGTTGACCAACGGAACGGTGGATTTCGGGGCTTCCGACGCCCCCATGACCGACGACCAAATGGCCAAGATCAAGACCGGGGTGTTGCATTTCCCGACCGTGGCCGGGGCCGTGGCCGTGGCGTTCAATGTGCCGGGGGTGGATAAGTTGAAGCTGGACGGGCAGACCCTGGCGGGGATTTACTTGGGAACCATCACCAAGTGGAACGACCCCGCCATCGCCGCCTTAAATGATGGCGTGAGCCTGCCGGACCTGAATATCACCGTGGCGCACCGCTCCGACGGCAGCGGCACCAGCAACATCTTCACCAACTACCTCACCAAGGTCAGCACCAAGTGGGCCGCCACCGCCGGGTTCGGCACCTCGGTGAAATGGCCGGTGGGAGTGGGCGGCAAGGGCAACGAGGGCGTGGCCGGGCTGATCTCCCAGATTCCGGGGACCATCGGTTACGTGGAACTGGCCTATGCCATCAAGAACAAGATCAGCTATGCTTCCATCAAGAACCGGGACGGTAATTTCGTGGAGCCAACCTTGGAGTCCACGACCGCCTGCGCGGACGGCGCCTTGCGCCGTATGCCCAAGGATTTCCGGATGATGATCACCAACGCCGCAGGCGAGAATGCCTATCCCATCTGCGGTTTCACCTGGCTTTTGATCAATAAGAGCTACGCGGACCCCGCGAAGGGCAAGGCCATCACCGACTTCCTGAAGTGGTACCTGGACAGCGGGGAAACCATGGCTTCCGACCTGTACTACGCCCCGCTTCCGGCCTCCCTGGTGGAGAAGGTCAAGGCCCAGATCGACGAAGTGAAGTACTAAGAAACTGATTGCGGTTATTGCGAGCCGCGAATTTCGCGGCGAAGCAACCTTGGTTCATAGTTGGTTTCAGCCGTTGCTGGGATTCGTCATAAAGGCATATTTGGAACTGGGGTTGCTTCGTCATAGACGCCGCCTATTCGGCGGGCATTCCTCGCAATGACAGCAATTAATTGTTTAAGAGGGTTGCTTTGAATCCTTCAGCCGAGTTAACCGACAACGGGGGGGCCAAACCCAGGGCCCTCCCGTTGCTTTCTTTCGGCAAATCCGGTTTTGCCGACAAGTTCTTCCAGAAACTCACGGCGTTTTTCGCCTTCTTAATCCTATTCCTGGCTTTCCTGACGGCGTTGACCCTCTGGCAGGCTTCCGCCCCCACTTTCCACAAAATGGGGTGGAATTTCCTCACCTCCTCGGATTGGGACCCCATCAACGGCATTTTCGGCTCGGTGCCCTTTGTTTATGGGACCATCGTCTCTTCCATGGTCGCCCTTTTCATCGCGGTCCCCTTCGGACTCGGCATTTCGCTTTTCCTGACCGAGTTGGCCCCGATGAAAATGCGCGACCCCGTGGCCTTCCTGGTGGAAATCCTGGCGGCCATTCCCAGCGTGGTTTACGGTCTTTGGGGCATTTTCCTTTTGGCGCCTTTCATGCGCGTCCACGTGGACCCGGTTTTGGAGGCCCTGGGAGGCGCCCTGCGCCTGCCTTTCTTTAAGGGTCCTTCCACGGGGCTTTCCCTTTTCACGGCGGGCGTCATCCTTTCCATCATGATCCTGCCCACGATCACGGCCATCAGCCGGGAAGTCTTCGAGGCGGTCCCCAATACCTACCGCGAATCAGCCCGGGCCCTGGGGGCCACCAGTTGGGAAACCATCCTGCTATCGGTCCTCAAACCTTCCCGCGTGGGGCTCCTGGGCGCCATCATGCTGGCCCTGGGACGCGCCTTGGGGGAGACCATGGCGGTCACCATGGTCATCGGCAACACGCCCCAGGTTTCCATCAACCTCCTGGCCCCGGCCCACAGCATGGCCAGCGTCATCGCCAACGAATTCTCCGAGGCCGTCAGCGACCTCCATATTTCGGCCCTGGCGGAGATCGGCCTTTTGCTCATGGTCATCACCCTGGTTTTAAACATCGTGGCCCACCTGCTGGTTTGGGCCACGGCCGCAAAATTCCAAAAATAAAGGCGAAAAAATGAATTTTGATTACCAAACCAGGCGCAAGTTAACCGACCGCACCATGGTATTCCTTTGCGGGGCCGCGGCTTTTATCGCCATGATTCCCCTGGTGAGCCTCATCCTTTACGTCCTGCTCCAGGGTTTTAAGCGCCTGGACTGGGCTTTCCTCACCCATCTTCCGGCCCCGGTGGGGGTTCCAGGGGGCGGCATGGCCAACGCCCTCTTAGGAACGCTCACCCTCATGCTCCTGGCCTCGTTGGTGGGCCTTCCCATCGGCATCATGGCCGGGATCTACCTCTCGGAATACGGCAAGAAGAACAAGTTCGCCTGGGCCGTCCGCTTCACCTCGGACGTGCTGTCGGGGGTCCCTTCCATTGTGACGGGCATCGTGGCTTATACCCTGGTGGTGAAGCCCATGCACAACTTCTCGGCCATCGCCGGCGGCATCGCTCTGGGATTCATGATGATCCCCATTGTTACCCGCACCACCGAGGAGCTGGTGAAGATGGTGCCCCATTCCATCCGCGAGGCTTCCTGGGCCCTAGGCGTGCCCCAATGGCAGACGATCCTGGCCATCGTGATACGGACGGCCAAAAACGGAATCCTGACGGGGGTGCTGCTTTCCGTGGCCCGGATCGCGGGCGAAACGGCCCCGCTTTTGTTCACCTCTTTCAACAACCAGTTTTGGCCCCAAAGCCCCGATGAACCCACGGCTTCCCTGACGGTCCAGGTCTTCACCTACGCCATCTCGCCCTTCAAGGATTGGCAGGACCAGGCCTGGACCGGGGCCCTGGTGCTCTTGATACTGGTTTTGGCGATCAACCTGGCGGCCAGGACGTTTTTCAAGAACCCGCGCGGTTTATTGCGCTAAAAAATTTTGCCCTCATTTACAATATTGAATTTCGGGCATTGCCCGAATGAAGGTAATGAGGGCGACCCAGTTTTCGTTGCGGGGCCGTGGCCCCATTGATAATGAATAAACTGGGTGAGTTTTGAGTTTTGAGTGTTGAGTTAGGGAAGTTTTCATCCGGCGAGCGTCGGACGAAAACCACGGACATTTAAGATTGAGAATTCAAAATTTAAAATTGGAGTTGAAGGATGGGTCCCATGATCGACGAGCTTGCGGAAAAAGACAAAAAAAAGGAAAAGAAAAAAGTGGAAAACCAGGAGCACCGGGGCGAGGCCCGGAAGATCGAAGTGGCCCACCATGAGAACGAGGGGGAACAGCACTCCCTTAAAATGAAGGCCGAGGGCGTCTGCGCCTGGTTCGGCACCAAACAGGCCCTTTACGACGTCAACATGGCCATTTACGAGAAGGATGTCACCGCCATCATCGGCCCCTCAGGTTGCGGCAAGTCCACCCTCATCCGCTGTTTCAACCGCATGCACGAAACCGTTCCCGGTTCCCGCTTCGCGGGTGACATTTTCCTGGAAAAAGACAGCATTTTCGACCCCCGCATGGACCCCGTGGTGGTCCGCCGCCGGGTGGGGATGGTGTTCCAAAAGCCCACCCCCTTTCCCACCCTCTCCATCTACGATAACGTGGCCATCGGCCTGCGGTTGAACGGCATGCGGGACAAGAAGGTCCTGGACGAAGTGGTGGAAAAAAGCCTTCGCAAGGCGGCGCTTTGGGAGGAAGTGAAGGATTCCCTGCAAAAGGCGGGAGGCGCCCTTTCGGGCGGCCAGCAGCAGAGGCTTTGCATCGCCCGGGCGCTGGCCATCGAGCTGGAAGTGCTCCTGATGGACGAACCCTGCTCGGCCCTGGACCCCATTTCCACGACCAAGATCGAGGAATTGATCCACGAACTGCGGCAAAACTACACCATCATCATCGTCACGCACAACATGCAGCAGGCCGCCCGCGTCTCCCAAAGGACCGCCTTCATGCTCAACGGCAAGCTGATCGAGTACGACGCCACGGAGAAAATGTTTACCAATCCCGAAAATAAACTCACGGAAGACTACATCACCGGTCGTTTTGGATGAAGGGGCTCATCCAAAACGACCGGAGTTTTGAATTATGAATTTTAAATTTTGAATGGTTGAGGTTTCCCGCCGCGGAAGCTCTTTTGTTGTAAGTAAACTTGGTATCTTGACGGTGGAAGGGTTTAAAATGGCTAAGGTCGAACAGGGAACCACGGAAGGGAAAAGAATGCAAATATCTTTCGATGAGGAATTAGCGGCGCTGAAGGAAAAAATCCTGCTCATGGGCAGCAAGGTGGAGGAAGCCATCCGCCTGTCCATGAAGTCCCTGGTGGACCGGGACTCCAAGCTGGCCCGGCAGGTCATCCAAAGCGACCGGGACATCAACGACTTGGAAATCGAGGTGGACGAGATCTGCCACCGGCTTTTGGCCCTCCACCAGCCCATGGCGGGGGACATGCGCTTCATCACCAGCGCCATGAAGATCAACTCCGACCTGGAGCGCATGGGTGACCTCTCCGTCAACATCGCCGAGAGGGCATTGACGCTCAATGAAGTGGCCCCCTTGAAGCCCTTCATCGACATCCCCCACATGGCCTCCATCGCCCAGGAAATGGTGAAAGTCTCGCTCGATTCGCTGGTGAACAAGGACGCGGACGCGGCCAAGAAGGTGTGCGAGCGGGACGACGAGGTGGACAACCTCAACGACCAGATCATCCGTGAGCTCATCAGCTACATGTTGGAGGACAGGGCCAACATCAAGCGGGCCCTGGACCTCATCCTGGTTTCCCGCTACCTGGAGCGCATCGCGGACCACGCCACCAACGTGGCCGAGGACGTCATCTACATGGTGCAGGGAAAGGACATAAGACACAGGCGTGGTTAGCCACCGCGCCTGTGAGTTTTGAGTTCCAAGTTCTGAATTCTAAGTTGCGGAAAGCCCGGCCAAACCGCCGGGCTTTTTTATTTAATTTTTCCCAATAGAGGGAAGTCGATTTTTCGGACAGCAATCCCACAAATTTTTCCCCCCGAACTTTTTTGTCGCCCTCCTTTCGCCAACGTTCCGATCAATTAACATTTTTGTTTCATCCAAGAAAACACTTCGTCAAAGTCCGGCGGTAATTTTATCCAACAACCTGGGAGTGTTGAAAAACCCATCTGCGATTGGATTTTTCAATGACACCTTCTTTGTCCGGAAAAACAACACTCCGATTCATAACGATTCCCTGACGCCTTCAATGGAGAACGGATAAAAATGCCGCTGGAAACCCTCCAAGCCCAAAGTTACGAACAACTTTCCAATGACCTGGACGGATTAAGCCAAAGGGCGTTGGCGGCCAACATCCGGGACCCGGAGCAAGCCCTGCAATTGGCCCGCCTTTTCGAGACTTGGGCTTCCCGCGCCCGTGCGGTTTGCGGGGAGTGGAGCGGCACTTTTCTCCGGTTGGCCCGGGATTGGGTGAGGGAACTGAACGCCGGGCTCCCCGCCCCCAAGGCCATGGAGCAGATCCTGAGGGCCTTGAGGCAAGTCCACCGCCTGTTGGAAAAGGAGCAAAAAGGGGAGATCGAAAAGGAAACAGATGCGCCGCCCTTTGCCCATGCGCCGAGGTCCGCCAGGGAGGAAAACGCCGGCCCCAAGGAACACCTCTACGTCCGGCCGGAGGACCAGGGTCTTTTCCAGCTGTTCCTGCATGAAGCCCCCGCTTTTCTTTCGGGCATCCAATCCGACCTCCAGCTTTTAAGCTCCGGGCAAAAGGCCGACCTCCAACAACTCTACCAGATCTTCCGCGTCTTGACGGGCCAGTGGGGCTTCCTGGGGTTCCTGCAGATGCGCCAGCTCTGCCAGGCCGGGGAAGCGGTTTTGGAGCCGCTGTTGGCCGGCAAGTCGGCCCCTTCGGCGTCCCAATGGGACGTCCTTTTAAAGGCCATCGGGTCCTGCCGCTCCCAGGTGGACCGCATCGCAAGGGGCTTGCCCAAGGACTACGTGGAATTATGGGACGCCGCGCCGGTTCTCGAGGAACTCCGCTTCCAACGGCCTTCCGCTCCGGCCGGCGGCGCCGCGGTTTTGGAAAGCCCCGCCCGCCCCGCGGCGGCGCCGTCCTGGGAGGGCCCCCTTACGCCTCCGCCCCTGGGAGTGGAGGATCTTTTGGGCGTCCGGGACGAACAAATCGAAAGCCTGTTGGAACTCCTGGCAGAACTCCTGTTTTCCCAATCCTCCTTCCTGGAAGAGGCCCTGTCCCTCAACCTGAAGGGGAAAAGCGCGGCCGACGCGGCCCATATGGCCAAGCTCGCCCGCCAAGTCCGGGACCAACTGCTTTCCCTCCGCATGGTGTCCTTGAAGCCGCTCTTCGACCGCATCGCCTGGGACTTGGCCCAGTTTTCCCGGCGTTCCGGCAAGGCGGTTTCCCTGGCCGTGGAAAGCCCGGATATCCAGGTGGACAAGTCGCTGCTGCCCCAATTGGCCGGCCCCCTTTCCCAGCTCCTCCAAAACGCGGTAGACCATGGCATCGAATTGCCGGAGGAAAGAGTTCGGGATGGGAAACCCCAAGAAGGGAAGCTAAAGGTCAAGGTTTTCCAACAGGGCGGTTCGGTGGTGCTGGAAGTGGAGGACGACGGCCGCGGCCTGGACCTGGAACAGCTCCGGAAAAAAGGAAGGGAATTGGGGTTCCTGGGCGATGGCAGGGCCACCCAGGCCCGCGTCATGGAAATGGTTTTCAAGCCGGGAGTCACCACACTGCCGGGTTTGGGGGACGGCCGCGGGCTGGGACTGGACCAAGTGGAAGCCCAGGTGGAAAATCTCTACGGCTCCATCCGGGTCCAGAGCAAAGCCGGCCAGGGTTGCAAGTTTACGCTCAAGGTTCCCCGCACCCAGGCCCTCATCGAGGGATGGGTCGTGGAGGCGGCCGGCAAACGCTACCTCCTGCCCCTTTCCCAGGTACGGAAGATAACCCACCCGGCGCCCGCCGGAGCCGAAAGGGAAGTCCCGGTCGAGGAAGCCGCCGCTCCCCTGATCGATTTGGGCCGTTGGTTAGGGGATGGCAAGGGTGACGACGCGCCCAAGTTTTCCGTGCACGTGGAGGCGGGTTCGGACCAGTTCCGATTGCAGGTGGATGAGGTGCACGGGAAGCAGCAGGTGCTGGTCCGCAAAAAAACAGGGGGCGGCCCCGAAAAGCGCGGTGTCAGGGCTGAGGCGCTCCTGCCCGACGGCAAGGTGGTATGGGTGCTGGATACCCGCGAATTCGCCGAATCAAAGGATTAAAACCCATGGAAAAAGATTTGAACGGCGTCGTGTTCCGCGTCAAGGGCCTGGTTTGCGCCCTGAACGCCCTGGATGTCCGTGAAATCCTCGCGGGAACGGATTGGCGTCCGCTTTCGGTGGAAGGCGAGGTCGGCGACTACCTGAAAATCCGTGGAAAGACCGCCCGAGTTTGGGACCTCGGGCCGACCTTCGGGTTTCCACCGGCGGTGCCGGAGGGAGTGAACTGCTTCGTGACGGTGGAGGCGCCGGCCCTTCGGCAGGGCTCCGGGCAGGGCAGCGACCGGAACCACCTGGTGGCTTTCTGGGTGGATTCGGTCCTGGAACTGGTGAATGTCCCCGCGGGAAACCTCAAGTCGATTCCGCCTTCCTTCGCGGAAATCCCGGCCTCCTATCTCCAGGCGGCTTTTGATTACCAGGGTGAACCCGCCTACCTATTGAACCTTTTGGAAATTTTAAAAGCCGGTTTTCCTGGGGGGAAGGAATGGACGTTGGAGGACAAGCAACTTAAACCAGTTTACAGCCGACAGTCGACCGTCGGCAGCAAGGCTTTAAACCCTAATTTTTAACCTGTCGACCGTCGACAGACTTTAAAGGAGTGGAAAATGAAACTTCAAAACCGGCTTTTCCTAAGCGTGATCTTCATGGGAGCGGCGGCCTTAGGCATCGGCATCCTCTGCCTCCAGTCATCCCGGTCCATCTTCGACAACCAAGCCAAGGTTTACGACAGCGGCCTGGCGGTCTACCACCTTAAGAAAATATCCGACGCCTACGGCGAGGTTGTCATCGGCGCGGTGGAAAAGGTGCGCGACGGCGCGCCCTGGGCCTGGGAGGACGGCGCCAAGGCCATTGACGACGCCGAAAGGTCCGCCGACGACCATTGGAAGGATTACCAGGCCATGGACAAGACCAAGGACGAGAAGTTCCAGGCCACCATCGTGGGGGCCCTTTTGGACAACAACAAGCACCTCATGGAAAACCTCAAAAACGATTTCGCGAATAAGGACGCGAGGGACCTGGAAATCCAAGCGACCAGCGTGCTTTACCCCTCCATCGACCCCATCCTGGACAATATCCGGAAATTGGAGGACATGAACGAAAAGGCGG
This sequence comes from candidate division FCPU426 bacterium, assembly GCA_030041545.1. Lineage (GTDB taxonomy): Bacteria > Oederibacteriota > Muellerivitia > Muellerivitales > Muellerivitaceae > JAJPJW01. The sequence goes on along the minus strand of JASHNQ010000084.1, from coordinate 22,716 downwards.
GCGAGGAAGCCGTGGATGACGCCGAAAAAGGCTTTACCGCCAGTTCAAACTTCATGACCGCCGTTGTGGCGGCCCTTCTTTTACTGGGCCTGACTGCGGGGTTTTGGACGGCGGGCTGGGCCCTGCGCCCCGTGGGGGCCTCGGCCCTGGGGTGGGAAGGCGACGTGAGGGAAATGGCCGGCCTGGCCGAACAGGTATCCGGCGCCGCATCCCAGTTGAATGGAGGCTTGGGGGAGATGGCGGGCCGGCTGCAAAAAACCGGGGCCGCCTCGGAACAAATGGTGTCCATGGCCCAGCAGAAATGCCAGGAGGCCGTGCGGGCTAAAAACCTGATGGAAGAGGCCGAGTCCGCCCTTTCCTCCAGCGGGGAAGCGGCCCTAAGGGTGGTGGAACAGGTCAAGGCCATGGGCCAAGGCGCCGAGAAGGTTTTCCAGGTGGTCAAGACCATCGAGGAGATCGCCTTCCAAACCAACATCCTGGCCTTGAACGCGGGCGTGGAGGCGGTCAGGGCCGGGGAACAGGGAAAGGAATTCGTCCTCGTGGTGGAGGAAATCCGTAACCTTTCCCAGCGCTGCGCCCAGGTGGCGCGGGAGACCTCCAAACTGGTTACGGAAAACACCCGGCAGGCCGCGGAAGGCCTGCGGATGAGCGAGGATGCGGCCAAGGCCGTATCCCAGGCCATGGACAAGTCCGGCAAGGTGGAGGGGCTTTTGGCTGTCATGGAAATGGGATCGGACGCGCAACTTCGCGGCTTGCAGGAAATTCACGGAACCATCGCCCATTCCGAGCGGGAAACCTTCCACTGCGGCGGCATGGCCGAAAAAGCCGCCGCCGCCAGCGTCGCCCTTTCCCAGAAAGCCGAAAGCCTGCAAACCAACGCCCGGCAGTTGGCCGACCTGGTAAAAGGACCGGTCAAATCCGCGATGCGCTCACCCGTGAAAGCGGCCGTGGCAAAACTGGCGGCTTCCGCGCCCGCGCCGCCGTCTTCCGAAAAACCGTCGCACAAGGACCTGCGCTTGTCGGAGAAAACCGGCACTGACGGCGGGAAGATCGTTCACATGAAGTGAATTTCGATTTGAAAAAGCGGCCATGTTAACCGAGTTAACGTGGCCGTCATTTTTCGCAGAGTTCGCTTTCTTTCTACCGCAACCGAAAAATGGTTACGAAAATCCTAAATAAATTTTAAAAATTCTTCTTCAATTCCGCAGAAAAATTCAAAAAGGTTGTTTTCAATTTTGGTTTTTCCTTTAACTAAAAGTTAACAATAACTGTCTTTCCGCGAAACATTCCAACGGAATAATCCGCCAACTTCTCGAATAGTCTTAGACACGACCTCTATGCCTAAAACCGATTCGTGAAGCCCGCGTTTAACTTCGCTTTAGGAAAATTTATTTTAGGCGGCAAATGAACCGTCAGCCTTGGATGAGCCCTTTACTTGGAAAAGGGTTAAAGGTTTAGGAAGAATGCGCCTGGGCGGTTGCATGCTTCTTCTCCACCCCTTGGGTGGAAAGACTGAATAAGGGTGATTTGCCCGGCTAAGACAGGGGAGAACCGTGCGCTTACGGAAAACCGTTGGTCTGCCGTTCGCCGTTGCTTTGATAAGCTTTGGGAGCATTACCCTGGCACTAGCCCAGGACCAAACCGCAACTCCGCAGGAAACCCCGGCCGCCATGGCGGCACCTTCCAATTCCTCCCCGGAAACATCCACGGCTTCAGCGACCCCGGCGGCTTCCGCCCTCTCCGGGGCCCAGGACCCATCGAAGAAAATCGAGGATTTGGAAACCCGCTTAAAGGCCTTGGAGGATGAAGTGGCGGCCCAAAAGTCCGCCGCCGCGGCCAGCCCGGAGGCTACTCCCAACCCCATGGACCAGGTGGGGCCGGTGGGTTCCTATACCGCCCCCACGGGCACCGGTGGCGGCGTGCAAAATGGGGCCATTCCCTGGGAATCGGGGGACGAAATCATGTATTCCGAATCCCGCTATTTAAGCTTCACCAACAAGGCGGGGGACACCGAATTCCGGCTAGGGGGTTATGACTGGACTGATTTGGACATAAACAACGAGACCGCCAAGGTAAGCAATGGGGTTACCCAATACAGTTACGTCAATGGTAACCTCGCCAACAACGTCAACGGTTTTGTTCCCCGCAAGGCCCACTTGGATTTCCGCGCCACCTTCGACAAGTTTGTGGGCGCGGCCATCGGCATCGAAAGCGATAAATCCACCGAAGTCAGCATCGGCGTCTACCACGCTTACGCCTACGCGAAGTTCGACAAGGCCTTTACCCTCATGACCGGCAAAATGACCAATCCCTTAAGCCTGGAAGGCGACCAGCCCTCGGCGGACCTGCCCTTCGTGGAAGCCTCCATGATCGCGAACCTAACGATCAACAAGACCATCGGCGCCATGGCGGAAGGCAAGGTGGAGCACTTGGGCGAGTATGAGTTGGAAGTGGACAACGGCGCCCAGGACAACGAATCCTCGGCCACGGGACCGGGAAAACCCACAGGCGACTTCAAGGACCTGACAGGGCGTGTTTTCCTCACGCCTTGGGAAAAATCCGACGACGCATGGTTGCAGGGTTTAGGTTTCGGGGGGGGGGCCTCGGTGGACAACGAAACCCAGGAGGACACGGAGCCGTGGGCGAAAATGGAAAGTTCGATCGGTGGAAATTCCTGGGTAAGTTATGGCAGCAACGTGGTGCCTGATGGCCCTTATTACCACGTGGATGAACAGGGCTATTATTACAACGGGCCCTTTGGGGTACTGGGGGAACATGTTGATTCCATTCAAACCGTTTGCTCCGGCACCAACAGCCAGGGCGTGCCCAACGGCGTGCCCGTTGCATTGGACAACAGCGGATGGCTGACGGAGGCGCAATGGGTTTTCGGCGGCAAGGCGGGGTTCGAAGGGGCTGAAGTGGACCATCCTTTCAATCCCTCCAAGGGCCAATGGGGCGCCTTGGAGCTGGTGGCCCGCGTGGACATGAACATCATGGACGTCAAGTCCTTCACCACCGGCTTCGCTTATGCCCCCGCCAAACCCTTGGCTTACGGATGGGGGCAGGCGATCGCCTATGGCGTAGGCTTTAACTGGTGGCTCAACGAAAACTTCAAGTTTATGTGCGACGGCGAAGAAACGGATTGCTCCGGTGGAAACGCCCTCCTCTACGCCTCGACCGTCAACGCTAAAGGGGGAACGAACTACGGTACGGGAACAGCCGAACAAATTTTAGTAACCCGGGCCGCGCTTACTTTTTAGAGGGGAGCATGAGTTCAGGGTTTGAAGAACGGATTTTTGGGGCTTGTTTTGGTTTTCCATCCGCCTTCGCCCTGGTACCACGGGCTACGCCTGCGTGGAACGCGGAAAGGCTACGGTGGATTTCGCCAAGTGTAGTGAAAGGATGCCCGCCGAAGCCTTGGCGTAGGCGGGCCATAAAGGAATCACGGGCTCTGCCCGTGGGGTTCCATTCTTGGTTTCGGGGAGGGTTAGGATGCGGAAAAAAATTCAATACGCGGCAACGGCGGTTCTTTTATCGGGTTTAGTTGTTTTGGGTTTGGGTTGCCCCGCGCAGACCATCCCCACGGCCCCTGCGTCGACCCCCACCTTCACCAAAACCCCGACGCCGACCCATACTTCCACGATTACCGGCACTCCCACCTCCACCGCGACAATAACCTTCACCCCGACTATCACTTTCACTCCCACCCTTACGCCCACAGGTACCTTGACCCCCCCAACGCCCAGCAGCACACCCACCAATACCTTGAGCCCCACCCCCACGGCTACCAACACCTCGACGCCCACTTCGGCGGCCACGCCGCTTTATGGCCTGTCTCCCGGATCCGTGGGCTTCACCGGTTTCATCACCAATGGAAACGCCCAGCAGAGTTTCGTCCCCCTGGTGCAGTTGAACGCGGGCACGACCCTTTACCTCACCAATATGGCCTGGGACCCCAGCGGGGCCGCGGGCAACAGCGTTACCACCCTCTCGGGTGAAACCGGGAATTTCGTTTCCAACTATACCGGATCCAGCAGCGGGAGCGGGGGGGTTTCTTACAGCGCCGAGAGCATCCTCCAGTACATTTCGGGTTCCACCGTGCCGGCCTATACGGCCCTTTTTTCCTGGCAGAACAAATCAGGGAATGTCGCAGGAGCGTCCGGCGAGACCGAGAGCGGGGATGCCTTCCTCGCCCTGCCGACCAGCACGGGGGTCACTTTCCTATTGGATTCCTCCAACGTCATCGGCGACAAGCTGCTGCTCTTCACGGCGAACAACGTGAGCCAGAGCGCGGCGACCGTCTCGGGACAAATCACTTTCCTGGCCGCCATGATTTGGGGCCCGGACAGCTGGTACCAGTCCGTCAACAACGGCGGGCCTGTTTCCCAAGGCAATTATTACGACACTTACCTGCCCATGGACCTGTACAACGGCGGCGGTGGAGTGACCTACGCGATCGATCTTTCCACCCTGTTCAACAGCAACGGCGGCCCGTTAACCGTTGCTCCCGGCACCAACCAATGCGCGGTCCTTGGCTGCGAACCTAACGGGTCCCTTTCGGAGGCCTGGGGCGAATTGACCACCGTGGCCAACTGGGAAGCGCTTGAAGACAGCAGGAAGAATTTTGGGCTCCCGGCCGGCAACGCGTCCTCCTGTGAATACCTGGGTTGGACACCCTCCTCCTCCGGAGTCACGGCGACGATCTATACCTGCAGCAGCTGCCAGGCGACGCCCATCCCCCAAATAAAGAAAGCTAAAGAAAACAAGCGGTAGGAGTAATGGAAATTGGGGATTGCTCCCCCCACAAAACTTTCCGACCCCACTCTCCCCGAGGGAGAGTGGGGTCGGAAGAAACGACGCTCAAGTTACGCGAGTGCGGGGCACTTTAAAAATTTATACGGGTTATTGACCTGCAAGCGCAAAAGTGATTTTCAAAGGTTGAAATGATCATAAGGCAGTCGAATTACAAGGAGGCGGCGATGATGAAGCGGCGGATCAAGAGGGATGTTTTTGGATGGCTGTTGATGTTGGTGGGGGCGACACTTTTTCTTCCCGCCTGCCCCGGGAAAAATAACCCCACCAGCCCAAGCCAGCCCCCCGCCGATACCGCCACCAACACTCCCGTTTCTGGAACCGGCACCCCGACCTCTACGACCACGTTGACCCCCACCAATACGGTTACATCGACTTCGACCTCCACCCCGACCAATTCGCCGACGAAAACGCCGACCGCCTCCCCAACCTCCACTTCAACTAACGCCGCGGCCAATACCGCCACCTCCACCCCTTCAAATACCGTTTCATTGACCCCCAGCATGACCGCTACTTCCACAACGACCAATACCGTCACCCTCACGGTCACCGCAACCCCCAGCAGCACGGCCTCCGCGACACCCACCCCGACCGGTCCCACGGCCACGCCGACGGCGACTTTCGCCAATTTGAATCCCGGCGACATCGCCTTCACGGGTTTCGTGCAGAACGGCAGCAGCGAGTTCAGCTTCGTTTCCACCAAGGCCTTGAACCCGGGCCAAACCATTTACTTCACCAATCAGGGATACGATGACAACCTGGGAGGCTTGGCGGCCCCGGCCAGCTTTACCCTGAGCGGTTCCACGGCGTCGGACCCGAACAATTCGGTGACGGTGACCGACAATAATTTCGGGGGAGAGAGTGTCGTCATTTCCGATGTTTACAATGCAGGCGATAACGACACCGTTATCACGGAAGGAATCATCGCCTATACGGTGGGTTCGGGTGGATTGCCGGCCTATACCGAGGTGGTTTTGAGCAAGGAAAGCAACGACTTGCCCCAACAGCAGGGTGGGACGGCGGTGACCGTTTCGGGCACCGACAATTCGGGCCACGGCAACGTGCTGGACGGAAGCACGACGGTCACGGCGAACTGGGCGGGCCTGGTACTCAACCACAACGGCGTGGGCCATAAGGTGTTGGCTTTCACGGTTTCCGGCGGAGTCACCCAATACGTGGCGGGGCTTATTTTGGGACCCGACACCTGGCAGACCAGCGGGTCCATCGGTTCCCAAGCCGTGAGCGGGGTGACCTATCCCTTTTTCTGGGATTCGTGCCTGCCGCCAGGTTTGACCAATGGCACCAACGCCATCGACCTTTCGGGACTGTGGGCCACGGACGATTTGAATGCCTATAATCTTGATGGTACCCAGAACCAAAACGCCCTTCTTTCCTGTGGGACGGAAAGCCTGGCCTATATCGTGGCGCCGGGCGACTGGACGGCGGACGGAAACGTCCCCAAACCAAGCACGGGTTGCACTGCATGCCTGGGCTTGGGCGACCTTGCCGGCACCACGACTTGTTCAGTGGGTCAAGTTGGATGGAACGGCCTGCCGGCGAGCACACCGCCTCCTACCAATACCTCCACGAGCACGCCGACGATCACCAACACGCCGACCGCCACATCCCTGGTCACCAACACCTCGACCAACACCCCCACCATCACGGCCACTCCGACCATCACGAATACGCCGCTCCCCCTGGGGCCGGGCAGTATCGTTTTTACGGCCTTGTTGCAGAACGGCTGCAGTGAATTCGACCTTGTGGCCCCGGGAGGACTGGCCGGCGGCACCACCATTTACTTCACCAACGGCTCCTACAACCCAACCAGCGGGGTGGTGACTTTCATCGAGCCTGATCCGAACGTCTCCGGAAACGGGGTCACTGAGGGAGTGATCGCCTACGTAGTGCCTTCCGGCGGACTGGGGGCTTATGTGCCTGTGGCCGTTTCCAAACTCAGCAACGACGACGACATGCTGGCAGGAGGAAGCTTAGTGGATATATCCGATGCTCCCGGCGACACCGCCAGCGAAGGGGTATCGACGGAACCTTTCTTGATTTTCAACCACAACGGGGAAGGGCATAAGATCATCGCTTATTCGACCACCGGCGCTAATTCCACCGGGGTGACCACCTATTTGGCGGCCCTTATTTTCGGACCGGATACCTGGCAGACCAGCGGGTCGGTGACCAATTACTGGGATTCCTACCTACCCCAGGGTTTGACCAGCGGCACCAATGCCATGGACCTTTCGGGCGTTTGGACCAGCAACAACCTGGAAAGTCTTTACGTCCAAGGCAATGACAATGCGGTCTTGAACAGCTGCCAGAACACCACGGGCGGCATTATGAACACTTCCAATTGGGCCGTGGACGGAAATGTCGGGGCGGGTACGATGTTCTTGGTGAACTCCGGCTCACCCTTGGTCCTTTGCGCCACAGGCAGCGCGGGCTGGACGGGGACCATTCCGCCTTCGGTTTACCTAACCGCTACACCTACTCCAACGAACAGCCCAACCCCTACGGCCTCAGTGACGGCGGATCCGACCGATACGCCTACTTTGGTTTCCACCAACACCTCGACGTCCACCATCACCAATACCCCACTTCCGGCGAACACGCCTACCAATTCACCCAGCGGCACGCCCACGGCCACACCCAGCAATACGGCGTCTTCCACCCCCACCGGTACGCCCACGAACACGCCGACCAACACCAAAACCCCAACGATAACGCCAACGCCTTCGGGTAACTTCCTGACTGGGACCATCACCTATGACGGGTCCATGGGAACGGTCAGCGAAGGTTCGCCTATCGAGGTGGGGATTTACACCAGTCCCAATTTGACTACGGCTTCGGCCGTTACGACCACGCTCGTTTCGACCAACAGCTCTACCTACACTTTTACGGGATTGACGGCCGGAACAAACTATTATGTTGCGTGTCTTTTCAACGTTAACGGCACCGGAACGGTTTTCGACCATTCCACCTACGGTTATCCGATCACAGGGGACCCCTACTTCGCCTATAACGGTATCACCAACACCATCAACAGCGTGACCTCCGGTTGGCCCGCCTACGGGCAAGGGGGGACAACGGCAGGTAATACGGCCACGGCTATCGCGATCAGCTCGGGCGGGAATACCCTTAACCTGACTTTTGGCGACACTAACGTCAGCGAAGGTTTCAACGGACAACCGGATTATACGGGTTCACTCGTGACTCTCGGAACGGCCCCGGAGGGGATTTACGCGGTGGCCTATACCAGTTCCACCATCGCCTATACCAACCGCACGCCGGCTGATGATTGGGGTGTGAACCCCAAAAATACAACAAACGTGAACCTGGCCACCCTGATGGATGAGCCTGTGGGAACGCCCCTCTATGTCCAGATTTTCGCTGATTCAGGTAACGCCCTCACCGACACCTCGGCCTGCGGCGGGATGGTCCCCTGCATCCAAAGCGGCGATCCCTATACCATCATCGGCCCCATTGACACTAGCACCAACGTGGTTCCCAAGAGTGGTCAGTTGGGCGTGACTTTCAACGATGCTGTGACTTCTACCGGCGGAAACTAAAGAACTTATGTCCGTGGAGCCCGGGGAGGCGAACCGCCCCGGGCTTTTCTTTTGGAAAGATAGGAAACGACACATATCATGGAGGCGAAAATGAACTCTTTTATCGGCAGGCTTTCATCCCTTGCATTTTTTCTGTTTTTCGTTTGGGTTTCCGCTTTCGCGGACGGCTTGCCTTGGCAACCCTCCGGGAATGAGGGAAACATCCTCCTGATGTCGGACATTCACTTCGACCCCTACGCCGACCCGTCCCTGGCCAAAAAACTGGCGGCGGCGCCGGTGGAGCGGTGGGAATCCATCTTGGAGACCTCCAACCTCAAAGCCTTCTGCCCCTATGGGAAGGACACCAACTACCCCCTTTTCAAGTCCACGATGCGGGAAGTGGCGGCGCTGGGCCCCTATGATTACGCCCTTGTCAGCGGGGACTTCATCTCCCACCAGTTCAAGGACAACTTCAAGCAAAAGGTGGGTGGGGACGACAAGGCCTACCAGGCCTTTGTATTGAAGACCGTGGTTTTCGTAACGCGGGAGGTCCAGAAGGCCATCGGAAACGCGCCGGCTTACTTTTGCCTGGGCAACAACGACTCGGACTACGACGATTACGGCGGGCTTATCCCGGACAGCCCCTTCCTGCCTACACTGGCCCAGGAATGGGCAACCGTGGCCAAGGACCCCCAAGCGGTGAAGGATTTCTCCCAAGGCGGTTATTGCGTGGTGCCCCATCCCACCCTGCCCAACCACGAAATCGTGATCCTGAACGACGTTTTTTGGTCCTACAAATACGACCCCTATTGGGCCTTCAAGGAAGGGCATAAGTTCGGCCCGGACGGGCCCCAGGAAAAGGCCGAGTTGAAATGGCTCGCCCAGGTCCTGGCGGACGCCAAGGCCCGGGGCGAGAAAGTGACCCTCTTGACCCACATGCCGCCGGGCCTCCACGGCCGCAACGCCTCGGAGCACCCCAACCGCACGAAGCCCCAGAAAACCTTCTACACCGCGGATTACCTTTGGCCCTTCCTGAACATTTTGGCTTCCGACCGGGACTTGGTGGACGCGGAATTTTGCGGACACACCCACTTGGACGATTTCCGGGTCGTCCAGGATAGGGGAGGAAAACCCGTTTTTTTCACGCATATCTGCCCGGCCGTGAGCCCGATTCACAACAACAACCCCGGCTTCCAGGTGATGCTCTACGACAAGACCAATGGAACCTTGGAGGACATGGCCACCTATTACGTGCCCCTGCCTGAGAACCCCAAGGTTGTTGCGGCGGCGATGCCCTCTTGGCAATTGGAGTACAGCTTCCGGGACGCCTACGGCTACAAGGCTTATGATTTTGAGAGCCTGAAGGCCCTGGCGCAGGCCATTGAGAACGACCCGGTGGTTCGGCAGAAATACATCGATTTCGCGGCCCAGGAGAGCAAGGATGATCCGCCCGTGAACGGCGACACCTGGCGGTTTTTCAGCTGCGCCCACCTCAACCTGGACCCGGATTCGTATAAGGGATGCGAGTGACCGCTTCAAGCAGGCTGGCGGGGTCCGCCCTTTAACCCCGCCAGGGGTCCCTGAAAGCGACCGGCCCTTTTTCTCCCCGCCGTCCGGACCCGTCAACCGCGGCGCATCGGAACACCCAACCGCACCCAATCCCACCATGGTTTTTGAAGTAACTTTTCCTGTTCCCCTGGCCGTATACTCCATCGAACCCGGAATCATGGAGAAGATGTCATGAAAACACGAACCAAGCCGGTCCTCGGCGTCCTGCTCGCTTTGTTGACGGCCGCGTCCATCGCGGTTTTCACCCAGGGCGACGCGGCCCCTAAGGCCAAGGGGTGCTATATGGGAAGATACAGGGGGGATAAGGTCGTCCATACGGACGCCGAGTGGAAGAAGACGCTGTCGCCCGAGGCGTACCGCATCCTGCGGGGGCACGATACGGAAAAAGCCTGCACGGGGCTCTATTGGGACAACCACAAGGAAGGGGCCTATGTCTGCGCGGGCTGCGGGCTGGAGCTTTTTGTTTCCAAGGCCAAGTTCAACTCCGGCACCGGCTGGCCCAGCTTTTTTGAGCCCATCTACCCGGAGAACGTGGCGACTAGGCCCGACCATTCCTTCGGGATGGACCGCACCGAGGTCTATTGCCCGCGCTGTGGGGGGCACCTGGGCCATGTTTTCCAGGACGGCCCCGCCCCCACGGGGCTTCGCTATTGCATCAACTCCGCCGCCGTGAGCTTCATCGCCGACAAAGCGGACGAGAAGCGGTAACGACGGGTGTTTGCGGATAGTGTTGCGATTGGGCGGTTTTCCCTTTGACATGGGAACTATATCTTAATGACGAATCAGACGGTCCTTAACGCACGCTGGCCGGGCCAGCGCCTTTGGCCCCGCCGAGGATATCCGAAAGCGGCTTATCCTTCTCCTCCGCCATCAGCCACCGGTAAAGCTCCTTGTCCTCCGGGATGAGATAATGGGAAGGCTCCGGAGTTTGGTAGGGGCTGTCGTCGGGCTTGTCCGTGAAGAGCGAGAACATGGGAACGGCCAGGCCGTCGTTCATGTTCATGGGATCGATCCCCAGGATGAGTTCGATGGTCCTTAAAAGGGAAAGCTGGTCGTAAAGGTCGCTGACCACCACGCCGCCGCGTTTCACGTAAGGGCCGGCGGCCAGGCAAAAGCTGCGCATGGCGTCCACGTGGTCGGGGCCGTTTTGCGAGTCGTCCTCGATGACCACCACCAGGCTTTCCTTCCAGATAGGGCTCTTGGACAAGGTGTCCAAAACCGCCCCCACCGCCGCGTCGTTCTGGGCCACGAACTGGTAGGGGTTGAGCGACTTGGGATCCAGGCCCGCCGTGTGGTCGTTGGGAAGCCAAAGGTATTGGAATGGGAAGACCCGGTTTTCCTTAACCTGCCGCTTAAAGTCGCCCTGCCAGACGGCCACGCGCTTCAAGTCCGAGTAAGTCAGGTCCCAGCCTAAAAAGTCGAAGGAACAGTGGTAAAGGAAAGCCGCCCATTGGGCCTTGAACCCCGGGTCGGCCCCGATGGCCTGGGCCAGGCTGTCATCCCCCACGTAAAACTTGGAAAATTTATGGAGGAACGCCGGATCCTCCAAAAGTTTGAGGCAGTCCCCCGGGGAGCCGTTCCTCCCCGCGTCATCCTTCACCAGTTCCTGGAAAGCCGTGTCCCGCGCCTTGTCCTTGGAAATCGCCATGAGGCGGTCGTAGCACTTTCGGGCCAGGGGGCTGTCCTCCCCGAACTTGTCGGTCAAGAGGCGGTAGGGTTTGCAGTAAAAGATGTAATCCTCGCCGTAAATGCGGTAATCCAGCGATTTGGCGTCCATGGCGTCCCAAAGGTAGGCGGGGGAAAAGGTGTAGGGCACGGTGCCGAAGGGCCAGAAATCCTCGTTCTTGCGGGGGTTGGCGGCGCCCTTGGCGCCCATGCGGCCGGAGTAATCATTCATGCCCAGCCATTCCAGGAAGGGGCTGGCGTAGCCGCTGGTGGTGTAGCTGTGGCCCAGCACGCTGATTTCCCCGTCCACGTAAAAATTGTCCAGGTTGGCGAAATCCCTGGCCAGTTCGTGGTGGTTGGGGGTCACGTCCCAGCCGAAGATGCAGAGATCCTTGTCGCCGTTGCCCCTTCCCAGGTCGCCCAAAACCTGGTCGTAGGTGCGGTTTTCCTTAATTATATAGAAGACATACTTGATCGGCAGTTGGAAGCCCTGGGCCGGGTTGAAAAGGGGCGAGGCATGGGTGACGGTTTCGGTCCAAGCCGGCAGCTTTGAATCCACATCCGCAAGGGGCACGGTCCCCAGCGAGCCCTTCAGGAGGGTCAGCACGTAGCCGGGTTCCTCCCGCTGTTTAGTGGGTTGGGGACCGTTGGGATTGGGCCGGCGCTCGTGGATGCCCTTGGCGCTCAAGACGTAAAGGTTCCGGCCGTCGCCTGTGACGGCTGTGGGGTACCAACCGGTGGGGATATAGCCTTGCACGCGGCCGTTACCCACGTCCACCACGGCCAGGGCGTTCATGCGGGAAAGGGTGACGAAAAGGCGCCTCCCCTCCACCAAGCCCGAGGTCGGGGCCGCGCCGAATTTGAAGCCCTTTTGGCGCAGGCTCCAAACGGCTTCGGCTTTGAGGGTGAGGGTATTGAGCACGGTGATTTCGTCGGAATTCTGGTTCATCACGTAAAGGCGGTGGCGCCGGGGGTCGCCCGCGAAGGCGCTGGGCGCCGCCCCTACGGGAAGGTTTTTTAAAAACTTAAGCCGCCCGCCACTGGCCGAATAGACCGCCACCCGGTTGTCCTGCAGAAGGCTCACGAAAAGCCTGCCGTCCTGGAATTCCAGGGCATAGGGCATCCGCCCGCAGTTGAGTTCGTCCTTGACCTCGTTGGTGCGCGTGTCCACCAGGGCCAGGCGGCCCTCACTCTTGTAGCCGCCCTTGCTGTCATCCATCAACAGATAGGCCACGGCCAGGGTGTTGGGGTCCACGGAAGTCAGGCCGGAGGTGAAGCCGTTCACCGTGAAATCCCGCACTTCCTCGAAGTTTTCGTTGTAACCCCGGATGGTTTGGTTGTAGCCGCCGCTGACGTAAAGGATGCCGTCGGGGCCCGCCTTGGCGCAGGGGAAAAGGGAAGGAACGGTGAGGGTCTTGAGGACTTGGGAGCCGTCGCCGCTTAGGACGGAAATTTCCGGGTTGGTTTCCACGTAATAACCGTTGTTCAAAACCACCAGGTTGCCTGAGAAGGGGACGACGACCAGGGGATAGCGCCCGATTTCCACTTGGCTTCCGACGGGCGCCATGCGCCAGCCGTTGGGAAGCCGGACCTCGGTGGGGATGCTTTTCCCGGATTCCTGGTGATCCGCGTCCAGGGTCTGTTGGAGCGCCTCGTAAGAGGTGTTCTTGGCGAATCGCCAGAGCTCAGCGTTGAGTTTTTGCTCTTGGCCCGGAACGTCCAGGCCCGGCAGGTCGTCATCGTCCGCCCGAGCGGGGGAAAAGCCGCCGCCCAAAGCCAGTAAAAGCGCCAGAAGAAAACAAGGCTGTTTCATGGGAACCCTCGTTGTGGAAAGTGGGGTTTATTTTCGTTGGGAAGGCAAGCCATGGCAACCGGTCCGTGTTAAAGCTTTGTGAAATGAAGGGCCTTGGAACTTGCCTAGGTCTTCGCCATGAGAAAGGATTGGCAGTGACTTAAAAGCCTGCCGTTGATCACCGGCCAATGGAAGCGGGCGGCGGTTTCCAGGGCGGCTTTGGCCATGCGTTTGACGGCCTTGGGGTTGTCCAGGAGGTTTTTGACCTGGCGGGCGAAATCATCCCCGTCGAGGGGCTGGGCCAAAAGGCCGTTCACGCCGGGTTGCACCAGGTCCAGGGAACCTCCTTGGGCCGCGCCCACGACTGGCAGGCCGGAGGCCATGGCTTCCAAGACCACGTTGCCGAAGGTTTCGGTGGTGGAGGGGAACACGAAAAGGTCGGAGGAGGCGTAAAGCTCGTGAAGTTCCCGGCCCTGGATGAAGCCGAAGTAGTGGTCCTGCGGCAGGCGTTCCTCCATCACCTTCCGGTAGGGACCGTCGCCGGCGAAGGCCAGGTGGAACCGGTAACCCTGCTTTCTCAAGGCCAGGACCGCGTGGGAAAGCTCGTCCAGCCCCTTTTCCTGGACCATGCGCCCCACGAAAAGAAGGAGTTTTTCCCTGCCAAGGCCCAGCTTTTTCCGGAGGGCATCGCTGCGCAGCCGCGGGGAAAATCGGGTGCGGTCGATCCCGCGGGGCCAAAGCTCCAGCCGCTCAAAGCCCCTCTTCCTTAGTTCGGAAACGGTGTCGTGGCTCGGCGCGAATACGGCCTGGGTTCGGTTGTAAAACCAGCGCATAAAACTCCATCCCCAGTCCTCCGCCCAGCGGAATTTATAGTAGGGAAAGTAATCCACGAAGTGGGTGTGATAGCTGGAGACGCAGGGGATCTTGTGTTTGAGGGCGTAATTCTGGCCGAAGATGCCCATGGGGGTGGGCGCGGCAACCTGGATAATGTTGGGGTCGAACTTGTCCAGGATGGGGGTCAGCCGGAAGGGATTGGGCAGTCCCACGCGGTAATAGCGGTAGAGCGGGAAGGCCACCGAGGGAACGTGGATGACGCGGTCGCGCCAAGGCTCTTTTTCCTTGGGCAGCATGGGGCAGAAGAAGAGGAAGTCGATTTTCCGCTTGTTGAGGTATTCCGCCAAGCGGGTGAAGGTGCGGGCCACGCCGTCGGTCAGGGGCGGGAGGCTTTCGGTGAAATAGGCGATTCGCATTTCTGCGGTTCAAGTTAACGGTTCAAGGCGTAAATGAAAAGTTAAACCGGGGTAAATTTTCAACGGCCGGGATCCTAAAAGCCATTCCCCGCCAACCGCTTCCCAAAAAAGTTTCTTCATGCCACGATGGAAGATGTAGGATGAGGGTTGCTTTAGAGGCGTATTTTATTGATGGAGGTATTTATGAGTTTGTTTGAAGAGTCGAAACCCGCCGGAAAGATTTCCAGCAAGTTCCAACCCTACTACAAGGTTTACATCATCGACCGTCCGGATGACGAGTATGACCACGAACCCGGCTGCACCATCGAGGCCGTGGCCGTGGGGAACACCGCCCACTACGTGGTCAAGAAGCCCAACGGCCAGGTGGACGGCATGTACCCCTTCGGCTCGGTGGAGGCCATCGAACTTGTGGACGAACCCGAGGACGAAGAAGAGTAACGGTAGCTCACAGGTCACAGTCGACAGGTCACAGGAACGGCAAGGTTTCTTGGCGTCTTGCTGTGATCTATCAACCGTGAGCTGTCACCCGATTTTGGAGGAGGTTGGATATGGATTTCACTTTACTGTTTTTCGCGGCCATCGCCGCGGGGCTTCTGCTCCTGGTCGTGGCCTTCAACACCATCGTGATCGTGGGCGGCACCCAGATCGCGGTCTTGGAGCGGCGGCTGTTCGGCAAGCACATGCCCCAGGGGCGGGTCGTGGCCATGGCGGACGAGGTGGGGGTGCAGGCCAGGCTTTTGGGGCCGGGGCTCCATGTCCTGACGCCCTTCATCTACCGCGTGACCAAAAGCAACATGATCACCATCGGCGAGACGGAAGTGGGCCTGGTGGAATCCATCGACGGCAAGCCGGTCGACCCCGGCCATATCTTCGCCCGCGAGGTGCCCCAGCACAACCTGTTCCAGGACGGCGAGGCCTTCTTAAGGAACGGCGGACAAAAGGGCCCCCAGGTGCAAATCCTGCCGCCGGGCCTCTACCGCGTCAACCCCTACCTTTTCCGCGTGGAGAAGGTGCAGGCCGTGAACGTGGACAACAACAAGGTGGGGGTGGTGGTGGCCATGGACGGCGAGCCCATCAGCCCGGGCCGCCTGTTGGGCAAGAAGGTTGACGGCCACGACAACTTCCAGAACGGCCAGGCTTTCCTGGCCGCCGGCGGCCAAAAGGGGCCGCAGATCGACGTGCTGCTTCCCGGCACCTACCGCGTCAACACCAAGCTCTTCCAGATCACCATCCAGGACGCCACGGTGGTGCCCACCAAGAAAGTGGGCCTGGTGACGGCCAAGGACGGCGAACCCCTGCCGGCCACCGAATACGTGGCCCGGGCCACCCCAGGCCACCGGGACTTCCAGGACGCAGCCGCCTTCCTCTCGAACAACGGCCAGCGCGGCCCCCAGCTGGATTTCTTGAGGCCGGGCACTTATTACGTAAACCCCTACATGTTCACCATGGCCCTGGACGACGTGCTCATGGTCCAGCGTGGCGAGGTAGGCGTGATCGTCTCCAATATCGGAAAAGACCCGGTCATTGCCGCGGCCGACCCCAAGGTGACCTCCACTCCGGACCAACTCAAGGATGGCATGGAGCGCTACGTGGTGGAAGCGGGCTTCCGGGGCATCCAACGGGAGGTGCTGGGGCCGGGGACCTACTACCTGAACAAGTTGGCCTTCACGCCCTACATCATCCCCACCACCAACATCACCATCGACTGGGCCTCGGAGGTCAATACGGCGCAAACGCCCCGGGTCTTCAACCCCTTGTCCATCGTCTCCAAGGACGGCTTTGAGATGACGGTGGAAGTGAAAGTCATCCTGCGCGTCCAGCCCGAGCAGGCGCCCCATATGGTGGCCCGCATCGGCACCATCGAAAACCTGATCGAGCACGTGGTGCATCCCCTCATTGACAGTTCCTTCCGCAACCAGGCCTCCTCATCGGAAGCCATGAAGTTCATGCAGGACCGGCACGACGAGCAAAGCAAGGCCGAGGACCACGTCATGAACGAGCTCACCAAATACCACGTGGAATGCGTGAGCGTTCTCATCTGCCAGATCAAGCTGCCCGAGCGCCTGATGGAGACCATGACCAACAAGGTGGTGGCCAACCAGCAGATGTCCATGTACGACGCCCAGCAGGAAACCGAGGGGCGCCGCCGGGAGATGGAAAAGACCAAGGCCCAGGCCGACCTGCAGCCCAGCCTGGTGAAAGCCGAAATCGACGTGCAGATCGCCGCCCAGCAGAAACAGCAGGCCATCATCCTGGCCGAGGGCAAGGGCCAGTCCATCAAGCTGGAGCAGGAAGGCATCGCGGCGGGGGTGGAGGCGGTCGGCAAGGCGGAGGGCGAGAAAATCCGCGCCACGGGCCAGGCGACCGCCGAGGCCTACGCCAAACAGGCCCAAGCCCTTGGGCAGCAGCCCCTTTCCATCATCGAGATCATGAAACAGGTGTCCGAGGGAAAGATCAAGATCACGCCGGATATCGTGGTTTCCGGCGACGGGAACGGCGGCTCCAACAACGTGCTATCGGCCTTCATCGCCAGCATGATGGCCGGTGGCGTAAAAATGACGCCTGCTTCGCCGCCCGATAGGAAACCATAAGGCTTGGTTAATTGGTTTTGTTTTAGAAAAGCTTGAGCTGGTCGCGTTTGGGTTTGGATTTGAGCTTGTCGGCGGAGCGCTCCAAAAGCTTCTCCTCGATCTCCCGGAGGAAAGGGGACGGCTCCATCTCCCGCGGGGTTCCCCGCCAAAGGCGCTTTTGGGCGCGGCAAAGGTAAAGCCGCCTTTGGGCCCGGGTCATACCCACGAAAAGCAGGCGCCTTTCCTCCCCGATATCTCCCCCTTCCGAATCGCCCCATTTCAGGGGCAGGAGGCCGTCCTCGCAGCCCACGATGAACACCACGGGGAACTCCAGGCCCTTGGAGGCGTGAAGGGTCAGGAGGGAGACCCGGTCGGCGCGGGGGTCCCAAAGATCGGCGTCCAACCCCAAGGCCAGCTGGGAGGCGAATTCCTCGAAGCCCTTGCAGCGCGCGGCCAGGGATTTCAAGGCCTCTCCTATGGCCGGGTCCGCTTGCTCCATTTTCCCGGCTTCCAGCAAGGCTTCCTCGAAAGCCTGGTGAAAAGTTTTGGTTTCGTCCGGGTGGGCCAAGTCGTCCAGCAGGGCTTGGACAAAAGGCGAATCGTTCAGGCCGGCGTGGGAGCGCTTTTGGAAGGGCAGGCCCGAGTTCGAGAGGGCCTTCACCAGGGCCTGGGATTGGGCGTCGGTGCGGTAAAGCACGGCGAAATCCGAGAAAGAAAGCGACGCTGACGCGCCCTCGTGGGATTCCACCCGGCCGCTGTCCATGGAAAAGAACCCCGAACCGCCGATTAATTTCTCGATGGTTTTCACCACGAACTCGGCCTCGGAACGCTCGGTGGGCGAGGCATTGAGCGTGATGGGAGTCGGGTCGTTGATCACGGCCCTTAAGACGCGGTCTTCCACCCGGGAGGAAGGCGCGATGACCTGAAGGGAGGCTTCCACGATGGGCTTCACCGACCGGTAGTTTTGGGAAATCCGCAGGGTTTGGCAGCCGGTGAAGTCGTTGGCGAAGCGCGTGAAAGAGCCCGCGTCGCCTCCCCTGAACCCGTAAATGGCCTGGTCCGGGTCGCCGATGGCGCAGACATTACCGGAAGGCGGCGCCAGGAGCCGGACCAGGGCATATTGGCCCGCGTCCACGTCCTGGAACTCGTCAATGGAAACCCAAGGCCAGCGTTGGCGGTAATGTTGCTGGAGTTTGGGGTGTTCCTGGAGCAGTTGGACGGAAAAGGCGATGAGGCCGTCAAAACTGACCCAGGAGCGGTTTTTCATTTCCGATTGGAAGGCCCGGTAAGCGTCTTTCAAATCCTCCGGCAATCCTTCACCGGCCGACTGCGACCTTTGGGACTGGGAAATTTCCTTTAGAAGATGGCGTCCTTTGCGTTCCGAAAGCCCCTGCTTTTTCAGCAGCCGGAGCTGTTCCTCCACGGAAGCCACTTTGAAGGGCTTGGGAAAGCCCAAAAGCTTCTCATTCTCCCGCAAAATCAGGTGGCCGAGCGAGTGGAAGGTCATCACCGGGAAGGCCGCGCCTTGGGCGGGCAGGAGTTTTTCCAGCCGTTCCTTCATTTCCTCCACGGCGCGGCGCGTGAAGGTGATGGCCAGGCATTGGCCGGGTTGGAGGCGTTTTTCTGAAACCAGCCGGGCCATGCGGTGAGTCAGGGTTCGGGTCTTGCCCGTGCCGGGGCCGGCCAGGATCAGCAGCGGGCCTTTGGCAACCTCGGCCGCGGCTTCCTGTTCCGCGTCCAAACCGGCAGGGGACAAGGCGGGGCTTTGCCGGGGTTGGGCGGCGGGCGCAACCTTGGGAGCGGGCTTTTGAGGAGCCTTGGGTTCTTTCCTTGAGACGCCTTCCGGCACGGTGAAAAGGGAAGAGGACTTTAGTTCGCTGTCCTTAAACAGCTTTACGACGCCGTATTCACCGTCATAGCCAGGTTCGGTAACAACTTTACCTTCGCGCATCCGCCGAAGGGCCTCGGAAAGCAGGGAAAAGCCGGATTTTTCCAAGTCGGAGGACGGGAGACGGTCCAAGATGAAAAATTCCGAACCCCATTGTTGCAGCAGTTGGTGGTACGCGGTTTGGACGGCCTGGCTGGCGGAACCCGACCCCTGAACCTCCGAAAGGATGCTGGGAAGGGTGACAAAGTGGTGCACGGGCGCGGCATTTTCCGGCTTGAAGCCCTCAGGCCGGTCGGCCAGTTCGCAGACACGGTAAAGCACGCCGACCGTCACCGGATGGCCGCAGTGGGGGCAGAGCCCCTTGTTGGCTTTGGTTTCCCCGGGCGTCAGCCGGATGCCGCACTTGCGGTGGCCGTCGAAGTGGTACTTTCCCTCCTCGGGAAAGAATTCCACGGTGCCGCCATAGCCCTGCCCGGTTTCAAGGGCCTGACGCATGGCGAAATAATCCAGCGGCGTGTCAAAGGCCGTAGCCTCCCGGCCCAGGTTGGGCGCGGAATGGGCGTCGGAATTGGAAACCAGGCGGTAGCGGTCCAGGTTGGAAAGCCGCCAGTTCATCGCCGGGTCCGAGGAGAGGCCGGTTTCCACAGCGAAAACGTGTTGGGCCAGGTCCGCGTAGCATTCCTGGATGGAGTCGAAACCCGATTTGGAGCCCAGGGCCGAAAACCAGGGAGTCCAGATATGGGCGGGAATGAGGAAGGAACCATTGCCCACTTCCAGCACGATTTCCAGGAGATGGCGGGAATCGAGCCCCAAGATGGGCCTGCCGTCCGACTTGAGGTTTCCGATTTTGGAAAGCTTGGCGATGATGGTTTCGGCCCTTTCCAAGTCCGGCGCCAGGACCAGGTGGTGCACCTTACGGGTGCGGTCTCCCTTTTTGTAAATAGTGGAGATTTCAACCTGTAACACGAAACGCAAGGGCGCACGGCAAGCGGCGGGAAGTCTTTTTTCGATGGCTTGTTCCAGGTCGGGCCGAAGCCGGAAAAGACCCGGTTCGGCCGGAACCAGCTTTTCCTTGATTTCCTTGAGCCAGGCCGGGTGGGTGAAATCGCCCGTGCCGATCAAAGCGAGGCCCTTGAGCTGGCCCCAATAGGCCAGTTCCTCCAGGGTCAGGTCCTTGCTGGTGGCGCGGGAGTATTTGGAATGGATGTGCAGGTCGGCGAAAAAGGACAAGATTTCTCCAGGAACGGAAACGAATTCATTTTAAAAGGAAAGGGTAAGCTTTCAAGCCGAAGACAACAAGCCTTCGGCAAAATAAAAACAGGTCCTCAACCGCTATGGCTTTCATGCGTGAGCCGAGGATTCAGGAACATCGGGATGCGGTGGGAAGCACAAGGGGAAAGACATTGCAAATCAAAGGTTCTTTCCCTTAAACTTGACCTGACATCGTTGTAAGCATCAGTAGCGATGGGCTTGTCCGCCGGCGGCATCTTGAGTCGGCATCCCTGCAACAGGAACGCGACGGAGGGGGGCTACTGGGGCGGGCAAGGGAAATACCGATGCAGAAAAGGAAGGGTCGGAAAGATGCCAACCGGGCGCGTGAAGTGGTTCAACGCCGGCAAGGGGTATGGGTTCATCGAACAGGAGGGCGGGGAGGACGTGTTCGTCCATTTCTCGGCCATCCAGGGCGACGGGTTCAAGACCCTGACGGCTGGGCAAGAAGTGACGTTTGAGATCGTGCAGGGGGCGAAGGGCAAGCAGGCGGCGAACGTCGTGAAGACGGGAGCCTAATACGACACCTATTCCAAAGGCCCCGGCGTTAAAGCCGGGGCCTTTTTTGTTTCAGCCCATTGGTGAAATAGGCCACCTTGAATGGGCTGAACCCCGAGGAGGCCGCGGGCCTATCGAGGGGTTGAGGCAGACCCTGAGCGGTTCGACAGGCTCACCGCAGGTAAGCCGCGGGTTTATCGAAGGGTTTGGGGAGGTTCAGGCGTGAAAAAGAAAATCCAAACCTTTGAAACTGTGGCGCCAGCCCTTCGGCTTGGCTCAGGGCAGGGTTCCGACAGCGGGGCCCTCGTGGACGTCCTGGCCTTTGGGGCCCATCCCGACGACGTGGAAATCGCCATGGGTGGAACCCTTCTGGCCTTGAAAGCCCAAGGGGCCAAGGTGGTGGTGTGCCATTTGACCGACGGGGAACCGACCCCTTACGGCAACCATAAGACCCGGCTGAAGGAAGCCGCGGCCGCCGCCCGGATGCTGAGACTGGACGATTATCTCATCCTGCCCCTCAAAAACCGGGAACTGATGGACACCCTCCAGGCCCGCCGAAAGGTGTCCGAGGTGATGCGCCGTTACAAGCCCGCTATCGTTTTTGCCCCCTATTGGATAGACGCCCATCCCGACCATTGGGGGGCCAGTGAACTGGTGCAAGCCGCCCGTTTCTGGGCCAAGCTGGTCAAAACCGACATGGAGGGCGAACCTTGGTATCCGCCCAAATTTTACTACCACCTGTGCTCCCACCTACGGCCCAACGTGCAGCCTTCGTTCATAGTGGATACCTCCCTTTACCATGACAGGAAGCTTGCGGCCGTACGCTGCTATGAGAGCCAGTTCACCAAGAAGCCGGGCAGCCGGGCGTTGGAACATATCAACGTCATGAACCGCTATTTCGGAGCCATGATCGGCATGCCGACCGGCGAACCGTTTTTCTCCAAGGAAAACCTGGGAGTGAGGGACCCCAGGATGTTTGTTTAAAAGAGGGATTTGGTTGAAAACTGGCAGGTTGGCGGTTTTAAATCATCCTATCACGGTGCTTGGTAGAGCCTGGCAGGGTTCGGCCTACCAAGTAAGCGGCGGACATGGCCAAAAAGGCCATGAAATCCAGGATAATTTTAGCTGAGAAGTTCTTTATTCTCCGGCTCATAACCCTTACCTTTGGGACGCTTCCATCTATTCAGACGGACAAACGTCTCATTTAGTTCACACCCAAAAGTAGTGCATAACGGATGCCAGGGATGCACAGGTTTCAAAACTTCCTCCTTCGAAAAAGGGGGATTGAGGGGGTATTAGTCTTTGCCGTAGAAGGCTTAGAATCTAACTCCCCCTTAAATTCCCCCAGGGGGAAACTTGATGAGTCCCGCAAAAAAGTATACACTAGTATACTTTTTTCTTGACTCGGGACTGGCGGGCTTTTAGGATGTCCCGCGTAGGACATTTCCTACCCCGCCTTCCCAGGAGGGAAGGTGGCACCCCGAAATATAAAACCTTAGTAAATCCCGTTTTTACGGGCCAGAACAAGGAGAAGAAGGCAATGGTGAACGAGAAGCAAAAAGCGCTGGATAACGCGATCCTGCAGGTGGAAAAGGAACACGGCAAAGGGGCCATCATGAGGCTAGGGGAGGCCAAGGTGCAGGACGTGAAGTCCATCTCCACCGGCGCCATCTCGGTCGATATCGCCACCGGCATCGGGGGGGTACCCCGGGGCCGAATCGTGGAGATCTTCGGGCCCGAATCCTCGGGCAAAACCACCCTCACCCTCCATATCGTGGCCGAGGCCCAAAAAGCGGGCGGTACCGCCGTGTTCATCGACGCGGAACACGCCATGGATCCAGTTTAC
>JASHNQ010000012.1 GCA_030041545.1 candidate division FCPU426 bacterium | reverse complement strand
GATGACCACGAAGAGCCTCCGTGCCCAAAAGCACGTTTGTTAGGTGGTGGCTCCCATCGGGAACGTCGTCGGATTCCTATCTTGTGCCTTGAGCACGAATAGCAGTGGGAATTCACGAAATCCAAAGAAAGTCAAAGGCTCGGTGGGTGTAGGTTATCAGGGGCTTGCGGAACGGCCTCATAGCAGAGGCTCTTAATTTCCACCCGGTAAACCGGCAGGGTCTTCTTGGCCCATTTCATCTCGAAGTCCAGCTTTTCCACGGGTAGTTTCTCCGCCTCCAGGTATTTCCTCACTTCGGGGTCGTGGTAGACCCCCTCGGTGAACCCCACCTGGCCCGCCCCGGCCACGGCCTGGATCTTGGCGCTCAAGTTGACCGTGTTGCCGAAGTAATCGATATTGCTGTTCAGGTTCACCGCCAGGCAAGAGCCGGTGTTCAGGGTCACGCGCAGCCTGAGGCGCGTTCCGGGGTTTTTCCCATTGAAGTATTTCTGGAGCTCCACCGCCGCCTTGACCGCGTCCACGGGCCTGGAAAAGGCCGCCATGACCGCGTCCCCGATGGTCTTGACCACCGCGCCGCCCTCCTCCCGCACCGCGCCATAGGCCTTGATGAAATGACTCCTCACCTCCGCGAAGGCCACCGTGTCGCCCTCGGTCTCGTAAAACTGGGTGGAACCCACCAGGTCGGTGAAGAGGATGGTCTGCACGCCGATCTCCAGCTTGATGTCCGCAGCCAGTGCCTCCTGGGAAAACAGGTCGCGGAAACCCTGGAAGGAGAAAAGGTCCACGGGCCGCAGGGCGTCCTGGTCGGCCTTGTTTTCCTCGAGGATGAAAGTCTTGGGTTCCCCGGATGTGTTTTTCAGCACCACCGTGGGGAAAAGCCCGCTTTGGAGGCTGGCCCCGGCCAACGTGTCGGGCCATTCGATACGCGTTTCCATCGTGCCGCCTTCCCCTCGAAGCCCGACTGGCCCTCCGGGGTCTTGTCGAAGAAGGTCGGGCGTAGTGGGGTCCACGTCCAAGAGGTTGTAAATCCGCCGCCCCTGGATCCTTAAGCGGTAGCGGCCCTCGCCCAGGAGGGTGGGCAGCGCCAATTCACCTCCGGGCGGGACCGACTTTTGGACGCGGATATGGGGTTTGGTGGCCGGCTCGGCCGCGCAATAAAGCCGCTTTTCCACGGGGCGGATGGAAGAGTGGGCGTGGAAGGTCACTTCCAGGGCGTTGGACGCCGTGGCGTCGAAGTCGACCTGGCACACGGCGCAGTGGCCCTTTTCGGGAAGCTGCCCCAGGTTGCCGATTTCCGACCGAACCCCCCGGCAGTGGGGGCAGATCACGTCCCAGGTCAGGTTGAAAAGCCCCTCCCGGGTGGCCCTCAAGAAGGCTTCCAACAGGTCCTTGTCGCCCTGGGCCCAGTCCCTCGCCAGGGGCTTTAGCCGGATGCGCACCAAATCCTCCTCCGGCGCGCTGCGCAGGAAGTCCGTTATCTTTCGGGCCAGGGCGGGAGCCACCCCCTGGGCGGCCAGGTTTTCCCCGGCCTTTTCCATCCGTTTCTGGACCTCCGGCGCAAAGACGATGGGACGGCTGGTGGAAAGAAGTTTTTGCTGCTTTTGAATATAGGGGATGAGGGTATCGAAGGCCTTGCGGTACTTTTCCCTCAAGCCCGGGAAGAAGATGCCCGCGGTGATCTTTCCCCAAAGGTTGGCGGGCACCACCCCGAAATAAACCGTGAGCTTGAGGCGGTTTTCACCGGAAGCCTGCCCTCCGAAGCCTTGGCGGAGGATGGGTTCGGCGATATAGCGGGCGCGGAAAACCTTGAGGTAACCCTTGTAATACAGGCGCGCGTGGGCGATGGAGCGGCCGAAATCCCACTCCCAGGGCAGTTCCTCCCAGGCCAGAACGCCCGCCGGTGTCTTGGACCAGCCATAGGCCTTTCCTTCCTTTTCCGTGAACTTCATTTCGGAAAGGCCGATGAGCTTGTTGAAGGCGGAGACGTCCGCCAGGTAGGGCCAGAGCTTGTCGGGAGTGGTGTTGAGGTCGTAGGTGTGGAGGTAATTGAGGGTGGGACCCCGCCTGGCCCAATCCTCGGGCCAGGGGTATTTCCGCAGGAATTCGGCGAGGGCGGATGATTCAGGGTTTTGAGTGGTCATAGATAATTAATTAGGTGGTAGTTAGTCTTCGCCAAGGGCTTCCAAGTCGGCCAGGTCCTTCTTGCGGCCCGAAGCCCGCTTATTGGCGATGAATTGCTTGCGGCCTAAATAAAAGACGGGAATGTCGCCGTATTGGCCGGGGGCCTTCCCCGCGTGGGCTTCTTCCCAGGTGACGCCGGAAATAGAGGTAATCAGGTCGATCCGGACGGGCGGGCGGCCCAGTTGGATGATTTGGCCGGGCCGGTCGAAATCCTCTTCTTTCAGCCCTAAGGAACCGAAACCAAAATCGCGGAGGGTGGCCGTGACGCGCCGGGCGTTCTCCGGGGTGGGATGGACATAAATATCGATATCGCCGGAAAAACGGGGCGCCCCATGGAAGGCCATGGCGAAAGCCCCGACGACGATATATTCAACCTTGTTTTGATTTAATAACGCGAGCAGTTCTTTGAAGTCGGGTTGAATTTCCAAACCATTCCCTCCGCAAAACCTCCATGGCCCCGATCCGTTCCTCCGGTGGACGGCTCAACCAATAGGCCAAGTCTTCCCTCGGCGATTCCTCCCCCAACCTCAATTTCTTGATGGTCTTTTCCATGTGCCTATTATAGCAAAAGGAAGGAAGGAACATTTTCCGCTTTAAGTGTTCCTTTGTTTCAAAAGAAGGAAATGATGAAAGCCGTTGCGTCTCGCCAGCGGGGCCATAAGTAAAAAAGGTTTTCGTGGACGTCAATATTTTCCTGCGGTTCTTCCCCTAGGACGAGATGGCCAAGACTTCTTAATAGAATTAGCCCGGAAGCGCAAACTATATTCTAAAGGCCAGGCTCATTTTTTCTTTTAACGCTATATTCCGGGATCCCAATTCTCCTCTTTCTTCTTTTGGGATTTAACCGTTTCTGTTGGTAAATTTGCTCCGCAATGTTTACATTTTATAGCTTTGATTTTTATCTTTTCGGCGCAAAAAGGACAGTCTCTTTCATCAGATTCGAATACCACCGCTGTTCCAGTCGCAGCCAACGATTTTAAAATCACTCCTCGATCGTAAGAGACGTTTATTATTGCGGTTGCGCCCATTGCCAAAGCTTTTTCTCTAAGCCTTGAATTAACCTCTTCAATTGTTGGCTTCCAAAAAGCGGCCATTCCAACGTTTGTAATTTTTGCTGTCACTTCTCCCAATGATTTATATTCTTTGTCAACACTGCCCGTGTGAATTTCGATGTCTTCAACTTTCATTTGTCAAACTCCTCTCCCCCAGTTGATCGCAAATAAGCGAAGTGCCAATACGGAAACTTTAAGATTATTCTATCTGTCGGAGCTTGGTCTAAAGCAATTCCCCTGGATAAAAGAGAAACGCTCCCAACACGACGCAAGCAAAATCCATCGGCAGAATTAAAAAATGGTTCGTCAGATTCTCTCCAAACCAACCAAGTTCCTCCATCAGGATAAGCACCGATTGGTTGAATGGTGTAAAGACCGCATTTTAAATAAAAAATCCCCGCTAATAAAACAGCCACAACTGGAATAACGAGCTTAAGTTTTTTCAATCCGTTTAAACCTCAATTATTGGGTCTTCCCTTTTCCAAATAACCCTTAAGAAGGAACCATGGGTCCGGCCAATAGAATATACTTAATGGCCCCTACTTCTTCAGGGCCTACTTCAGAGCCAGCCTTTCCTTTTGTCCAAATCGTTCTTCAAGACGTGATTTAAATAGGCGCGGTCATCCTTCAAATGGGGCGGGCCTCGTGAAGCACGTTTTTGCGGATTTCCGGCCGGAGGACTTTGGGTTCCACCACATCCACCTTCCGGCCTAGAAGGTCCTCCAAATCGGCGACGAGGCCGCCGGGGAACCACGGGGTTACCTTGTTACCCGCCGTAATCAAAAAATCAACGTCGCTGTTTTCTTTGGCCTCGCCACGGGCGACCGACCCAAAAACCTTGATGTCTTCCACGCCGTGTTTATGGGCGATTTTTAAGATTTCGGGTTTCTTTTTTTCAATTAATTCCTGGATGCCCATAGCCAATTCTCCTTAAAAACTTTTGAACCTTTCCTCTTTTCCCCGGCTTTTTCTTGCCGTCATTATAGCAAACGAGGGTTGCCCGATTTTGAAACCCCTTAAAATCCAGTGATCTCCCGGCCGCTTCCCCTTTTAACCCACTCGACCAGCTTTTAGCCTGAGGCGCGGTCATTTGTTGGACCAAGGCCGCCGGAGCGCCCTTTCCGCGAGGTCCAGCCCACCCCCTTTAAGGGTTTTGGGGTATCCCAGGTCGGTCAACCGAAATAGGGCTTTCTCGCTGATGAGCCAGTTGGTTCCCGTTTTTTTGAGACTCTCAAAATCCGGTTTTTGGGAGGGGGCCTGGTTATCCACCGTTTTTTGGAGATTCCCTAAAACCAGCCTCCGGCTGGCTTCGTCCAGGACCCCCAATATCCTGATGGCCCGGCTGACAACGGCATTGTCCATCTTAAAAAGGGCGGCAATGCCCTGCCTTTGCATGTGGAGGTCCAGGATTTGTATTTTTGTCCCGTTGGGAAAACTTAGGATTGGGGCGGGTCAGTCTTCATAAGTTGCAGGATATGGATATCCATTCAATGATTTTTCTGTTTTGGGACTGTTTCATAGTTCACGTTATGTTTCACGCTTTGGGTTGCATGTGTGGGAAATGTCAAAAAGGTAATTGAAATCGTAAAGTGGAACGGCTAATTATTAATGACTCTCCCCGCGGCAAGCCGCGGGGTATCTTAACGACGAAAATCGAAAAGCTTTAGCTGCTTCACTTGGTCGTGCTGCCCCTGTTTTCTCACGTATTCACGGATAACATTCACGTTTCCGCCTTCTCCCACTGTTGCTACGAAAAAACCATCCGTCCACAGTTCCCCGCCC
>JASHNQ010000011.1 GCA_030041545.1 candidate division FCPU426 bacterium | reverse complement strand
GATGACCACGAAGAGCCTCCGTGCCCAAAAGCACGTTTGTTAGGTGGTGGCTCCCATCGGGAACGTCGTCGGATTCCTATCTTGTGCCTTGAGCACGAATAGCAGTGGGAATTCACGAAATCCAAAGAAAGTCAAAGGCTCGGTGGGTGTAGGTTATCAGGGGCTTGCGGAACGGCCTCATAGCAGAGGTTCTAAATAAGCCTCTTCCCAAGGAAGTTATTTTGGAACTGAGGTTGCTTCCTCGTTATCAGTCGCCTAGCCCCATTTATCCTTTTGAAAGAGTTAATGGAAAATGGGATTAACTCCCACATTCCTTGATTAAATTTATGGAAATGTGGGGATCGACGGCTATTCCTCGCAATGACAGCGGTTATTGCGACATGGCGCTGGTGTTAAATGTTGTTCCCGTCCCCGCCGCCGCCGTTGGAAGCCGGCGGGGCGCTTCCCGGCCCCGCGCCCTGTCCGTTGCCGCCGGGGCCGCCGTTATTCCCTTGACCGTTCATGCCGCCGGGGCGCCCTTGCCGCATGCCGTTCCTCATCCCCATCCCCCTGGTCATTAAAACAAACTTGGCTCGCTGCAGGGGAGTCAGGATTCCCCGGATCCCGTCCTCCACCTTTTGTTGGGCGGCCTGGATGTTCTTTTCGTCGGTTTCCAAGGCATCCAAAGCCTTTTTCAGGTCCCCATCTGGGGCCTTGGCGTCCACCTTTTGCTGGAGGGTGTCCATATCAACCCTTACTTGGTCCCTCAAAGGCCGCATGGTTTCCTGTTGGCCCTTCAACAAATCCTTCAATTTGGAAACCTGGTCGTCGCTTAAATCCAGCTTATCCTTCAACCCCCCCATGAAACCTCCGCCCATCATGCCGCCACCCGTTCCAGGCTCCGCTCCCTGGCCCGTGGCGGACTGGTTGTTCCCGCCCGCGGGCGGCTGATCCTGGGCCATTGAAACGTTCGACGGCCCCCAAGCGGCCGCCGCCAAGAACATCATCCAAGTGACTGATTTTTTCATCGGTCCCTCCTTAGAAATCCCTAACCCCGCCTGGCCAGAATCAAAGGGAGAAACATCCTCAAGTGGCGCCGGCAAAGCCAGGATAATAGTGGCCGGCCGCTGGGGCCATGAAATCTTTTTCGCTTTTTCAAAAAATTTCATGGCCTAGTGGCAAGTCCCTTTCCCCGACAGGCGGGGATTTACTATTATAGACGCCCCCTCCGGCCAAAGGTGTCAGCAAGGCTTGGGGCCTCCTCAAGGGGCCGAAACTTTTCCACGGGGGGTCGTCGAAAGGAAGGACGTAAAAACACGGGGAGGGAGAAAGGCATGAAAAAAATTCTTTTGGCTTTAACCTTGGCTTGGGCGGGCTTGGCGCTGGCCGTTCAAAACGCGCAGGCCCAGGTGCAGGTGGGCGTTTCCGTGGGGGCTGGCGGCGACAGCTTTCACTTGGCGATCGGGAGCTATTACAACGCGCCCCCGGCCCAGGTGACCGTCTGCCAGCAGCAGCACATTCCCGACGAGGAACAGCCCGTGGTCTTCTTCGTTGCCCAGCAGGCCGGCGTGGCTCCGGGAGTGATCATCAACCAGAGGGCGCACGGCATGCCCTGGGTCGCCATTTTCCACCGGTACCATTTGGACCCGCGCCGCGTGCTTTACGTTCCCATCCACGGCAGCGTGGTGGGGACGCCCTACGCTGGATTCTACGCCTATTACCGGGGCGGCCGCAGGGCGCGGCTGGTGGACGCGGACATCGTGAACATGGTCAACCTGCGTTTCGCCTCCGATTACTACCACCGCCCGCCGGATGAAATCATCCGGTTGCGGGCCCAAGGGCGCAGCTACGCCTATATCCACGACCAGTACCGCCATCCCGGTCCCGGGCCGGGGGATCATCACTTCAACCACCACGACGACCAGGGGGACGGCAACTGGCACTAAGGCAGGTGTCAGGTATCAGGTCTTAGGTATTGGTAAAAACGGCAAAAAAGGTGGGGAGATTTCTCCCTGCCTTTTTTATTGGGAAAGATGTCTTGCCTGGGTTTTCTCACCTCTCGCCTGATCAACTGCTCTATTGTTCCAAAAATCGTGAAACGATTTTTTACTCCGCGATGTATTTCCCGATAATCACCTTGTTGGCCAGGGTCCCCTCCACGTACTCCCTGGCCAGCTTGGCCTTGGGGGAGTCGGCCGGCGCCGACTCCAGGTATTTCTTCCAGCATTCCACGGCCTTTTCCTGGTAGCCGCGGTTGAGGTAGATGCCGCCCAGGGCGAAATGCACGTCGATGTGGCCGGGGTCCAGTTGGAAGACCCTCTCGTATTCCACCATGGCCTCCTCCCACCACATCTTGGCGTAATAGGCGTTGCCCAGGTGGAAATGGGCGGAAGGATGGTCGGGCCTCAGGGAGACCGCCTTGGTGCATTCCTTGATGGCTTCGTCGTAATGCCCTTCCTTAAAAAGGAGGATGCCCAGGTTCAATTGGGAGGGGAAATAAGCGGGGTCCAGCTGGATGGCCTGCCGGTAGAGTTTCTCGGCCCCGGCGAAGTCGTGGTTTTTATAGAGGTCGACCGCTTCCCGGTTCAGTTCGTCCGATGTGGGCATCCAAAACCTCGAAAGGCAGGCGTTAGGTCTCAGGTGTCAGGTATTAGTTGAAGAATTAAGATTAAAAACTGAAACCCGACACCTGATGCCTGACCCCTTGTTCTAGGGGATTACCTTATTGAGGGGGTACTCCACGATCCCCTCGGCGCCGGCGTCCTTGAGCTTCGGGATGATCCCCCTGACGATTTTCTCGTCCACCACCGTGTCCACGTCCACCCAGTCCTTGTCGTGCAGCTCGGCTACCGTGGGAGAATTGAGGGAGGGCAGCACCTTCAGGACCGCCTCCAGCTTCTTGCGGGGCACGTTCATCTTCAGCCCCACCTTTTCCTCGGCGGCCAGCGCGCCCTTGAGGAGGAGCACCATGTCCTCGATCTTCTTTTTCTTCCAGGGGTCGGCCCAGGCGGCCTTGTTGGCGATGACCACCGTGTTGGATTCCATGACGGTTTCCAGGATGACGAGGTTGTTGGCCTTCAAGGACGAGCCGGTCTCGGTGACCTCGATGATGGCGTCCGCCAGTTCGGGCGGCTTGGCTTCGGTGGCGCCCCAGGAGAATTCCACGTGCGCCGTGACGCCGTTCTTCTTTAAGTATTCCTTGGAGACGTTCACCAGTTCGGTGGCGATCTTCTTGCCTTGCAGGTCCTTGGCCGACTTGATGGGGGAATTGGCCGGGGCCGCCAAAACCCAGCGCACGGGCCTCAGGCCAGCCTTGGCATAGATCAATTCGGCCACTTCCACCACCTGGGAGCCGTTCTCCAGGACCCAGTCCCGGCCGGTCATTCCCACGTCCAGGGTGCCGTCCTCCACGTAGCGGCTCATTTCCTGGGCGCGGATGAGCATGGGCTTCATCTCCGGGTCGTCGATGCCCGGGAAATAGGACCGCGAGGTGGCGGAGATCTTGTACCCCGCCTTGGCGAAGAGGTGGAAGGTGGATTCCTGCAGGCTGCCCTTGGGCAGGCCCAGCTTGAGTAGATTGGGCATTTTAAAGTTCCTTTAAAACCAGTTAACAGTCGGCGGCCGACAGCAAGAGCCTAAAGGCGTTGCAGTGGACTGTCGACTGTCAACGGTGAGCTGTCTTTACACGGTTCCTCAAATTTTTAAGGGGCCTCCGGCCCCAATAGGGAGAACTGTGTGATCCTCATTTCCTTACATCGGGCCGTGGCCGATACCCAAAGAAAGAAAATGAGGATAACAGTCCGGCCTTGGCTTTGACAAGGTCTGATTATATCTTTAAAGGGGTTAGGAACTTCGGTAGACTGGCTCCTCTTTAAAAAATTGGATCTTTGCTGTTAGCAAATAATTCCCTGGAGTTCCTCCTTGGCCGTTCCATTTTACGATTACACCCGCCCCGAACTCGTCCGCCTCTTGGGCGATTGGGGCCAGCCCCGCCACACCGGGGTCCAGGTCTTCCGCTGGCTTTACCAAAAGCGCGCCAAGAGCTTCGGCGAGATGACCGATCTGTCCAAGGAACTGCGCAAGGAATTGGAGGAAAAGGCCGTCCTTTCCCCCTTGAAACTTCACACCCGCCAGGCCTCCCAGGACGGGACCGTCAAATATCTTTGGCGATTGCCTGCCCACCGAAGCCGCCTGTCCTCCGGCTTGTCCCCCGACTTGTTTGACGAAGCTTTAGCGAAGTCAGAAGTTTTGGCGAAGGAGGATGGCGAAGGCGGGGACCCTGATGCTCAAGGCCAGGCCGCCCTGGTGGAAAGCGTGCTCCTTCCCATGGCCCGCGACGAGGAAGGGGAGCCTTCCCGTTTCACGGCCTGCCTCTCCACCCAGGCGGGCTGCCGCATGAAATGCGCCTTTTGCGCCACCGGCATCCCCAAGTTCCAGCGCAACCTCACCACCGCCGAGATCGTGGCCCAGATCGTCGGCATGGAGCGGGATTCGGGAACCCAATTCAACAACGTGGTGGTCATGGGCATGGGCGAGCCCATGGACAACTACGAGAACACCGAGAAAGCCATGCGTATCCTGCACGACCCGGAGGGGCTCAACCTGGGCCGCCGCCGCATCACGGTCTCAACCTCGGGCCTCCTGGAGCACATCGCCCGCTTCATCAAGGACGACTGGCCGGTTTCCCTGGCCGTCTCGCTGCACAGCGCCGACCCGGAAATCCGCAGCCGCTTGATGCCCATCAACCGCTCCAACCCCCTGGACAAGCTGCGCAAGCTCATGCGCAAGTACACCTTCGTGCGGCGCCTGCCCGTGACCCTGGAATACATCCTTTTAAAGGACGTCAACGACCGCCCCGGGGACGCCGAGAAACTGGCCGCCTACTGCAAGGACCTTCTTTGCAAGGTCAACCTGATCCGCTACAACCCCGTGCCGACGCTTCCCTTCGATTCGCCGGCCGAGGACAAGGTGCTGGCCTTCCGGGATTTGCTGAAGGCCAAGGGGATGAGGGTTTTCCTGAGGGAACGCAAGGGCGTGGATATCGCCGCGGCCTGCGGGCAGCTCGGTTTTGAAAACACCTCAAAACCGAATTTTTGAATTTTAAGCTTTTAATTTTGAATTAAAATTCAAAATCCATAATTTGGTTTTCAGAGGTTTTAGATGCGTTTGCCCCAAATCAAACTGACCCCCGCCGAGAAGGCCCTCACGAAGCGCGCCCTGTCGCTCCTGGCCTCCTTCACCGGCATCACCCTGGCCACGGCCCTGGCTTCCATGTTTTACACCCAGCTCCACGAGCCCATGATCGTGCCCAAGATCGTCGGCATGGACCAGGCCCAGGCCGAAAGTGCGGTTTCCTCCAAGGGCCTGCGCCTGAAGGTGACCCGGTCCCAATACGACGAGCACGTGCCCTTGGGGCTCGTCAGCGAGCAGATGCCCCGGGCCAACAGCTACGCCAAGCGGGGCCAGGTCGTGGAGGTGGTCTTGAGCAAGGGCGCCCCCATGGTCAAGGTCCCGCCGGTCGTGCAAATGTCCTTCCCGCAGGCCCAGATCGCCCTGGCCGGGGCCCACTTGAGGGCGGGGCGCGAATCCCTGATGGTCTCGGAGGAGCCCCAGGACACGGTGTTGGCCCAAATGCCGCCCGCCGGGGAAACGGCCGATTCCTACACCGAGGTCGACCTGCTGGTTTCCGCCGGCCCGCCGCAGCCCAGCTACATCATGCCGGACCTGAAAAACCAGCCCCTGGAAAAGGCCTTCAAGTCCCTGAGGCCCGTCAACATCACCATCGCGAAGATCCAAAGCGAGGTGCGCGACGACCTGGACTCGGAAACCATCCTCTCCCAAATCCCTCCCCCCGGCACCAAGGTCCAGCCCAAAGACAACGTTTCCTTCGTGATTAGCTCGAAAAGCGACGAAAACCCGAAAACCCGTATGGCCAAAATCGAGTTTGACATGCCCGACGGCAACCCTCGTCGCCTCCAGATCGATGTTTTCGACAGTTCCGGCACCCAGACGATTTACAACAAGATGGAATCCCCCAAGGACCACGTGGAGCTGGACGTCAAGGTTACCGGCCAGGCCTCCGCGCAGGTTTACTTGAACCAAGAGTTCGTTAAAGAAATCCCCATCGATTAACACCGCGAGCTTTATCGCCCCCGTTACTTTCACCGGGAGAAGCCGGATTATTAAAACCGGGTTGGTCCCCATTCCTCCACGGCGTTTGTTCCCGGCGCGCGAAACACCTCCCCACACGGCGTCCCGCGCTTTCGGGAAGGAAACCTTAGGGTCATGACGCGTCTACACAGGATGGAGCTCACGAACCGGTTCTACCCACCTTCTTTTTCCCACAAGCTTTTGCTTTGTTGTCAAGGAGGATGTATGCGCGCGAAAAAGGCTTTGTTCCTACTGTTGTTGTTTCTCCTCGCGGGCGCGAAACTGCTTTGGGCCCAATCCCTGGGCTTCGGCCTCAAGGCCGGGCTGGACACGGCCACCCAGGACCTCCCATCCATGCCGGACTTGACCTATCAATCCGTTATGGGTTTCTCGGGCGGCGTCTTCAGCGACCTTTTCCTGACCGACTTTTTGGGGTTCCAGGCTGAGGTCAATTTCATCCAAAAGGGCTCCCAAAACACCACAAGTAATGCCTTGGTCGTCAGCGATGGGGTAACCGGCATCACCAGCGTCTCCATCTATAACGCCTACGACTACCTGGAGATCCCCTTGATGGCCAAGGGAAGGCTGGCCCTGGGGCCGGACTTGGGCCTTTACGCCTTGGCCGGACCCGCGGTCGCGTTTTTGCTGAACGAAACCTCGACCCAGACCCTCTGGCCCACGGAGACCTTGTCCTATGAAAGGGCCAGCTTCAATGGAACCGCTTCCTACCCTTCCACGGAATGGTCGATCGAGGCGGGTGTCGGCATGGAGGTATCGAATGCCCTGTTGCTGGAAATCCGCGACGACATGGGCTTGACCAACGCTTCCCAGGCCGGTGTCAACAGCCCCAACGTCCAAAACAACGTATTTACCTTTGAAACGGGGCTTCGGGTGTTTTAAACTCCTTAACTCCCCCTTTTGTCCAAATCGGGGCAGGTGGAATGAACCACCAACTCGTCCGGCAATATTTCCGGGTAAAGTCATCCGGGAAATTCGGTTGAGTCCATCCGGGGCCATTATCTTCGGGCCCATTTGAGCGGACTGTAAAATAAGGTTAGTCAAAAAAAATCAGGATCAACCTAATGAAGCCAACCGTCCGGATCCTCTTGGGGGTCCTCCTGGCTGCCCTTGGCGCCGCCCCCGCCCCCGCCGCTTCGGTGCTTTGCGCCCGGCCTTATATCAGCGGGTTTTATTACCTGCATGAAAGGGGCCTGACTATCCTGGGAAAGGGGACGACGGCCGATCCCCAAAAGATGTCGGTGTTCGTGGCCGTCGGAAACTACGACGGGAAAAGGGGGCTCTACGTCCAGTCCAATTACAAGCCCGGCCGCTTCCAGTTTCCCCTCAAGGTGGCGGTGAACGACGATGTGGACCTGAACACGGCCCTGGCTTGGATCCTGGGACGCCCAAAAACCTTCGGCTTCGACGCCCGGGGGGTGACTTTTTTCGTGGACCCGGCCTTCTACCAGGACCCCACCTACAGCAAATACCGGGGCCAGATGACCGGCAGGGTCGTCAACTTGCCGGTGGAAGACCCGGCCCAAATGACTTTAACGGAGGTCTTCGGCCATTACATGGACTTGGGGGTGGAGGCCCAATACCGGAAGGATTTCGCCGCGGCCCTGCAAGCCTACCAACAGGCCATCGCCATGGAGCCCAACGACGCCTATTGCGCCTACCAGTTGGGCTTTTGCCTCTATAAACTGGGCCGCTCCCAGGAAGCGCTGGAGGAATTCAACCGGACCCTCCAGATGGGCTTCGAGTATTTTTTGGCTTATGTGGATCGGGGCCGGGTTTATTGGAAGCTCAACCGGCTGGGGGACGCCATGGCGGATTTCAACAAGGCGGTGGAGCTGGGGCCCCAGGAAGAGGACGGATATTTCAACCGGGGCTGCCTTTACCGGGACCTTGAAGAAAACGAAAAGGCGCTGGCCGATTTCAACAAGGCCATCCAGGCCAAGCCCACCGACCCGGACGCGGTTTTCCAAAGGGGATACATTTATGAGCGCATGGGGAAGTATGCCCAGGCGGTTGCGGATTACCAAAAGGTCCTCGGGATGAACCCGGACTATCCTAAGGCCGGCGATTTTTTAAAGCGGGCCCAGGGCCGTTTGGCGGGGGCGCAATGACGGCGGAGGGTATAGGGTCTGCCTTCCCGATACCAAAATCCCGCCGCAGGATTCAAAAAATAAGGCTTTCCGCAAATTCTTCAAAAAGCCCTTATTTTAATTTACGGAACTATGCACTTGGCGTCAGTTTCCAAAAACCCTCGCCCCTTGCGGGAGAGGGTAGGGTGAGGGGTGCAGTGAAACCTATGAAATCACCCTCACCCCGGCCCTCTCCCCTCGAGGGAGAGGGGGATAAACGTCCAACTGCGAACCGACGCCAAGTGCATAGTTCCGAATTAAAATAAGGGTTTTTGGGGTACCCCGGTTCCCCAAGGAATAATTGGAAACAAGGCCGGGTGAATTGTTGGAGCCTCCAAGAATTCCGACCCTGGCGAGGCTCAATTCGTGAAGCCTTCACGAATTAAAGGGAGGTGTTCAGCCGCTGAACACCTCCCTGGGGCCCATCAACCCCAAAGTAGCCCGCCTCCCGAAGCTCATGCGCAGGGAGGCCCTCCCCCCAATCCCTGAAGCGCCTGCGCCTAATGGAGCCCCACGGGCATAGCCCGTGGTACCAGGGCGAAGGCGGATGGTGGAGCCCCACGGGAGCCTGTGGTACCTTTATGACCCGCCTACGCCATCCTCCTTCGAAAAGCCTTGGAGGACAGGCAGCTTTGGCGGGCAGAAGCACAAGGAAATGGTGCGAATTTGATAAAACCTTTGATTTTGGCTGTCAGTTTCGTGTTGGTGTTTGGGGATTCGCGCGCGCAGACGAAGGTTTGGCAGCCATCGCCGGGCCATCGGCAAATACCCATTTGGCCCGGGGCCGCGCCCGATTTGCGGCCTATCCCAGGGCCGGAATATTGCGTGGTAAGGAACGACTCCTTGGTGGCGGGCAAGCCATGGACCGCGGTCTA
>JASHNQ010000083.1 GCA_030041545.1 candidate division FCPU426 bacterium | reverse complement strand
ACAAGCCGCAATTCTTCTTCCGGACGACGGACGTGACGGGAAGCGTGAAGCTGCCGCAGGGGGTGGAGATGTGCATGCCGGGGGACAACATCACGATGGAGATCGAGCTGATCGTGCCGGTGGCGATGGAGAAGGAACTGCGGTTCGCGATCCGGGAGGGCGGCCACACGGTGGGCGCCGGCGTCGTCACCCAGATCGTTGAGTAACGACAAAAAAGTTTTGAGTTTTAAGTTATGGACCATTTCAACCCAAAGTTCGGGTTGGAATTTCCGGGATTCAAAAATTTAAGAATTAAACATTAAAAATTGGGGTTGAAAATGGCCACGGCCACGAGTCAAAAAATCCGAATCAAGTTGAAGGCTTACGATCACCGGCTTCTGGACCGTTCGACGGTGGAAATCATTGAGACCGTCCGGCGCACAGGCGCCATTGTGCTGGGCCCGGTGCCCTTGCCCACGGAAATCAATCGCTATACCGTGCTTAGGAGCCCCCATGTGGACAAGAAGTCAAGGGAGCAGTTTGAAATCCGCACCCACAAGCGGTTGGTGGACATTGTGAATCCCAACCAGCGCACCATCGACGCTTTGATGAAACTCGACCTTCCCGCTGGCGTGGACGTCGAGATCAAGTTGTAAAGGTAAAAAGAGATGAGCGACAGCGTGAAAACCCTGATTGGCAAAAAGGTCGGCCAGACCACTTTCTTCGAGGAAAGCGGCAAGGCCACCCATGTGACGGTTTTGGAAATGGGGCCGTGCGTGGTTATTCAGAAGAAAACCCGGGACAAGGAGGGCTATAACGCCCTTCAGTTGGGTTTCGCTGAAAAAAAAGAAAAGCACACGACCAAGGCTCTCCAAGGCCATTTCAAGAAATCCGGCGCGACCCCGAAACGGTTTTTGAGGGAAGTCCGCGTGGAGGAATCCGCCTCTTTCCAGGTGGGTCAGACCTTGACGGTGGAAAACTTCAAGGACGTGGCCTGGGTGGATGTAACCGGTGTTTCCAAAGGGAAGGGTTTCCAAGGCGTGGTCCGACGACATGGGTTCAGGGGCGGTCGCAATTCCCACGGGAGCATGTTCCACCGCGCTCCGGGTGGCATCGGGGCTTCCTCCGATCCCTCCCGCGTTTATCCTGGCAGCCGTATGCCGGGACACATGGGAACCCAACAACATACGGTCTTGAACCTGCGGGTCGTCAAAGTGGACGTGGAGAACAACCTTTTGTTTGTGAAGGGCGCGATCTCGGGCGCCGATGGGGGCCTGGTGACGGTTCGGCCTAGCGTCAAGAAAGGCATTGTTAAGTTTTAAGTGTTGAGTTTTGAGTTGATGAAATTTTTGGATTCGCGAGGGAATCCAAAAATGACCTTAACTCAAAACTTAGAACTCAGGACTCAAAACTTTTTTCGAGGTTTTAAGAGATGCCTAAAGCCAATGTTTACAGCTCAGCGGGCCAGTCCACCGGACAAGTGGAACTGCCCGAGGCCTTTTTCGGCGTCAAGCCGCGGGCCCACCATTTATGGCGGAGCGTCAATACCCACCTGGCCAACCAGCGGTTGGGGACGGTGAAAACCAAGCGCCGGGGCGAAGTTTCAGGCGGAGGCAAGAAGCCCTTCAAACAAAAGGGAACGGGAAACGCCCGGCAGGGTTCCATCCGCGCCGTGCAATTCGTGGGTGGCGGTATCGCCCACGGGCCCAAGCCCCGGGATTACTCTCTTGCCCTCCCCAAGAAAATGCGGCGGCAAGCCCTGCTGGAGTCCCTTTCGGACAAGGCGGCCCAGGGGAAAATCCTGGTCATCGAAGGAGTCCAATTCACCACCCCTAAAACCAAGCAGGCGGCAGGCTTGTTGAACAGCCTGGGTTTGAACGGCCAAAAATGCCTCATTGTGGTTGATGCGGCGAATGACGCCACCCTGAAGAGCTTCCGCAACCTGTCCAAGGCCAAGGTGCTTTCCAGGGAGAACCTCAATACTTATGAGATCCTGACCCATGACGTCGTGATATTGACCCAAGCCACCTTAAGGCAATTGACCGACCCCAGACCGAAAATGACGTCGGATAAGGAGAAGGCGTCATGAAAAAGATCCAGGAAGTCATTGTGCGGCCGTTGATCACCGAGAGAAGCACCCAATTGAGGGAGAACAACAAGTACTCCTTCGAGGTGAATCCCTCGGCCACGAAACAGGAGATCAAGAACGCCGTGGAATCCATTTTCAAGAAGGACAAAGTGGAAGTCCTGAAGGTGAACACCACCAACTTGCCGGCCAAGATCCGGCGGGTGGGCCGCAGCTTCTCCAAACCCTATCGCTGGAAAAAGGCGATCGTGACCTTGAAGGCAGGCCAAAAAATCGAATTGTTTGAAGGGGCGTAAGAACCATGGCTATTAAAGCGTACAAACCCACTTCCGCTGGCCGCCGGGCAATGACGGCCATCGTGGACGAGCATTTAACCAAGAAGGCGCCAGAAAAATCCCTGGTAGAATCGCTTAAATCCACCGGGGGGCGCAATATGCACGGCCGCATCACTAGCCGACACCGGGGCGCGGGGCACAAGCGCCAGTATCGCTTAATTGACTTCGGGCGGGAAAAGGTCGGTATGCCGGCCAAGGTCATGTCACTGGAATACGACCCCAACCGTACCTCCCGCATCGCTTTGCTTCAATATTTGGACGGGGGAAAGCGGTATATTCTGGCCCCCGAAGGCCTGCGGGTGGGCGACCAGGTTTTGGCGGGCCAGGGCGCGGACGTGAAGCCTGGCCACGCCATGAAGCTCAAGGACATACCCTTAGGCTCCATGATCCACAACATCGAGATCCGCCCGGGCAAGGGCGGCCAATTGGCGCGCTCAGCCGGAGCCGTGGCTCAATTGATGGCCCGCGAGGGTGAATACGCCACGGTCAAACTGCCCTCGGGTGAGATGCGCAAAGTCCACGTGGAATGCGTGGCTTCCATCGGCCAAGTGGGGAACTTGGACCATATCAACGTTAGCATCGGAAAGGCAGGACGCATGCGCTGGATGGGCGAACGACCCCAGTCCCGCGGCGTGGTGACCCGGCCAGGCGACGGCCATCCTATGGGCGGCGGCGAGGGTAAGACATCCGGCGGGCGCCACCCGACCACGCCTTGGGGCAAGCCGACCAAGGGCTATAAGACGCGTCACAACAAATTGACGGACCGGTACATCGTCAAGCGCCGTAAATAGGAAAGGTTGGAGCCATGAGCCGATCAATGAAAAAGGGCCCCTATGTGGATCCGAAACTTTTAAAACTGGTTCAAAAGATGAACCGTGCGGGCGACAAGAAGGTGCTTAAGACTTACGCCCGCCGTTCGACGGTCCATCCCGAGATGGTGGGGCATACCTTCGCCATCCACAACGGTAAAAAATTCATTCCGGTATTCATCACGGAAAACATGGTGGGCCACAAGATGGGGGAATTCGCGCCGACCCGCACTTTCAAGGCGCACGGGGCGGTCAAAACCGAAAAAGCTGTCGCGTTGAAGTAAGTTTAAGGAACACGAGGCATTTACATGCAAGCACAAGCGGTTTCTCGATACACGCGGGTCACTCCGCGCAAAGCCCGGCAAGTAGTGGAACTCATCCGCAAGAAGCCCGTGGCGGAAGCCTTGAACATCCTGACTTTCACCAAGAAACGGGCGGCGGGTGAATTGGCCAAGATTCTCAAGGCGGCCGTTTCCAACGCGGGGCAGAAGGAGCGGGTGGACATCGATAAGCTGGTCATCAAGTCCATCCAGGTGGACGGGGGCCCCATGATGCGTAACACCCGCCGGTTCATCCCGCGGGCCATGGGCCGGGCCAGCCTGATCCATAAAAGGACCAGCCACATCAAAGTGATCATTTCAGACGAAACGAAAAATTAGAGAAGGATTGGGAGGCGTTTTTTGGGACAGAAAATCAAACCGACCGGCTTAAGGGTCGGCATCATCCGCGATTGGGATTCCCTTTGGTTCAATGCCAAGCAAAAGAATTACACCCAAACACTCCTGGAAGACATTGAAATCCGGAAATTCGTCAAGTTGCGCCTCAAGCACGCCGGCATCGCTCGGGTGGTTTTGAAGCGAAAGGGCGAAACGGTGGAAGTGGACATCTTCGCTTCCCGCCCCGGCATCGTGATCGGCAAAAAGGGTTCGGAAGTCGACAAGCTCAAGGAAGAATTACAACGCCTCACCAAGAAGGACGTCCGGATCAATATCAACGAAGAAAAACATCCCGAAACCAACGCCCAATTGATTGCCGAGGGTGTGGCGGGCCAGCTGGAAAAGCGCGTGGCTTTTCGCCGCGCCATGAAGAAAGCCATCCAGGGAGCCCTGGACGGCGGCGCCAAAGGCATCAAGATCATGTGTTCGGGACGCTTGGCAGGCGCAGAAATCGCCCGTACGGAGTGGTACCGGGAGGGCCGGGTTCCTTTGCATACCCTGCGGGCGGATATTGATTTCGGTTTTGCTGAAGCCAGCACCACTTATGGAAAAATCGGCGTCAAATGCTGGGTCTTCAAAAGAGAAATTTTCGGGGCCAAGGACAAGCAAGAAGAAACCGTGGCGGCGAAACCCAAGCCCTCGACTCGGGAGAGAAAGCTGGCACAGTCCACCGCCCCACCCAAGGCGGCGGCCGCCCCCGGTGAAGCGAGGAACTAACCATGCTCATGCCCAAACGAGTCAAATACCGCAAAACCATGAAGGGCCGGATGCGGGGTCACACGAAGAACGGCGCAGCCTTCGCCTTCGGGGAATATGCCCTCAAGTCGCAAGGAGCGGGTTACGTCACCGACCGGCAGATCGAAGCGGCCCGTGTGGCCATCAACCGCCACATGAAGCGGGTTGGGAAACTGTGGGTGAGAATATTTCCGGACAAGCCCATCACCCGAAAACCCGCCGAAGTGCGCATGGGCGGCGGCAAGGGCGCGCCGGACCATTGGGCGGCGGTCGTCAAGCCGGGCCGCATCCTTTTCG
The DNA here is from genome assembly GCA_030041545.1 of candidate division FCPU426 bacterium. GTDB lineage: Bacteria > Oederibacteriota > Muellerivitia > Muellerivitales > Muellerivitaceae > JAJPJW01. The sequence continues at coordinate 24,090 of JASHNQ010000083.1, read as the reverse complement.
AACTGAGTGGCTGCCCGGAGCCAGTGGCCTTGGAGGCCTTCGAGTTGGCCTCCCACAAACTTCCGGTTAAGACGAAGACCATCTTACGTGCCCAGGTAGGGGGATGACATGAAACCCAAGGAAATCCGTGAACTGAGCGTGGATCAGCTGAAACAACAACTTATCTCCAAGGAAGAGGAGCTTTTTAACCTGAAGATCCAACTGGCTACCAAGCAGTTGGAAAATCCCATGAAAATCCGTGAAGCCCGTCGTAACGTGGCTCGATTGAAGACCATCCTGCGTGAAAAAGAAAAGGGCTTTAAAGCCTCGTGAGGAGCGATTCATGACCGAAGAATCCAAAAACAACCGGGAGCGCCCACAAGCGCGGGTCAAGACGGCGGTGGTGGTGAGCCGCAAGATGGACAAGACGGCGGTGGTTTCCATTGAGCGCTTGGTCAAGCATCCCCTCTACCAAAAACTCGTGCGTCGGCGCAGCAAGTTCAAAATCCACGACCCCAAAAACGAGACCAAGAAGGGGGACGTGGTGCTGGTGGCCGAAACGAGGCCCATCAGCGTTGACAAACACTGGAGGCTGGTCAGGATCCTCAAGAAAGCCGTGGAGATCGAGGAGGCCAAAGTATGATCATGCCCCAAACTATGTTGAACGTGGCGGATAACAGCGGTGCCACCAAGATTATGTGCATCCACGTCCTGGGCGGTACCAAGCGCCGTTACGCGGCCATCGGCGACATCATCGTGGCCGCCGTGAAGGAAGCCATCCCAGGCGCGGGGGTCAAGAAAAGCGAAGTGGTGAAAGCGGTCATCGTGCGCCAACGGCGGGTCTTCAACCGGCCTGACGGGTCCAATATCCGCTTCGATGAGAACGCGGCGGTCATCATCAATGACCAGTTGAACCCCCGCGGTACGCGTATTTTCGGGCCTGTGACCCGCGAATTGCGGGAAAAAAATTTCATGAAAATCATATCATTGGCGCCGGAGGTCCTCTAAACCATGCACGTCCACCGCGAAGACACGGTAGTCGTATTGACGGGGAAGGACCGAGGCAAGAAGGGCCGGGTCATCCGCCTGTTTCCCAAGGCTGACAAGGCCCTGGTGGAAAAGATCAACATGGTCAAGCGCCATATCCGCCCCAACCAAAATCCCCAATTTCCACAGGGCGGGATCATGGAGAAGGAATCGCTGATCCACACCTCCAACCTGCAGGTGGTTTGTCCCAAATGCGGCAAGGCCACCCGCATCGCACACAAGACGCTCGCAAGCAGCCAAAGGGTCCGCGCCTGCAAAAAATGCGGCGAAATCCTCGACAAGGAAAAGTGAGATGGCTACGACGATTTTGAAGGAAAAATACGCAAAGGAAGTCATTCCCGCCTTGATGAAGAAGTTCGACATCAAGAACGCCATGCGGGTTCCCAAGGTGGAGAAGATAGTCATCAACGTCTGCGTGGGGAAGGCGGCCTCGGAGAACAATATCAAGCTGCTGGATATGGCCGTGGAGGAGTTGTCCATGATCAGCGGCCAAAAGCCCGCCATCACGCGTTCCAAAAAGGCCATTTCCAACTTCAAGCTCCGCGCCAACCAGCCCCTGGGGGCCAAGGTGACTTTGCGGGGCGACCGCATGTTCCAGTTCATGGAGCGCCTTTTCATGGTGGCCTTCCCGCGCATCCGCGACTTCCGCGGCGTGCCCACCCGCTCCTTCGACGGGCGGGGCAATTACACCCTGGGGCTCAAGGAGCAGATCATTTTCCCTGAGATCAATTTCGACAACGTGCAATCCATCCATGGGATGGATATCACCTTCGCCACCAACGCCAAAAACGACGAGCAAGCCAAGGAGCTGTTGAAGCTGCTGGGCATGCCCTTTAGGAACTAGGAGATACCATGGCCAAGAAATGTCTGGTGAACAAGCAGATGCGCAAGCCCAAGTTCAAGGTCAGGGCTTACCACCGGTGCAAGCTGTGCGGCCGGCCCCGGGGTTTTTTAAGGCGCTTTGGGATGTGCCGCATTTGCTTCAGGAACCTCGCCGGCGAAGGGAAGATCCCCGGCGTGGTCAAGGCCAGTTGGTAAGGTTAAGGAGAACGAACTTATGTCCATGACGGACCCGATCGCAGACATGTTGACGAGAATTCGCAACGCGAACCACATGTATAAGGAAAAAGTGGATGTCCCTTATTCCAAGTTGAAGCTGGAAATCACGCGCATCCTTTCCGAGGAAGGTTTCATCAAGAACTACAAAGTCGTAGAGGAAAAGGGCCGACCTTCGGTGATCCGTATTTCCATGAAATATGGGGACAAGCGGGAAAGGGTCATCTCCAACATCAGCCGTTTGAGCCGGTCGGGCCGCCGGTTTTACGCAGGCAAGGAACGGATTCCCAAGGTCATCGGGGGCCTGGGCGTTGCTATTCTTTCCACCTCCAAGGGCATTTTGACCGACCAACAGGCCCGCAGTCAAGGCGTGGGTGGGGAAGTGCTCTGCCTGATCCACTAAGAGTTGAGAATTGATTCGTTGAGGAGAAATCATGGCACGCATTGCCAAGAAACCAATTGAAATCCCGGCCGGCGTCAAGATCAAGCCGGAGGGAAACCGGGTTACCGTTGAGGGCCCCAAGGGTTCCTTGAGCCAGGAATTGATGTCCGGCATCAAGGTGGAAGTGAAGGAAAAGAACCTTTTCGTGACCCCCCTGGAATCGGCCCAGGTGGAAGCCACTGCCCTCAACGCCAGCCACGGGTTGACCCACGCCCTCGTGAAGAACATGATCCAGGGAGTGACCGCAGGCTTTGAGAAGAAGCTGGAGATTCAAGGCGTGGGCTATCGCGCCAGCATGGAAAAGGGAAAGCTCAACATGTCGTTGGGGTTCAGCCACCCCGTGGTCATGGAGTTGCCCAAGGGCATCACGGTGGATATCGAAAAGCAGACCCTTTTGACCGTCAAAGGCACGGACAAATACCTGGTGGGCGAAACAGCCGCCAAGATCCGCCGCGTGAAGCCGCCGGAAGTTTACAAGGGAACGGGAATCCGCTACCTGGGCGAATACGTGAGGAAAAAGGTCGGGAAAACCGGCGCCGCGGGCAAAGCGGGCGGAAAATAAGGAGAGAGCCATGCCGTTGCAACACCAAAACATCAAGCGCATCCGCCGGCACGAGCGGATTCGTAAAAAAGTCGAGGGGACCTCGGAGAGGCCGCGTTTGGTCGTCCACCGGGGCGCCAAGAACATCACGGCCCAGATCATTGACGATAGCCAGGGAATCACGCTGGTAGCGGCCGCCAGCTTCGACCAAACCTTGCGGCCCAAACTCAAGCATGGGGGCAATATCGAAGCAGCAAAGGCGGTCGGGGAACAAATCGCCAAATTGGCCAAGGAAAAGTCAATTAACAAGGTTGTTTTCGACCGCGGCGGGTTTATTTTTCATGGCCGCATGAAGGCCTTGGCGGAAGCCGCTCGCCAAAACGGCCTCCAATTTTAAAGGACAAGGAAGATTATGGCTCGCATTGACGCATCCAAGCTGGATTTGAAGGAAAAAGTCGTCCATATCAACCGCGTGGCCAAGGTGGTCAAGGGTGGTCGGCGGTTCAGTTTTTCCGTCCTGGTGGTGGTCGGGGACGGCCATGGCTGTGTGGGTATCGGCACGGGAAAGGCTAGCGAGGTTCCGGATGCCATACGAAAGGCGGTCGAGGACGCTAAAAAAAATCTCATCGTGGTACCCCTCAAAGGAACAACCCTGTACCACGAGGTCACCGGTATGTTCAAAGCTTCCCGTGTCATGCTCAAGCCCGCCGCACCCGGAACGGGCATCATTGCCGGTGGCGGGGTAAGGGCGGTTTGCGAACTGGCCGGCATCCACGATGTTTTGACCAAATCCATCCGCTCGGACAATACCTTCAACGTGGTCCAGTCCACCTTAAGGGGACTCAAGGAAATCCGCTCTCCGGAGGTGGTGGCGGCCTTGCGCGGGAAACCGGTGGAGAGCCTGACCGGAGCGTCCAAGTTATGAGTGAGCTAAAGATCCAACTGGTAAAGAGCCTCAACGGACGCCTGCCCCAGCATGTTCGCATCGCCGAGGCGCTGGGTTTAAGGAAGATCCGGCAGACGGTGGTCAAGCCCGATACGCCCGTTATCCGCGGGATGATCGACAAGATCGGTTATTTAATCCAAATCAGAAAGTCAAATTAAGGTTGACGCCATGAAAATGTCAGAACTCAAGCCTGCGCGCGGGGCTGTGAAACGCTGCAAAATCGTCGGAAAGGGCCCGGGTTCCGGCCATGGGAAAACCGCGACCCGCGGCAACAAGGGTCAAAACGCCCGAACGGGCGGGGGAGTGAGACTGGGATTCGAGGGCGGCCAGACACCCATTTACCGTAAACTGCCCATCCGCGGGTTTAAAAGCATCGATAAAATTTCCTTTGATGTCGTGAACGTCGAGCAACTTTCCGCATTCGAGAACGGCTCCACCGTAACGCCCGAAGACCTCAAAAAAAAGGGCATGGTGGGCGGCGGTGACCCGGTCAAAATCCTTGGGAACGGGGACTTGAAGTCCAAATTGACAGTGAAAGCCCACGCTTTCAGCGCCTCGGCCATTGAGAAAATCAAGTCGGCGGGCGGAACCACGGAGGTCCTGTAAGTGTTTTCGGCTTTTTTGAACATTTTCCGGGTTCCGGAACTGAAAAACCGGGTGCTTTTCGTTTTGGGCATCCTCTTGGTTTATCGCATCGGCACCCACATCCCGGTGCCGGGGGTTAATATTGAGGCCTTGGCCAATTCTTTCAAAAGCCAAAACAACGGCATCCTGGGGTTTTTGAACCTTTTTTCGGGAAACGCCTTGAAGCAGGCTTCCATTTTCGCGCTTGGTGTCATGCCCTATATCAGCATGTCCATCATCCTCCAGCTTTTAACCGCCGTCATCCCCACCCTTGAGAAACTTTCCAAGGAAGGCGAAATGGGTCGGCGCAAGATCACCCAATACACCCGCCTTGGGACCGTGGCTTTATGCCTCATCCAGGGGACCGGCACAACCTATTTGTTCCGGAACTTCGGCGAAAACGTGGTTTACCATTGGGGCATTGGCTTCCAAGTAATGGCGGTTCTGGCCTTGACTACGGGCACTATTTTCATTATGTGGCTCGGGGAGCAAATTACCGAGTACGGCATTGGAAACGGCATGTCCCTTATCATTTTCGCCGGCATCGTAGCGGCCCTGCCGGGACAGATCGCGGCGACTTTCCGGTTATTGCGGGTCAACCAACTCAACCTGGCGGCAGTGGTCTTATTTACGGCCTTTACCCTTTTAACCATTGGGTTCATTGTGGTCCTGCAACAGGGCGCCCGGAAGATCCCGGTCCAATATGCCAACCGGGTGGTGGGGAACCAGGTTTTCAAGGGACAATCCACGAATCTTCCGTTGAAAGTGGATTACTCGGGGGTCATCGCGGTGATCTTCGCCGCTTCCATCCTTGTTTTTCCTTCCGCCATCGCGAAATATATCCAACCCCTTGTTCCGGAGGACGGCTGGGTCTACAGTTTTATGGATTTAATCATCCGAAATTTTTCTCCAGGGGCTTTCATATATTACGTCCTCTATTCGGTTCTCATTGTTTTTTTCTGTTATTTTTACACGGCCATCGCCTTTAACCCCGTGGACCTGTCGGAAAACATGAAGAAGTACGGCGGTTTTATCCCCGGCATCCGCCCGGGCCAGCCCACCGCCGAATTCATCGACCGCACCCTGACGCGCATCACCATTTGGGGCGCCTTGGCGGTTTGCGCCATCGCGGTTTTCCCCGATCTCCTGACCCGCCAGCTTCACATTCCGGTTTATTTTGGGGGGACTTCCCTTTTGATCATCGTGGGCGTTGCGCTGGATACCATGAAACAAATTGAATCCCACTTATTGATGCGCCATTACGACGGCTTCATGAAAAAAGGACGCTTAAAAGGACGGAGCGCGTTTTAATGAGAATCATTCTTTTAGGCGAACCCGGGGCCGGCAAGGGAACCTATTCGGCCGAATTGGTCAAGCGGTACGGCATCCCCCAGATTTCCACGGGGGACATGCTCCGCGCCGCGGTCAAGGCGGGCACGGCCTTGGGCCGACAAGCCCAGGAGTACATGAAGAAGGGTGAATTGGTGCCCGATTCGGTGGTGATCGAGTTGATCCGCGAGCGCATCCAACAAAGCGACGCTGCCAAAGGTTTCATCTTGGACGGGTTTCCCCGCACCGTGCCCCAAGCCCAAAGCCTTGACAAGATGTTGGGGAGCATGAATATCGGCCTTTCAACGGTCTTGAAAATAGAAGTCGGTAAGTCCACTTTACTCCGCCGATTGACGGGCCGCAGGGTATGCCCCAATTGCGGGGCCACTTACAACATCGACACCATGAAACCCAAGAAGGACGGAATTTGCGACAAGTGCGGAAAGGAACTCATCCAACGGCCCGATGACCGCCCCGAGACTATCGAGAACCGCCTGGTGGTCTATCAAAAGGACACGGCTCCCCTCATCGAATTCTACGAGAAGAAAGGCTTGCTCAAGCGGGTTCAGTGCGAGGGCGAATACAACGAAGTTATGGGCCGTATTTTCGGCTCACTGGAGAAAGTGGCGCCACCGGATTACCGAATGGAAATAAAACAATGAATCTGGGGATTTGTCGCTTTCCAATTAGTATTGGATTTAAAATCCAATATTTTTTCGATGACAAAGCGATGAAAGTTTAGTGATCACGATCAAGTCCGAAGCCGAGTTGAAGTTGATGCGGACCAGCGGCCGGATCGTCGGGCGGGCGTTACTGGAACTGGAAAAGCGGATTAAGCCTGGCGTGACGACCCTGGAGCTGGACAAGTTCGCTTACGAGTTCTTCAAGAAGAACGACTGCGTACCCGCCTTTTTGGGGTACCACGGGTACCCGGCGACCATTTGCGCCTCGGTGAACGATCAGGTGGTGCACGGAATCCCGGATAAGCGGCCGCTTCAAGAAGGTGACATCGTGGGCATCGACATCGGCGCCTTCTACAAAGGTTATTGCGGGGATTCGGCGAGGACCTACGCGGTGGGGCGGGTGGCCCCGGAAATCCAGAAACTGATCCGGGTCACCTGGGAAAGCCTGGACAAGGGCATTGAGCAATGCCGGGTCGGAAACCGGATTTCCGACATCGGCCACGCGGTCCAGGAATATGTCGAAAGCCAGGCTTTTTCCGTGGTGAAAGATTACGTGGGACATGGCATCGGTCAGGCCATGCACGAGGAGCCCCAGGTGCCCAATTACGGAAAACCCAACCAGGGCCCCCGACTGGTGGAGGGAATGTGCCTGGCCTTGGAGCCCATGGTGAACATCGGGGGCGATGAAGTAAGGGTTTTGGAGGATGGCTGGACAGTCGTGACGAAAGATGGTAAATTCTCTTCCCATTTTGAGGACACCATCGCCATCTTGTCGGACGGCCCGGAAAATTTGACGAGGATCATCTGAAGTCAGTTTTAAGTTTTGAGTGGTGAGTTTTGAGTGCCGGAAATTTTTACCCCACAACTTCTGAAAATAGTTGTAGGACAAAAATTCACATAAAATCAAAACCTAGAACTTAGAACTCAAAACTTTGTGTTCAGAGAGGTTTATGGCAAAGGAAGAAGCGATCTCCGTGGAGGGAACCGTGATTGAAGCCCTCCCCAATGCCAGTTTCAGGGTGGAATTGGAAAACAAACATGTGGTTTTGGCCCACGTGTCTGGGAAGATGCGGATGAATTTCATCCGGATTCTTCCAGGGGACAGGGTGACCGTGGAACTTTCTCCCTATGACTTGAACCGCGGGCGCATCACTTACCGATTCAAATAGTCGCCCTCAAGGGGCAGCAAGAGTTAGTTAAAGGGTGTATTTTTTAGGAAGGAAGAAAACATGAAGGTGCGGTCTTCGGTAAAACCGATTTGTGACAAATGCAAAGTGATCCGCCGCCGCGGGGTGGTGCGGGTGATCTGCACGAACCCAAAGCATAAGCAGCGGCAGGGATAATCGAAGGAGAAGACATGGCTCGAATCTCAGGCATCGACTTACCCAAGGAAAAACGCGTGGAAATCGCCCTGACCTATCTTTATGGCATCGGATTGGCGCTGTCCAAAAAGATCCTCGCCAAGGCCGGCGTCAATCCTGACGTCCGCGTGAAGAATTTAAAGGACGACGAAGTCGCCCGCATCCAAAACACCATCAATACCGAAAACCTGAAAGTGGAAGGCGATTTGCGGCGGGAAGTTTCCATGAACATTAAACGCCTGATCGATATCGGCACTTACCGGGGCAGCCGCCACCGCAAGGGGCTTCCGGTGAGGGGACAAAGGACTAAAACCAACGCGCGCACCCGCAAAGGGCCGCGAAAGACGGTCGGAAGCGGCCGCAAGAAGGAAGAGTAAGAGTTTTAGGTTGGCTACGCCACATCCGAGAAGCCGGGCGGGCGTTTAAAATTTAAGGAGAACAAGAGTGGTTGATAAAACGGAATCGAAGCCCGAACCCAAAGACGAAAAAACGGCACCGGCCGTAGCGGCAGGGGCCGCCGCCAAAAAAAGCAAAAAAGCTCCGCGCAACGGCGTGGTTCATATCCAATGCACCTTTAACAATACCCTGGTGACCGTGACCGACCCCAAGGGCAATGTGGTGGCTTGGTCCTCGGCGGGTTCCATGAACTTCAAGGGAAGCCGTAAATCCACGCCTTTTGCGGCCCAGGTGGCCGCCGAGGCCGCAGGGAAAAAAGCGGTGGACGCAGGCATGAAGTCCGTAGAGGTCTACGTCAAAGGCCCTGGTTCGGGCCGTGAAGCAGCCATCCGCGCCATCCAAACCAGCGGTTTACAGATTTCCATGATCAAGGATGTCACCCCCATCCCCCATAACGGCTGCCGGCCGCCCAAGCGTCGGCGTGTTTAAAGGAGTCCGCGCATGAGCATCAAGTCGGTTTGCCGTATTTGCCGCCGGGAAGGCATGAAGCTTTATTTGAAGGGAACCCGTTGCGAAACAGAAAAATGCGCTTTTGAGCGCAGGGGCTACGCGCCCGGGCAGCATGGGCAAAAACGCCGCAAGGACACCGAATACGGCCTCCAGTTGCGAGAAAAGCAAAAGGTCAAGCGCATTTACGGACTTTTAGAGCGGCAGTTCCGCCGTTATTTCTCCATTGCCTCCCGCAAAAAGGGTGTCACGGGCGAAACCCTGCTCCAGCTTTTGGAACAACGGTTGGACAACACCGTTTATAGGATGGGTTTCGCCGAATCCCGCCGCCAGGCGCGGCAGGTGGTCCGGCACGGTATGATCCTGGTCAACAGCAAGAAAGTGGACATCCCTTCCTATACTTTAAAGGCGGGCGACAAGGTTTCCGTCCTTGAAAAGTTCAAGGAAAACACCGGTTTGAAACGTTCGTTGGAAACCCTCCCCAAAAGAGGGGTGCCGGAGTGGTTGGAAGTGGATACGACGGCCCTCGCCGGAACCTTTAAAAAGGTGCCAACCAAGGACGAAATCGCCCTTCCAGTGCAGGAACAACTTATTGTGGAATTGTATTCGAAATAACAAGGATCGAATTCGGGCAGTTCGGTTCCCCCCGGGGGACACTTCAGGTAGGAGGCCACCATGCAAATTGGAAACGTGCAGATTCCGAAATTTCTGGATTATGAAAAAGAAAGCCTTGCCCCGACTTACGGAAAATTCATCGCGGAGCCCTTTGAGCGGGGCTACGGCCAGTCGGTGGGTAATTCCCTGCGGCGCATCCTTCTTTCCTCCATCGCGGGCGCGGCGGTGACTTCGGTCAAATTCGAGGGGGTTTCCCACGAATTTTCCTCCATCCCGGGAGTGGTGGAGGATACGACGGAGATCATCCTGAACTTGAAGGAACTCAAGATCAAGCTTTTCGGATCCAGCCCCAAAATCCTGCGGCTGTCCGTCAAGGGAGAACGCAATGTGGTGGCTGCGGACATCCAGATTGACGCGGACGTGGAAATTCTCAACCCCCAACTTCATTTGGCTTCCCTGACGGAAGACGACGCCTCCCTGGACTTGGAGATTGAAGTGGGCGAGGGCCGCGGCTACGCCCCGGCCGAACGCAACAAGCGGGAAGGCCAGCCTATCGGCGTCATTCCGGTCGATTCCATCTTCACGCCGGTCCTCCAAGTCAAGTATGCGGTGGAGTCGGCCCGCATCGGGCAAATGACAGACTATGACAAGCTGATCATGGAAATATGGACCGACGGCCGCATCCGCCCGGAGGACGCCCTAGCCCATGCCTCCAAGATTTTGCGCGATTCGCTGCAAATTTTCATCAACTTCGAGGAAGAACCTATCCAACAGGACGATTCGGTGAGTGAAGAAGAGGAACGCCTGCGCGAACTCCTCAATGAAAGCGTCGAAGAGCTGGAATTATCCGTCCGGTCGGCCAATTGCCTAAAGACGGCCAATATCAAGACGATCGGAGACCTGGTGCGGAAAACCGAGGCCGACATGTTGAAATACAAGAACTTCGGCCGCAAATCCTTGAACGAGATCAAGGAAATCCTCGGCGGCATGGGCCTTTCCTTCGGCATGGATGTGGACGCCATCCTGGCCAAGGGAAAACCCACCTCTGCAGCGCGCGTCGAGGCGAGTGTTTAAAAAAACAGTTTTTAGTTTTAAATTCTTGGTTTTGAGTTTCGGAAGGCTTTTGGGTCTTTGACCCAAAAGTTCACGATAACTCAACACTCAAAACTCTTTCTTGGGAGTTTCAAATGCGACATCAAACCCACCATGGCCGCTTAGGAATCCAGCCGGCGCACCGCCGGGCCTTGGTCCGTAACATGGTTACCTCCCTTTTAAAGCACGAACGCATCAAGACCACAAAGGTCCGCGCCAGGGAAGTTCGCCGTTATGCTGAAAAAATAATCACCATCGCCAAGAAGGAAACGCTGGCGGCCAAGAGAAGGGTCCTGGGTTTTGTGCGGGAGAGAGAAGTGGCCAATAAACTTTTCAAGACCTTGATTTACCGTTACGCCGAGCGCCGGGGTGGGTACACCCGCATCTTAAAGCTAGGACACCGTTGGGGGGATGGGGCTGAAATGGTCTTCTTGGAATTGGTGGACCGTCCAGCGGAGGAAAAACCCTCCGAAACCAAGGCGGACAAGAAACAAAAGAGCGAAAGCCGGCCACCGGATTCCACCGGCGAAAAGAAGAAAAAACTGTCCAAGGAAGCGGCGGCTACAGCCTAAAAAATACCTTGGGGATCCGGGTTTCCCGGTTTATCAATGAAACCTGACTCCAAGAACTTGAGGCTTTTTGTTTTGACCTGGCCCTTTGCATTGCTTAAAATACCCCAACTTCCATGAAATCAAAGCTCCCACAAATTTTTTATCTGTTCGCCCTCGCCTTCATTATATCCGTATCATCCGCTTCAGCCCAAAACGCGGATACCGGCTTGTCCGGGAGCCTGGAAACTAACCACCAGGACTATTTTTACAAGGACCCCAACAAGGCCTTTCTGCTGGCTTTTTTCCCCGGCTTGTTGATCCATGGGTACGGCCACTTTTACGCGGATGACAACCTCATGGGAAACGTGCTGCTCACGGGGGAAGTGGTTTCGGTCCTATCCGTGGGGTTGGGATTGCTCATCGAATCCGACACCACTACCTTTTCGGGAGGCCTTTTGGGCAGCCCCAACAACGCCGGCACTGTCGGAACCAATCTTATTTGGGGCGGAGTGATCGCCTTCGCGGGCCTGTGGATCGTGGACATGGCCCACGCCCCCACCGCGGCGGAAGATTACGACTTTGAACACGATTTAAAGCCTGTGGTTTATCTCGATCAAAACCGTCCCACTTTGGCCTTGGCCTACCGTTTTTTTTAGAGTTTCCAACGCCGCCCAGGATTCTTCCGCCTCGGGGCCTTTCACTCCGCAGAAAACGACGGGGGCGCAGATCGCGGAGCAGACCCAGGGAAATCAAGCGATGCGTTTTAACTTTCCCCATCCTTTTAGGCCCACGTCATGACCCTTGATTGGCACCCACCAGCGGTTTTATTCCTATCGCTTTTTTCTCTTTTCACTGCCGGGCATGCCATCCTCCATAAGAGGGACCCCCGGGCGGGTTTCGGCTGGGTCGTCACCTGCCTAGTGTTCCTCGGCGTCGGCCCAGCCCTCTATTGGATTTTCGGCATCAACCGAATCCGTACCCACGCCCAAAAACTTTATCGCTTGGGTTATTGGAGCCATAAAACGGAAACGTCACGGGGAAAAAGCGGTTTAGGGCCGTCGGCAGATCGTTCCTTCCATTCCGGCCTTTACGATGGAATCCTCAAGGTCTCCGAAAAGGTGAACCGTCACCCACTGATGGCGGGGAACAAAATCGAAGTCCTTCGAAACGGCGAGGAAGCCTACCCGGCCATGCTGGAAGCGATCCAGAACGCCCGGAAGTTCATCTGCCTCTGCACTTATATCTTCGATTCGGACCCGACGGGAGAAGCCTTCGGAAGGGCGTTGGCCGAGGCCCAAAGGAGGGGGGTTCAGGTTTGGGTGATGGTGGACGGGTTTGGCGAGCGTTATTCCCGCCCGCGCATAAGCCGTTTTCTCAGGCGGGAAGGAATCCCCACGGCCCGGTTCTTGCCCCTTACTTTTTCCATCCACAGCCTCCATTTCAATTTAAGGAACCACCGGAAAATTCTGGTGGTGGACGGACAGACGGGATTTACGGGTGGCATGAATATCCGGGAACGCCATTGGGTGGGCAAGACGCAGAAGAACAAGGCCGTATCAGATATCCATTTTAAAGTGGAAGGGCCCGTCGTCCTGGAACTCCAGGAAGTCTTCCTGGAGGACTGGTATTTCGCCACCCGGGAGTCATTGCCTTGGCTGGTCCACCCCCATCCCCTGTTGCCGGGGGAGACCGCTTGCCGGGCCGTCAGCGGGGGTCCCAACGAGGATTTCGAGAAAATCAATTGGATCTTGTTGGGGGCCTTGAGTTGGGCCAGGCGGCGGATCCGGATCATGACCCCCTATTTCGTGCCGGACCGGGTGATGATTTACGCCTTGAACACGGCGGCCTTAAGGGGGATCGAGATTGAAATCATCCTTCCGGAAAAAAACAACCTGCCCTTTGTGGCTTGGGCAAGCCGGGCCTTACTTTGGGAGATGCTGCAGAACGGCGTCAAGTTTTATTACCAGCCGCCCCCTTTTTCCCACGCCAAGTTATTCATCGTGGACGAAGCCTATGCCTTGATCGGCTCCAGCAATTGGGACCCGCGCAGCTTTCGCCTGAACTTTGAGTTGGATTTGGAGGTCTATGACCCCACCGTGGCCCAAAAGCTTTCCTCCCTTTTTGATCATGCCCGTTCCAGGTCCAAGCCTATCACCTTGAAAGACGTCCAAGGAGATCCACTGGCCATCCGGCTCCGGAATTCGTTTTTTAAACTCTTTTCCCCCTATTTGTGAGGCTATCGAGCGATTTTACGTTCGGGGTGATTGCCCTTTCCCGGACCAGGGAGATAAAATAATCCTGTCTTTTTTATCGCGGGGAGGGACATATGGAGAAAAGGATCCATTTAGGAATCGGTGTTTGTTTTCTTTCCTGTTTTTGGGGGGCCCTGCCGGTGAAGGCCGGACTCCCCGGATTTGATCCCGCCCAGCCCTTGCCAACCGGAATAAGCCCGCGCGGCATCGCGGTGGGAAACGTATTGGGCAACGGGAGCCAGGCGGTGGTGGTGGCCAATTTCGGTTCCCCTACCTTCATCGGCCAATCCACGCCGGCTTCCCTTTTAAATCCCGCCAATTCAACCCTCTCGGTTTTTTTGACCTCTCCGCAGGGCCTTCAGCTGTCCGCCACCATCCCGACGGCTTCAAGCCCCCGGGGCCTCAGTCTTTTGGACCCCGGGAACCAAAACCGCCAATCCATTTTTGTCACCGCTTATGACGCCAATCTTTTACAGGTTTTTAACTGGCTGGGGGGTCAATGGATTAAAACCGACGAGGCGCCGACCCTGACGATGCCCGTGGGGGTGGCGACGGGATTTGTCAGGCCCGGCGGGACGCCTTTGGTCGCCGTGGCCGATTATGGATCCAACATGCTTTCCCTTTTTTCCTTCAAGGGGATGCGGTTGGGTCCGCGGTTCGATGTGCCGGTAGATGGGGGACCCACCCAAGTCGCCATCGGCGACTTGAACGGCAGCGGGACCAACCAGGTGGCCGTGGTTTGCCTGGCCAGCCATAAGATCGACTTCTTATCGGGGGTTGTGGGCGACCCGGCGGAAGGACTCTCTTCCGTCACGGTCACCCAAACCCTCAGCCTCCCGGAGGGAAGTTCCCCGGCGGATTTAAAGATCGCCGATTTAAACAATGATGGCCGGCAGGATTTGGTGGTAGCGGACTTTTCCGGAAACGAGGTCTACATTTACCTGCAGCAAAAGGACGGCACGCTTTTAGCCCAACCGGCCTTGGCGACCAGCGGGAGCCATCCCAACGGCTTGACGGTTGCGGATTTGGACGGAAGCGGGAATAAAGACATCATCGTGGCCAACCGGGATTCGGAATCCATCGACATCTTCCAGCCCGTCGGCGGCCAATACCAGCTGACCCAAACGCTCAAGACTTCCGCCGACCCTGTCGGCTCTTTTGGACCCGTCGAGGTGGGAGTCCTCGATACCCGGGAGGCCGGCCGGCAGGATTTGGTCGCCACCCACATGCGGTCCAATACCCTTCAGGTGTTGGACCAGGACGCGCCGTTGGCCGCACCCACACCGACGGCGGGAGTCGGCTCTTCAGGCAATTGGAGACTTTCGTTTAGCGATCAAACTACCTTCTGTTATCCCAACCCCTGCCATGAAGGGCCGGTCAAGTTTTCCTTTAACCTGTCCGCCCCTTCCAATGTCCTTTTCGAGGTTTTTGACTTGAGCGGGGAGAGGGTTTGGAGCCAAACGGTGGAGGAGGGACAAACGCAAAGCGGGTTAAACACCTTTTCGTGGGGAGCCACCAACCAAAGCGGGCAAACTTTGGCCACCGGTCTCTATGTTTACCGCATCAGCGTCGGGGACCAAGCGGTCACCAAAAAGCTGGCCCTTTTCCGTTGACCAAAGAGGTAAAGGGGAGAGGGAGGGGTTAAACCGTTTTAGAAGTTTCGGGATTCTTGGCCCGCATCTCCGTGCCTTCGCCTTGCTCGGAGCGGAAAATTTGGTTGGAGTTCTTGTGGGAGCCCTTGGTCAGGCGGTATCCGGCGGCTTCCAAGGCCTGTTTCCAACTTCCGAATTCACGCCGGGCCGCCGAATACAAGGCCAAACGGTCACGGTAAGTCGTCAAGAGGTTTTGGGATTCGGCCTTGCGGATTTCCTCCAAAACCTGTTCCTTCGACCATTTGGTTAACTTCTTGCGCCGCCTCGTTTTGCCGGCCTCCAAGATCTGCTCATAGTCGATCCCCGCCGCACTGACCGCATTCGCCCAGCTTGAAAAATAACGCCGGGAACAGGCGGCGGTAAAAAGCGGAATATAATTTTTGGAAATATTGCTGGCTGAAATATCGATATTTTGCCTTTTTAAATCCTTGATCATTTCCACGATTTTTTCTTTGGACCATTTTTGCTTCATGGGAAGCCTCCTCGAGAATTTGGAATTTGTTTAGGAGATATTGAAGTTGGTGATTTGTTAGATTATTTTGAACCATTATCTAAACAATATTATAATATATTATGTTATATTATGAATCAATAAGTTATATTTATTTTTTATGAAACTCCTTAAAAACCCTCTTTTTATACATTTTTAAGCTTTTTTAAACATAAGGGATTTTCCTTTAACCTTTTTTTATGCCCAAATGGCCCATGCGTCTTCTTCAAAGTAATGACGTTGGCGGGAACCCAAAATTCCCGGTGTCGTTCCAAATTCCAGGTCTAGTTGGGGAAAAGTCCGGGTTTTCCATTTCCAAGGCTTTAGTTGGGGTTTCCAAGTAGCCGGATGGGCGGTTTTTGAACTATCCTTGGAAATCGCCAAGGAAAATGCTTCCCCTGCATTTTTAGGAGGTTTTGATCGTCGCCCTGGACCCACCGTGTGGGGGAGGGGAGGCTGCGATGGCTTCTCCGCCAGCCAGTGGCGGATAGGTTCAATGTTTTTTTGCCTTTGGGGGCGGATGGGCCCATTCATGCGAAAATTCAACGACATTCTTGAAACGACCCTTTTTTTCACCTTAACCGCCCTTCTGGGTTGCCTGTTTCTCTTGAACCTTCCCCTGTCCCAAGAACCCCATGGTTTCCTCGTCATGAATGAACTTTCGGATTTCTCAACCACCCAGCTGAGCGCCGCCGCCCTGTTTGGATCGGCCCTCCTTTGCGCCCTTCTAGGCGTCTTGATTTTGAAGTGGGCGCCGGCCTTGACCATGGGCATGACCGCCAACCTGTGGGCGACAACGCTTTTCCTCCTTTGGGTGGACAGCATGTTTACCCTTTCCATCCAATTCCGCTCACTGCATTACCTCGACCTCCTGGGTTTGGGGCTTTTGTTCCTTTACCTCTTCTTTTTCACGCTCCATTACCTTGGCTATCCCGGCCTATCGGCACTGGAACCCGGGGAGCCGTCCCCCCAGTGGAAAATTGTCCTCTATTGGTTCGCCGGTTGGATCGGTTTTTATTTTTTGGTTTCGGCTCGCCTTCTTTTCAATTCCTACGGCTATCCCGAATTCCAAGGACCCCTGGCCATGGGGTTTTGCGCGCTGGGTTTTCTGAATTACCTTGCGTTTTTGCAACTTAAGAAACACCAGGGGGCGGATATCAAGCCTTATTCCCGAACCGGAGGGATCATCTTCAGCTTGTGGTTCCTTGCGCTCCTCGCCGCGGAAATAAGCCAGAAATGGATGCAGTGAAGGCAGGGCGCCGGGAGGCCGGCTTTTGGGCCGTTGCCGCTTTACTCCTGGTTTCCAACACAGCCCTCTCCTATTTTCCATTGCCCTATGGGCTCAAGGGATGCCTGGTTTTCGGCGGCGTCCTCGTTCCGTTCCTTTTGCTTTCACTCCACAAGCCCCCGATCGCCGCCCCCCTTGGAGCCGGCCCCGTGGAAAAGGGCTGGAGTGAAGTTCCCTGGGTTCTCATCGCGGTTCTATCCGCCCTGGGGGCCCTTTTGCGGTTCGCGCGCCTCTCCCAAATTTCCCTTTGGCCGACGGGGGATGAGGCGTTGAACGGTTTTCTGGCGATAGCTTTGGCCCACAAATGGAGCTGGCAGTTTTTTTATTCGGTCGGGGAGCTCCCCCCCCTATTGACTTGGATGCTGGCCGCCCTTTTTAAAGGACCCGCCTCCTCCTTCTTCAACCTGTGGTTTTTACCAGCCCTCTTTTCAACGTTATGGGTCCCGCTCGGATATTTTTTGGCCCAAGGGTTTTATTCCAAGGGCTTTTCCCTTTTATTGGCCTTTCTGATGGCTTTCAGCTTTTGGCCACTCGCGGCCGGCCGTTTCTGCCATCAAGGGTTCCTCATCCCTTTTTGGGAAATGGTCGCGTTAGTGGGACTGCGTTTTTGGATGAAGCCCGTTTCCACTCCCTCCAACAGAAATGGGGCGGTTTTTTTGGGCGTTTGGACTGGAATCGGGAGCCTGACCTTCGCGGCCTGGTGGGTTGACTTGTTTTTATTGGCCATGACCGTGCTTGCCCTTTATCGGAAAGGGGCCTTGAAAAACGCCTCCTGGTTTTTCGCCTCGCTATTCGCCGGTTTAAGCCCCTTTCTGGCGGCCGCATGGAAAGAAGGGTATGGGCATCATTTCATGGACAGCTCCATCGCGGCCCATCGGTTTTCGCCCGCGCACCAGTGGGTCACCCATCTCTCTTATTTGACATCCCTTTTTTGGGGGCCTCTTGAGCCCGACGCCTCTTATGGGCCCTGTTGGGGCGGCATGTTGAATCCGGTTTTGGCCACGTGTTTTTTGCTCGGCTTGGCCGAACTATGGTCGAACCGGCGGCGAGGGTTCCACCTATGGCTTTTGTTCGCCCTGGCGGTTTGCGTGGCACCTGCCTTTTGGGTGGGGGACTACGTGGAAATGAACCGCGTCATCCAGGTCATGCCCTTTTTGCTTTGGACTGCCCTCTTGGGTTTGAAGCGGGTAGTTGGGGAAATTCGAAGACCGGTCTTTCGCGGGGGCGTCCTGGTGGCCCTCCTGTCCGCCTCCACGGTGTTGGACTTAAACCATTATTTCATGCCCTTTTACCGCCACTGGGCCTCGCCCTTCCATCCGGGCCCCGCCACCTTGAATGAAAATTACAGGGCTTATCAAATCTTGGATGAGGCTTACCGCAAAAAAGGGCCGGGGATCCTTTTGGCCGGTTTTTTGCCCCTGGGATACGGCCATTCCCTTTACGTGACCACCGAACCATTCAACGCCGCCGACAATCCCCGTTTTCAAGCCAGCCAAGCCGCCTGGGCCTGCCTGGCCACTAACGTGGATTACGTGCCGTTCCTTTCCTCCAGGCTCCCGGGGGCCCGCTGGTATTGGCTGGGAAGTGGAATGCCGGGCGCGGAAGGGGGCCTCTCGATCGGTTGGGTGCCTATCACCCCATCCAACCGGAACCTCCTTGAGCGTTGGAGGGAGGCGGACGCCCTTTTCCATCAATTGAGCTTGGAGGCGGAAAGGGCCTTCAATGGCCCGAAGGCTTACCAACAGGCGCTCCAAGATACTTTTAAAGTTTATCCCTCGGTCCGGGGGGATCCTTTCCTGGAATCCTGTTATTGGGAATGGGTTTCGCAGTTTCAATTCGACGCGGCTTACGGGCGCAACGCGCAAGCGCTCGGCCTGGCCCTCCAACGGGGATATCCCGCGGCCCATTTGTATCAAAGGCTTTCCGAAATACTGGCGGCGCAGGAGAAGGCCGAAGAGTCCCAGGAAGCGCATGAAGCCGCCCTGCGGAACCTGCCACGGTTCCACCTGGGACCGCGGGGGGAAATGGAAGATTTGGATTCTGCGGGAACCAGACGTTGATTTTCCATCAAAGGAGACTTTTTGAAAAAGCTTATCTTTAGAGAATTTTATTCCCCCCCCGCCCTTTTTGTCCTATCCACGGCCGTCCTTTCTTTTTTGTCCTTTGCCGCGTGGGATCCCGCCGCGAAGGGCGTGCTTTTTTTTGTTTTCTTGGCCACGTTTTTTTACCTGGCTTGGAAGGGAAGGGAGGTGAAAAGCCCGCCCGCAATCACCGTTCTTCAAGAGGAAGGCCCGCCGGTATTGCCAGCGTGGTTCTTGGCCGCCGTTGGATTCACGGCCGTTTTTCTACGATTCTTTAAACTGACTTCCTTCCGATCTTGGCCTTCCGCCGATGAGGCCTTGCAGGGATTTTTCGCCATCAACCTCATCCATCAATGGTCTTGGCATTTTTTTTACACCTCCGGCCAGCATCCCCCCCTGCTGATTTGGGCCCTCCAATGGTTCTTCCGATTTTTTAAACCGCCCCTTTTCAACCTTTGGTTCTTACCGGCCCTGCTTTCCACAATTTTTGTGTTCCTAGGTTACCTTGCCGCCCGGCAATTTTTTCCGAAAAACCTTTCGGCGATTTTCGGCTGCCTCTTGGCCACGGCCTTTTGGCCACTCGACTTCGGCCGGTTTTGCGTGCAGGGAATTTGGGTGCCGGTATTCGAGGCCGCCGCTTTTCTGGGGTGGGATTCCTTTCTCAAGGCCAAGGAGAAAACGGCGCAGGCCCTATGGGCCGCCGGGCTGGGACTTCTAGTGGGGATCGGGACTTGGACCTTTACTTCCTGGATGGCGGTGGTTTTTTTCATAACCCTTGGAATGTTTTACCCCCCCAAACGTCCCGGCCGGAACTGGGCGCACGCCGCCCTTTACCTGCTGTTCCTGTTCCTGGGGGCCGTGCCTTGGATCATGGCGGCGTACCTGGAAAAATTCGGGGGTTACCTCGTGGGCGTTTCCATGCTCAGCGGTTTTTTCAGTTGGAAAGAGCAGGTTTTAACGTCTTTTTCCTACCTCACCAACCTTTTTTGGGGGACCTTGAGGGAGCCGGTTTCCTACGGCCCTTCCGGGGGCGGCATGTTGAACCCGGTCCTGGGCGCTTTCTTTTTCCTGGGCGCGGCGGAACTTTGCCGATGCCGCCATCATCCGCCGGTCAAGGCCATGGGCCTGGCATCCGTCATTTTCCTGCTCCCGGGGATATTGTCCTCGGACCACGTGGAGATGTTCCGCATCATTCAACTGATGCCGCTGCTCCTTTTGGTATCCGCCCTGGGTTTTGCCGCCCTCCTGAATTCCTTCGCGCCCGGCCGCGGAAAAGGGGTCTTTATCCTCCTCTTTTGTCTTTCATCCCTCCTGGACCTTGTCCACCTTGGCAAGGCCAGCCCTGATGGTTCCTTTCTTTTCCCAAGCCCGGGGGCCAATCCCACCCAAGCGCGGGACGAAAATGAAGTGGCTTACCAGTGGCTGCGGCCTGTCGCCCAAAAACTCGGCCCCGGTCTTGTCTTCACAGATTTCCTGCTCTTGTCGCACGGCCACACGCTTTCCGTGGCCAGTTACCACTTCAACGCCTTGGACAACTATTCCTTGGACACCGCCCGGGCCCAATGGGCGGCGATCGTCACCAATGTTCACTATGCGCCCCTTCTCCTGAAGCGGTTTCCCGGCTCCCAATGGCACCCTATCACCCCCTATCCGGTGGAGGACGGGGGATCGGTGGTGGGGATTATCCCCGTGACCCCCCAAGACCAAGGGGTTCTTTTAAGCTGGATACCCGTGGCCCGCTATTTCCATCGTTTGAGCGTCGAGGCCGAAAACATGATGAACAACGACGTGGAGTACCGCCAGGCCATGGAAAGGCTTCCCTTGGGCTATGCCTTTCTCCAAAACGATCCTTTTTTGGAATCCTGTTACGGTGAATGGGTGGCCCAGTACCACGAGGGTTCCAGCTTGAATTGGAACATCGAGGCCATCCAAGGGGCGCTTCAAAAGGGCTACCGGACCGCGAATTTATATTACAAATTGGGGAATTTTTATTACTGGAACCGCGAGCCGGATAAGGCCAAGCAAGCTTATTTCATGGCGGCCCGGTGCCGCCCGAATTACACTAATGCGGGCCAAGTCCTTTCCCGCCTTTGGGGAGTAAGAAAATAAAATTTGTCCCATATCTCATTAAAGGAGTTAATGATTTGTGGGACTATACCGATCTCGCTAAATGTTCAAATTTTATGAAGATCGGCATGAGTTCTGAGTGTTGAGTTTTGGGTTGTGGTTATTTTCGGATTCGCCCACAAATCCGAAAATTTCAGCAATTCAAAATTTAGAATTATTTTTGGAGGAAATTTATGATCGCTACCGCCGTCATTCTCGTGGTTTTGGTATTCGCCGCCTCGAAAGCCTGGAGGTTTTTCCTCGAGTCTTCCGACGACATCCGCCACATCCGCCTGCTGGAGCCCTGGTATTGGTTCATTTTTTTGAACCTCGCCTTGACGATTATTTCCAGCAATTACGATTACCAATTCGTCCTGTTGGGCCTCCTGCTTCAAATCGCCTTGAGCGCCTGGTTCGCCGTTTCCATCGGCTGGATCATCCAATCCTGCCACCACAAGGCCTCCCTCCTTACCGAGAGTTGGTTCGACAGGGGGAAGAAGGTCCGGTTTTGCTACCGTTGCGGCACGCGCCTGCCCCGGGATTTCCATTCCACGGAAATCAAGGACCCTACCTGGCAGACCGCCCTGTTCCAGGTCCCTCCTCCCTTGCTCGAATACGTCGGCTTTTGGACCGCCCAATCGGCCATGGTCCTTATCACCGTGTTCCTGGTCCTGAGGTTTTTGAGGCAGCCGGAGCGCCAGAACTTAGCGGTTTCGGCCGCCGTGATTTTGGTGGTCTTGATCCCTCCCCTCGTTTATTTCCTGGGCCGTTTCCGGCGTTACCTGTCGGATACCAAAGGCATGATCTGGTGGGAGGATTTGAGAAGCTCCTTGGCGGCCTGGGTGATCGTGATTGCCGTGGTGTGGCTGATCCTTCATTTTTTATAATGGCGCGGACCTCGCCGGTAGCGCATCAGTTTAAAATCGGGGAACCTAACGCCACCCCTCACCCCTCCCCTCTCCCCTCAAGGAAGAGGGGAGGGGTGAGGATGCAGTGGATTTTTCCATCAAACCGATGCACTGCCACTTCGCCCCATGCCTTGACAAAGGGCGGAGAGGCCGGTATATTTGTCCCACGTAGTAAACTTTTTAAGGAGCCTTTCATGGCCTTCGGAATCGCAACCATCTTAGTCCTTTTGGTAGTGGTACTTGGTTTGCGTCCGGAGGCGGTGCGCTCCTAACGACGGCTACCAGGCCGCGGGGTCCCGCCCAACGGGACTGCCGCGGCTTTTTTGTTTTAAGGCCCGGTTTTCCCGCCAAAGCAAAACCCCAATTAACAAGAAATTTTCACCGCGAAGCCCTTCGAGAGCCTCAGGGTGATCCCGAAGATCGCGAAGAAAGCCATTGTTTAGGCCCTTCTTCAATAGGCGTATAGCGGAAAAGGCCGGTTTTATTAAGAAAACGGCCAAAGTTGTTGTAAAATCTGGGTCTTTCGCGTCCATCAAGGGTGCGAAAACTTTTAGGGAGAAGACCATGGCGAAACAAAAGACGAAGCTCAAAAAAGGCGCCGAAATAGTGGTGGAGGTCCTCGTGAGCGAGGGCGTCGATATCGCCTGGGGCGTGACGGGCGGGGCCATCCTGCCGGTTTACGACGCCCTTTACCTGAACCGGGACAAGATCCGCGTGATCGACACGCGCCACGAGCAGGGCGCGGCGCACATGGCCGAGGGCTACGCCAAATCCACCGGCAAGGTGGGCGTTTGCGTGGTGACTTCCGGCCCCGGGGCCACCAACATCGTCACCGGCCTGGCCGACGCCTATATGGATTCCGTGCCCCTCGTCGCCATCACGGGCCAGGTGCCGACCTCCCTCATCGGCACCGACGGCTTCCAGGAAGCGGACGTGGTGGGCATTACCCGCTCCTGCACCAAGCACAACTACCTGGTGAAGAACATCCAGGAATTGCCCCAGGTCATGCGGGACGCCTTCTTCATCGCCCGCTCGGGCCGGCCCGGGCCCGTCCTGGTGGATATCCCCAAGGACATCGCGGCGGCCTCGGCGGAGGTGGAAATCCCCGAAAAACCCTCCATCCCCCTGTCCAAGTTCGTGCCCACGCCGGACATGAACGAACTGGATAAGATCTCCGAATACCTGAAGCACGCCAAGCGCCCGCTCATTTACGCGGGTGGCGGCGTTATCAACGCCGGGGCGTCCGAGGAACTCTACAAGTTCGCCCGAAAGACCAATATCCCGGTCACCCTCACCCTCATGGGCCTGGGCGCCTACCCGGCCGCGGACCGGCAGTTCATCGACATGCTGGGCATGCACGGCTCCTACCGGGCCAACATGGCGCTCACTTACTGCGATCTTTTGATCGCCATCGGCAGCCGCTTCGACGACCGGGTCACGGGCAAGCTGAGCGAGTTCTCGCCGCATTCCAAGAAGGTCCATATCGACGTGGACCCCACCTCCATCGGAAAAAACGTGAAGGTGGACGCCCACGTGCTGGGCGACATGCGGTTCATCCTCAAGGAGCTGACCAAGCGCGCCGGTTCCAAGGACTACGACGCCTGGTACGACGAGCTGGACGGCTGGAACAAGAAGCACCCCCTGGGCTACAAGCAGGACCCCAAGGGACCGGTTTTGCCCCAGTTCGCCATCGACGAGATCTACCGCATTTCCAAGGGGGACGCTTACGTGGCCACCGAGGTGGGCCAGCACCAGATGTGGGCGGCCCAGTTCTACAAGTTCAACAAGCCCCGGCGCTGGATCACCTCCGGGGGGCTGGGCACCATGGGTTTCGGGTTTCCGGCGGCCATCGGGGTGGCCTTCGCGCACCCCAACGCCACGGTCTTGGACATCGCGGGCGACGGAAGCTTCCAGATGACCCTGCAGGAGCTGGCCATCGTCCAGCAATACGACCTCAACGTGAAGACCATCGTCATCAACAACAAGTTCATGGGCATGGTCAAGCAGTGGCAGGACCTGTTCTTCGACAAGCGCTACGCGGCCACCTCCATCCCGGCCCAGCCGGACTTCGTGAAGCTGGCGGACGCCTACGGCATCAAGGGCCTCAGGGCCGAGACGCCCAAGGAAACCACCCAAGTGCTGGA
>JASHNQ010000082.1 GCA_030041545.1 candidate division FCPU426 bacterium | reverse complement strand
GGTTTTTCCCCCTTTCGCCCGGGCGCGGGAGGGGAACTATGGCGGGACCGCCATGGCGTTCCCGCCAGCAACCCCCTCCAACCCCGTGATGACTTACCAGCGCAAGTTAAAGCGAAAGTAAAAATATTTTTATGACGGGCGTCATAGCCGAAAGAAATTTCCGGCCGGAGAATAAAAAGGAAAGGAGGCCCGTCATGAAAACAACGCCGATCGTCAAGCCGGAATGGATCCGGAACCTCCGGCCGGATTCGGAAATTTTTTTGGATATGGGGCATTACCTGCGGCACGGGATGAAACCCTTGGCCAAGATCCAGGAACTGTTGGGGGATTTGCGCCCTTGCCAATACCTTCATCTCGTCCGTTCACGGGACCCGGCGCTGCTTTACCGCATCTTCCGCCCCATGGGTTTCGAGTGCTACGCGGAACAGCGCGGCCGGACCTGGGATGTGTACTTAAAAAGATGCGTGTAAAAAGGAGGTGGACTGTCATGGAAAAATATTTTTTCAGGAAAAGCAAAATGCGGATTGCCGAATCATTCAAGTTCGCCTCACTCGGCGGCCTGGAAAATTCATACGTTGATGGAAGCCTCCACCTGAAACCGGTGTTGAGCCGAGGGCTTCGGGATTTCGATTATTTTCGTGTCCGGTCCCGCCGGAAAGCACGGTGACGCATTTGGCGGATTTGAAAGGAAAGTTTTGTCAAACTTGAAACATCAAATCCATATTGAGCGTTTGGGTTGGTTCATCGGACTGCGCTGGGGAGCGGTGGCCGGGGCCATGGTCCTTCTTTTGACCAGCCCCTGGCTGGCACCCGCGGCCATTCCTTACCGGGAAACCGGCGTTTGCGTCCTGGCTTTGGGTATCCTAAACGGGTTCTATCTAGCCTATTGGAACAAGCTGAAGGCGGCCGGGCTTTCCCCGGAGATTTTGGCGGGGAAAGCCCGGCTCTTTTTTCACCTCCAAATGGCTGCGGATTTAGCGTTGTTGACCACTATGCTTTGCTTCAGCGGCGGGGCCAAGAATCCTCTCATCCTGTTTTTCCTCTTCCACCTGGCCATCAGCGCCATCCTCTTCAGCCAGGCGGAAAGCCTCTTCTACGCGGGCCTGGCCCTGGTCCTTCCCTGGGTCCTTTATTTTTCGGAAAAGGCGGGAGGGCTGGCAGCCAATCCCTGGCCGGGAATATCGGGGATAACCGGCGACCATGAGCGGTCCCTGCTTTGGGCTTATTCGGCGGCCGTGGCCGGCCTGTGGTTCTTCCTCTCCCGCCTGGGGTTGGACCTGGATGCCAAGGAACAGGCCCTTCGGGAAACGGGGGAAAAGCTCCAAGCCGCCAATGGGGCGCTCAAGCAACTGGATGTCTTTAAAAACCAGTTTCTCAAGCAGGTGGTCTCCCAATTAAAGAAGCCCGCCGTCGAGATGAATTTTGACCTGTCGGCGGTGGAAAGCGCGATGGAATCGAAAAATGAAAAAACCCGGGAAGCCCTCCATACCGCCAAGAAGAGGATTTGGACGCTCCTGGAGCTCATCGAGGATTTGGTTTGGCTGTCACGTGCCAAGGCCGGTGATGCGCCGCTTAAGAAGATTTCGGTGAACGTCTATGAAACGCTCCTCCAAAGGATACAAGTCGTGGAAGGCCAGGCCCGGCAAAAAGGCATCACGTTCCAACTTCACGGCGACGCCCAGGTGCGGCTGACGGCGGACCTAACCTCCTTCGAAAGGGTGGCGGACAATCTTTTTTCCAACGCCATCAAGTACACGCCCGTAGGAGAGAGCCATGTGGCCGTGAATATCCGCCCTGAGGGAAACTGGTTGGTGATCGCGGTGGAAGACGAGGGAATCGGGATACCGTCCAAGCAGCGGGAGAAGCTGTTCCAGGAGTTTTTCCGGGCATCGAACGCCAAGGCCATGGAAAAATTCGGAACCGGCCTGGGCCTCTCCATCGTCAAGCAGGTGATGGGCCTGCATGGGGGACGGGTTTCGCTCTCCAGTGGACCCCAAAAGGGCACCAAGGTTGAAACCTGGTGGCCTTTGACGAGGTTAGAAAACGACTACTATTATTGAGGACGTCTTAGGCGCCTTCGACCCGACTTAACCATCCGTTTTTCGAGTATGTAACCTACTCTTTAATTGGAAAACGACATGAAGTTGATGCATAATTGGCCCGTCTGACAGGGCGAGGGCATTTTTGACACTGGCCGAAAATTATATGGAGGGATTGGTTTTGGCGCCAAAGAGGAAGGCGAAGAAAACCAAAAAGAAGCGGGTTCTAAGGGTTGGGGCTGTCGGCGGGACCAAACGTTTAGGCGAAGGCCAAGTTACCGGTTTCCGGGGCATCCTGGAGGCGGCACCAGACGCCATGGTTATCGTGGGAAAGGACGGAAAGATCGTCCTTATCAACGCCCAGGCGGAGGCCCTTTTCGGCTACACCCGAGCGGAACTGCTGGGCAAGCCCATTGAAGTCTTGATTCCCGAGAGGTTCCGGGTCAACCATCCCGGCCACCGGTCGGGTTTTTTCTCATCTCCCAAAACCCGCCCCATGGGCGCAGGCCTGGACCTCTTCGCCCTGCGCAAGGACGGCACCGAATTCCCCGCTGAAATCTCCCTGAGCCCCACCCAGACGCCCGAAGGATCCTTCGTGACCGCCGCCATCCGGGACACCACCGAGCGCAAAAGGCAGTTGGAGGAACAGAACCGCCGCATGCAGGAGGCCAACCGCCTCAAGAGCGAATTCCTGGCCAACATGTCCCACGAACTGCGCACCCCCTTGAACGCCATCATCGGGTTCTCCGAACTCATGGTGAACGAAAAGGTAGGCCCCGTCTCGGAGGAGCAAAAGGAATACCTGGGCGACATCCTGACGAGCGCCCGGCACCTGCTCCAGCTCATCAACGACGTGCTGGACCTGACCAAGGTGGAAGCGGGCAAGATGGAATTCCGCGCCGAGGCCCTGGACCTGGCCAGGGTGACCAACGAGGTCAAGGAAATCCTGCGGGGCCTGGCCTCGGCCAAGCGCATCACCGTGGAGGCCCAGGTCGATTCCTCCCTCCCCAAGGTGCTGTTGGACGGCGGAAAGTACAAACAGGTGCTGTACAATTTCCTGTCCAACGCCATCAAGTTCACCCCGGACAACGGCCGGGTGACCATCAGGACCGCCCCGGAAGGCGAGCACATGTTCCGACTATCGGTGGAAGACACGGGTATCGGCATCAAGACCGAGGACCTGCACAAACTATTCATCGAATTCCAGCAGCTGGACGCGGGCACGGCCAAGAAATACGCGGGCACGGGCCTGGGGCTGGCCCTCACCAAGCGCATCGTGGAAGCCCAAGGGGGCAAGGTGGGGGTGAAAAGCCAATTGGGGAGGGGGAGCACGTTCCACGCGACCTTCCCAACGCAAATGAAGGGGAACCCCGATGGACGGTGAACCCATCCTCATCGTGGACGACAACGCCACCAACCTGAAACTGGTCAAGGTGCTCTTGGTGAAGGAAGGCTATGAAATCCGCACCGCGGGGGACGCGGAGGAGGCGTTGAAGGTCCTCCAGGCATTCAAACCCCGCCTCATCCTCATGGACCTCCAGCTTCCCGGCATGGACGGCCTGACCTTGACCCGCCAATTGAAGGCCGCGCCTGAAACCAAAGACATCCTCAT
This sequence comes from candidate division FCPU426 bacterium, assembly GCA_030041545.1. Classification (GTDB taxonomy): domain Bacteria; phylum Oederibacteriota; class Muellerivitia; order Muellerivitales; family Muellerivitaceae; genus JAJPJW01. The sequence continues at coordinate 1,916 of JASHNQ010000082.1, read as the reverse complement.
CGTGGCCCTGACGGCCTACGCCATGAAGGGGGACGACGAAAAGGCGCTGGCCGCCGGCTGTGACGGCTATATCACCAAGCCCATCGACACCCAGGCTTTCCCCGCCCAAATCGCGGGATATTTGAAAAAATAAATTAGCCCGCCAAGCCCACCCAGAGTACCAAGACAACGAAATCAGGAAGCATGATTAAGTTTCAAAAATATTTTCTTGACCCGGATTTTGCCTTTTTTGGTGACCTTGGAACCCTTGGTGGTTAATATTTCTTCGGGTGAAAAATGAAAAAAATCCTTGTTATCGATGATGATCCGATCGAGCGGCGGCTGCTGCAAGCGGTCCTTGGCAAGGCGGCCGGCTTCGAGGTCATCACGGCGGAAAACGGCCAACTGGGCCTGGAGCGGGCCGTGCCCACGGTGGGGGCCGTCATCCTGGACCTGCAACTGCCCGACATGAGCGGAATGGACGTCCTGAAAAAGCTCAAATCTTCCCGGCCCGAATTGCCCGTCCTCATGCTCACCGGCGTGACCGACCTGCAAACGGCGGTCGCGGCAACCCAGGCTGGCGCTTATAACTACCTCACCAAGCCCTTTGAGAACGACCACCTGACCATCACCCTGAAACGCGCCTTGGAGCAAAACGACCTCCTGGAGGAAATGGCGGAATTGCGCCGCAAGGCGGGCAAGGGCCCCGCCTTAAGCCGCATCCTGGGCAAGGGTCCGGCCATCCAGGAAGTGATCGGGCAGATCCAAAAGGTGACAGACTCGGCGCTGACGGTATTGATCCAAGGGGAAACGGGTACGGGCAAGGAACTGGCCGCCCGGGCCCTGCATGAGGAAAGTTCCCGCCGCTCCCAACCTTTCGTCGCCATCGATTGCGGCGCTTTGGCGGAAAACCTGCTGGAATCCGAACTCTTCGGCCATGAGAAGGGGGCTTTCACCGGGGCGGACCGCAAAAAGGAAGGGCAATTGACGCTGGCGCAGGGGGGGACCCTTTTCCTGGATGAGGTGGGCAACCTGCCGATAGGCCTCCAGGCCAAATTTTTGCGGGTTTTGCAGGAACGCCAGGTGAAACCGGTTGGAGCGGAAAAATCCATCCCCATCGACGTGAGGTTCATCGCCGCCACCAACACGCCTTTGGAAGTGGAAGCCAAGACGGGAAAGTTCCGGCAGGACCTTTATTTCCGGCTGGCCGAATTTACGATCAGCCTGCCGCCCCTTCGAAAGAGGTTGGAGGATCTTCCCATGCTCGCCGGCCGGTTTTTGGACGAAGCCTCCAGCGAATTCCGGAAGCCCGTAAGCGGGTTCTCGGGCGAGGCGGCCATGATGCTTACAGCGTACTCCTGGCCCGGCAATATCCGTGAGCTGAGAAACATCGTGCGGCAGGCTGTTTTATTAACCCCTGATTCGATGGTGGGCAAGGAGCAAATCATGGAATTGGTGGGGAAAAAACCCGCCCACGCATCCATCGGGCCGGTGGAAGTACCGATCCCGGCTGGGCTTTCGTTGAAACAAATCAGTGAATCCGCCGCCGAGGAAGCCGAAAAGCAGGCCCTCCGCAACACACTGAAGGCCACGGGCGGCAACAAGGCGGAGGCCGCCCGGATCCTTAAGACCGACTACAAGACCCTTCACGTCAAAGTTAAAAAATACGGCCTCCAAGCCAAAGATTGAAGAACCCGTCAACCACAAAGACACAATATAAAATAAAACGGAACTATGTACTTGGCGTCAGCTCGAAGTTGATTTGTCGCTTGCCCCCCCTCTCCCTCGAGGGGAGAGGGCCGGGGTGAGGGTGATTTCACGTGGTTCACTACACCCCTCACCCTACCCTCTCCCGCAAGGGGCGAGGGTTTTGGGAAACTGACGCCAAGTGCATATTTCCGAATATTTTTTGCTTTGACTCATTTGGCTCGAACCGT
>JASHNQ010000081.1 GCA_030041545.1 candidate division FCPU426 bacterium | reverse complement strand
CCCCATTTCTCCAGTTCCCGGACACGGTCGGGCGCCTGCTGGGCGTGGATCTGCGCCATTCGCCAGTGGTTGCCCAGGTTGCCGCCAATCAGGGTGTCGCAGAAATGCTGCTGCCAGGAATCGCGGGAGTCCACGGTCGCCAGGGCCGCGGCGATGCCGCCCTCGGCCATGACCGTGTGGGCCTTGCCCAGGAGGGACTTGCAGACCAGTCCCGCCTTGCAGCCCGAGGCCGAAGCCTCGATGGCGGCCCTTAAGCCCGCCCCACCGGCCCCGATCACCAGAACCTCGTACTCAAAACTTTGGTAGTTGTCGGACATGGACGGCTCCATCGTTTCACCGCGAAGGCGCGAAGCCCGCGAAAATTTTTTACTCAAAACCTTGAGGACGGATGAATCAAATTTTTTTGGTTTCCCCTCGCGATTCTTCGCGTCTCCGCGGTTAAAAGATCCTTAGGTCGTGGATGACGCCCATCGCGCAAAGGCGGATGTAAAGGTCCGTCAGGCCCACCCAGATCATGGAAACCAGCGCCCATTCCATATGACGTTCGTTGAGCTTGGTAACGACACGCCACAAGGCGAAGCGGATGGGGTTGTTCTTTTTCACGTGAAGGAAGTCCAGCCCTCCGCCCACCAGGTGCCGGAAGGCGTGGCAGCCCAGGGTGTAGCCCCCTAGGAGGTAGGCGTTCAGGCACATAATGAGGGTGCCCACGCCCACGCCGAACCGGTGCGGCCCGGCCATGGCGCTGTTGTCGGCGGCGATGCCGTTGGCCGGCCAGATCATGGCGGCGATGCCGTCCCAGGAAAGGATGGCGATAAAGAGAAGGGCGACATACATGAAGTAGCGGTGGAGGTTTTGGAAGAGGAAAAATTTCGTTTCGCCCTGGTACTTGACGCAGGACTCGCCCACGGCGCAGCCCGGGGGGTCGGCGAAGATGGAACGGTAATAGGCCTTTCGGTAATAATAGCAGGTGCCCCGGAAACCGCCCGGCGCCCAAAGGATGAGGATGGCGGGGGTCGCCAGGAGCGCCGGGAGCTTATGGAGCCAGTCGGGGTTGAAAAAGGGCGAGAAGAAAGGCGAAAGGTAAGGGCCCCATTCGTAATAGTGCTGTCCATGGGGTCCGTAGGGATTCAGCGCCGCCCAAGTGGTGTAAACCACGAAACCGCCGAAAAGGCAGATATAAAACAGGGGTTCCAGCCACCAAGCGTCCTTCCGCAAAGTAAAGAACAGACCGCGTTTGGTGCGAACGTCAATGGACATGGACTACTCCTCAAAAAGCCTTTTACCGCGAAGGCGCGCAGACCGTTAAGAACACGCTTGATAGGTTGGGCTTTTTTCGCGGACTCCGCGCCTTCGCGGTTAAATTTTCTTTCCGTCACCACTTCAGGTTGCTGCTATGGCCCGGTTCCGCTTTCTCATTGGGGTTGATGTAGGTCTTGGCGAAGTTGACCGCCGTGGCGCCTTCGGCGAAGCCCGTGGCGATCAGGTCCAGCTTGCCGGGGTGGGTCACGATGTCGCCCGCCGCGTAGATGCCGGGAACGTTGGTTTCCATCTTTTGGTTCACGGGAATCTTGTTCTTTTCCAGCGTCAGGCCCCAGTCCTTGAGGAAAGTAAGGGAGGCCTGGAAGCCGAAGTTCAGCACCACGAAGTCCACGGGGAGCGCTTCCTCGGCCATGGTGTGGTTCTCGTAAATAACCGCCTCCTGCACCTTGTCCTTGCCCCGCACGGTCTTCAGCTCATACCAGAGCTTGATGTCCACTTTGGAGGCCTTGAGTTTCTTGACCGAGGCCTCATGGGCGCGGAACTCGTCGCGCCGGTGGATGAGGGTCACCTTGTCGCAGATGGGCTCCAGCATGAGGGCCCAGTCCAGGGCCGAATCGCCGCCGCCCACCACCAGGGTGCGCTTGCCCTTGAACGGGTCCATGGACAGGACGCCGTACTGCACGCCCTTGCCCTCGTAGGGCGCCAGTTCGGGATTCGGGTGTTTCTTGGGGGTGAAGGAACCCATTCCCAGGGCCAGGACGATAGCCTTGCAAAAATGCTTGCCGCCCTTGTCGGTGGTCAGCTCGAAGACGTTGTCCATGCGGCGGTTGACCTTGGCGACCTTCTCGCCGAGGATTACCTCGGGTTTGAAGCGCGTCAACTGCTCCTCCAGGTCGGCCACCAGGCGCTTTCCCGAAACGCGGGGGAAACCCGCCACGTCGAAGATGTCCTTTTCGGGATACATGGCCGAAACCTGGCCGCCCAGGGCCTCCATGGAATCGATGATCTTGAACTTCATGCCGCGCAACCCCGCGTAGAAACCTCCGAACATGCCCGTGGGCCCCGCGCCGATGATGACGAGGTCGAATACGTCTTCCGCCATGGGATCCTCCTTGAATCCACCGCTCCGGGGCCGGTCGAACCGGGACCGACTTTACCGGAATAAATTGGTTTCCCTCCATGAGATCTGTCACAAAGGGAACTTAAATTTGGGACAAAAAAAGAAAACGAACCGCTGGGTTCGTTTCCACAACTTAAAACTTCAAATTCAGAACTTAAAACTCGCGGCCCTGCCGCGTCAGCGGTTGGGCTGGTAGCTCATCAGCTCCGCCGGGCGTTCCACGGTGATGCTGCCCTTGATGCAGACCGTCTCGCACAGCTTGCAGCTGACGCACTTTTTCTCGTCCACCACCGCGATCTTGAAGAACTCGGGATGGTCCGTGCGCGGCTGCATGGAAATGCAGTCGAAGGGGCAAATGTCCACGCAAAATTCGCAGGCCGTGCAGGTGTCCGGGTCCACCTTGGCCTTGGGGATGGCGAGGGGCTTGATCTTCTTGACCGTCTCCCCGCGCGCGTCCACGATGGCCTCCACCGGGCAGTGGATGCCGCAGACGCCGCAGTCGATGCAGAGGGCGGGATCAATGTGGAAAATGGACTTTTTCTGGCCGGCGATGGCCTCGGTGGGGCACTTCACGGCGCAGAGCGTGCAACCGATGCAGTTGTCGAGGATGACGTGGGGCACGGCAAATCCTTTTATGTTCCTGATGAATCCGAAGGATGAATCAGGAACCTTTGCCGCCCTTGGCCTGTTGATTTTCCACCCAGGAAAATCAACGTCTTGGCCAACGGGCGGGGTCGCATTAGGTCCATAAAGGCCAAAATCATTTTACGAACCCGCTTATTTAATCAAAAGCCTTTAAAAAAGAAAAGGCCCTTCTCCCTTGAAAGAAGGGCCCTGTTGTCAGGTTTAGTTTTTGCTAACAGCCGGCGGCCAACGGCCAAGAGCCGAATTTAAACGTATTCTTGGATCAGTTTTTTCCTCTGTTCCACGGTCAATCCCAGCTTCTTGGCCTTGGCCAAGCCCTCGCCCTGCAGGGCCGGATCCGCCGCGTCGATGGAAGGTTTGGGGTTGGGGTTTTTGTAGAACAGCCCGATCGGAATCTGGGCGCCCCACTCCTTGGAACGGTCCATGGCCGCGTTCCAGTTGGTGGCGTCGTGGCCCTTGTCCTCCAACTTGTACACGCGTTCCTTGAACCAGCCGAAGGTGTTCTGCTTGTTGAAGGTCACGCAGGGGGAGAACACGTCGATGAGGGCGAAGCCGGGATACTGGATGGCCTGGGTGTAAAGGCTCTTCAGGTGGTTGATGTCGCCGGAAAAGCCGCGGCCCACGAACCCGCAGCCGGCGGCCAGCGCCAGGGCGATGGGGTTCAACTGGCCCTCGGGGTTTCCAAAGGGCGTGGACTTGGTCTTCATGCCCGATTCGGAGGTGGGCGAGGTCTGCCCCGTGGTCAGGCCGTAGATCTCGTTGTCCATGACGATGTAGGTCAGGTTGACGTTGCGGCGCATGGCGTGGATGAAATGCCCCTGGCCGATGCCGTAGCCGTCGCCGTCTCCGCCGCAGGCGATGACGGTCATCTCGTGGTTGGCCATCTTGGCGCCCGTGGCCACGGGCAGGGAGCGGCCGTGAAGGGAGTGCATGCCGTAGGAACGGAAGAACCCCGGCAGGTTGGACGAGCACCCGATGCCCGAGATCACCATGAGCCGCTCGTTGGGGATGCCCAACTCGCCGCAGGCGCGCTGGAGAACGGTCAGGACCCCGTAGTCCCCGCAGCCCGGGCACCAATCGGGCGGTACTTCCGGTTTGTAGAGTTTCGCGTCCCTTGCCGGTAATGTCGCTGTCGCCATCATTTCCCCCTTAAAACATCAGTTTTGAGTTCTCTTAAAATTCAAAATTCATAATTGGTTTTAATGCGTCGACGTAGTGGAAAGCACTCCCGGTCCCGGCGGGTGCGGCGTGCGCCAGCCAGGCTCCAGGGACTGGACTTCCACCACTTCCTTGCCCTTCAGGACTTCCTTGACCCCCGCCACCACGTGCTTGGGTTCCATGGGCTCGCCGTCGTATTTGCGGATGTGGGCGTGGGCCGTGATGCCCGCCTCCGCCCTCAGGTGCCGGGCGAACTGGCCGCTCTTGTTGAGTTCCACCACCACGATCTTCTTGGCCTTGCCCAGGATGGCCTGCGCTTCTTTTTCTTGGAAGGGAAGCAGGTATTTAAAGGAAAGCGCGTTAGCCTTGACGCCTTCCTTATTTAACCGCTCCACGGCCTCAGTGGCCACCCCCCAGGTGGACCCGTAGGTCACCAGGGTGACGTCGGCGTTTTCCGGGCCCTCCAGTTTGAGCTTCTTGGCGTAATCGGCCACTACGCCTTGCATCTTCCGGGCGCGCTTGTCCACCATCTTCTTGCGGATGACCGGGTCGGTGAAAACGTCGGAAATCAGCACGCCGTCCTCGTCGTGCTCGTCGGTGGCTGAAACGTAAAGGTGGTTCGGCACCCCCGGAATGGCCCGGGGGGAAATGCCGTCGGGCGTGTCCTTGTAGCGGTAATAACTCTTGGGTTTGCCGTCGTCCTCGAAGATCATCTCCCCGCGGTCGATCTTGAATTCGCGGTCCAGGTGGGAAGTCTCGATGGAGAACCGGCCTTCGCTCATCAAAAGGTCGGAGAGCACGATCACCGGGCATTGGTATTTCTCGGCCAGGTTGAAGGCCTCCTCCATGGTGTCGTAGCAGTCGGCCACCGAGATGGGGGCCATGATGATACGGGGGAAATCGCCCTGCGAGGCGCCGATGGCCTGGTTGAGGTCGCCCTGCTCGTGCTTGGTGGGAAGGCCCGTGGAGGGCCCGCCGCGCATGACGTTGATCATGACGACCGGGGTTTCCATGATGCCGGCCATGCCGATGGCCTCGGTCATCAAGGCGAACCCGCCGCCCGATGTGGCGCACATGGCGCGAACGCCCATCTGGCCCGCGCCGATGGTCATGTTGGCCACGCCGATCTCGTCCTCCACCTGGCGGACGCAGATGCCCAGCGAGGGCCCGTGGGCCCCCATCCAGTGGAGGATGCCCGAGGCCGGGCTCATGGGATAGGCGCAATACACCTTGCAGCCCGCGTTGGCCGCGCCCATGGCCAGCACGTTGTTGCCGTGCACCATGGCCAGCTGGGCGTCGGTCTTCCTCAGGGGATGTGGGATCTGCTTGTAGGTCTTGGCCGCGAAATCATACCCCGCCTTGGCCGCGTCCACGTTGAGCTTCACCACTTGGGGCTTCTTGGCGAAGGTGTGCTCGAAGACCGAGGAAAGGGCCGAGAATTCCAGGCCCAAGAGCTGGGTCAGGGCGCCCAGGGCCACGGTATTCTGCATGATGGGCAGCGCGTCCTTGCCCGCCAGCTCGAAGACCGGGAGGGGGCATAGCTGCGCGCCCTCCGGGGCCTTGCCGGGCTTGACCTTGTCGCCGTTGTAAACGCAGATGCCGCCGTGAGTGAGTTCCTGCAGGTGGCGGTCCATGGCGTCCTGGTTCAGGGCGATCATGGCGCCCACTTGGTCGCCGACGTTGTGCTTCTTTTGGGGGGAGATGCGAAGGCGGATCCAGGAATGGCCGCCCCGGATGAGGGATTGGTAGCTGGTATAGACGTAAACGTGGAGGCCCAGGCGGGAACAGGTCTGGGCCAGGTTGTCGCCGGTGGAGGCGCCCCCGTCGCCGGCCGCGCCCCCGATACCGACAATCATTTCATTTTCCATGGAAACCCTTCCTCCTAAAACCTGTTAAAGGCTTGAAATCGTTAAAAGCCCCGATCAACGGCCAAAGGGGAGAAATCCACTGAGGGGATGAGGCTAGGGGAAGCATAATACCCGCAAAAACGGCCTATTCGCAACTGTTTTGAAGGATTTTACCCCTTACGAATTTCCCACGGGAAAGCTCCCAAATTCAAAGTCCTTTTCGTGGGATTACAACCCATTGAGGGTCGCTATAAAGATCACCACAATTTCAATGGTTGGAGTTTGGCCCGCTCACCAGGGCGAAGGATTTGGGTTGGATCAACCTCATGGAAGGCGAATAAACCTCCATGGACACCAATCCGATGCCCTTGGCGTAATAGTAAATGACCGTGTTGGAGGTCTTTCCCCCTTGGATCACTTTTTCCGTCACCACCACGCAGTCGGGGTAGGTTTTATGGTAAACCTCGGCCGTGCTAAAAACGGCCTTGGACTTGTGCGCCGTCCCGTTGGCCTCGGTGACGGCCCAATAAGCCGCCCCGCTTGGGGTGGCGGGGAGTTTGAAGACGTAATCGCCGGTAAAGGTTTCGTCGCCCGTGGCCGTGTGCTCCACCTTATCGCCGTAAAGGGAATAGTGGTTGCGGATGGGTTGGCCGCCCTCGGTGGTTTCAAAAACCGCCCGCACCGTGCCGTTCGCCATAGCCTTGGCGCTCTCACATTGGACGGTAAAAGTTCCCTTGGCGGTCTCGCCCGGGCCGGGCTTCAAGTATTCGTAGGCCCATTGGTCGCCTTGGGTGATGGGGAAATAATCGCTAAGCGCACCCGCGGAAACTTGGGAGGAGGCGGGTTCTTCGGCCGGGGGAGGCGCCGCTTGCCCGGGCGTAGGGGCTGCTTCCCGCAGCACGGGGGTGTCGGTGGGGACAGCCGCGGCCGGGGGAGGCGTGGCCGCGACCGGAGGGGGTGGAATGGTGTTGTCCTGGGGCTGGGCTGTCCGGGGGACCGTGTTTCCGCTTCCCGGCAAGGCAGGAACGGTCGCGGGTGTCAGTTGGTCCGGCGGAGGCGGAAGGGCGTTATCCCCTCCGGGGACGGGAATCACCGGGGGCGTGGGTTGGGAATCGGCCCATAAGGCCTGGGCCCAAAACAAACATAAGGCCAAGGCAAAATATTTTTTCATAGAGAAACCTCCTGGCGACCCTGTTTAAAAAAAACGGCGGGGCAAATTATATCCCCCCCGCCGCCGGATGGAAACGGTCTTTCGCGCCTAAAAGCCCGGAAAACAACTTACAAGAGTTAGACACAGTTCATTTAATGATTTAGAGCCGGTAACAAAATTAACCTAAACCCTCGCCCCTTGCGGGAGAGGGTAGGGTGAGGGGTGTTTTCGCCAAGTAAAATCCACCCTCACCCCGGCCCTCTCCCCTCGAGGGAGAGGGGGATAGACGTTAAAAACGAATTTTGTTACCGGCTCTTAAAAGTCTGGAAAGCTTTAATTTTTCGCCGTTTTTTTGATCCATCGTTGCGAGAAGCGAATTTTGCGACGAACCCTTCGACTCGCTTTGCTCGTTCCGGGCTTCGGCGCAACCTCAGCTTGCGGTGAACGACCGACCTGCCCTCCGTAGCCTTGGCGAAGGAGGGAGGGAGTCGAACCCGACCCTGGGTGGTTTAAAGCTGTTGGTTTTGCCTTGTTTTTAAAGGCTTTACGGCTTCTCCAAATAACTCTTGTTAATTGTTTTAGGTGCCCGAACTATTGTCCGGGGCTGGGGGGGCCGCGGTTCCATCTGGCGGGTTGGATCCCGCCGGCGGGGCGCCCGGCGTTCCGCCATCCTGTCCCGCTTGGGCCGCCTCATCCTCGTCGTAGTTGCCGGGACTGTAGGAATTCCCGTTGGCGTCGAACATGTCGAAGGACCCGTCGTTGAGCTTCAGCACGATCTCCAGGGGCCTCCCGCTGTTGGGGTCGGAAAAGGACACGCTTTCCACGCCCGAAGCCAGGTAAACCGGCTGGAAGGAAGGCGGGTTGGCCGTATCGTATAAAAAGGCGTCCTCGGTGCCGGGCACCACCTTTACCTGTCGCGTGCCGTCCGGGCTGGCGTAAACATTCATGTTCGGGACGTTCTCCGCGGTCACGACCACCTGGTCGTCGGCCGAATTGCAGGGGATGTAGTTCCCGTCGTCGTAACAGTAAAGGTCGGCTACGTGGTAGGGGTCCTGCCACCACCAAAAGCCGTCGTTCCAGAAACACCAGCGGTCGAAATCCGAGTCATACCACCACCACCGGCCCTCGAAATAACGGTTCCAGAAAAATTGGCCCCCCACGTACCATCCCCACCAGTGGTAGCCCCAGTTGTCGAGGTAATGGCAGTAGTTGAAGCCGTTATCGGCGTGCCAATAATAGTGGCCGGGCCGGTTCTCCGAGGCGTCGAAGGCCGCGACGCGGTCATGCCACTCGGGGCTGTCCACCAGGGCCATGTGGCCGCTCACCAGCGGGTCGCTGAAATGGTCGCGTGAAATGGCCACCGCCGAGAGGGGATTGTGGTCTGGCCCCTTGGCGGGAAAACGGATGGTGGAGTTTTGCCGCGAGGTGTTGATCATCTGGGCGCGGTCGGTGATGAGCGCGGGTTCCTGGCTTACGCCGATCTTTTGCAGCTTCTTGCGCACGTAACCGGGCGTATAGGGGTGGTGATGGGTGGCCACGGCGGCCCTTTGGCCGGAGGTGGCGTAGGCCGCGGGGTTGGGCCGGTTGGCCGGCGTGAAGAGGTTGCGTCCCGCCGGGATATAGGCCTGGGCCTTGGACTGGCTGGCCGGGGCGCTCCATTGAAGGCGCCCGTAAGAGGGTTGGACGCGGGCCGCGGGTTGCGAGACTTGGGAGGGGAAGTTGCGGTTATGCCCGCCGCTCGAGGGCCGGCTCATGTTGATGACCACCGGCTGCCGCGCCGCGGGGGCGCTTCGCCCGCCGCCACCCGCCCTGGCCCCCCCGGAATCCCTGTTGTTTTCCCCCAGGGCGGCCAGGTTCGGAGCCAACAAGAGCGCCATCACCCAAGCGGTAGTTCGTTTCATGATCAATCCCCCTTTGAAGCATCACGGGCAGATCTCGTGATGCCTTTATGGCCCGCTTACGCCAAGGCTTCGGCGGGCATCCTTTCACAACTTGGCGAAATCCGCCGTAGCGACTCGACTGAGCTCGTCGAAGTCCTTCCCGCTCTCCCCACGGGCCACGCCCGTGGTACCCGGCGAAGGCGGATGGAAGGTTGGGGCCCCAAGGCCCCTTTGCCCGCCCAGTTTAGACGCACCAAGGGCCGGACGGGATACTTTAACTTCATTTTAAAAGCTTTTCCACCTTGGCCGCGCAGATGAAATCATTCTCGGAGAGCCCGTGGATGGCGTGGGTGGTGTATTTGACCTTGCAGGCCTTGTAGCCCACCTCCAGGTCCGGGTGGTGGTCCTCCCGGTGGGAGATAAAGGCCACGGCGTTCACGAAAGCCATGGTTTCGTAATAGTTCTTGAAGGCGAAGGTTTTGGCGATCCACTCCCCTTGGAGTTCCCACCCCGGCAGGTCCGCCAGGTAGCCCTCCACCATCACGCGGTTCAAGGGCTTGGCGCCCCCCTCGCAGGGCTTGCATCTTTTTTGGGATAAGTCTGTGGTATCCGACATAAAAACCTCCGGGCGGAAGAAATTCCGTTTTATCCGAAGTGGGGTCCGAATTGCCACATTTCGTTTGAGAATTACTGCGCCGTAATGGTTTGGAGGGCCTTTTGGCTTTCTTGGCCGTCCGTGGAATCAGGTTAAAACCAAAAGGTTAAGGATGATCCATTAGCGCAGGATGACGACCTTCCCCATCCGGGTCTCCTGGGATTGGCCGTCATTCGCCCGCAAGACGTAAATGTAAAGCCCGCTGGCGACCGCCTGCCCGTCGCCGTTTTGGAGGTTCCAATCCAGCGTGTTCAACCCGGCGTTGCCTTCGTCCTGGGCGCTGAAGACCTGCTCCCCCGTGAGGGCAAAAAGCTTCAATTGAATCCGGGCCGGGCTGTTCAGGTTGACGCGGAACTTGATGGGCTCCCCGCCAGTGGAAAGATTGGGCGCCGCCACAGCGGATGTGATTAAACCGGGTATTGGTGTCGGGGTGGGTGTTCCCTGCCTACCCAGGATGTCGGCCACCACATTGTCATTGCCGCCGCTGGGCGTGCAGGTGGGCAGGGGCCGGCAGGAAGGCGGCGTCCCGCCCGAGGCCGTCACCAGGTTCCCTTTCAGGTAAAGGGCGTAATGGCTGTTGGTGGAATAGGTGGATGTGTTCACGCAGGGGCTGTACCAATAAGCCGTGCCCGGCGAGAAGGCCTGGGAATCGGACCGGTTGACCAGGGTTTCCAATCCAACCCAGCTGGTTCCCTGGCTCAAAACCGTGGTGTCGGTGGTGGAAACGGTGAATTCCCAATTGGCCATTTGGGTGGTGGAGGGACCGCAGGCCGGGGAGAAATTCGTGGAGGTGATGGTGACCCCCGTCAAGTTGTGGGAACAAGTGGGATTCCAAAGACAACCCCCAGTGGTGATCGAACCCACAAGGCTCACTCCCGAGGTATCGTAAGCCCAAAATTTGAGGGTGATGCCCGAAAGGGTCACCGATGCCCCGTTGTTGACCACGGCGAAAAGGTCGTAGACGTCGTTGGGTCCGCAGGAACTGGTGTAATGCGTAACGAAACTATTTCCTGAATGTTTTGCCGAGCACAAGGATGACCGTCGTCTCTAACAGCCCCGTTCAGGGGCAAAGGAGACGAAGATGGAAGCTGAAACACCTACCGAAGCAGGCTCAATTTCTCCCCCACCTGAAACACCCGCCCAAGGCCAAAGTGGCCCGGGTGGATACATAAAAGAGCAAAGG
>JASHNQ010000080.1 GCA_030041545.1 candidate division FCPU426 bacterium | reverse complement strand
ACAACTATCTATTCGGGCTCTTAGGCCCAAAAAAGTTGATCGCGGGAGGCCACTTACCAAGCGGGGTCTTCGTCGCCCCAGTAGGGTGTCGGCCTTCCCTCTCTTCCCGTATGACTTTGCTAATCTCGATTCTAACCCCCTCCAGGAGGGGTCTTCGTTATCATCTCCTTACCCTCTCCCGCAAGGGGCGAGGGTCTTGGGAGGTTTTGTTAGAGTCTCTTAAATCCTTCGTCGTCATTGCGAGGAATGAGCCCGATCCCCACATCCCTATGAATACAATTACATATTGAATGTGGGGGTTATCCCATTTTCCTTAATAAAAGTTTCCAAAGGATAAATGGGGCTAGGGGCTCGTTGATGACGAAGCAACCCCAGTTGAAATACGTCGTTATAGTAAATTCGGACCAACGGCTAAAACCACCCATGAACTGAGGTTGTCCTTGGCCATAGGCCAAGGATGGTTGGCCTGAATTTCAGGCCAACTACTTCAAGCCTGCCTCAAAATTCGAGGCTCGCAATGACAACTAAGCACAATCGTTATTAAAACTGAGCAACTCTTAAAATATAATCCCTTCCTGAGATGCCCCAACCGCCCCAAGTACCCGAAAAACGCAAATTCTTCCCCCTTTGGGCGGTCGCCCTTTTGCCCGCGGTGGCGACCCTGCTGGCCTACCTGCCCCTGGGCCAAAACGGCTTCGTGAACTGGGATGACGTGGATGACATCGTCCATAACGGCCATATCCATGATTTTGGGCCCGCTTCCCTCAAGTGGATTTTCACCAGCGCGGGCGCGGGTTATTGGATTCCCCTGACCTGGCTTTCCCTGGACCTGGACTACCACCTGGGCGGTTTGAACCCCCAAATCTATCATTGGGACAATCTATTCCTGCACTTGGTGAACGTGACCCTGGTCTTTTGGCTGGCTTACCGGATTTTGCAAAGGGCCTGGGGCCCGGCGGCGGAAAGCCTCGAACCGGCGGCCCTGTTGGCCGCGGTCCTCTTTGGGATACATCCATTCCACGTGGAATCCGTGGCCTGGGCCACCGAACGAAAGGATGTGCTTTACGGAGCGTTCTACCTGGCGGGCCTTTTGGCTTATCTGGGTTATGCGTCCGACCCTCAGAAACCCAAGCGGAAGCTGGCTTATTGTTTCCTCTTTTACCTGCTTTCCCTCATGTCCAAGCCCATGGCCGTCTCCTTTCCTTTCGCCCTTTTGGTCCTTGATTACTGGCCGCTGAAGAGGCTGGCCTATAGGACGAAGACGGCCTTTTTGGAAAAAATCCCCTTCTTCATTCCGCTGCTGGTGACGGCGGCGCTGGCCGTCTTTTCCCAGGAGAAGACCGGTGCCGCGCCGGATTTAAAGATATTACCGATAGATTCCCGGGTGATGAACGCCTTTCATTCCCTGGCCTTCTACGTCCAAAAATCAGTCCTGCCCTTCGGTTTTTCCGCCATTTATCCCATCGTCTTAAAGAGCAATCCTTTTTCGGTGAGGAACCTGGTTTCCTTGGCCCTGGTGGTTGGGGCCTGCGCCGTGGTTTGGCGCAACCGCAAGCAAAGGCCTTACTGGTTGGCGGCCTGGGCTTACTATCTGCTGACCCTGGCGCCGGCCCTGGGAATCGTGCAAGTCGGCGCCCACGCGGCCGCGGACCGGTACACCTATTTGACCACGTTCAGCTTGATCCTGCTTTTTTCGGCTTGCCTGGCGTTGGGGTGCCGGAAGAACCGGAGCCTTTTCATCCTGGTCGCGTTGGGGTTGTCCATCTTCCTGGGCGCACTGACCTGGCGCCAGGTCGAGGTTTGGAAAGATTCCATTTCCCTTTGGGAGAACGCGGTGAGGGTTTCCCCTGACCCCTCGGAGATCGCCTTTTCCAACCTGGGTTTGGCCTACCGCGAGGCTGGAAGGCCGCGGGAGGCCCTGGCGGCCTTTGACCAGGGCCTGGCGCTCGACCCCGGCATGGCGGATTTACATTACGGCAAGGGCCTGGCCCTCTCGGACGAGGGCGACCTGGAAGGCGCGGTGCGGGAGTACCAACAAGCCATCGCGCTGGATCCCACCTACGCCCCGCCCCACGCCAACCTCTGCGTGGCCTACCAGCGCCTGGGGAAGTACGATGAGGCCGTGGCGGAGGCCCTGGAGGCCATCCGGCTGGACCCCCACTCCGCCCAGGCCTACAACAACCTGGGGGTCAGTTACGGGTACAAGGGGCAGATCGGGGAGGCCCAGAAGGCCTTCCAAGAAGCCGTGGCCTTGGAGCCGGACAGCCCCATGTACCAAGGCAACCTGGCGGCGGCCACTTCGATGCTGAAAAAACCATGAGGAAAAGGCCATTTGAACCACCAAGACACTAAGGGCACCAAGAAATTCGAAAAACAGCCATTGTTAAAAATGACTCAAAACCAAGATATTCTTTTTTCCTTTCTTGGTGCCCTTGGTGTCTTAGTGGTGAAAATTAGGTTTAGCTAGATACTCTTAATCCCATTCATCCCCTTTATCTGTGGCAAAATTTTGTTTTGGCCGTTGATTCAGATTTGAAAGGTGAACGGCTTGTCCAACGAAGATAAGACGAATTTCATCCTGAGGAAAAGGCATCTTTCCCTGCGCGAGCTGTCCGCCCAAACGGGGCTGACCGAGGGGGAAGTCGCCGAAGTCCTGAAAAAGGCGGGACAAGGAAAAACGCCCCCTCCCGCGCCGCCGTATTTCCGGATGGCGGGCAAAGGGGTCCCGGCGGGTTGCGCCGCCCTCCTGGCTTTGGCCGTGGCCCTTTGCTACCTGCCGGTGCTCCACAACGATTTCGTGAACTGGGACGATCCCTCCACCATCACTGAAAACCCCGCGATCCGCCATTTGGACGGGGCCTTCCTCAGGTGGATGTTCACCACTTCCGCCACAACCAACTGGATGCCCCTCACCTGGCTTTCCTTCGCCCTGGATTACCGCATTGGGGGGCTCAACCCCCAAATCTTCCACGCCACCAACGTGCTGCTCCACCTCTTGGACACGATCCTGGTTTTCGGGGTTTGCTTCAGGCTTTTAAAAGCCCTCCCCGGGAAGGAAGGGGCCGCTTCGCCGGACGCGCCCAAAGCTTTCGCCCTGCCGGTTGCCTTCCTCACCGCGCTCCTGTTCGGGCTGCATCCCATCCACGTGGAATCGGTGGCCTGGGCCACGGAACGCAAGGACGTGCTTTATTCCCTTTTCTACCTTTGGGCGCTTTACGAGTATTTGGGTTACGTCGTTTCAAAAGAAAGTGTTGAGTTCGAAGTTTTAAGTTCTAAGTTCTGGAAGTTTTTGAAGCTCCGGTTCAAAAACCTCAATAATTTAAAATTTAAAATTAAAAATTTAAAATTACTTTTGTGTTTTTTATTGTACCTTCTGGCCCTCCTCTCCAAACCCATGGCCGTCACGCTCCCGTTCGTGTTCCTTATCCTGGACGATTGGCCCTACCGGCGCCTTGGCCGTGGATGGGCCCCGGCCTTGCGGGAAAAGGCGCCCTTCTTCGCCCTGGCTTTGGCGTCGGCCGTGGTGACCTTTTGGACCCACGAGCAAACCCTCTCCTACGCCCGGAGCGGGGTGGAATGGTATTGGATCTTGAATGCCTTCCGGTCGGTCGTCTTTTACCTTCTCAAAATGGCCTGGCCCTCGGGGCTGGCGGCCTACTATCCCTTTCCCCCCAGCCGTACCCCGGGTTACCTATTGGAGGATTTCAGCGCGGTGGGGCTGACCCTGGCGGCTTTTTATTTTTTCTTCCGGCTTCGCCGGAAAGCTCCCTACCTTTGGGCGGCCTGGCTTTATTACCTTGTCACCCTGGCGCCGGTCTTGGGCCTCATCCAAAGCGGCTCCCAGGCCGCGGCCGACCGTTATACCTACCTGCCCAGCCTGGCTTTTTTCCTCCTCCTTTCAGCGGCGGCCGCGCGATGGGTTTCCTACAACCTCACCCTTTACGGGGTGATTTCACTCTCAGCGGCAACCCTGTTGGGATTCTTGACCATGGGCCAAATCGGCGCCTGGCGGAACACCTCGGCCCTCTGGGAAAGGGTGACCCAGGTTTACCCGGACGAGAATCCGGACGCCTATTCCGGGCTGGGCATGTCTTACATCAAGGCCCACCGTTACGATGAGGCCCTGGATGCCTTCAGCCGGGCCGCGTCGATCCCTCCCCCCCTTGAGCGGACCTTCGAGGGCCTGGGGACGGCCCTGGCTTATAAGGACCGGATCCCGGAGGCCATCAAAGCCTTCGATTACGCCCTGACCCTGGATCCCAAGGCCACCGGGCCCCGCGCCCAGCTTTGGCACGTTTACGAAAAGCTGGGACAACACGAGGAAGCCGCCGGCCAAATGGAGGAAGCGATCCGCCTGGAGCCGGGAACGGCCTTGTACCAAAATAATTTGGGCGTGAGCTACAGTTTCCTCAAACAGTACCCGGAAGCCGAGGCGGCTTTCGCGAAAGCCCACCAATTGGACCCCCGGAACTCCGAATACCTGGTCAACCTCGCCACCATTTGCCAGTGGGAAGGGAAGGCCCCGGAGGCTATGGAATGGTACTGGAAGGGAATCGCCTTGGACCCGACGGAGCCCCTTTATGACCTCAAGATGGGGGACCTGTTTTTATCCCAGGGAAAGAAGCAGAAAGCTTTGGAGCGCCTCCAAAAGGCTTGGGAACTCCATCCCACTAACCCGAAGGTCGCCCGGCAGATCGGGGAAGATTTCGAAAAATTGGGGAAAAAGGACTTAGCTTCGGAATGCTTCGCGCAAGCCCAAAGGCTCGCCGTAGCCGGGAAGGACCAGCCGCCGTCCACCGGAACTCCTCCCTGACCTCATCCACTTTGGTTTTGAAGAAAAAAGGGTTTGGAGGTTGCGAGAGTAAATTTTCTTGGCAAATCCTTGTGATTTCGTCCTCAATGCGGGATAATTCGGGGTCTTGCCCCACCAGCCCAGTATCTTCCGAAAATGCCTTTTCGATGAATTTTTATGAAAATTATAAAGATTGAAAAAGTTTGGACGTTAATATAGGCATTAAACCGGTTTAATTAGGGAAAAGCTTTTCAGCCGGCATAGAGGTACAATCTTTTGTACATGTGAAATTCCGCAGGGAAATTTGAAATGAGAACGTTTTTTTACAAAATACCCTCGAATCGTTTTTTGTGGGCCGGATTACCCTTTTTGGCTCTTTTCTGCCTGGCCTTGCTGCCAGGCCGTGCATGGTCCCAAACCTGCGATCCCTCCTCCGCCGAGCTTTGCGTGTCCGGCGACGACGACACCACGGTTTGGGTCGAGGGCGTTTCCATCGGCACTTGGACCTATGAAGGAGCCCCGGGAACCGGCAGCGCCGCTGCGGTCAGTTGCGCCAGCATACCCGTGTCCCTC
>JASHNQ010000079.1 GCA_030041545.1 candidate division FCPU426 bacterium | reverse complement strand
ACAACTATCTATTCGGGCTCTTAGGCCCAAAAAAGTTGATCGCGGGAGGCCACTTACCAAGCGGGGTCTTCGTCGCCCCAGTAGGGTGTCGGCCTTCCCTCTCTTCCCGTATGACTTTGCTAATCTCGATTCTAACCCCCTCCAGGAGGGGTCTTCGTTATCATCTCCTTACCCTCTCCCGCAAGGGGCGAGGGTTTAGGTTAATTTTGTTACCGGCTCTAAGTGTCGAGTTTTGAGTTAAGGAAGGGTTCTTAGCCGGGCCGTCGGAAGCCTTGAAAATCCGACTCCACCTGGTCCGCGTAGGCGAGGGACGCCTCCGCCATGAGCTTGCGGAAGGCTTTCTTATCCGCCTTGACGGCCTCGAAGGCGTTTTTCGCGAAGGAATCCTTGGCGCGGCAATGGGCCCGGGCCAGGATGGCCCCGAATTGGGAAGCGGCGCCCTCGTCGAGCAGGGCGGCGGGCAGGGAATCCCCGAAGGGGGAATTCTCGGCCACCAGGAATTCCCCGTCCTTGAGCTCCAGGCGGCCCAGCCAGGGGTCCGTGTCGCGGGAAAGGGCCCGGCGCCCCAGCTCGGCGCGCAGCGACTGGCTGCCCCCGCAAAGCTCGCGGATCTTACGGCGGTTTTTTTTCGGAAGGGCATCCCAAGCGGCGGGCTGGGTTTCCCGCCTCACCTCCAAGATCCGGAAAGGATTTTCCCCTTCCTCCTTCACCCGCACCAAGGCCCAAAAGGCCTCCCGCCCGCCGGGGCCGGCGCGGCGGGCCAGGTCCGACACCTCGAAGAAGCGGGGCTTGGGACCGGGCCAGGGTTTCAAATCCCCGGCGTACCCCGAAAGGGCTTTTTCCAGCTTCCGGGCCGATTCCTTGGGCAGGGCCCCCCATTCCGCGCCGGGCGCGGCCTTCCACCGAAGGCCCCTCTTGCCAGCCTTGGTCCAGCGTTCCATCATTTGGGGATAGCCGTGGGTCTTGCGCAGGTTGGAAAGGAAGTGCCTTATGGAACCCGAGGCCTGTTCCTCGTCCCAGGGAAAGTGCCGGACGTTTTTGTACCAGCGGCAGCTTTTGACTTCCCGCCAGTAGGACCGGGCGCATTCCAGCGCCATGCGGTGAGCGGCCTTGGGCCCGCTTCGGTTTTCCCGGGCCGCCAGGGCCAGGCTCACGCAAAGGCGCAGGAGGTCGAACTGGTAGTCCGCCACCACGCATTCGTCGAAGGCGCCCAGGTCGAAGACCAGGCGGCCCGAAGCGTCGGCCAAGCCGGTGAATCGGCTGTAAAGGGCGTCGCCGTTGATCCAAAGCCGGGTTTTCTTGGAGCCGCCGAAGCCTTCCAACAGCGGCGAGCGGGCGAAGTCGGCCCAAAATAAGTGGCCAGCCCCCTCGAAAAAGGCGGAAGGGGATTGGGCCATGCGCTCCCACTTGAGTTTGCGGGTTTGGGGGTTGAGCTTGGAGTCAAAGCGCCCGATGCGGTCCCTCACCCAGGAGGGGCGGGAACGGGGGGCGGGGAGGGTTCCATCGGCGTTCAAGGCGAAGGGTTCCACGGGCCCATTCTACAATGCCGGGGCGGGAAGGGCCCCGGCCCAATGCTAAAGAATTGTTAAATTCAATAGTCCATCCATTCTTAGAACCACTAACAAAAATACAAACTCTTACCACAAAGTTCACGAAGGACACAAAGTGAAGCATGGAAACGTCGGGAAAACATCAATGTTTTTAACTTCGTGTCCTTTGTGCCGATTCACCTTAAAGAAGTTAATGAAATCGGTACTATACCGACCTCTTTAACAGCTTTATGGAAGGTCGGCATGTGTACTTCGTGGTGAGCGTTTTTTGTTAGGGACTCTTAATCGCCTAAACCTGCGTGGGATGGAGGCGGTCCAAGTCGCCCATGATGCAGTAGGGCGTGACCTTCTCGGTTTTACCCTTGAGCTGGACCGGCACGCGGGACTCGATGTGGAAGCGGTCGCTGACCATCATGGCCAGCTCCTCATTGACCAGGATTTCCCATTCGGGGGCGATGCCGCAAAGGCGCGAGGCCAGGTTGACCGAATCGCCGATCAGGGTGAATTCCATCCGGTTGCGGGAGCCGAGGTTCCCCATCAACACCTCGCCCGCCACCACGCCGATCCCCAATCCGACCTGGATGGACTTGGAGGTCAGTTCGTTGATGGATTTCACGGCCTTCCCGAACTTTTCCTGCATCTCCAGGGCGGCCTGCACGGCCTTTTGGGCGTCGGCTTTCTCCTTGTCGGGGCTGCGTTTGAAGTAGGCCAAAATGGCGTCGCCGATGAACTTGTTGATCTCGCCCCCCTGGCTCTCGATGGGCGCCCCCAGGGTCGTATAAAACTGGTTCAAGACCCGCATGGTTTCCTGGGGGGTCAGCTGCTCGGACATGCGCGTGAAGCCGCGGATGTCGGAAAAAAGGATGAACACCTTTTGCAGCTGCCCGCCGAGGGAGGCGCTGCTGGCGCTGGCCTGGCGGGAGGCCTCGGACCCCAGGTATTTTTCCAGCACGTGGCGCTGGGACACGAGGGCCTTTTCGCTTTTTTGCACCGTCTCCAGGGCCGTCTTAAAGGCCGAGTCGATGCGCGGCTGGACGTTGAAGGGGGAGGCGCTGTCCCAAAAAGCGTAATCCTTGGGCAGGAGGTTCAGCTTGGCCAGGGTCAGCTGGAGGCGGCAAAGCCAGATGACGGAAGCCTGCCAGCGGACGAAGAACCCCCAAAAACCCAGGAGAAGGAAGACGCCGGCCCCGGCGCAAAGGGCGGGGACCCAGCCGGGGAAGTAAACCCACGCCAGCCGTCCCGCCCCCGCGGACAACAGCAGGTGGATCAGGATGGAGGTAAAAAAGGGCGCGGAGGACTCGGTCCGCCGTATGATGGCGGGAAGGGTCGCCATGGGGAAGCCTTTCCACGGAGAAGATGGGCCTCACCGGCCCTGCGAGTTGTAAACCTCTTTCACGGTCAAAAGCATCCTGCGGTAAACCTCCTTGAGGGTGTCGGCGGCCATTTGGGCCTTCTGGAAGCGGGGGTTGCCCTCCAAGGCCTTGTTCATTTCCCTCAAGGAACGGCTGACCAGGAAATTGGACTTGATCACGTTGGCCATGCCGACATGAAGCCGCAGGTCCACGTAAGTGGGGTTGGCCTCGACCAACTGCTCCAACTGGCGCAGGTAGTCCTCGGTTTCCTCGATATTAACGCCCTTTTCCCCGTAAAGGAGCTTCACGATATAAAAATAGATCAGCTCGGAGCCCGTCTTGGGGCTGAATTTAGGCCTTGCCTCCAGGAGGTTCTTGAGGGCCAATTGGTATTTTTTCTGCTTTAAATTGTCGGTGGCGGCCATCAGGGCCCCGGTCAGGATCTTGGGGCTTAACTGGGCCGCCAGCTGGGCTTCCCGCAGGGACTCCCCGGCCAATTGCTCGACGGCCGCCTCCACCAAGTTTTGGTTTTCCCCCGCGATGGCCCCCGCCGCGCAGGTGGCCAGGCGCAGGTGGGCGTCGGCGTAGTTGGGATTGATTTTCAGGGCCTCCTCATAGTAAGGACGGGCCTTGTCGAATTGCCGCTGGAACAAAAAAGTGTTCCCCACGCACTAATAAATATCCGCGAAGGCGGTCCCGGACTCGAGGATGAAACCCAGGACGTGGCGGGCGTTCTCGAAATCGCCCTTCAGGGTCATGGCCACGCCGTAGTGCTTGACGGCGGGGATGTTCGCGGGGTCCAGGTCCACGGCTTTTTGGAACTGAAGGATGGCGTCGTCGTGAAAGCCGCGGGTGAGCAGGAGGACGCCCATGATGAGGCAAATGGGCGAGGAGGGGTTTTGCAGGATTTTCCGGGAGGCGGAAAACAGGAACTCGACTTCCGAAATCAGGTTCTGGTGGGACTGGTTGAGCAGTTTTTCCAGGCCGCCCGGGGCGGCCGAGACCATGTCCTTGGACACGGCCTTTTTTTGCTCGAAAACCAGCACCCCGTTGGTTGAAACGGCGCACGTCAACTGTTTTTGGGAGTCGTTGAAGGAACTCTCAAAGGCCAACTTCTTTTGGCCCATCTCCACCACGGTACGTAACGTCTGCGCGACCATAGGCCAACTTTCCCATTATAAAATTTTCCGTTATAGGTCCAGCGTTCGCCGCCAAATGAATCGTTTTAATGTTGCCTCAAAAAAGGCCGGACCAGAAGCCCCTATTATCCAATAACCGGAACTTCCAAGGAAGGGTCATTTTCCATGAAAGGGCGGGGTCACTTCAAGAGGGGGCATGGCCTGGACCCTGCGGAAGGAAGGGGGCGCAGAAAAACCAAGTAATCCAATTAATCCTATGGTAAAACCGTTTTCAAGGAAGGAAATAACATGAAAAAGCTCATCCGGGGCATCATCCAATTCCACGAGACCAAGCGAAAGGGTTACGAGGAAACCTTCAGCAAACTCGCCCTGGGCCAGAAGCCGGACGCGCTTTTCATCGCCTGCTCGGATTCCCGCGTGGCGGTGAACGTCTTCGCCTCCACGGACCCGGGCGACCTCTTCGTGGTGAGGAACGTGGGCAACCTGGTGCCGCCCCACGGGAACCCCGGCGGCACGGGCACGGCGGCCGCGGTGGATTTCGCCGTGGACAAACTGGGCGTGGCGGACATCATCGTCTGCGGCCACAGCGACTGCGGGGCCATGCACGCCCACGTGAAGGGCCAGGAAGCCCTGCCGGAGGGGTCCTTGAAGAGCTGGCTGGAAATGGGGGCCGGGCCCGAGGCCAGGGGCCTGGACGTCAACGAGGCCTCCCGCCGCAACGTCATCGCCCAACTGGGCCACTTAAGGGGCTACCCGGCCGTGGCGCGGGCTTTGAGGGAACGGGGCCTGGGCCTGCACGGGTTTTGGTTCGACATCCGGCATTTGGAAGTCCTTTATTACGAGGAAACCGCCCGGAAGTGGACGGTGCTGGATGGAAAGGACGGCGAGCGCATTTTGAAAGTTATTGAGAAAAAGCCTTAATGGAAAACCACGATTTTGGTTACCTAAACCCTTTTTGATAAAGGACCAAAGCTTCCCGTGGCTTTCCGAGCAGAAGATATGCGCGTGCCAAATGCAATTGGTAGTCGGCGTTTGCGGGTTCCAGAGTGACCGCTTTCTTGAACTCCTCGACACTATTTTCGGGTTGGGCTAAATCGTTGAAGAGAGTTCCTAGCTGGTCATAGGCTTCGGCAAAATGTGGATCAATCTTTGCCGCCTCCAATGTTTCCGCTAAGGCGGCTTCTTTCAGGCCATATTGGAAGTAATCCGAACCCAGATGACAATGGAGCCAGGCATCGTCACCCTCCAATTGAAGCGCGTTTTGGATCTCTTTTAAGGCCGAATCCCTCAACCCTATTTTCTCGGAAGCAATCCCCCAATGGCACCAAGGCCAAGCTTTTTGCGGATCGAGCCGGATGGAATCGCTGAACTCCTCCGCGGCCCGCTTCCAATCCCCTAATTCCAAAAACATCTTGCCCTTCCCATTATGGGGATAAGTGAAACTTGGATTTAGGCTGACGGCATGGTCGAGAATGACCGATGCATCGGACCATTTATTTTGATTGAGGTAAGCGTCGCCCAACAAGGTATAGGTAATAATGGAATTCCTTGGCAGGGTTTTCAGCGTATGTTCCCATAAGGTTATGGAATCCTTCCAAATTTCCTCCTGACGGAAAGAACCGTAACCCAGCGCGATGCCCAGGATGAGAGTTAAGGGAACCAGCAGCCCTTTCGAGCGCACCTTTTCCACCAGGAACGTTGAGAAAAGCAAAAAAAAGCCGATGCCGGGGAGGTAAAAATACCGGTCCGCTACGGCTTGGCTGCCAACTTGGAGAATCCCCAGGGCCGGAGCTAACGTGATTAAGTAGTAAAACCATGTCGCCGTCAAGGCGGGCCATTTTTGGCGAAAAAGAAGTAGATAAGCGGTCGCCGCGGTCACGATGAGCGCGGAAAGGCAGTAACCCATGGAAAAGACATCCTTGAGGTGGAGCGGGTAAAGTGGAGTTAAGGCGGTTGGAGCCGCCATTTTGCACAAATAGAAAATGATCGAATGAAAGGCATTCATCAGGCGAAAATCCAAAGGGACGATCGCCAGATCCGCGAGGGAGCCGGCCGTGGCCCGAGCGACGACGGTAATTCCGAATAAAACCAGGGCTCCCGCCACGAATGGAAGTTTTTCCAGTATTATTTTTCGTTTTTGCCCTCTCAACCGTCCGCAAGGCCACGCATCCAAAAGCAAAAGCACGGCAGGAAAACTAAGCGCCATGGCTTTGGACATCAGCGCCGCGAAAAAAAACAACAAGGAAGCCCAGTATTTCCATTTCATCGGTTTCGGTTGAGAGGCGTAATCCAGGTAAAAGATCAGGGCCGCCAAAAAGAAAAAGGTGCATAGCAGGTCAATCCGGTCCGTGATCCAAGCCACAGGCTCCACGTGGAGGGGATGAATTCCAAACAAAAAAGCTGTCAGGGAAGCGCAGGCGAACAGGTTCCATTTGAATGTTTCGGATTCCCCATGATCGGCGCGTGAAAGGCTTAAAATCCTAAGGCTCAATAGGAACACCAGCAGAGTATTGACGCCGTGCAGGACAAGGCTGTCCAAATGGTAAATCCAAGGATCCAAGCCCCCTAATTGGTAGTCCAACGCAAACGAAAGCCAGGTCATCGGCGACCAATTTCCCTCATGCAATGTCGTGAACATCCAATACAGGTAATCCCAATTGAAATTGCGAATATGCGGATTTTCCTCGACGAAAACCGGATCATCCCAATTGATGAAGCCGTTTTTCAGGAGTGGGAGGTAAACCAGGAACGTTATTAGGAGGGGAAGCGACATGGACAGGAGTAAAGCATTTCGCCGCCGTTGGCGGGGATTTTCCCCTTGCCGGAGCGCAGTTTCAGTGAAGGTTTGATTTTCTGGCGGGCTCATGGTTGTGGCTATCCATCCGCCCAGGGTGGACTATAACAGGGCCGCGAACCGCGTGAAGACTTGTCCGGCCAAGGCGCGCAGGGCCTGGGCGTTTTCGGCGAGCCGGTTTTCGATAGGTTCGGGGGCGATGGGGCCGCCCTGGGGTCTTAAATCCTTGGCGTATTCCGCCATCCAGCTTTTCACCATTTCCTCCGTCACTTCCAAATGGCACTGGAAGCCGTAAGCGTTGGTCCCGACCCTGAAGATTTGGCGGGGATAAAGGGCGCTGCCCGCCAAAAGCGCGGCTTGGGGCGGAAGGTCGAAGGTGTCCCCGTGCCAGTGGAAGGCGTTGAACCCGTGCGGCAGGCCCAGCAGGAGGTTGTCCAAACGGCCTTCTTCCGTGAGGGTGATGGGGTACCAGCCCACTTCCTGGGCGGGCCCCTTATAAACCCGGCCGCCGACCGCGTGGGCCAACATTTGCGAACCCAGGCAAACGCCTAAAACCGGCAGGGAAGCATCCAGGCACTTGCGGATCGCGTCCAACTCCTTGGTCATCCAGGGGAACTGTTTTTCCTCGTAGACCCCCTGGGGCCCGCCTAAAACCACCAGGCCGTCGCCCAGGCGGGTCGGAACGGGCTCCCCTTGGAACGGCTTCACGATCTCCACCCGGACTTCCTTGGACCCCAGGATGTCCAGCAGCGAACCGGGGCCTTCGCAATCGATGTGTTGGAAACAAGTGACGTGTAACACTTTAACACCAGTTCTGAGTTCTAAGTTTTGAGTTCTAAGTTTCGGAAGTTTTTGGATCTTTGGCCCAAAAACATCCAATTCACTTTTAGGACTTTAAGGCAACGCCTCAAATCAGGGTATTCTATTGTTTTCCATGGGAAATTCCACGGGTTTGGATTTAGAAAGTCCCGGCCCAGCCGTTATGATGGGTGGAACCCAAGTCCCCAGACTCAGTGAAGGAGGAAGCCGATGATTTTCAAAATTCCCGATATCCTGACGCCGCAGCAGGTGGCCCAAATCCGCGAGAAGCTGGAAAAAGCCGAATGGGTGGACGGCCGGCTGACGGCCGGGCCGCAGGCGGCCATGGTGAAGAACAACATGGAACTCAAAAAGGGCCAGCCCGCCGAGCTGGAGGCCGGCGCCATGATCTGGTCCGCCCTGGACCAGAACAAGGCTTTCCATTTCACGGCCCTGGCTTTCAAGGTGTCGCCGCCCCTCTTCAACCGCTACCAGGGGGGCCAATCCTACGGCGGCCACGTGGACAATGCCATCCGCAGCGCGCCGGACCCATCGGGACGGATGCTGAGGATGCGAAGCGACCTTTCGGCCACCTTGTTCCTCAGCAACCCCGAGGACTACGACGGCGGGGAGTTGGTGGTGGAGGACACCTACGGCGACCATTCGATCAAGCTTCCCGTGGGACACCTGGCGCTTTACCCGGCCGGCAGCCTCCATGAGGTGAAGCCGGTGACCCGGGGCGCGCGGCTGGCGGCCTTTTTCTGGATCCAAAGCATGGTGCGCGACGAGGGCAAGAGGGCCCTCTTGGTGGAACTGGAAATGGCCTTCCAGGCGCTTCACCGGGACTACCCCCAGCACCCCTCCCTGCCCCGCCTGACGGCCGTTTACAACAACCTCTTGCGCCGCTGGGCGGAGACTTAAGAACTTTTAAAAACGTCCGAACTCTTACCACAAAGTTCACAAAGGACACAAAGTAAGACCTGAAAAGCTGGATAAAATCAAAAGATTTAACTTCGTGTACCTTGTGTCCTTCGTGGTGAAAGAGGTTTGTTAAAGTCTGTTAAGCCGGAGCTTGCGCGGGGCCGGGTTTGGCCCTAAGATAAACCTTAGAATTTAAAGGCGATGGAGTTCGCCAAAACCGCCCCGGTTTCGGGGCCGATGACTCCTATTGCATGGTGTTGCCATGCGGTGGGAGGCAGCTTGTCACCCAACCCGCCGCGAGCGGGTTTTTTTATTTCCGCCAACATCGTGCCAATCACCCTTCAAGGAGCACCGCCATGGCACACGTTTGGGCAGAAGCGACATTATGGATCGGATTGGCGCTCATCGCCGTCCTTCTTTCGATATGGCTTAAAATCGCCACCGCGCTCTCGGAAATCGTCGTCGGGACAGTGGCCCAACTCGTCATTGGGGCCCTGGTGGGCCGGGGGTTCCTGGGAACCACCGAGGGATGGATCACCTTCCTGGCCGGCACGGGTTCCATCGTGCTGACCTTCCTGGCCGGGGCCGAGTTGGACCCGGTGGTTTTCAAGGCCAAATGGAAACAGGCGACCCTCATGGGGTTGGTCGGATTTTTCGCCCCATTCCTGGGCTGCACCGCGGTGGCTTATTACGCCCTTCATTGGGCGCCCGCGCCCAGCTGGCTGGCGGGTGTCGCCCTCTCCACAACCTCCGTGGCGGTGGTTTACGCCGTGATGCTGGAACTGGGCTTGAACCAGACCGAGTTCGGCAAGATCATCCTGGCTGGATGTTTCGTGAATGACCTGGCGACCGTCATCGCCTTGGGGCTCATTTTCGCGCCGTTCACCCTGAAGACAGCCGCCTTTATAGGGACCAGCGTTCCGGTTTTCCTGTTCCTTCCCTGGCTTACGCCCAGGTTCTTCAAGTGGTTCGGCGGCCGGCCCTCGGAACTGGAAGCCAAGTACCTGCTGTTCCTCATGTTCGGCCTGGGCGCCTTGGCCGCCTGGGCCGACAGCGAGGCGGTGCTTCCGGCCTATCTCATCGGCATGGTCTTGGCGGGAACGGTCGGGAAGGACCATGCGCTGGTAAGGCGCCTGCGGACCCTCACCTTCGGCCTGCTGACGCCTTTTTATTTCATCCGCGCGGGCTCCTTCGTTTCCGTGCCGGCCCTGGTTTCCGCGCCGCTGGTCTTTGTGGCCCTTTTGCTGGCCAAGATGGCCAGCAAGTTCGCCGGCGTTTACCCCGTCACCAAATACCAACGCTACGTCCCGAAAGAGGGCATGTACACCACCCTGATGATGTCCACCGGGCTTACTTTCGGGACCATCTCGTCCTTATTCGGCTTGTCCCATCACATCATCGACCAAGCCCAATACTCCTTCCTGGTGGCCACCGTGGTCGGCAGCGCCGTAGTCCCCACCATGATCGCCAACGCTTATTTCCTGCCCCATTACCTGCTGCCCAAACCCGAACAGGCGCCGAAGGTGGAGGTCGTCCAGGCGGTTTCCGTGGGTCCGGGAAAAGGAGGTTCGTTATGATTCCAAGGAAAATCCTGGTGGGTTACGACGGCTCCAGCCATTCACAAAAAGCCTTCCGCCACGCCCTGGAACTGGCGAAAGCCAACCAGTCCGGCCTCCTGGTTTTATCCGTGGCGGTCCCGGCGGAGCCCGCCGTGGACGTGGAAATGGAGGACATGCTGGAGGAGGCGGAGGAGCACTTCCGGGAGGATTTCAAGCAATTGGAGGCCTCGGCCAAGGAGAAGGGAGTGGACCTTGAAACCCAAATCCTGGTGGGCCACCCCGCCGAGCAAATCATCCGCCACGCCAAGGAATGGGGCGCGGACTTGATCGTGGTCGGGCACCGGGGCAAGGGCAGGATCGCCGAATGGCTCCTGGGATCGGTCTCAAAGCGCGTCACCAGTTACGCCCCTTGTTCCGTCACGGTTGTCCGGTAGAATGGGTCCAACCAAAGGTTATGGATGTCCGCCAAAATAACCGAATAGAGGGCCTTCCAAACCGCTTTGCCGGCAATAGAAAATGGAAGGCGCCCTATTCGACGAATAATGTAGGCACCCATAAGGAGAAAAGGGGACGCATGGAAAAATATTTCCTCATCGCATCAGGGGCCATCCCGGGCGCCTTTTGCCGTTATTGGATGACCCTTTGGGGGGCCGCCTGGTGGGGCACGGATTTCGCCTATGGCACCCTGGTGATCAACCTGATCGGCTCCTTCGTGCTGGGCCTGTTCCTCCCGCTTTTGGACAGGGGGCTGTTCCCGCCCGACGCGCGCTACCTGGTGGCCGTGGGTTGGTGCGCCACCTTCACCACCTATTCCACCTTCAGCTGGGACACCTTCCGTTATATCCAGGAGGGAAACCTGAAGCTCGCCGCCGCCAATATCGGCTTGACTTTGTTTGGGTGCCTGTTCGCCACTTGGACCGGGGTAACCGTCGCCAAGATTCTATAAAGATTCAAGGAAAGGAGCCGCCATGTCGATCGTTGGAAAATGCAAACTCCTGCGCATCTTCGTGGACGAGGACTTGAAGTGGCACAACAAGCTCCTTTACCGCGCCATCGTGGACAGGCTCCTGGAACTCAAGATCGCCGGGGCCACGGCCTTCAAGGGGATCGAGGGCTACGGCTCCTCGGCCCATATCCATTCGGCCCGCATCCTGGAAATCACCGAGAACCTGCCCGTGCTCGTCGAAGTGGTGGACACTCCCAAGCAAATCCACAAGGCCTTGAACGCCGTCGAGCCCATGCTGCCCCGGCACTGCCTGGTGACGGTGCAGGATCTCCAGGTGCTCCATTACCACCATCCACCCGGCAAACACTCCAAAACCAAGAAACTATAGTTTAGGAGGGCCATCGTGAGGAAAAATACCGCCGTCATCGTCGTGGCGCTGGTTTTATCCGCAGCCCAGGCCCAGGCGAAACTCAAGCTGCCCGCCCTCATCGGCGACCACATGGTCCTGCAGAAGGGCAAACCCAACATCTGGGGATGGGCGGACCCGGGGGAGGCCGTGACCGTGGCCCTGGGGCACAACGCCCAGGCCGCCACGGCTGGCGCCGGGGGCGATTGGAAGGTGTCCCTGGACCTGCCCCGGTCCGGGGGGCCCTACGAGCTGACGGTTTCCACGGCCACGGAGGCGGTGACCGTCCAGGACGTGATGGTGGGCGAGGTGTGGGTGGGTTCGGGCCAATCCAACATGGAATTCGCCCTGAAGGCCTCCCGCGACGCGGCGGCCGAAATCCCCTCCGCCCAAAAACTATCCAAGATCCGCCTTTTCACCGCGCAGCACAACGCCGCCTTCGCGCCCCAGGACGACGTCCAGGGCTCCTGGAAGGTGTGTTCCCCGGATACGGCCGGGGATTTCTCGGCCGTGGCCTATTATTTCGGCAAGGGCCTCTACAAGTCCCTGCGGGTGCCGGTGGGGTTGATCCTATCCTGCTGGTCGGGATCGGCCGCGGAGGCCTGGACGCCACGCCCGGTTTTGGAAAAGGACCCCGCCTTCACCCAGCTCCTGGAGCAGTGGGACCACAACGAGGACCAGGTCAAGCCCTGGAAAACGGGGAACGATTTCGGGCTTTTCCTCTCGGACATCCGTTTCCTGCCCAAGGACCCGCAGGCCCAACCCCTCACCGTTTCCCTGGGCCCCGGGACCCCGGCGGGGGCCTTGGGACAAGCCTGGTACGCCACGGCCAAACCCGACTGCCAGGCCTCGGTCACCCTTGAGGGTTCCGGGCCCGCCAGCCAGGAGGCCGCCATCCGGTTTTACGGCGTCCTGAAGGGCGGGGGATGGGGCACCCTTTCCAACAACCTTTCCACCCAACCGGTGGACTTGAGCCGGTACGAAGCGGTGGAATTTTACGCCATGGGCCGCGGCCAGTACCGGATGAACCTGGGCCAGCCTTCCATCGCCGATTTCGATTATTACTCCACCGACCCCTTTAACGCCCCCGCCACCTGGGCGAAGATGCGCTTTGAGATCGCCGCCTTGAAACAGGGGGGGTGGGGCGCGCCCCAACCTTTCACCCCCGGAGCCGTCACCTCCCTCAATTTCCCGGCGCTGGCGCCTTATTGGCCCGACGTCGCGGCCGCCTGCTATGACGGCATGACCGCGCCCTTGACGCCCCTTTCCATCCGGGGCGCGCTGTGGTACCAGGGGGAATCCAACACGGCGCGGGCGGGCCAATACCGCCGGCTGCTCTCGGACATGATCGGCGGCTGGCGGGAGGCCTGGGGCAAGACCTTCCCCTTCCTCATCATCCAGCTGCCCAACTTCATGGCCCGGCAGGACCAGCCCTCGGAGAGCCAATGGGCGATTTTAAGGGAAGCCCAGCTGAAGGCCTCCCAAACCGTGCCCCAGTGCGGCCTCATCACCACCATCGACCTGGGCGAGGCGGACAACATCCATCCCAAGGACAAGGCCGACGTGGGCCACCGAGCGGCCCTGGCGGCGCTGGGGATGGTCTATCACCGGCTCACGGTTTATTCCGGGCCTTCGCTGGTTTCGGCGCGGGTGAGGGGCGGTGAGGCGGTTTTGACCTTCCAGGACACGGGCCGGGGCCTCACCGCCCAGGGCGGGGAGCCGCTGAGGGGATTCGCCCTGGCCGGCAACGACCTCAGGTTCCACTGGGCGCAGGCCCAAATCCGGGGCAAGACAGTGGCGGTTTCCTGCGCCGAGGTCCCCGCCCCCCACTTCGTGCGCTACGGCTGGGCCGACAACCCCGACTGCAACCTGTTCAACGTGGACGGCCTTCCGGCCCCGCCCTTTGAGTCGGACTTGGAACCCGCCGGCGGGAAAAGCCGCTAAGGCTTTGATTTGTCCCAACTTCCTGTTCAACTTTAAAGGATGGGGAACGTGGCCCAAAAATTTCACGAAGAATTCATAAAGCTTAATCCATGGGACGTTGAATTTGATGATCCTGTAAAGCCTAAAATCGAGGACTATTCGGCAAAGCATCCAACGGTTATTGGCGTTTTAGAGAGGGTGGTCTCAAAACTCGAGACGTTTCCGCCCGATCCTGATTTTTTTGAAGCCCCTCAACCTTCCCTGCATGATATGAGAATATGGTTAACCATCACTGACGGTAGTTTACGGTTTGTTCTAAAAGTTGAGTACCGTTTAGACCAAGAAAAGTGCTTTATCACCGAATTTTTTGCCAAATCTTGAATAACCCTTCCCCCGAAAAATAAACTACACAAATAAACTTTTATACTTTTATACTTTGTGTATATAATAAATATTACCTAAGATAATACTTGGGATGCGGGCCGGGAGGTATTCCATGTCCAAAGCCGTGGCGCACAAAAAACCAATGTTTGTTCATTTCCGTAGGGAAGAACAGAAAACACACCCCATTAACCTTAAAATTACTCCCAGCCAAGCCAAGCGCTGGAAAGAAATAACCGATGAGTTTGGCGTTGACTTATCGACTTTTATTCGTGGGGCCGTGGAATCCGCCATCTTTAATTCTTTGCGCGCCAAGGACCCGCAATGGCAAAAATTCATGGAGGCCATCCAACCCACCGCCCAGAAGACGCTGGGATATGGATTATATGACGGAGGCATCGAGGACTTTGAGGCTGGCGGGACTGAGCGGAAGGGCACGCCGGCGGACGAGTTCTTGGAAACGCTCAAACTTAAGGCGGCCAAGAAACACGCATAACATAAGTTGTTATCGATGAGAAATTTCCTTTCCCCTACGGGGGCCGTCGCCGCGGCGTTTTCCGCCTCGCTGGCCTTTTGGGCGTTGGAGTTCCACGGCCGCCTCCCGGCCATCACCGACCTTCTCCTTTACACCTATCCCAGCCAGGCCGTGAACCTGAGGGAATGGGCCAAGGGCTTCGTGCCCCTTTGGGACGCCTTCACCGGCTGCGGCACGCCCCAGCTGGCCGACGGCCTCGCGGCGGTTTTTTACCCCCCTTTCTGGCTTTGGAACGCGACGGGCCTTTCCCGCTGGCTGGTTTGGATGGCCCTGCTGCACGCGGGTTGGGCCTTCCCCGGTTTTTACCTCTGGGCCCGCTCGCAAAGGGTCCACTCCCTTTGGGCGGCTTTGGGGGCGCTATCCTTCGCGGGCTCCCTGCACATGGTGCGGTGCTGGGGCTACCCGGTTTTCGCGGCGGCCCAATCCTGGACGCCGTGGATCTTTTGGGCCGCGGCCCAATGGTTCCAGTCGGGCCGCCTCCGGTGGTGGCTGGCCCTCACGCTGTCGGCGGCCCTCCAAGTCCTGGCGGGGTATCCTTTCTTCGCTTTTTACGCGCTGCTTTTCCTTGGGATATGGACCTTCTTTCAGCCCGCCAACCCTAACCGGAAAACCGCCCTTTGGCTGGCGGCCCCCGCGGCATTGGGACTGTCGGCCGCGCATTGGCTGCCCTTCCTGGACGCCCTCACCTATTCAACGCGGGGTGGGTGGGGCGGGCCGGGGAAATTCCCCTATTTCATCAAGGGCGGCGAGTTCCTGACCCTCCTGGGCCCGAACCTCCTGGGGGACCCGGGAACTTCCGCTTACCAAGGCCAAGAGGCCAACGCGGCCTTCCTCCTTTATTTCGGGCTCATCCCCCTGGCCGCATGGATCCTGGGCGGGATATCCGGAAAATTCCAGGGCCGGGTTTTTTGGGGTATCTCCGCCCTGGCCTGGCTTTGCTGGATGGCGGGTTTCCCCTTCCGGGGATTGGCCCCCGAAAGGTGGCTGGAAATCCTGGACCCCTCCAAGGCCGTGGGGGTCTTCCTCTTCGCGGCCTTAACTTGCGCGGGACTGGCCTTGACCCGCTTTTTCCGGGACAGGGGCGAAAGTCCCAAAACCACCGCGGTCCTCTGGCTGATCGCCTGTTTATGGGCGGTGGACGTGCTTTCCATCCCTTTCCGCACGGTCCATCCCGTGCCCGATCCCTATCAAAATACCCTCTTGAAGGATTGGGCGGGACGGGTGGTGCAATCCGCCCGGGGAGAGAGGGTTTTAGGGTTTAAGGTCCATAACGCCACGATGGACACGGGGGAAGGCGACGTTTTTGAAAAAGCCGCGGACGACTGGGTGGGGAACCTGCTGGCCAATTCGTTCTCGGTCTGGGGCCTGCGCGGAAGCCAGGCCTATGTCTCCACTTGGACCACCTCCATGGATAAATTCTGGAAGGCTTTCAATAAGATGGATACCTACAATGGGATATTGCCGGACGTGGCGGGGGTCAAAGTCCTTTTCCTGCCGGTGACCCTTTCCGCTCCCCATTACGGGGACCTGGGAACAGAAGAAGGAGGACATCTTCTGGAAAACCTTACTTGCCACGGCGACGCATGGCCGGTTTACGGATCCAAGGTTTTGCCGGACCAGGAGGCTATTCTTTCAGAATTGGCGCAAAGCCGGTCTTCCGCCGATTCGCCCGCCGAAATTCTCTTAGAGGCGCAGACGCCGGAATTGCCGCCCGCCCGGCGGAACCTGGAAATCCCGCAGGCCGGCAACGAGGAAAGGTTTGAGAGGCCCTGCGGGAGCAGGGCGTCCTATGGGGGAGATTTTTCCAAGCCGGGCCTGCTGTTTTGGAACGAGGCCTTCACGCCGGGATGGAGGGCCTGGGTGGACGGCCGTCCCGCGCCCATTGAAAGGGCCTACGGGTTCTTCATGGCCGTCCCGGTTATCTCGGGGGGGTTCCACCAGGTGGATTTCCGCTATGAGCCCACGGCCTTCCGGTTGGGGTTTTTCTTGAGCCTGGTTTTTTTGGCTTTGGGCCCGGCCGGGCTGCTTTTGACCCGCAAAGAAAATCTAAGATATCTCTCACCACCAAGTACGCAAAGGGCACCAAGTTAAAACATTTTAATTTTCAATGTTTAGGCGTTACTTTGCGTACTTTGTGACCTTCGTGGTGAGAGTTTGGGATTTTGTCATGAGCTCTAAGGCTGGGGCGGCAGTCCGGCGATCTGGCGGGCCAAGGGGTCGTTAGGCCTTTCCCGCAGCACCCGCCGCATGCAAAGGGCCGCTTCGTTCGCCCGGCCGGTGGAGGCGTAAAGGAGCCCCAGGTCGTAATAAACGTCCGGGTAGCGGCCCTGGGTCCTGCGGATGGCCTCCAGGAAGAAGGCCTCGGACGCATGGGGGTTTCCGGCGTAACTGGAGAACATGCCCAGGTTCAGCAGGCCGTTGGCATCTTGCGCGGGCCGGAAGAAACCCGCCGCATATGCGTCCCAAGCCGAAGGAGGGGCCAGCGCCAGGAGGGCGGGCGCCTGGGAAAAGACCGAAGGGTCGACACCGTTATCCGCCAGCAACTTTCCGAAATCCAGGGCCGGGACCGAATCCCCATAACCCTTGCGAAGGTAAATCGCGCTGGAAGGGTCCAGGTAAACCAGGCGCCAGTTGGGCATCCCCCGCAAATCCACGGCCCATTGGGGAACCACGCGGGGGTTGAAGAAGAGGATGTCAGGCTGGTAGAGGCCCAAGAGCGTTACCATCCCTCCCGGTACCTGGGATTGGACATAAAGGTTCCGCAAATCCTCCCCCATCAGTTCCAGGCGGCCGTCGATGAAAGTCTTTTGGGGGGCCAGCCAGTCCAGCCAGTCGCCGTTGTCCAGGTCGTTCAAGATCCTCCCATCCAGGTGGTTTTCCACCAGGAACCGGCAGGCGCGGACGGGCCTGGCCTGGGCGTCCAACCCCAGGCCGAAACGGTCCGTGAGCCGGTTGGAAACGTAATGGGCGTTGGTGACCACCCGGGCCGAGAAGCCCATCAGGAAAAGGCAGAGGGACGCGGCTACAAGCCCCTTGGAAAGGAACGCGTTCCCGAAATCCCGGAGCCGGGTTCCTTTCAAGTCCCGCAAGCCCGCGGCCGCCAGGGGCGCGCAGGCGATGAGGAAAAGCGGGATGTTGCGAACGGCCAGGGCGGAAAGGGAAAAAAAGAACAGCGCCAGCAACCACTCGTGGGTTTTCCGCTCCCGGGCCGTGGCCAGCATCAGGCCCAAGAGCAGGAAACAAAAACCCTTGTAAACCCAAAGGTAAAAAGGCGCCGGGGCCCAGGGGGCGGGATGGAAGGCCCAGGGAGGCTGGAATTCCTGGACCGTGCGCCCGAAGAGGTCGGAGGAACCCAGCGTGGAGAGGAAGTCCAGGGGAAAAAGCGCGCCCCGAAGGAAATAGGGGTTGGCCAGGCAAAGGACCGCGGCCAGGGCGCCGTAACGCAGGAGCTTGGGGTCCATCTTACGGGCATGGAGAAAGCCGGATAAAAGGTAAAAAGCCGCCACCACCGGCCCCAAGAAAAAGATGCCCTCGGTATTGACCCACAAAAGTTGGAGGGGCGGAAGCAGGAACAGCAGGTCCCTCCGTCGGCTCCACCGCGACTCCAATATCCACAACTCCAAGGACAGGAAGACCCAGGTCAGCACCTCGGGCCTTACCCGGAAACGCGGTTCGGAGGCCAGGACCGCCGTGGCCAACAGCGTCACCAGGACCCAAGCCGGGGCCCGGGACTCCCGCAGCCGGGCCCATAGAATGGCCAAGGCCAGCAAGGCCAGGGCGGTGTGGGCCAGGGAGAGAAGGGCGTAGCCCCCCAGGCTGAAAATGAGGAACACGGCGGCCTGGTAAAGCCATTCCATGTCCACGTAGTCCTTGCCCGAGGAGGTATAGGTGAAGGCGTCCTGGGAGGGGAAGCGGTGGTTTTGGAGGATCCATTGGCCGGCGCGAAGGTGGAACCCCAGGTCGGAGTCGTTGACCAGCCGGGTCCCGAAAAGCGCGGCCAATACAAAGGAAGCGGCCAGGGGGTAAAACCAGGGATTGGAAACCGGAATCCCCAGGGGCTCCGGTGGCGGGACGGCAGGGGAAGCCGTTGACGGTTCGCTGGCTGGCATGGAACGATTATTCAGGAAATCATTGAAAAGGCACAGGGCTAAATTTTCGGGTTTTTCATACTTAGAGACTCTAACAAAACCCTGTTTTTAAGAATATCCCCCTCTCCCTTGAGGGGAGAGGGACGGGGTGAGGGTGGCAACTGCGGGATTTTCCACACCCCTCACCCTATCTATGGATAACGTCAACCCCTCATTTCATGAAGGGGTGGCCGGACAAGCCTTCCACCCCATCACGGCATTCATTAGGGCCGGAGCCGCCATCCTTGGACACCGGCCGTGCGCCGCCCTCAGCACGCTTCGGAACTTGAAGGCCAGATACTTCGCCGTCGCGTGTTTGT
>JASHNQ010000078.1 GCA_030041545.1 candidate division FCPU426 bacterium | reverse complement strand
AACAACTACGCGGGCGCGGACAACCCGGATTCCCCGGATTGCTACAAGTTCCACACGGACGACAGCTTCCTGTTGAAGTATTTGGACGATCCCAAGTCCAGCGGCATCAGCAAGATGGCCTTCTCGCTGACCTGCGACGCCGGGTTCCAAACCGGTCCCATGTACCTGGGGACGTCCTCGACGGGGGATGAGGCCATCAGCTACTTCGCCGGAGGGGCCAGCGTGGTCACCGGCCCCGCTTCCCCGACGGGTGGGAACTGGGTGGGAGCGGGCGACAGCGGCAACGGCCCCACGGGCAATGGCCAATACGCCAACGCGCAGGGATACTACGATGTCAACGCCAGCACGGAAAACTTCCTGGGCGCCATGTTCTATGACCGCACCTGGTTCGCCCATAACACCATCGCCTTCACCGTGGGCGGCGGCGCCATACAAAACACGGGCGCTTACCTGGCGCTGCTTCCGCCCATCGACGGCGACACGGCGGCCAATTACAGCGACGACCTTACGGCCACCGAGGCGTTCGGGGAGTATCCCGGCGAGCAATGGACGGCTTGGGACTGCGACGCGAGCCTGCAGATCATTCCCGACGAGTACTGGACCCTTGACATTGAGTACACCCACCGCCAATCCAGCCTTCCCTACTTCGTAGGGCCGAACGGCATCACTTCCTCCGACGGCTGGAGATCGGGAGCCGGCACGGGCTCGAACCAGACGGTGGAGAACGGCGGGACCTACCAGCCCAATTTGGTGAAGTACGACGACATCCTCGTCTTCGCCATGATGGTGCACATCTAAGCCGGAGGATCACGCGGAAGGGCTTTAAAAGTAAGACTCAACCGTTGGGCCTGGTTTCAGGGACCCGGCCCGACGCCTCTCTCCAACCTTTTGGAAAATAAGGGGCGGCCCCAAAGCCGTCCCTTGTTTTTTTGAGGGGGGGAATTAACAAAAGTGAACGGTTCCCCCAACGGCAGCGCCGGTTAAAAGGGAAGGCCTTCTTTCGAGGTGAACGACATGCAAAACAAAAACGTCATTTTAATGATCGAGGACGAACAGCCCATCCGGCGGTTCCTCAAGCCCTACCTGGAAAGCCACGAGTTCAAGGTCCTGGAGGCGGAAAGGGGTGAGGAAGGCCTGGCCCTGGCTTCCTCCCATAAGCCGGACGTCATCCTTTTGGACCTGGGGCTTCCGGACATGGACGGCCTGGACGTGCTCAAACGCCTGCGCATGTGGACCGCGGCCCCCATTATCATCCTGACCGCCCGGGGCAAGGAGAAGGAAAAGGTCGAGGGGCTGGACGCGGGGGCGGACGACTACCTGGGCAAGCCCTTTGACGTGGAAGAGCTGATGGCCCGGGTCCGGGTGGCGCTGCGCCACGTGATGCGGCTCAAACAGGGCGGGGAGGAATCGGTTTTCGAGACCCCCGATTTCAAGGTGGACCTATCCGCCCGCATGGTGACCGTCCGGGGGAAGGAAGTGCACTTGACGCCCAACGAATACGATTTATTGGCCCTCATGATCCGTTACGTGGGCAAGGTCGTGACCCAAAAACAAATCGTAAAGGAAATTTGGGGGCCCAACAGCGGGGAACAGGGGGCTTCCCTACGCCTTTATATCCACCAATTAAGGCAGAAGATTGAAGCCAAGCCCGCGTACCCCAAGTACATCCTCACCGAGCAAAGGGTAGGGTACCGGTTGAAGTATGAGGAACCCGCCGACAACCCCGCTAAGTAAACCTTTAAAATTAAAAATCAGTTTTGAGTGAATGTTTTTTTGAAGCTCCAGTCCAAAAAATATCACAAAACTGACCCACTGCTGCAAGATCCACCCTCCTACCGATTTCCCTCAGCAAAAGCACGGCCGATCATTTAAGCGGATAAAAGTAGTGGAAATATGCACTTGGCGTCAGTTTCCAACAACCCTCGCCCTTGCGGGAGAGGGTAGGTGAGGGGTGTAGTGAACCCTATGAAATCACCCTCACCCCGGCCCTCTCCCCTTGAGGGAGAGGGGGATAGACATCAAATCAACTGCGAACTGACGCCAAGTACATAGTTCCGAAAGTAGATATCGGACTGTGATTCCCAACCTCGCCCTAATGGTTTCCTAACAACCCTCTTTCCGGTCTTAACAGCATCCATATCGGCGTTATTCCTATGATGACGCGCGAAGTTAAAACTTTTTGAGGGAGGTCTTTTTATGGGCGGACTATGGCTGCCGTTCGGACTTCTGGGGGGCATGTTGATTTTATCCGTTGTTTACTTGGTCGATTTGGGAAGGAAAAAATAAATCCCTGCAATCGAGACGGAACGAAGCCTGTAACAAAACCATTTCAGCACGGAGGTTGTGGAAAACCCGGAGATCAAAACCAGCATTCGTCCAGTGA
Organism: candidate division FCPU426 bacterium; assembly: GCA_030041545.1. Taxonomy (GTDB): domain Bacteria; phylum Oederibacteriota; class Muellerivitia; order Muellerivitales; family Muellerivitaceae; genus JAJPJW01. The sequence continues at coordinate 1,354 of JASHNQ010000078.1, read as the reverse complement.
AATATATTCCTCACCGGACCCCGTGATTTTTTTGCTGGTTCTAAAATTTGCCACCATCCCGTGAAAGCCCTTGACTATGAATAGAGGCCAAGGGCTTTGTCGTTTCCGGGGAGATATGGATTCCATCAATATTATTTTTTGTTTTGTTAGCTCCGCGTTAAGACGTTGCAGCGGCGCGGCGGAAGGACGGAGAAGGGGTGAAAACCACGTTTGTTTCATGTTGGTTTTTTGAAAAAATTCGTTTGAAACCCGTTTTGTTTTTTAGATGAAAAAACAATTTGCGCCGAAAAAAAACAAAAAGGTATTTTACGACTCCGCTGTCGAAGCGAATCCGGCGTTATTAAAGCATTTGGGATTTGTTAGCGGGTGGCACGGAGATTGCTTTTCAAGCCGCGGATAATCAAGGACGGCTTAAACCGTCCGCCGTAGGTGAAAAGACGCTAGAGGTTTTTGAAAGTTGGAAGTTCTCTGCCCGCGGGGTTTGGGCGGAAATGTCGGAGGTTTTGCTTTAGGAAAGCCGAACCGGTCCCTGGTAGTTGGAAAACCGGTTCTACAAAAAATTTGGTCCCGGGCAGCCGGGGAAAGGGGTTGTGTTATGGAAACCAAAAGATGTTTTCAATTCTTGGGGAAAGGTTCGGCCCTTTTGTTCGCCGTGATGCTCCTGGCCGGGACCGGGAAGGCTCTGGCTGACGCCGCGGCCACGCCGGCCGCCACGGCCGCCGCGACCCCCGCCGCGACGGCATCCGCGCCCGCGAGCCTGCAGGGGTTCCTGAATTACGCGGACTTCAGCTGGGCGAATGGGAACACGCGGGAAACGGATTATCCGATGGACGGCAAATACTTCTCACCCGAGGTCCTGATCGATACCAATTACGCCTATGATTTCGCCCAGCCCATCGACCACACGATCAGCGGCTCGACCGCCACGAACCTCGCCGACGAATTCGCTCTGGAGGACTTCGGCGTGGGGGGCGATTGGCATATCCCGGTGGGCGACGGCGGTGATTTTGTGAGGGGCCGCCTCATGACGGAGTTCGGCATGTATTCCACCGAGGTCCCGCGCGACGACGAAAGCCCGGCCCTCGGCAGCTGGAACGTCATTACGGGCGTCCAGTACCTCTCCGAGGCCTACGCTGGCTACCACTTCGCCATCCCCGGCACGGACGGCCTCAACATCGATGCGGGCCAGATGCCGTCCTACGTCGGCCTTTACAGCTTCTACGACTCGGAAAACTGGACCTACCAGGCCTCCTACGTGTCCTCCAACACGCCCTGGTTCTTCACCGGCTGCCGCATCCAATACTTCCCCAACGACACCCTGAAACTCGAGCCCTGGTTCATCAACGGCTGGCAG
>JASHNQ010000077.1 GCA_030041545.1 candidate division FCPU426 bacterium | reverse complement strand
AACAACTACGCGGGCGCGGACAACCCGGATTCCCCGGATTGCTACAAGTTCCACACGGACGACAGCTTCCTGTTGAAGTATTTGGACGATCCCAAGTCCAGCGGCATCAGCAAGATGGCCTTCTCGCTGACCTGCGACGCCGGGTTCCAAACCGGTCCCATGTACCTGGGGACGTCCTCGACGGGGGATGAGGCCATTAATTACCTCCCGGGCGGAGGAGCCACCGTGGTCACCGGCCCTGCTTCCCCGACGGGTGGGAACTGGGTGGGAGCGGGCGACACGGGCAACGGCCCCACGGGCAATGGCCAATACGCCAACGCGCAGGGATACTATGACGTGAACGCCAGCACGGAAAACTTCCTCGGGTGGATGTTTTACGACCGCACCTGGGTCGCCCATAACACCATCGCCTTCACCGTGGGCGGCGGTTGGATCCAAAACACGGGCGCTTACCTGGCGCTGCTTCCGCCCATCGACGGCGACACGGCGGCCAATTACAGCAGCGACCTTACGGCCACCGAGGCTTTCGGCGAATATCCCGGCGAGCAATGGACGGCTTGGGACTGTGACGCAAGCCTGCAGATCATTCCCGACGAGTACTGGACCTTTGACCTTGAGTACACCCACCGCCAATCCAGCCTTCCCTACTTCGTAGGGCCGGGCGGCATCACTTCCTCCGACGGCTGGAGATCGGGAGCCGGCACGGGCTCGAACCAGACGGTGGAGAACGGCGGAACCTACCAGCCTGATTTGGTCAAGTACGACGATATCCTCGTCGCGGCCATGATGGTGCACATCTGAATAAAAGAAAGTTTTGAGTGTTGAGTTTTGAGTTGATGAAGTTTTCGGTCCCCCAGGAACCGAAAATCACCTTAACTTAAAACTTCCGACTAAAAACTTTGAAGTGAGATTCTAAAACGTTGGGCCTGGTTTCAGGGACCCGGCCCAACGCCTCTCTCCAAACTTTGGAAAACAAGGGGCGGCCCCAAAGCCGTCCCTTGTTTTTTGAGGAGGAGAGTTAACAAAAGTGAATGGTTCCTTAAGCGGCGACCCGGGTTAAAATGAAAAGGACTTCTTTCGAGGTGAAAGACATGCAAAACAAAAACGTCATTTTAATGATCGAGGACGAGCAGCCCATTAGGCGGTTCCTCAAGCCCTACCTGGAAAGCCACGAATTCAGGGTCCTGGAAGCCGGAACCGGCGAAGAGGGACTGGCGATGGCCTCCTCCCACAAACCGGACGTCATCCTTTTGGACCTGGGGCTGCCGGACATGGACGGTTTGGAGGTGCTGAAACACCTCCGGGAATGGACTACCGTGCCCATCATCATCCTGACCGCCCGCGGCAAGGAGAAGGAAAAGGTCGAGGGGCTGGACGCGGGGGCGGACGACTACCTGGGCAAGCCCTTCGACGTGGAAGAGCTGATGGCCCGGGTCCGGGTGGCGCTGCGCCACGTGATGCGGCTCAAGCAGGGCGGGGAGGAATCGGTCTTCGAGACCCCCGATTTCAAGGTGGACCTGTCCGCCCGCATGGTGACCGTCCGGGGGAAGGAAGTACACCTGACGCCCAACGAATACGATTTATTGGCCCTCATGATCCGTTACGTGGGCAAGGTCGTGACGCAAAAGCAGATCGTCCAGGAGATCTGGGGGCCCAACAGCGGGGAACAGGGGGCTTCCCTACGCCTTTATATCCACCAATTGCGGCAGAAAATCGAGGTAAAGCCCGCCCATCCCAAGTACATCCTCACCGAGCAGGGAGTGGGTTACCGGTTGAAGTATGAGGAACCCGCCGGCAATCCCTCAAAATAAATCTTCGAAATGTTTCCGGGAAAAGCCTATTATTCCAATTGGAGTTGTCCTTGGGGCTACGCCCCAGGATGGTTGGCCTGAATTACAGGCCGACTACTTCAAGCCTGTCCTGATCGCCCGCCTATGGGGCGGGCATTCGCCTTCGAGAGCCTCAGGCCCCTGAGCAACGTCGAAGGGCCCACAATGACAGTTAAATGGAAGTCTCAATGAATGACAAACGTCCCGATCCGGAAACGCTTTTAAGGCGCCTCCACGAGGAGGAAAGCGTCAAGGGCCGGGGGAAACTGACCATTTTCTTCGGCTATGCTCCGGGGGTGGGCAAGACCCACGCCATGCTCCGGGCCGCCCACGTCCGGAAAGCCCAGGGGATGGACGTGGGCGTGGGGATCGTGGAAACCCACGGACGTACCGAGATCGAAGCCCTCTTGGAAGGCCTCGAAGTCCTGCCGGCCCTGGAAGTGACGCACGACCAAAAACCCTGGAGGGAACTGGATTTGGACGGCGCCTTGGACCGCAAGCCTTCCCTCCTCTTGGTGGACGACCTGGCCCACGTGAACGCCAAGGGTTCCCGGCATTTGAAGCGCTGGCAGGACGTCCAGGAGATCCTTACCAGCGGCATCAACGTTTATACCACGCTCAATGTCCAGCACCTGGAAAGCCTCAACGACGTGGTCACCCGCATCACGGGAACCATCGAATGGGAGACATTGCCCGATACGGTCTTGGAAAAGGCCGACGAGGTGGAACTGGTGGACCTTCCGGTGGACGACCTGCGGGAAAGGCTGGCCGATGGAAGGGTGGACGTGCAGGGCCAGGACTCCCGGGGCGTCCAGAACTTCTTCCAAAAGGGCAACCTGGTGGCCTTGCGGGAAATGGCCTTCCGCATGACCGCGGACCGCCTGAACGACCAGGTGCAGGCCTTGCGGCGGGACATGGCGGTCACGCATAACTGGGAGACGCAGGACCACCTGCTGGTCTGCGTGGGCCCCACCCGAGCCTCGACCAACCTGGTCCGGTCCGCCCACCGCATGGCCAAGGCCTTGCGCATCGACTGGATCGCGGCCTACGTGGAAACGCCGGAACAGGCCGGAAACGCGGAGGCGGAGTCCAGGGCCATCCAAAACCTGCGACTGGCCGAGCAATTGGGCGGGGAAGCGGTGCTCCTCAGCGGGGTGGACGTCGCGGAGGAAATAACGGCTTTCGCCAAATCCCGGAAAGTCACCAAGATTTTGGTGGGCCAACCTCCCCGGAGATCCTGGAGGACTTTCCTTAAGACATCGCCCGTCGACGTGCTTTTGCGGGCCGGCCTGGGCATCGACGTTTACGTGGCCAAGTGGGAGATACCTCCCGTCCGGAAAACGGCGGCCCAACGCAGGCCGATCCAACTGAACTGGGCCGGCTACGGCCTGGCCCTGGTTTGGGCGGCGATTTGCACCGCCCTTTCCTGGCTCGTCTTCCCTCCCATTGGGGACACTAATTTGAACTTGGCCAACGACGCCATGATTTACCTGTTGGGCAGCCTTTCCCTGGCCGCCATCCAGGGCTTCGGCCCTTCGGTCCTTTTCGCGGTGATCAGCGTCCTTTGCCTGGATTTTTTCTTCGTCCCGCCCCTTTTCTCCATCGACGTGTCCGACAACCGCTATATCCTCGTGTTTTTCGTCATGTTGTTCGTCTCCCTTTCCATCAGCAGCCTGATGCTGAGGGTTAGGACCCAAGCGCGGCTTTCCCGCGAGCAGGAACGCCGCACGACGGCCCTCTACGGCCTCTCCCGCGAACTGGCCTCCAGCCGGGGCACGGAGGAACTTTTGCTGATCGCCCTCAAGCATATTTCCCAATTCTTTGAGTGCTCCGTGGTGGCATTCCTGCCCGATGAAAAGGGGGGATTGGCGGCCCAATATGGGGACATCGCCGATTTCAAGATGACTCCCAAGGAAATGGCGGTGGCCCATTGGACTTACGACCTGGGCCAAATGGCCGGACGGGGCACGGATACCCTGCCTAGCGCCGAGGCCCTTTACCTGCCCCTGATCGCCACCGGTTCTCCCATCGGGGCCTTGGGCGTAAAATCCCGCCAATTCCAGAAGCCTTTCCTTCCCGAACAATTGCACCTGCTGGAGGCTTTCGCCCACCAAACCGCCCTGGCCGTGGCCGGGGACGAGCTGGCCAAGAAACAACAGGAAACCCAGCTTCAAATGGAAACGGAAAAATTGCGAAGTTCCCTTTTAAGTTCCGTTTCCCATGACTTGAGGACGCCCTTAGCCACCATCAAAGGCTCCATCGGAGGCCTTTTGGAGTCCGGGGAGCAACTGAGCGTCGAGACGCGGCGGGACTTTCTTGAGAACGTCCATGAGGAAACGGACCGGCTGGAGCGGCTTGTCAACAACCTGTTGGAAATGACGAAACTGGAATCAGGGGCCATCCAGTTGGGGAAGGAACCCAATTATCCGGAGGAAGTCATCGGGTCGGCCATCGCGCGGGTCGAAAAAAGGCTGGGCCAGCGGGTTTTGAACACCAAAATCCCGGCCGAACTGCCCTTGGTGCCCATGGACGGGCTTTTGATCGAACAGGTGCTGGTCAACCTTTTGGACAACGCCCTCAAATACACTCCCCCCTCGGCCGCCATCGAGATTTCCACCTGGGTTTTCCGCAAGCAATGGTATGTGCGGGTTGCGGATTCGGGGCCGGGGGTAAGGGAGGAAGACCTGCCCCGGCTTTTCGACAAGTTTTACCGGGGCTCCCAGACGGGCAAAACCGGGGCCGGGCTGGGGCTGGCCATCTGCAAGGGCATCATCGACATCCACGGAGGGGTCCTGACCGCGGACAACCGGCCCGAGGGGGGGATGTATTTTGAGTTTTCGTTGCCATTGGAGTCCTCCGCGGATAAAAAAGGATGAAACCGAAAAGCTAAGACTTATTCGCCACAGATGCATGGGATGAAAGGGATGAAGTCACAGAAAAAATATAAGGCGTTTTAAACGATGGTGTTTTAAGTTTTTGGTTTATCCCATGTATCCCCATGCATCAGTGGCTAAATTTTCCTTGAAGGAGATGGCTTTATGTTTCTTAAACTCGGACTGTGGTTGGTTGGCTTGATCGGTCTGGCTATCCTTGGCACGGCGTTCGGGCAGGACATCTCGAACGTCCAAGTCCAAAGGGACGTCGTTGAGAGGAAAGTGGTCATTACCTACGACCTGTCGGACGTCACGGGCGGGAAAAACAACATCGACCTTCAGATGTCCAACGACGGTGGAAAAACGTGGGGCCTCGAACCCGCTATTGGCTCCCTTTCGGGGGACATCGGAGTGGGGGTTGACCCGGGAAAAGGCAAAAAAATCGTTTGGGACGCGGGGGATGTTTTTCCCAATTTACCGGAAGACGGCTTCCTCGCCCGCCTGTCCATTGAAAAGACCGTTTCCTCGGCTTCTTCGGGAGGCGCGGAAACGGTCCCTCAACCTACTGAAAACCCAACGGAGGTCGAGGAGGAAAACCGGGCCGAATTAAACCAAGACAAGAGCCTTCCGCAGACCCTCACTGGAAAGGATGGCGCCATCCGGGTTTTGATCCCAGCGGGTTATTTTACGATGGGTGCGCCTTCCGGCCAGGGATTAAAGGACGAAATCCCCCAGCATAAGGTTTGGGTCAGCGCCTTTTACATGGACCAAAAATTGGTGACGTTCGACCAATACGACAAATACTGCGAAATCATGGGTATCGCCCAACCGGTGGACGGGTTTATGCAGTATAAATCCCAACCCCACTGGGGCCGGGGGAAACAACCGGCCCTCAACCTGAACTGGAAGGAAGCCCGGGATTATTGCCGGTGGGCGGGGGGGCGCCTGCCTACGGAAGCCGAATGGGAAAAGGCCGCCCGGGGCGGCACGGACACGCCTTATTTCTGGGGAAAAGACGATTCCAAAGCGGCGGATTATGCCTGGTACAGCGGTGATTCCGGGCATCGCGCATTTCCCGTGGGGGAAATGAAGCCCAACCCTTACGGCCTTTACGACATCGTGGGAAACCTTTGGGAATGGGTGTCCGACTGGTACAGCGAGGATTATTACGCTGAAAGCCCGGAAAGGAACCCCAAGGGGCCGGAAACGGGAAAACAGAAAGTATTACGGGGCGGTTCTTTCGCCAACGGCACGGACTGCCTTCAAGTCACCCATCGGGCCGGGTGGGACCCGGACAAGGAAGACGGCAAAGTGGATTTCATAGGCCACGTCTTTGAGCACGGCTGCCGCTGCGTCCAAACGCCCTAACTACAGTTCGCGGGTGACGGTTAACAGCTCACAGTGGTCCGTCAAAAAAAGTGCCTTGCATTGCTTTTAACTGTGACCTGTGAACCGTCAGCTGTGAACCGATTTTAACGGCTTCCTAACAGCAGGTCCCTCCTTCATAACGGCAACGTAACAGTTTCAAATTCCCTTCTAACAGCAACCTAACTCCTCCCAGACCTATCATTTCCTCAATGAAGCAAAGGTTTTTAGGAGGAATCCCATGGCACCCCAACTCATGATTTCCGTCGGATTGGCGATGACCTTCGCCAGCTTGGTCAGCATGGTCGGCATCCAGCTTTTCTGGAAAGAAAGTTGAGATTCCAGGGCTAAGGAAACGGGCACCCCGAAAGCCCTGAGAAACCTAAAGAATGCCTGAAGTGGAAGTAAGCGGGAGGAAACAAATGAAAACGAAAATGACCTTAGGCTTGGCAGCCTTGATCCTGGGGATGGCGACGGCTAGTTTCGCCGGCAACCGCCCCGCAGTGGTTTATCCGCAGGGGACCCTGGCCACGGCCCCGCAGGTCGTGGAACTGACGCCCTGGAATAAGGGGGCCCTTCGCCCCACCGCGGGCATTGTGATGGGGACAGGCGCTTGGTACACCCATTGCCCCGTCATGACGAACGTGATCCTGAACTCCAAGCACGAGTCCGAGGTCACCTTGTCCAACGGGAAGAGAATCATGCTTTCCTGGGCGGGTTTGAAGGGTGTCGTCGAAGCTAACCTTAGCAAGTACGAACCTTACATGTACTGATTTGGAGGTTCAAAAACATTCAAAAGGGGCGGGCCATCCATGCCGCCCCTTTTTTGTTAAAAACCAAAATTGGAACTTGGATAAATGAGATGAACGGGATGGGGAAACGTCAAAAGATTCAATTTTTGATCAAATCCATCTTATTCATCATAGGTTCACAGTCTTTACTTGTAGGAGGTATTGGATGAAAAAGATCGAAGCCATTATCCGGCCGGACAAATTTGAGGACGTCAAGGACGCGCTGAAAGAGGCGGGTTACGGCGGGGTGACCGTCACCGAAGTGGAGGGGCACGGCCTGCAAAAGGGCGTGACCCAGCAGTGGCGCGGCCGCCAATACAAGGTGGAACTGCTGCCCAAGGTCAAGCTGGAGATCGTCTGCCCCGACCGCGAGAAAAACAAGATCATCAAGGCCATCATGGAAAGCGCCCAAACGGGCCAGGTGGGGGACGGGAAGATCTTCGTCTATGACATCGCGGAAGCCTACCGCATCAGCAGCGGCGAGTCGGGTGAAAAGGTGGTCGAGCAGGAAAGCCGGGCCCTTTCAGCGCTGTAACGGCAGTTGACAGCCGACAGTCCACAGTCGACAGCTAGGCAGGGCCTTTAAAGCCTTAACAAAACTGTGAACCGCGGACTGCCGACCGTCGACTGGAGTTCTTATGTTGAAAATCGAGGCCATCATCCGGCCCGACAAATTGCAGGATGTCCAGCTTCAACTCCGGAAAATCGGCTATCCGGGAATGATGGTCACCGAAATGGAGGGCCACGGGGCCCAAAAGGGGCTCCATTCGGACTGGCCCTCCAATTTCCGCGTCAACTTCCTCCCCAAAACCAAAATCGAAATCGTCGTGGCGGGTAAGGACCAGGAAAAGGTCATCAAGGCCATTATTTCCGGAGCCCGGACCGGTGAAATCGGCGACGGAAAGATTTTCATTTCGGATATCATGGATGCCATCCGCATCCGGACGGGGGAAAAAGGGGAGAAAGCCCTTTCCGGCGGAAAGGGCGCATTGAAGGCCCGGAAGACGGTTTGAAGGATTATGGCCGTATAAACGCCAGGAGATCGCACCATGAAAAAGATTGAAGCCATCGTGAGGCCCAACGCCCTCAAGGCCGTGTTGCACAGCCTGAAAGAAATCGGGTACTCGGGGGTGACGGTGACGGAAGCCCAAGGCCACGGCACCCAAAAAGGGGAAACGGAATATTACCGGAGCCAAAGCGTCGAGGGACTCCTTCCCAAACTGGTGATTTCCATGATCGTGGAAAACAACATGTTGGAGAAGACCATTGAGGCCATCATCAAGGCCGCCCACAAAGGTGAAATCGGGGACGGGAAAATATTCATTTCCGCAGTGGAGCAGGCCATCCGTATCCGCACGGGGGAAAAGGGCCAAGCGGCGATTTAAAAACGTCATTTTTTGTAGTTCCCTTGATATCCCTATTCCTCCCTGTTTCGCCTAAAGCCCATTCCTGATCCCATCCAATATCTTTAGCTTCCGCCGAAAACCTCCCAGAAGTTAATTCAAATTCATAAATGTTAACCCTCCAACCGGAAAACAAAACGTTTTAAAAACGATTGTCCGGCCTCATCAAACGGAATTTTAACGGGACCTTGCCCTAGCATTTGAAAAATGCAAAACAAGAACGTGATCCTCATGATCGAAGATGAGCAGCCCATCCGGCGTTTCCTCAAGCCCTACTTGGAAAGCCATGACTTCCGGGTGCTGGAGGCGGCAACCGCGGTGGAGGGCCTGGCCCTGGCTTCCTCCCACAAGCCGGACATCATCCTTTTGGACCTGGGCCTTCCCGACATGGACGGCTTGGCCGTCCTAAGACGCCTGCGGGAATGGACCTTCGTGCCCGTCATTATCCTCACCGCCCGGGGGGAGGACAGGGAAAAGGTCCAAGGTCTGGACGCCGGAGCGGATGATTACCTGGCCAAGCCTTTTGACGTCGAGGAACTCATGGCGCGGGTGCGGGTGGCCTTGAGGCACTTGGCGCGGCTCAAGCAGGGCGGGGAAGAGGCGGTTTTTGAGACGCCGGATTTCAAGGTGGACCTTTCGGCCCGGCGGGTCACCGCCCGGGGAAAGGAAATCCATTTGACTCCCAACGAATATGACCTGCTGGCGCTTTTAATCCGCAACGTGGGGAAGGTGGTGACACAGAAGCAGGCCCTCCAGGAGATACGGGGGCCCAACAGCCTTGAACAAGGCGCGTCCTTGAGGCTTTATATCCACCAATTAAGGCATAAGATCGAGGCCCGGCCCGCCCGACCCAAGTACATCCTTACCGAACAGGGGGTGGGTTACCGCTTGAAGTACGTGGAGGAACCTAAAGCTTCATCGCCCAAATCCGACGTATCCTGATCCTATTTGAGTCTTTTGGGGTCGAATCGGCTTGAACCCAAGACTTTGACCGCCAGGAGGACAACGAGAAAAACCAAGACCGCCAAAGGCGGAAGGGTATAGGCAACCCCCACCAATAAGTCGGACCCCATTTGGGGGATTTGGACCAGGAAAGCCGTTTCCACCAGGAGGGCGAACAAAAGGGTCCCACCCCGGGCCGCCTGAAGCTGCAGGTCCTTCAAGTCTTTTCCCAAAACCAGGAAAAGCAGCTGAAGGTGCAGCAAGGAAAGAATGTAGACGGCCAAATTCGCCAGCCCGCAGAAAGGCAGGATGTGCCGGATCATTTCCCAGGGATTGACGGCCCCCCTTTCCATGAATCGCCCGTACCTTTGCAAGTAAAACCAAAGAAAGAACAAGGCGCCCAGGAAAACCAGGAAGGTTAAATAAAAAAAGAACCTTTTATTGGACATTCCAAAAGCTCCGATCGGACGGTCTGGAAAATATTTCCAGGATCTGATTCAAAGTCTCTCACCACGAAGTACACAAAGGGCACGAAGTTAACAATCTTAGGTTTTCTTGATGCTTTTATGCCTTACTTCGTGTCCTTCGTAAACTTTGTGGTAAGAGTTAGATCTTGAAATGGTTTCTAGGATTGGATGGAATCCGCTATCTTTTCTGAACGAAAATCCAGTATTTGGACGATATCGATGACATCCTCATATTCCACCAATTCCACGTTGAATTTAACGGGGTCCCGGCAATATTCGGAAAAAAACTTGAATCCCTTGATCCGGTAGAGGGTCCCATCCGGCTGCTGGGCCTCATGAAGGACGTCCATGAGGAAACCGTTTTTGGAAAGTTGGTCGATAAAATCGACGTCCCCCGGTGCGAGGAAGCTGCGGTACTGTTCCTCCACGGCCGTCAAATTTTTAAATCCTTCCCGGACGGCCGATTGTGTTTCAAGAATCTCCTGCTTGGCCGCGGCGTCGCCGGCTTTTTCCTTGTCATTGAGCCCGCAAAGGAAGCTGACGAATTCCGGCTCCTTGAGTTTGACCCCGTTGTTTTCCATCCAAAACCGGTTTTGCCCGCTTTGGTTTTTACCGTTGTTGTCCCAACCCTGGAGCGCCTCCACCAAATGGCCTTTTTCCGCAACCTCGCAAAGGGAAATGAAGGGCGATAAAAGCCGGTCGGCGGCCGCTGAAAGGCTTTCGTAAGCCATTTTTTTTTGCTGGTCTTGGGTTCTTTGAACTTGGTGGGCTTTAAATGTTTTCGTTAAAAGAACGGCCAAGACCAGGATCAGCACCACTCCGCAAGGGATTAAAAATTCCCTGAAAAAGATTTTTCGCCGGACGGCCTTTTCCGCCAGGGCCCAGTCGGATTGGGCGTCCCCCGGTTCATGGGCCGCAATCCGTTTTTGATAGTAGTTTTCGGCCAACCGGCGGATTTCTTCCTGGCGCGACTCCAGGGACGACCGGGATTTTTTTCCTTCTTTTTCCATGTGGACGCTTCCTCGAAGGCGAAATTTTAAAGGAAAGGGTTGTTAATAAAATATTAAGATTTGAGGAGGCATTACCCAACGGCCTAAGAGCCGGGCCATGAATCTTTTATTTTGAAGTTCTTCAGAGTATAAATACCCGCCTATGCGCGAAAAAATCAAAAGTTCATTCTTCTTGAACTTCTTCCTCCTTTCCTTCCCTCTGGGGATATGGGTTGGCGCCGCCTCTCCAGCTCCCAGCCGAGCCGCGGACGCCCCTCCCGCCAATCCCGAAGTCAACGGCTGTTACGTCCAGGTCCTCGACGATTATTCCGAGTATCATTTTTTGGCCGACGACAAATACGCCTGGGGGGTCTTCAGGTCCAAGCAGCGGCTCGACCTTTTGGAATTGACGGAAAGTGGATTGAAGGTGGATCAATCCTATCCCATTTCCGCCCATTCCCAACTTTTCAGCTCCCCCGGCGCGGGAAAGGCCGTTTGGCTGGAGGAGGACCGCAACAAGGTGACCTATTTGGATCCCGCGGCCCCCCCGAAAACCCTTTTTACCCTGGACCAGGGAAGGATTTCGGGCTTTTTCCCCTGCTCCGACGGGCAACACGCGTGGGTTTTCTGCAACTTCGGCGACCGCCTGAAGATCGCCAACGAGCCGCGGCTGGTCCGGCTCGACGCGGGTTCAGGGGAGGCCCAAGATGTTCCCAAGGACAAACTGGACGTCCTGGGGCAGGACCGGGTCGAGCTCGTGAACGAGGACTACCTGGTCCTCTTGGAGAGCGGTTCCAATACGGCGGCGGGGGGTGCCGGCCCGGACAACGGGTCGTTTTTCATGAAATTATCCGTGGATGGGACCACCCAAAACTCCGAGGTTTTCCACCGCAACTCCATCGTCCGGGACCCCGACCACTCCATTTGGCCGGACCCGGACCGGGAGGGCGCCTGGTTCGAATCCGATACGGAATTCCCCACGAACTCCGCCACCTTCCGGCGCTTGGACGGCGATTTAAAATTGAAGAAATATCCCTTGAACCTGGAGTCGGGTTCCGACCAGATCAAGGTGATTCCCCTAGGAAACCAAAAGGCTTTGGTCCTGGACCTGGGGTCCATGGTTCTCCTGGATCCGGGACAGGCCCAGCCTGTTTCAGTGAAAACAACCGAATTTTCGCCGGAAAGCGGCCAGTTTTTGGCTGACCCGCAGAACCCGGGCGCCATCTGGTTTTATTCCACGGGGGAGAACGGGGAAGCCCCGGAAACCCGGTTGTGGCTGTATGACACGGCCGGTGGACAGATCCAACAAGTCCTTGAGTCCCAACCACTGCCCATCGACTGCCTGGCCTTGATGCCTGGCTTGGACCGGAATTCGGTTTGGGTCAACTCGACCTTCAGCAGCAATGCGCCGGCCAGCGTCCGGGGTAACGTGCCCAACACGGGCCTGTACCTTTACCAAGCCAACGGAGGAATCATGAACGGGGGCCAGCCCGAGCTCCCCGATTTCGGAAAAACCGAATGGGTTTCGGGCAATCCGGGACAATGCAGTTTGTTTCAAAACACGGATGATCCCCTCAACCCCACGCACCACGCACTGGTCTACGAAATCTCCCCCGGCTTCTTGAAGGGACTTCACCTGGATATCGGCAAGGAAAGCCTCACCACCCTTTCCGACACGCATTCCGTGGACATCGACCTTTCGGGCAAGACCCCCGTGGAGGTGGGGTTCGATTTTTCCGGTGAGGGGCCGGTTTATTTCTCCAATGAGGCCTCCTTCCGGCTTTCCTTCCGGGACTCCCTGCATTCCGGCGCCGAGATGTTCGGGATCGACCTCCCGCTAAAAACCCGCGTGACGCCGGATTGGAAGCTGGATAAGGGAAAAATTTACGACATGAGTTTCATTTGCTCGGAGCCGGCCGGCGGCACCCGGTTCACGGTCACTTGGCATGGGGTTTCCATCCAATATCCCTGGTACAAATCTTCCTTGCTCATTTCCTTGGCGGCGTCCCTTTGGGTCACCGGTTTGGGATTTTTTTCGGTTCGGATTCCGGGCTTGACGGAAGGAAGCTTTTATTGGATACCGCGATGCCTGCCCGCGGCCGCGGCCGCCCTCGCCTTTTGCTTCCCGGATACCGCCCAGGGATTCCATTTGGATCCTGTTCTTTTCACGGCAGCACTTTTTATCGAAATGCTATTGGCGGTCCCCGCCGCCTTGTTGAATCCGGCTTGGAGGGAACCTTTAAAGAAAGCGGCCCTGTTTCCGTTTTTGCTCAGGCCGGTATCGGGCCGTCCCGTTTTGGAAGTAAAGTTTTCGCTGAAATGGAATCAAAAGGAAAACCAGCCCGCAAGTGAAGAGGCAGGAACTGGACAAAAACCCTCTCTTGAATCCTTGCAGGGGGAAATTTCCAGGGTCGCCGGGGAGATTTCCAAGGCCAGGGCCTCGGCCGGGCTCCCCCATGATCCAGTGGCGGATTGGCTGGAAGCTGAAAAATCCGTAAAGGAAAAATACCGGCTCTAACCGGGCTGTCCCACCTTTGGCCGTCTTCAAGACACGATTCCCGGAATTTCTCGAGCGCGTTCGGCAATTTTATAACGATTCCTTAACGGGGTCGACTCTTGTTCTAACTTGATACTAATAAAATTTATCTCGATGACCCGGCGTTTCAAATTTCGCGCCGAAGTTCCGCCTCTTCCCGCGCTTGAATTCCCGGGAACCCGATCCATTCAAAATTAACAATAGTTAATTTTTAATAACATTTCCCTAACCAACCCAAGCCACCTTCTAACAGCATCCTAATCGCCCTCGGTTGTAGTATTCACCCGTCGAAGAAATTTTTCCTGGAAGGGAGCGGGTTCTTTTCATCCCGGCATTCACAAATGAGAATGAAAATTTCGCATTTGTTAACGCTCATGGCGGAAGCGGACCTCTCGCCGGAGCAACTGGCCAAGCGTCTGGAAATCTCCAACATGACCGTGCGGCGCTGGATGAAGAAACCGCAGAACGAGGAGATACCCTCCATCTACGAGAAGGCCGTGCGGGACGCCATTTACCAATTGGTCATCGAGGAGGTTTTGCCGCCGGAATCCAAATCCTTCCAAATGGCGGTGAAAAGCGTCTCCAACCTCCCTTTTGAGGCGATCCTCAAGGGGCTTGGGTTCAGTTCCATCATGGAGCAAAAGCCCGGGTTCGCGCCTGACCAATTGCTGGTGGGGCTCTCCCAAATCGGCGCGAAGGAAAGCCAAAAAACCGAAGTAGATACGAACCGTAAAAAAATCCTGTCCTTCAGCCGCATGGGCAGGGAGTGGAAGGAAAGGATCTCACCGTTGATGAAAGTCATCCAATCGCACCGGCTGACCACCACGGACAAACTGGTGGCTTACGGGGCCCTCTTTTACCTCTTGTGCCCCTTTGACCTGATCCCGGACAACATCCCCGTGTTCGGCTTGATGGACGACTATTGTGTGCTGGGACTGGCGGCGGCTTATTACGCCAATAAGTACAAAAACCTGATCGGGTGAACGACATGAAAAAAACCTTTTATTCCATTGGCTTAGCGGTTTGGGGATTGTCCTCCATGGCTTCCTCCCAGACCCTCACCCTGGAACAGGCCATCCACGCGGTGTGGGACAACTCCATCCAACTGAAGGTCCAAAAGTCCCTTGCCGGCATCTACTCGGATGACACCTGGAGGCGATGGATACCCCAGGAACCCACCCTTTCCTGGACGGACAATTACAGCGACACCTATTGGACCTGGGGCCTTTCCCTCACCTATCCCTTTCCCGTGAAGAGCGCCTTTATGAGCCAATTGGACTCCGCCATGGCCGAATCCCAACGGTGGGAATACACGGCCCAAAAATACGACCTGGCGGTGAGCATCACGCAGGCTTATATGGCGGGGGCCACGGCCCAGGCCATGATGTATTTCGAGAAGCAAAACGTGCAGGACCTGGAAACCATCACGGACGCCATCCGCAACCAATACGTGCACGGGCAATCCAACCAAGTCAACAAGATCAGCGCCGAGCTCCAGTTGACGGCCGCGCAAAGGGACCTTAAAACCGCGGAGGATCAGTTGGAGAACGCGGTGGAACTTTATTCCCGGCTGATGGGCATCCCCAAGGACCAGGTGACGGGGTTCGTCCTGCCCGAGGATCTCCCTTCCTCCATCATCGATGAACTAGGCCATAAAACCTCGGCCCAATTGCGGGATAGGTACAACGAGGATGTGGGGGAGGCCACCCGCGCCACGGGGTTTTGGAACCAGTTCCCTGACCCGACTTTCAGCGTTTCCAAGGATTACTATCCGGCCCCCAATTATCCCGACAGTCCCACGGGCCTTCCCAACGACTACAACTTCGCGATTTCCTTCACCATCCCCATTCTTTTCCCATTCCGCGAGATGGCCGAGGCCCAGCGCAGCGAGAACCAGGGCACAGACGCCCGGGAGATGTCCCGTTTCAACGTGGTGCAGGACAACCTGGCCCAGGAAGCGGGCGCGCAGGATTACCTGCGCAGCAAGTCCCGGTTCAACCAATTGCATTCCAGGGACTTGCTCCTGGCCCAGACCATGATGGAGGCGGCCTTGGAGGCGTATAAGCGGGGCCAATTCGAGTTCACAGCCCTGATGCTGGCCCACCAGACCTACGCGGCCGTGAAAACCGAGGATATCCAAATCCGCGCCGAGATAGTGAACGCCCGGCTGACGGGCCTGGTCGGCGACGAGGAAGCCCCGGTGGGAGGAAAAACCGACTGGTCCTCCAACCTGCCCAACACCGACACCTACATGCCGGTGACGCTGGTTCCCATGGGCACCCAGAAGATCCCGCCGGAGGGCAAGACCCACTATTCCAACAATCCCAACCCGGAAAACTACCAAGGCGACCTGGACACCACGGGCCAGGAGAAGAGCGAAACGCCCAGGCTGCCCGAGACGGGCGTGCCGCTGCTGGAGCCAGCGCTTCCCGCGCCGTCGAACACGAAGTCGAACCCCGATATGGGTACCGGATCCACCCCGATCAACGCGCCCGACACCGCCTCGGGGGCATCCGGTTCGACGAGGATGGGAGGGGAGGCCGCGCCTCTGGGCGCTTCCGCTCCAATGACGATGGAAATGGAGGCCACGCCGGTGCCGACGGCGTCGGAAGGTTCCAAGGATTCGAACTCAACCAGTCAAGCCAACCCCGCGCCCTCGCCCACAGCTGGCACGGATAACGGGGATGGTTCGACCGAACAAAAATAAGTTTATTTGAGCAAGGAGAAGACGATGAAAACAATTCAAGCCCTCCTATTAGCGGGCATGCTGGCGGCCGGACCCCAGGCCTGGGCCACCGAATACCAATGGACCAAGGTGGTGGCCGGGCAAAAGGTGGTCGGCTTACCAGGGACGGGGGAAATCATTCCCCAAGCCGGGGCCATGAAATGCCAGTCGGCCAATACCACGGGAAGGATCATCGCGGTGCTCAAAAAAGAGGGCGATACGGTGAAGCCGGGGGACGCCCTGTTTTTGGTCAACGACTCGGAATGCGAATCGCTGGCCGAGGAAAAGCGTTTGGCCCAGCAAAACGGGGTCAAGGACCTGATCGACGCGGCCAACCTGCGGGAAAAGGAACTGGGGGTGCGGGTGGAGTCGGGCAAGTACGAGATCGTGTCCTATTTCTCGGGTGTGCTTCTCAACAACCTAGTGACGCCGGGAACGATCTACACCCAGGGCCAGCCCCTGGCCAACATCCTGGACATGGACAAGCTCACCGTGGAGCTGGACATCGTCGAAAGGTATATCTCCCAGCTGCACGTAGGACAGACGGTTAATTTCCAACTGGCCTCCGATCCCGACACCACCTATACCTCCACCATCAACGTCATTGTGCCCACCGTGGACCCCAACATGCGCACCACCATCGTGCGCTTGAAACCCATTCCCCTGCCCGCCGACGTGAACCTCTCCGAGCAGGTCTACGCCACGGTCGTGACGGGCGGGGTGGAGCCTGTGCTTGAAGTTCCCACCACCTGCCTGGTCTTCCGCAGGGGCGACCAATACGTTCTTAAGGGCGACGAGAAAAACCCGACGCCGGTGCAGGTGCAGATCGTCAACGAAACCGACACCACCAGCGACGTGCGGCCCGTCACGCCGGGTGACCTCAAGGAAGGGGACATGGTCTGCAGCGACGGCGCCACGCTTCTCTTGAGCAAGACCTGGGGCATCTACGGGGGCAGCGGCGGCTGAAAAGAAGTTTTGAGTTTTAAGTGTTGAGTTTTTAGTTTAGGTGTTTTTTTGAACCAAAGGTTCAAAAAAGAACATTGATTCAAAGCTTCGAACTCAAAACCCAAACGCACTTAATTTGGTTTGAATGAGGGAAAGAAAATGACAGGACTCATTTTGAAGTGGATGCGGTTCCAAAAGGAAGCCTACGTGCTCTTCCTGATGATCGTGCTGGGCATCGTCGGGTACGGGGCCTATGCGGCCTTCACCAGCGAGATCATCGCCTTCCCCGAGTTCACCAATGTCCAGGTGCAGGTGCAGACCCAGTGGCCCGGCCACTCGGCCGAGGAAATCGAGCGCCTGATCACGGTGCCCCTGGAAACCGCCACGCGTTCCACGCCGGGCGTCATCAATTCCAACTCCCTCTCCGAATACGGATTGAGCTCCATCCTGCTGACCTTCAACGACGACGTGCCGGACTGGAAGGCCCGCACCGACACCACCGAGTACATGAGCAACGCCAACCTGCCCAACGGCATCTCGCCGGGCCTGAACGCCGACGCCACGGCCACCGGCCAGTTCTACCGCTTTTACCTGGACGGCGACCTGCCGGTGGACGAGATGCGGCTTTACAACGACTGGGAAATCACCCGAGCCTTGGAGGTCATCCCGGGAGTGGCCGACGTGGAAACCCTGGGCGGCCCGGTCAAGGTCGTCATGGTCAAGATCAACCAGGCCAAGATGAAGGCTTACGGCCTGACCATCGCCCAGATCGCCCAAAACCTGGGCAACAACCACCAGAACGCGGGGGGGGACTGGATCACCCACGGCCAGGAATGCTACATCGTGCGGTCCATGGGGCTTTACGCGGACCCGGTGGAATTGGAAAACGCGGTCATCGCCACCCAGAACAGCACCCCCGTGCGCATCCGGGACATCGGGAGGGTGGTCATCAGCCACCACCAACGGTTAGGGCAGTCCGGGCAAGGCCTCAAGGACGACATAGTGAGGTCCCTCATCAACGTGCGGGTGGGCGCCAACGAATTAGACACCCTGGACAAGATCCACGCCATGGTCAAGCACTTGAACGAGGACATCCTGCCCAAGGGATGCCAGATCGTTCCCTTTTACGACCGGGGGGACTTGATCCACCGCTCCAGCCGCACGGTCTTCCACAACGTGCTTTTCGGGGTCGGCTTGGTCTGCCTCCTGCTCATCCTGGGCTTCGGCATCGAGTATTGGGCCATGTCCGCTGGCGTGGCGCTCATTATCCCCTTCGCGCTTTTGATGGCCTTCGTGGGCCTGCACTGGTTCGGCTACAACCCCAACCTGATCTCCCTGGGCGCGGTGGACTTCGGCATCATCGTGGAAACCGCGGTATTCGGGGCCGAGGCCCTCACCGTCACCCTGGCCAAGCAGAAAAGGAAGGACGACGAGGCCAATGCCCTGGCCTTGTCCGAGGTCTTGGCGCCGGCGCTCCTCTGCGCCTTTCTGCTTCTGATCGCCTTTATCCCGATCCTCAGCCTGGAGCGCATCGAGGGCCGCATCTTCCGGCCCCTTGGATTGACCCTGGTTTCGGCCCTGGCTGGCGGGCAATTGGGCGCCTTCATCTTCCTTCCACTGGCGGCCACCTGGGCGCCCGTGGGGGTCACTTCCAGCAAGTCGGACGCGGCCTTCCATTGGATACTGACCCAGTGCAATAGGATCATGCTTTGGCTGGACAGTTTCAAATACACTCCCTGGGTGGCCGGCATCGTGCTGGCGGGCGCCATCTTCGGCCTTAACTATGGCTTGGGGACCGAGTTCCTGCCCCACATGAACGAAGGCAACCTTTGGATACGTTACTTTGGACCTCCCACCATTTCCCGTGAAAAAGCCGTGCAGGTGGCCCACGATATCCGGGTGCGGATGATGCGCATCCCCGAGGTCAAGTCCGTGATCTCCAGCATCGGCCGGCCCGACGACGGCAGCGACATCAACGGCCTGGACTGCGACGAGATACAGGTGGATTTGGGCGACCCGGATGACTGGAAAAGCGCCGATACCATCGAAGGGTTCTACGCCCTGATCCAGGAGCAGGAAAAAGATATCGATGGCATCGACTTCTACTACTCCCAATATATCAAGGACAACGTGGATGAGGCCGTGAACGGGGTCATGAGCGAACTGGCCTTCAAGATCCACGGCCCGGATATCCATGTCCTGCAACAGCTGGCGGACCAGAGCATGGATATCGTCGCAAAGACTCCCGGAGCGGGAGACGTGGATGAGGAACAACTCTTTGAGCAACCCGAACTGCAGTACGTGATGGACCGCCCGGCCCTGGACCGCTACGGCATCCAGGTGGCCAACGCCGAGGGTGTGCTGGAGGCGGCCCTCTCCGGCGTGTGGGCGGCCCAGATGCTGGACCGCAACAACCGCTACCTGGACATGGTGGTCAAGCCCGACCTGCCGGACGTGGTCAACCAGCCGGTGTTGAACGCCTTACCCGTGCAGATGCCCAACGGCGGCTATATCCCGCTTGGGGCGGTCACCAAGGCCCAGGTGGTCAACGGCGTTTCGCATATTTACAGGGAAGAGGGGGAAAGGCGCATCGCGGTCAAGTGTGACTGCCGGGGAAGGGCGGTCGTGGATTTCGTGAACGACGCCAACGCCAGGATCAAGAAGGAAGTCAAGTTCCCGCCCCACTATTGGACCGAGTGGACGGGAAGCTTCGCCAACGCCCAAAGGGCGAGCGCCCGGCTGGGCATCATCGTGCCCATCTGCCTTTTGGTCATGATCGGCATCATCTACACCTGGTTCAAGGACTGGAGGCTCTTGACCGTGCTTCTTTGGGAAATCCCCTTCGCCACCGTGGGCGGCCTGGCGGGCATCCGCCTGGCAGGATTGAACCTGAGCATTTCGGCGGCGGCCGGCGGCATCATCCGTATCGGGGTTTCCTTCCTGACGGCCATGATGATCATCTCCGCCTTCGTGAAGACCAAGGATGCCTCCAAGGCCCTCATGGAAAAGGGAAGGAGCATCCTGATCTCCAACGGGGTGGCCATCATCGGCCTCATACCCGCGGCCTTGTCCCATTCCATCGGGTCCGAGACGGCCCGGCCCTTTGCCGTGGCCATCCTGGGCGGGTTGTCCGCCTCCATGACCTTGAGCTTGACCCTTTTACCCGTGTTTTTGCGAAGAATCGAAAAATACTACAAGAACGATAAGCCGGCCCATTAAGCCAGGGGTCAGTCGAATCAATAAAAAAGCCGGTTCCTTAAGGAACCGGCTTTTTTATTTCAAGAAAAACTTTCGTTTTAATTATTGCGCGGCGGGTTCCGTCTTGGGCGAAGCATTGTTCTTCAAAAGCGCTCCCGCGATCACCCAAAGATCAGCCAACACCATAAAGGCGCAGTAAAAAGCCATCGACCAGCCAAAGGCCGGGTGCAGCTCCCATAACTGACTCAAGGCCTGGCCTAAGGAAACGCCCTCGGATTGTTCGGAGAGGCTCAAAATCCCAGCGGCGGTCATTACGATCCCCATGACCGTCATCATCGCCATCGCGATTAAGAGTTGCGATTTTTTCATGGCGTCCCCCTTTGGAACTTACGAATGAGATTCCACTAAGCTTAAGTTCTGCTCCGAATCAGCCTGGTTCTCCGCAAGGCCGGATGGACTCCCGGCTTTCTTGCGGGCGACGCTGGTTTTCAAGGAATCCCTTTTGGCGGATTGATGGTTGTCGTGAAGGAGGCCCACCGCCACCCAGGCATCACAAATGAACATCATCGCGAAGTAAACCATCATGACCCCGGAAAAAACGGGCCGGTCTACCCAGAGCTGCTGGAGTAATTGAACCAGGGAAAGGGAAGGGTCCTGGGGCATGGACAATAAGCCCATGGCGATCAACATGAGGCCTGTGGCAGTGAACAATCCCAGGATGCTCAAGACTTCTTTCTTTTTCATGACGGCCTCCTCATTAAGCTCTTCTTAATGAAATATTAACAACCTAACGAAAAATTAACAATGTTGTTAGGATTCGTGGGCCCCGTTTCAAGGAAAATTCCTCCAACGGCCTTCGTAATCTGGGCCATTTCAAATGCAGAACCGATGGTTGTTATTAAAAAGTTTGTTTTTCGTTAGTTTTTTGAAAAATTCGGAAAAAGACCCCTAGCTGGATTTTTTGCGCGAGCGTCCATCTGCCCCGGGAGGGAATCTTTCGGTGGGTCGGCGCACCGGCATCGTGACACCCCCTCTCAACCTCGGATTAAAGAACAAAAAATAGCAGGTTCGAAGAGAGCCGGCCCAACGCCGAATTGGGGCCAGGCGCGTCCTACTGGGCGTCTTCCAAGGGCGTAGGGCCGCCCGGCGAAACATCCCCCCAGCCATCCGTTCCAGTGACGGCCTATCCGGACTTTTAATCCGCTTTATTTTAATTTTTCCCATATGCATTCCAAATCCCTCTTAACGGAATACTTATCCGGTTTCGCCTTATCTTTGCCTTGACGGAGGGAAAACCCCGCCTCTTGGAATAAGGAGAAAGCCATGATCAAGGTTCTATTCCTGTCGAGCCCGGTCCTTTTTAGCGGACTGTGCCTGCTCTTAGGCGAAACCTTCCATTGGGCCAGGAAAAGGCACAACGAGAAACGCCTGGGAAAAACTACGGTGTTCATCCATGCGGGGAGGGAATGACCATGCTGGAATTCTGGTGCATCGTGATTTTTTTGGCCCTGTCCGTTTCAACCGTTTGGCTGATCGAGGCCTTGGACAAGATGATGGAGGGCGAGCCATGAACCTGATTTACATCGTCAGCGGCGCCGTGTCGGTGGGCCTTTTGGTTTACCTGGTCCTGGCGCTCTTAAAACCCGAATGGTTTTAACGGCAGGTATCAGGCGCTAGGTGTCAGCTCCCAGTAAAACATAATCGCCAACACAACCTTGGAGACTTCAATGACGACCAATCAATGGACGCAAATCGGGTTTTTCTTTGTCCTTTTGCTTTTGCTGGTGAAACCCCTGGGCTGGTATATGGCCCGGGTCTACGAGCACAAGCCTTTCTTCCTGGGCAAGTGGTTCGGCTGGCTGGAACGCCTGGTCTATAAGATCTGCGGCGTCCGGCCGGAGGAGGAAATGGACTGGAAGGGCTATGCCCTGGCCATGCTGATCTTCAACGTCGTGGGAGGACTCATCCTTTACGCCATCGAGCGGCTCCAGAACCACCTGCCCCTCAACCCCGCGGGCCAGAGCGCGGTGCCGCCCGACTTGGCCATGAACACCGCCATCAGCTTCATCACCAACACCAACTGGCAGAATTACGGCGGCGAGAGCACGATGAGCTATTTCACCCAAATGGCCGGCCTGGCGGTCCATAATTTCCTTTCCGCGGCCTCGGGCATGGCCACCCTGGCGGCCTTTATCCGTGGTTTCGCCCGGAAGGAAACCAAACTGTTGGGAAACTTCTGGGTGGATATGACCCGTACGACCCTCTACATCTTGATGCCCATCTGCGTAGCGATTGCCCTGGCACTCATCAGCCGGGGAATCCCACAGACCTTCAGCAATTACCCCAGCGCCACCCTGGTGCAGCCCACCTCCTATGACCAGCCCGTCACCAACGCGCAAGGTACGCCCGTGACCGTGGACGGGAAGCCGCAGGTGACCCATGTGGCCGTGACCGAGCAATCGCTGGCCGTGGGTCCGGTGGCCTCCCAGATCGCCATCAAACAGTTCGGCACCAACGGCGGAGGGTTCTATAACGCCAATTCGGCGAATCCCTATGAGAATCCCGATCCCTTGACCGACCTGATCGAGATGTTGGCGCTTCTCGTGGTGGGGTTCGCCCTTTGCTATACCTTCGGGGTCATGGTGGGGGACAAGCGGCAAGGTTGGGCCGTTCTCTTCGCCATGCTTCTCCTTTTGGTGCCGATGGTGTTCCTCTGCGTCCATTCGGAACAGGCCGGCAATCCATTATTGAATCACTTAACGGTCGGCAAAGAAGGTGCTTCCTTGAATGACGGGAACATGGAGGGGAAGGAAGTCCGCTTCGGCATCGTCAATTCAGGGCTTTGGGCCACCATCACCACCGGCACTTCCTGCGGCGCGGTCAACTCCATGCATGATTCCTTCACGCCCCTGGGCGGGTTCGTTCCCTTGTGGATGTTGATGCTGGGCGAGGTGGCGCCGGGAGGAGTCGGCTCAGGCCTTTATGTGATGATTATTTTCGCCATCGTCGCGGTTTTCGTGGCGGGGCTCATGGTGGGCCGCACGCCCGAGTATTTGGGCAAGAAGATCCAATCCTACGAGATGAAGATGGCCTCCCTGGTCATCCTTATCCCCCCCATGGCGATCCTGGCCTTGACGGCCATCGGCGTCGTCACCGACGCGGGCCGGGCGGGGGTTTCCAACCCCGGGGCGCATGGGTTCAGCGAGATCCTTTACGCCTTCACTTCCCAGGTGGCCAACAATGGAAGCGCCTTCGCGGGGTTGAACGGCAATACGCCCTTTTACAACCTCATGGGCTCTGTGGCGATGTGGTTCGGCCGGTTCTGGCTGGCCATTCCCTGCCTGGCCATCGCGGGAAGCCTGGCGAGGAAAAAGATCGTGCCCCAGAGCTCTGGGACGCTGCCCACGCATACGGTGCTTTTCATCATCATGCTGGTTTCCACGGTCCTCATCGTGGGGGCGCTGACCTTCTTCCCGGCGCTGGCCCTGGGACCCATAGTTGAACATTTAAAAATGATCCATTTTTAAATGAATAGACAGTGGTCATTGCGACGAAGCAACCTAAGTACATGGGTGGTTCACGAATTTGAAAGAGGTTTATTAAAACTGGGGTTGCTTCGTCATGGGCGACCGCCTAGCCCCATTTATCCTTTCGACAGGATTAATGGAAAATGGGATAACTCCCACATTCTATATTGGAATTGTTTATGGAAATGTGGGAATCGGCGGTCATTCCTCGCAATGACCGCAATGTGAATTTGAGATGTTGACTGTAGAAAAGGAAATGATTGGGCTGCTGGTGAACGGGGCTCGCACCCAACTGGAGAACATCCAGGTTTCCTTTTTCCTGGTGGCCTGGTCCGCGATGGTATTGGGTGTATTGAGGATGGTGCGCCGTGAAAAAGAAAAGAAGGGTTTCAGCCGGGCGGGGCGCCTCCAAGACCTCGTCCAGGGCTTCGCGGAGAAAAACGGCAAGGAAAGATGACCTGAAACCCGCCTCGACGGGCGGGAAGGCCACGGAGAGGGAAGGAAAAGAAAGAAGGGAATTTAAAATGGCGGACCACACAAAAGCGCGCAAATTGTTCGAGACGGAGATCACCCGCAAGGCGGTAATCGAATCCTTCAAAAAGCTTACGCCGGGCCACATGATCAAGAACCCGGTCATGTTCACGGTCTATGTCGGCAGCATCCTGACCACCGGCCTTTGGATCCAAGCCCTCGCGGGCAAGGGCGAGGCGGCGCCGGGGTTCATCTTCGCCGTTTCGTTATGGCTGTGGTTCACGGTACTGTTCGCCAATTTCGCCGAGGCCATGGCCGAGGGCCGGGGCAAGGCCCAGGCCGACACCCTGCGCAAGAGCCGCCAGGAAGTGAAGGCCAAGAAGCTGGCCAAACCCGATAAGAACGCCAAGGCCACCGAGGTGCTGTCGGGCGACCTGCGCAAGGGCGACGTGGTCCTGGTGGAGGCCGGGGATTTCATCCCGGCGGACGGCGAGGTGGTGGTAGGCGTGGCCATGGTGGATGAAAGCGCCATTACCGGCGAATCGGCCCCCGTTGTGCGCGAATCCGGCGGCGACCGCAGCGCGGTGACCGGCGGCACCCGGGTCATCTCGGACTGGCTGGTCGTCCAGGTTTCCTCCAATCCCGGCGAGTCCTTCCTGGACCGCATGATCTCCATGGTGGAGGGCGCCAAGCGGCAAAAGACGCCCAACGAGATCGCCCTGAACATTCTTTTGGCGGCCCTCACCATCGTGTTCCTCGTGGTGTGCGCGACGCTTTTGCCCTTTTCCATATTCAGCGTGTTCGTTTCCGGGTCGGGCCAGGTGGTGACCGTGACGGTGCTGGTGGCCCTTTTCGTATGCTTGGCGCCCACCACCATCGGGGGGCTTTTGTCCGCCATCGGCATCGCTGGCATGGACCGCATGATCCAGGCCAACGTCATCGCCATGTCGGGGAGGGCGGTGGAGGCGGCGGGCGACGTGGACGTCCTCCTTTTGGACAAGACCGGCACTATCACCCTGGGCAACCGGCAAGCCACCGAATTGATCCCGGCTTCCGGCGTGGACGTCAAGGACCTGGCCGAGGCCGCCCAGCTATCCTCCCTTTCGGATGAGACGCCCGAGGGCCGCAGCATCGTGGTGCTGGCCAAGGAAAAATACGGCCTCCGGGGCCACGACATCCAGGACCTCAAGGCCACCTTCGTGCCCTTCACGGCCCAAACCCGCATGAGCGGCGTGGATATCGGCAAGCGCGCCATCCGCAAGGGCGCGGCCGAGGCTATCGAAAAATACGTCAAGGAAGAAGGCGGGAAATACCCCGAAGACGTTCGCACGGGCGTGGAGGCCATTTCCCGCCGCGGGGGGACGCCCCTGGTGGTGGCCGAGGGAAAGAAGGTCCTGGGCGTGATTCACTTGAAGGATATCGTCAAGGGCGGCATCCAGGAGCGCTTCGCGGAACTGCGGCGCATGGGCATCAAGACCGTCATGATCACGGGCGACAATCCGCTGACGGCCGCCGCCATCGCGGCGGAAGCCGGCGTGGACGACTTCCTGGCCCAGGCCACGCCGGAGGCCAAACTCAAGCTCATCCGGGAATCCCAGGCCGGGGGACGGCTCGTGGCCATGGCCGGGGACGGCACCAACGACGCGCCGGCGCTGGCCCAGGCCGACGTGGCGGTGGCTATGAACACGGGCACCCAGGCCGCCAAGGAAGCGGGCAACATGGTGGACCTGGACTCCAACCCCACCAAATTGATCGAGGTGGTCAAGATCGGGAAACAGCTCCTGATGACCCGCGGGTCATTGACCACCTTTTCCATCGCCAACGACGTGGCGAAATATTTCGCCATCATCCCGGCGGCCTTCGCGCTTACCTACCCGGAACTGAACGCGCTCAACATCATGCGCCTGGCCACGCCGCAGTCGGCCATCCTCTCGGCCGTCATCTTCAACGCCGTCATCATCGTGTTCCTGGTGCCCCTGGCCCTGAAGGGCGTGCAATACCGGCCGGCCTCGGCCTCCCGCCTGTTGCGGGACAACTTCATTATTTACGGCTTGGGGGGCATCATCGTGCCCTTTGTCGGCATCAAGGCCATCGACTTAATCCTGGTGGCCCTCGGGCTGGTCAAATAAGAAGGAGGACGAAATGTTGAAAGAAACGTTGATTCAATTGAGGTTGTCGTTCCTGTTCGTGATCGTGTTTACCGTCATTACCGGTCTTGTTTACCCGGGTGTCGTCACCCTCTTGGGGCAGGTATTGTTCCCCCGCCAATCCAACGGCAGTTTGATCGTAGTGGACGGGAAAACGGTGGGATCGGAGCTCATCGGCCAGCCCTTCGACGACGCCAAGTATTTCTGGAGCCGGCCTTCCGCCACTTCCCCCTATGCCTATAACGCGGCCAATTCGGGAGGTTCCAATTCGGGCCCCACGAACCCCGATTTCATCAAAACGGTCCAGGGACGTATCGACGCCCTCAAGAAAGCCGATCCCGAAATGGCGGACGCGCCCGTTCCCATGGACTTGGTGACGGCCTCGGGGTCGGGCCTGGACCCCCACATCAGCCCGGCCGCGGCGGAATACCAGGTGGCGCGCGTGGCCAAGGCCCGGGGCCTGGACCCCGCGAAGGTAAGGGAACTGGTGGCCCAAAACACCCAGGGCCGGTGGCTGGGTTTCATCGGCGATCCCGGCGTGAACGTATTAAAACTGAACCTGGCCTTGGATGCCTTGGGAACCTCCAAATGACCGTCATGGAGAGGAATGAAGTTTCATGAGCGCCCTTTTATTACCCGGAATCTTGATCGTGAGCGTATTGGCCTTGAGCGTTTATTACGTGTTTTTCAATGATTGATTTTTATCAAACACAACAAAAGGAAAAGTCATCCCATCCATTATGAAAGTATTGCCCTTTCTGCTTTTGGCGGCTGTCTTGGAGGTGGGAGGGGACGCCCTGGTCCGCTGGGGCCTCAAGTCGGGGCGCATTCCCGGATTCGTCCTCGGAGCCGCCGCGCTTTTCGCCTACGGCCTTTTCGTCAACCTTCCCAAGTGGGATTTCAGCAGGTTATTGGGAGTTTATATGGCCGTGTTTTTCGTGGCCTCACAGGCCATCGGCTTATTGGTTTTTGGTGAAACCTTGTCCGCGGCCCGTTGGGTTGGAGGCGTGTTGGTAGTGGCCGGGGGATTGTGCATGATATTGTGGAAGTGATTCTTCATTTTTGTCTGAATGGACCTGGTTTTTAGATTGTTTCTTTTCTGGAGGCCAATCTTAACGGAATTTTAATGCCCTCCCGCGATATGAATAGGTTCGGCGCTTATTCTGGCGAAGGAGGTTCAAATGATTTCGATCGTTTTGTGGGCGGCCATGATGGCCATGGCGGGCTGGTACTTAGCCACCAATTAAGATTAAGTAAGTTAAAATCCAAGAACTAGAAAAAATCCCCGTCCGTTTTGACACGGACGGGGATTTTTTTGTCCAAGGCTGTTGGGGGACTGAGGTAGTAGTGGCGGGTATGGGGATCAGGTCCAAATATGATCCAAATCATACTCCTTCTTTATCGGCGGGTTTAACCTTTTTGGAGTTCACGCAGGTTATTCCATCCGAAGGAGAGAAGAATGAACGAATTATTGGTTCCGGGAATCCTGATCGTCGGTATGCTGATCATGTCGGTGGTTTCACTGCGCAGTTGATGGCATGGCCCGGATTGGCCCCGGGCGGGCTCTCTTGAAAGGTAACATTTTGGCACGCCAGCCCCTTTTCTTGAAGCGCCAACTGGCACCTTGTCCTGCCCAAGCAGGGGCACCGGCCCCACCCTTGATTTACCGGAAGCCGCATTCCCATAATTGGGGGCCGGTTCTCCAGCCACTGAATCGAAAAGGAGTCAGCCATGAAACTCGCGGGACATACGGTTTTGATCACGGGGGGAGGAACGGGCCTGGGCGGCGGTTTAGCCGCGGCTTTCCACGAAAAGGGGAACAAGGTCATCATCACCGGCCGCCGGGAGAAGGTGATCCAGGAATTCGCGGCCCGGCATCCTGGGATGGAAGACATCACGGCGGATGTGGCCCAGGAAGGCGACGTTCAAAGGCTGTTCCGGCAAGTCTCGGAGAAGCACCCTGACTTGGACGTGTTGATCAACAACGCCGGCATCATGCAATGGCCTGACTTCACCAAGCTCGAAACCCTCGACGACCGCCTTTTTGACGAAATCGAAATCAACCTGAAGGGGCTTATCCGCATGACGGCCGCCTTCCTGCCGCTTTTGTCCAAACAGAAAGAAGCCGCCCTGGTCAACATCAGTTCGGGACTGGCCTACATGCCCCTGGCCATCAGTCCCATCTATTGCTCCACCAAGGCCGCCATCCATTCCTTTTCCATGGCCTTGAGGCACCAACTGCGGAATTCGCCGGTCAAGGTCCTGGAAATCGCCCCCCCAGGCGTCGAATCGGATTTGGGGAAAACCGACGGAGCCGCCCAGAGGGATTACCCGCGAATGAAGCTGGATGCCTTCGTCAAGGAAACCATGAAAGCCCTGGAATCGGGAAAGGCGGAAATGCCCATCGGCCAGGCGAAGATGCTCCGGATCCTCAGCCGCTTCGTGCCTTCCGTCGCCTTTGGAATCCTTAACCCCGCCAAGGGATAGGGCCGCGGCCGGTCAAAGCACCCGCACCGGCACCACCATCATGTTGATTCCCTTGAACAACAGGCGGCGTTGGATTTCGAGCGACGTCTGGTTGTGCAACAGGTTGCTCCAGAGGGTTTCCTTGGCGAAGATGAGCTTGCCGGAGAAGAAGGTGGCGTCGGGGAACTCGGCCGCCACTTGGTCGCAGAGCTTCTCCATGCCCGCGATCACGTCGATGTCCACCAGGTAGCGGTAATCCGCCCGGTAGCCCATCTTATGGGCCAACTCCACGTATTTCTTCAAGTTGCCCTCGGTGTTCTTCCTTAAGTTGTCCAGCTCCTCCACGCCCTTGAACTTGCTGGAATCAATCCGCCCGATGGAAACAAATAGGAAATCCTGGAAACGGCCGGCGAAGAGTTTCTGGATCGAGAAAATGGCGTGGATGCCGAGGCCGTTATAGCGCTCCACCATGACGACGGCGATGGGCTTGGACTTGTCACAAGGGCCCAAGGCGGGCTCGCTGGCGTCCCGGTCCGGCAGGGGAAGGTTGGTCAGGGCGTCATCGAGGCGGGTCAAGGCCTGCTGGACTTCCTTGTAGTGCCGCTTGATCAGGAAACACAAACCGATCAAAACGGTGGTCATGACGATCGTCACGCAACCGCCCTCCAGGAATTTGGCCATCACCGTGGCCACCAGGATGATGGAAGTCAGGGACAAACCCAATCCGTTGATCAGGAAACGGTGAATCCAATCCTTCTGCTCGCGCCGGGCCTGCCACCAATGCACGCACATGGAAAGCTGGGAGAGGCTGAAAGTGATATAGACGTTGATGGCGTAAAGCAGGATCATCACATCCACGTTTCCCTTGGCGATCACCAGGATGACCAGGGAGAAGATGCCCATGACCAGGATGCCGTTCATGCGGACCAGCCGGTGGGACAAGTTGGCGAAACGGTGGGGCAGCCAGGAATCCACCGCCATGTTGGAAAGCACGTTGGGCCCATCGATAAAGCCGGTCTGTGCCGCAATGAATAGCAGCATGCCCTCGGAAAGCAGGGTGAGGTAAATGAGGGCCTTACCGACGGCCCATCCGCCCATGGTCCAGGGCCCGAAGATGGTCTCCGCCAGGGTGCCGTTCATTGTTTGGTTGGGGACGCTTGGAATATCCCACAACATGTATAGAAGAAGGATGCCGCCGGCGGTAAAGGCCAGCGACGTCGCCATGTAAAGCATGGTGCGCTTGCCGGTTTGCACCCGGGGTTCCCTCAGGTTCATCAGCCCATTGGAAACCGCCTCGATTCCGGTGTAGGTCCCGCCCCCCAAACTATAGGCCGTGAAAAAGATGACCAGGAACCCCCAAACCCCCAAAGGCCCGCTGACGATCTCATGGGTTTCCTTGAAGGTGGCTTGTGCCACCGGAAGGATTTGTGGGGCATGGCCGATGAGGCCCGCCAGGATGAGGATGACGTGGGTTCCCACAAACACCAGGAAAATGGGCAGGAGGGTTGTCACCGATTCCTTGATGCCGCGCATGTTGAGCCAAATCAAGAGGACCATGAGAAGGACTTCGATCCAAAGCTTATAAGTCGTGAATAGGGGGGGCATGAAGTCGGCGATGGCGTCCACGCCGGCGGCAATGGAAAGATTGATGGTGAGGACATAGTCCACGATGAGGGCGGAACCGGAAATAAGCCCGGCCACGGGGTGAAGCAGTTTGCTGGCCACCACGTAGCCGCCGCCGCCGGATGGGAAATACTCGATGACTTGGCTGTAGCTGGCGGAGATGATGAAAACAGTGGCCGCGACAGCCAGGGCTAGGTAGAGGGCGATGTGATGGTATTGGGCGCCCAGGGCCTTATAGGTTTCCTCCGGACCATAAGCCGAGGAGGAAAGCCCGTCCGCCCCCAGGCCCACCCAGGCGAGGAAAGCAATGAGGCTGATTTTATGGAAGACATTCCGGTCGAGGGGATTCTTGGCCTTGCCGAAAACGAGTTCTTTGACGGTTTCCACCATGCTTTATCCTCCGAAGCCTACGAGGTTAGCTGTCGGGCTCGGCGCGAAAGGCTCGCCGCCCCATCCTTGGATGGAATGTGCCCCGAACGACGTGGTTCCCCCGTTCACTCCGCACGGCAGAAATCAGTTGGTCCACCTTTGCTCCGCGAAGGCGCACCGATTTCCGCACAAAGCTGGACGGTTTGTGGACCGGCCACTCAGAGCGATTCGGCTATATAAACGAAAGATTTTAATTTTTTTTTTATGGGGTTCAATGGAAGAGAAGGGCCGGGTTGAATCTTAACAAAATCCTAATATCTTCCTAACGCGAAGTTGGCGGATTTTTGGGAATTTGCCATTGTTTGCAGAAAGGGCCCGACAAGAAGGTTCAGCTTGGGTATTCACGAAGAGGCTATCCCACGATGATCAAATCGGCGGTTTCGGGCAGGCGGTCGGCCAGGTTCTTCAGCATGCGGCCCCGTACCATGCGCCAGAAGAAGGTGCGCTGGGAACTTCCCACGAAGACGTGCTTGACGCCCAGTTGCTGGGCCGCCTCAGCGATGGAGTAACCCGCGTCCTCGGCCATGCGCCAGACGGGTATCCCCGCCACGCCGAGTTTTTCAAGGTAAGCGCAGGATTCCACCAGCACCTTCTGGGCCTCGGCGCTGGGCTTGATCTCATTGGGCAGGAAAAGGCCCGGCATCTCATCCACGTAAACCACGTAAATATTGCTTCGTTTCATGCCCTTGGCGTAAATCGCCGCGTCCTGCAGCAGTTTGCCGTTCACATACCGCAGGGCCACTAGGATGGGCGAGGATTCCATCACGCTGGCGTCCATGGCCTCTTCCAAGGTCAGTATGTTGGAGGCTTCCGGCAGGTCGGCCACGGTGCATTCGGCTTGGGCGAAGGCCGCCTCGGCCTGTTGGGAAGCCTTGATGCGGTGCCAGACGCCCGTCCCCACCAAAATCGCGGCGATGGTGCCCCCGAACACGAGGGCATCGGGTTTGTGGAACATGTTGATGACCCAGGCGGACAAAAGGGCCAAGGTGGTGAAAACCCCGCTCCAGAACTTGAAGCCGCGCATGCCGTCCCTCCAGCGCAGCTTGTCGACGGCGAGCGATGAAAGGGAAAGGGTGCCTAAGAGGCCGAAGTTGTACAGGTCGCCCAGGGCGTCCACGTTGGCGCGGGTGATGAAGATGATGGCCATGGGGACAAGCCCGGAGATCAGGATGGAAAGGTAAGGCGTGCCCATGGTGGGATGGCGCTTGCGCAGGAAGGAGGGAAGGAACCCCAGGTCCGACAGGCGCACGTTCACGTGGTAGTTGCCCACGATGGCCGTGTTGCAGGCCATGAAGAGAAGCACCGAGGCCGCCACCACCACGGCCACCCCCAAGAACGGGCCGCCCACGGCGAACCCGAGCGCCGACAGGAGCGAATCGGACTGGGTTAGCTTCACCGAATCCGGGAGAACGTAGAGCACGGCGGCGGTCATGGGCGAACTCATGAGGGCGATGGTGCCGATCACCCACAACATGGCGGTCAAGGCCGTGGATTTCACCGGAATCCTCATGGCGCCGGAAATCTGCGCCACGGATTCCAGGCCCGAATAAGCCAGCCAGGTGGTGGCGTAGCCGATCATCACGGAGCCGAAGCTGAGGGGGATGCCGGGATGCACGATGCTGCGCCACAGGCCGCCCCAGGAAAGGCCGTGATGAGCGGCCACGAAGAAATAGGCCACGCCCAAGAGCAGGAAGGTCACGACGATTTCGGCCGTGGCGAAGGTGGAAGTCACCGACGCCGACTCCTTGATGCCGATGATGTTGATGAGGATGAGGACGAGGAAAAGCACCATGGAGGCGGTCAATACCAGGTCCTTGGTCTCGGGCATGAGGCTGGAAAGGTAGTAAAGGCCCGACACCCCGGAGATGGCGGAGGTCAGGAAATAGTCCACGGTGATGAAGGCGCCTCCCACCAGGGGCAGGAATTCCAGGGCCGAAAAGGCCTCGCGCACGATGGAGACCACGCCCCCGCCGTCCGGGCATCGCTCGCAAATTTCCACGTACTTCAAGGCGATGGAGACGAAAACGCCCGTGGTGATGAACTGGGCCAGGGTGGCCAGGTTGCCGATGGAGTTGTAAAGGATGCCGGGGACGTAGAAAACCGAGGTTCCGATATCCGCGTAAACGATGGCGAAGACGAGGACCCAGCCGAGCTGGTGGACTTTAACGGAAGAAGATTTCGAATCCGACATGAGCGACGGCCTCCGGAGCCTACGGGGTTAGCTGCCGGGCTCGGCGGGTAAGCTCGCCGTGCAGTCTCCTTTGGAGGAGACTGGATTAGCCCCAATCGAATTGGGTCCCCCGTCTGCTCCCGCGGGAGCAGCTCGGCTGATAGCGGAGTATCTTGGTTCTTTTGAAATTTGATTTCAATGAAATCTTAATAAAATCTTAATGTTTTAAATTTTAGCCCTTTTTATAAGGAAATTTTAATTGCCCTGGGGCGTGGTATCCTCCAAAACGCTGTGGGTGGCGGGCCTGGGACGCAGGCTTTCGGGATGCAGGTAAAGCTGCCAGCCCAGCCAGGCCAGGACGGCCGCCACAGCCGCCCAAAAGAGAAATTCCATAACGCCCATGCCGCTTTGGTTAAGGTGTTTTCTTTGCATCTCAACTCTTTCCTTGGGGACCGGTCTTCCCGGGAATCCCATGTCCGGGAAAAACAAAACTTCTAGTCCACGGCCAGCCGGTATCCCACTCCGGATTCGGTGAGGAAGTGCTCTGGCTGGCCGGGCTGGCTTTCCAGCTTATTGCGCAGGTTGTTCATGTGCACACGCAGGTAATGGGCTTGGTTGGCGTAGGCTTCGCCCCATAACTCGGTGAGCAGCTGCCGTTGAGTCACCACCTTGCCGGCATGGCGCGCCAAAATTGAGAGAAGCCCGAATTCCCTTTTGGTGAGGTGGATTTCCGCGCCCCCCTTCAAGACCTTCCGATGGGCCAGATCCACTTCCAGGTCCCCATGGCGGAAAACCGGTTCCTCCGGTTTTCCAACGGCCTCCTGGTGGCGCCGCAAAACCGCCCGAATCCGAGCCAGGAGTTCCTGGACCCCGAAAGGCTTGGTCAGGTAGTCGTCGGCTCCCATATCGAGGGCGGCCACTTTGTCCGCCTCACGGCCCCTTGCGGAGACTACGATGATGGGTTTTTTCGACCATTCCCGAAGGCGGCGGGTGACTTCCAAACCGTCCATATCGGGCAGTCCCAAGTCCAAAAGGATGAGGTCGGGGTTGCGCGTGGCGGCCTGAACCAGGCCTTCTTCGCCATTGGAGGCCTGCAGGTAGGCATAACCGCTTGCCGAAAGGGAGGTCTTGAGGAAGAGGCAGATCGGAGCCTCATCCTCGATACAAAGTACCGACAACTTTTCCGGTTCCACTTTATTCCTCACTGACCACCGGTGGGAGACCGCCGATAGGAAGGCGAACAACAAAAGAAGCCCCGCCCTCCGGTCGGTTTTGGGCCCCGATGGTCCCCCCGTGGGCTTGGACGATCGCCCGGCAGATGCTTAAGCCCAACCCCGAGCCGCCCTTATCGCCATGATAGCCCCGCGTGAATTTTTCGAAAATCATTTTTTCCTCCCCCGCCTTGATGCCAGGCCCCTGGTCCGCGATTTCCAACTCCATCGCGTCGTCCAAAACTTTCACGCCTAATCGGATGAGGGTTCCTTCGGCGGTATGGTTCAAGGCGTTCTCCAGGAGGTTTAAAAGAAGCTGTTCCACCAAAAGCCCGTCCACCAGGATCAAGGGGAGGCCGGGCTGAAGATCGAGGGTGAAAGGGTGGTTCGCAAGGCGATTTTTAAGGCGGCCCAACGCCGTACCCACCAGTTCTTCCATGGACTGCCATTCCTTTTTAAGTCGCGGGGCGTCGACCCCCAAACGGGTCATATCCAAAAGGTTCTGGACCAAACGGTTCATTCGTTCGGCCTCGTCGAAAATCATCTGGCACAATTTCGACCGTTCCTCCGGCCCCAAGTCTTTTCCGGTTATGAGGCTGCTGGCGGCGCCCTCGATGGCGGTCAGGGGTGTCCGCAGGTCGTGGGAAACCGCGCTTAAAAGGGCGCTACGGGTTTTCTCGGTCTCGGCCGCGATCCGGTGGACTTCTCCTTGGCGCGATTTGGTGGCCAGAGCGCTGATGACCAGGCTTTCCACCAGCATGACGAAAAGGGAAATCCAGGCCTGGGGATTGCTGATGGCAAAACTGTAGTAAGGCTGGGTGATGAAGTAATCCAGCGCCAGGGCGCTTAAAAAAGAGGCCGCGATAGCCGGCCCGCGGTCCCACCAAAAGGCGATTCCAACGACCCCCAGCATGTAAAACATGGCGATCGTGGACGTGTCCAAGGCTTGGCGCAAAAGGAATCCAGGCACGGTCAACGCCGCGATGATCCCAAGGCCCCAAAGGTATTTTTTCAGCTTTTCATTTGCCGTTTCGGCAACGTAGGAAGAAATAGGTTCAAGGGCGGTGGATTTTGCATTCCCAAGGGGATTTTTCTTTTTGTTTCCAGGGTTCATGATTTAAGTAAGTCCGCTTTTCTTGAAATGGAGCCAGTATATAAGACTCTTGGACGGCTTGGCTCTGCGGGTGACGGCGCCATTTGAAAATTGGGAAATTAAGAGTGGTTTTGTTATGGACTTCCGCAAAAAAGTTTTAAATAAGGTCCTTTAACCCTGATGGGACCCAAGCCTACACAAATGTAACTATTGCCTATGATT
Source organism: candidate division FCPU426 bacterium (assembly GCA_030041545.1). Lineage (GTDB taxonomy): Bacteria > Oederibacteriota > Muellerivitia > Muellerivitales > Muellerivitaceae > JAJPJW01. The sequence goes on along the minus strand of JASHNQ010000077.1, from coordinate 468 downwards.
GTTGATGAAAGTCCCTTTTGAGGTATTGGTCTGGGACTTGAGAGACTTACTTTAGGCCTTAAAAAAATCAAGAAAATATCAAGATTTTATTTTTAAACATCAATATAACGTCAATATTTTTGAATCCAAAATTGAGGGCCACTCGAATCCGCACGATTTTTCCTTTTTACTAACGGAATTTTAACCCCTCAAAAATCTCCCCCCTTTTTTCAAAGCGAGGTGGATTTTTTTCTAAAGTCCGGTGGCACAAGAGTTGCCTTTAAGAAACGCGCCAATCTAAAAACAGGAGGAAAACAATGGCAAAGACTCAAGAACAATCCCTGGTCACCAGGGTATTGGACTGGAAGGGCGCGGCCATCAACGCCATGGCGTTGATCGCGCCGGGCGCCTTCCTTTGGATTACCTACCAGGTGCAGGCCTCAGCGGCGGCGCCGGACGGGACAGCCTGCCCCAACGACATGTGGGCGG
>JASHNQ010000010.1 GCA_030041545.1 candidate division FCPU426 bacterium | reverse complement strand
AGGAATGAGCCCCGAATAGGGGCTCGTTGATGACGAAGCAACCTCAGTTTAAATACATTGTTCCAGTGAATCCACCATCCAAGGCTAAAACCGCCCACGAACTGAGGTTGCTTCGCCTCAAAATTCGAGGCTCGCAATGACGACTGAACATAACCGTTATTAAACAATCAATTTCTTTTTAAACCGAGGGATTTAAGTATATAAATCCCCCAAAAAAGGAGAAGCGATGAAAAAACTGGCACTGGCATTGGGGTTTTGGATTGCCGCCGGGGGGGCGGGAGCGGCCTATTACCACAGCTTCCTGGGAATGGACGACTATTACTGGTTCGAAATGACCGGGAGCTGGGTCGCGAGCGACGTTGTGGTCAAGGTCCTTCCCCAGGACTTGAAGCCCTTCGGCCCGGGCGTGGTTTTCGCGGGGGATATCGTTTATGAGGGTTTCAAGAGTCCTACCCCCAGCGACGTGGGCCTGGACCTGCTCATGGACGCGACGGGCTGCGGGCTGTCCTACCTTATCAACATCAAGTGGTAAATCCCCGGCCCACGTGCGGCGGGGATTCACTTTCCCCGGGCCAACTGGAGAGGTTTTGGACTGGCGGGTTTTGTCCCTTGGGGTTTCGCGAGGAGGGTCTCGGGGTTGGGCACCGGACCTTGACGCGCCTTTAACCCATTCGATGCGCTCCCCATTACGCTCTTTGAGCTAAGAGGGACAGATCGGTTACTCAGGGCAAGTATCCCGTATTTCTTCTTGATGGCCATGATCCTGCCGTAAGCCTCGTCAATGGCCCTCGCGGGCACCTTGCCCGAAACCACGGCCTTCACCAGGCTGTCCATGACCCGCCTTTCGTAGTTGTCCGTCACCAAAAGCACGTCCACGCCCGCGTTGACCGCCTGCGCCACGGAAACGTCCAGGGGATAGCGCTCCTTGATGGCGTCCATCCTCAGGTCGTCGGAAATCACCAGGCCCTGGTAGCCCAGGTCCCCCCGCAGCACCTTTTGGATCATCTCCGGCGAGAGGGAGGCGGGGTAAAAGGGGTCCACGCTTTTATAAACCACGTGGGAGAGCATGACCGCGTCCAGCAGGTGGTTTTGGATGAGGTTGCGGTAGGGCACCAAGTCGAAGGATTCCAGCCGCCCCAAGGAGACGTCGGCCACGGCCATGCCCTCATGGGGGTTGGCGGCGGCCTCGGTTTCCGCCGGGAAATGCTTGGCCGTGGCGATGATGTTCTGGGCCCTCATGCCCCGAACGATTTGGAGCGCCATGTTGGAGACCAATTGGGGGTCGGAGCCCAGGGAGCGGTGGTAGCGGGAAATGATGGAATCAGGCCCCCGGTCGATGTCCACCACCGGGGCCAGGTTGAGATTGGCGCCCACGGCCTTGAGCTGCTTGCCGCTCAACAAGCCGAAGCGGTAAGCCAGCTTTGGGTTCCGGGTGCGGCCCAAGGCGGCCAGGGAGGGAAGCCGCCGGAACCCCTCGGATTCCTTGAAACGGCGGACAGACCCGCCTTCCTGGTCCACCGCCACGAAAAGCGGCGTGGGGGAATTGAGCTGCAGCTGCCGGATATAGCCAGCCACCTGTTGCTTGGTGCGCACGTTCTGGTCGAAGAGGATGACCCCGCCGATCCAACCTGCGTTCAAAAGGGCCTTTTTTTGCCCCGAAAGCCGGGTGCCGGGCACGCTGACCATGATCATTTGACCGATTTTCCGGCGCAGGGAGGCCAGCTGCCGGCCGGTCAAGGAGAGGGGAGTTTGGGGACAGGCGGCTTCATGACGGAGCCTTTCCACGAAGGGCGGCAGGTGACCGATGGAGGGGTCGAGCGACAAGGCCATGGAATAGTCGAAGAGCGCGGCCTGGTCCTGGCCCTGGAGGTAGAAGCAGTTGCCGGAAAGCAGCCAAGGCCCCGCGGCGCCGGGCGAATTTTGGTGGGCCAGACCGGAGAGCCTCTCGGCCAGGTAATAGTCCTGTCGGTTGAAGGCGTTTTTAGCCTGGTCGAACTCCAGGTTCGCCAGCAAGTTTTGGCCGTTGGGGAGGGAAAGAGGGGACGTAAAAACGATCGCAAGGAGGGACGTGAAAAAGATCGCAAGACCTTTATTCATGAGCCCCATTTTAACAAAAAGCAAAGGCCAAGTTAACCACGAAGGCGCGAAGACCGCAAAAAAACTTAAGGTCAAAGAATCGATTCGGCCACCGATTAACACCGGCAAGGATGGGGAAGGATAAGGCGACGGCAAGGCTATTTGCCACAGATGCATGGGAGAATAGGATGAAAAGCCGACCCTTCACCGCGAAAGCCGCGAAAAAGGCTTTCCACGGTAATGGGTGAGCCTTATCCCTGTTAATCCCATGAATCCGTGGCCCCAAAATCCGTGGTTTCTGGGTCGTTTTTGACGCCGCAGAGTGACTTATAATGGTGCCGGAGGATCATCGTGTCCGTTTTCGAGAAGCAATCCCGGGTTGAGGCCCCCGTCAAGGAACTTTTCAACTGGCACAACCGGTCCCGCACCTTCGAGCGGTTGACTCCCCCCTGGGAAAAGGTGAGGGTCCTGGAGCGGCAGGGCGGCATTCAGGAGGGGGGCCGGGTGGTTTTGGAAGTCCAGCAGGGGCCCTTCCGCCGCCGCTGGGTGGCCGTGCACGGGGACTATATCGAGGGAACCCAGTTCGTGGACGAGCAGGTCCAGGGGCCTTTCGCCAAATGGGTCCACACCCACCGGATGCTCCCGGAAACCGATACGACCAGCCTCTTGTCGGACCATGTGGAATATCAACCGCCTTTGGGGTTCCTGGGGCAATGGGCGGCCGGCCGCTACCTCCACCGGAGGCTGGAGCGCCTTTTTTCGTTCCGCCATACCCGCGCCCAGCACGACCTGAAGCGTTACCACCCTTATGCCCAACGGCCTCCCTTGAAAATCGCCGTCACCGGGGCCTCGGGCTTGATCGGCGCCGCCCTCACGGTTTTCCTTTCCTGCGCCGGAAACGAGGTGAGGACCCTGGTGCGCCGAAGGCCCCAACTGGACAGCCCTGAGATTTTTTGGGACCCCTACCGGGGGGAACTGGATAAGGCTTCCATGGAAAGCCTGGACGCGGTCGTCCACCTGGCCGGGGAAAATATCGGCGCCGGCCGCTGGACCGGCCCCCGCAAGGAAGCCATCCGAAGGAGCCGAGTGGAGGGCACCCGCTTCCTTTGCGAAACCCTGGCTTCCCTGCGGCATCCGCCCAAGGCGCTGGTGTGTTCCTCGGCCATCGGCTTTTACGGAGACCGGGGCGGGGAGGAGGCTTTGACCGAGGAAAGCGCGGCCGGGCAGGGGTTCCTGCCCGAAACCTGCCAAACCTGGGAGGGAGCCGCGGAACCCGCCTTGAAGGCGGGCATCCGCGTGGTGAACGTGCGCACCGGGATCGTCCTGACTTCCTTAGGCGGGGCCTTGGCCAAGATGCTGCCGCCTTTTCAAGCGGGTTTCGGCGGCGTGATGGGAAGCGGCCACCAGTGGATGAGCTGGATTTCGATGGAAGACCTTATCGGCGTTTATCATTACCTGATCCACGCCGAAACCCTTTCGGGCCCGGTCAACGCCGTCGCCCCCCGCCCCGTCACCAACCGGGATTTCGTCCGGGCGCTGGGCCGCGCCTTGAAGCGGCCCACCTTGATTCCCCTGCCGGGTTCCATGGTGAAGGCGCTCTTCGGGGAAATGGGGCAGGCCCTGCTTTTGGAAGGCCAAAAGGTCCTTCCCGCCAAGCTGGAGTCCGCGGGATTTTCCTTCCTGTACCCGGATTTGGAGTCCGCGCTGAGATGGGAATTGGGGAAATAAAAATCATCCCAATGGGAAAAATGGGAAAGGCGCCGTCCCCCATCATCGGGCCCGCGTCGGCCGGTGGAGCGGTCCCAGCCGCGCCACTTCCGGCCAAAACCAACCCACGCCCAGCACGATCAGGATGCTTCCGATCCCTCCCAGGACCACGGAGGGAACGGCCCCGAACAGGGCCGCCACCGTTCCCGACTCAAAAGCCCCCAAGTAGTTCGAGGAATTAATGAAGAGGAAGTTCACGGATTGAACGCGTCCCAAAAGCCGGTTCGGCGTCAGGACTTGAACCAAAGTGCCCCGTACGATGACGCTGATATTGTCCAAGGCCCCGATGACAAACATCATGGCCAGCGACAGCCATAAGTTTTTCGAAAAGCCAAAAACGATCGTAGCCGCCCCGAATCCGGCCACGGCCCAAAGAAGGGTAAGGCCCGGACGCTTCATCGGCGGCCGCTGGGCCAGGAGCATGGCCATGGCGAAGGCGCCGATGGAAGGGGCAGCCAAGAGCCAACCCATGGTCTGGGGGCCGGACTTGAGGATATCCTTGACGAAAATGGGCATCAGCGCGGTGCAGCCTCCCAATAGGACGGCGAAGAGGTCCAGGGTGATGGTGGCCAGGATGGGCTTGGTTTTCCATACGAAACGGGCGCCTTCGACCAGCGATTCCATGGTGACGGCTTTCCGGGCGGCCTGGGTTCCCTGGGATCGGAAGGTCATGGCCGAGGCCGCGAACACCACGTTGATAACTATACCCATCGCGTAAACAGACCAGTCGGGAAACTTCTCCAGGAGCCAGCCGCAAAGGGCCGGGCCGGTCACGGAGGCCACTTGAAAGGTGCCGCTTCCCCAGGTGACCGCGTTGGCCAAGTCCCTGCGTGGGACTAGTTGGGGCAAGAGGGACTGTTTGGCCGGGATGTAAAAGGCGTTGGATATGGCCATGATAAGTAGGCAGCCGAAAAACCAAAGGTTGAAATGGGGAAGGTCGTTGCGATGGAGGGAGGCCGCCGCCAATCCCATTAGGCTCAAAACATAAACAACGGTGGAGAGGGCCACGATCCAGCGGCGATCAAAATGGTCCGCCACATGGCCCCCCAAAAGGCCCAGGGCCAGGAAGGGCAGCATCTGGAAAAGCCCGACCAATCCTAAGTCCAGGGCTGATCCGGTTTTGCCGTAGAGCTCCCACAACACAGTCATGGAAACCATTTGGGAATTGAGGATGACCCAAAAATTGAGGAAAACATAGAGACGGAAATCCTTGGACCGAAGGGCGGAATAGGGGTCGTGGCGGTTTGGGGATGGCATGGGAAGCGCATTGTATCTTTCAACGCAAATAATTAAAACAACTGTCATAGGAGAAGGCGGCCCAACCCTTCGACTTTGGGCTTCGACTGAACTCAGCCGAAGTCCCCAGGGCCCTGAGGCTCTCGAAGGGTCGGGCTGGTTGCCGACGCGGCAATCTCAGTTGTGGAATGCTTTTAATGTTGGCAAGTGATTTTTTGAGAAGACTTATTTAAACTGAGGTCGCTTCCCCTTCGCTCTTCCCCTTACTAAAGTTCCGGGGGACAGGTCGAGCTTCGGGGGACAAGTCGCCTGCCATTCCCTTGCCTGGCGTAGCTGCCTGTCCTCCGTAGCTTTTGCCAAGGAGGATAGCGAAGCCAGGTCGCGATGACAGCAAACAAATTTTGATTGGATTTCCATGCCCTTCGTGGAAACCGAACGCGGCCGATTTTTCTACCAGGAATTCCGTCCCGCGGGGCCGGTGGTTTACCTCCTGCACGGCCTCACCGCCAAATCCCAGGACTGGGGGGGCATTCCCGACCTCCTGGCCAAGACGGGCTTCCACGTCTTCGCCTTCGACATGCGCGGGCACGGTTCGACTTATTTCCATCACGACCAAGGAAGCCCGCCGCGGGCGGCCACGGAGGATTATTCCCCCGATGGGCATGCCAGGGACATTGAGGCCTGTGCCAAGGCCCTGGGACACGAAAAGGCACACGCGGTGGGCCATTCCACGGGCGGCCGCAACGCCCTGGCTTTCGCCGCCCTTTTCCCGGAAAGGGCCCGCAGCCTGACCATTGTGGACCAGACCCTCGCCAAGGACGAGGATAGCTGGAAGAAATACCGGCAACGTTACGCGGAATATCCCACCCCCTTTCCCGACGAGGAGGCCTTGGACAAATTCCTGAGGAAAAAATTCGGCCGGGACGAGGGCCGGTTCTTTTACTACAAAGGGCAATTCTGGCAAACCGAAAAGGGAGAATGGGGCTGGAATTTTTCGCCCCAGGCCGCCTGGGAAACCCAAAGGCTCGGCCGGGAAAAGGAAGCTTACGACTGGCTGGGGAAAGTGAAGTGCCCCCTGCTTTTCATCAAGGGCGCCGACAGCGCCTATGTCCCCCCGGAAGAAGTGGAAAAAATAAAAGGCCTTTTGGGGCCCCAGGGGCGGTTCGTGGCGGTGGAAAAAGCCGAACACGCGGTCTTCCGGGACAATCCGGAGGGGTTTTTGAAGGTGTTGGTGCCGTTCCTAAGAGGCGGCTGATGGCTGGCGGCCGGTAGCTGTTGGCTTTGGCCAACCACCCTTCGATTTTGCTCAGGGCCATGAGGTTCCCGAATGGCTGAAAACGGATGGCTAACCGCCGCGGTTTTGGGTATACTCTCGCTCCCTTGAAGCCGGTTGGCAAATGCCGACCGGCTTCTTATTTTTTACGGCAGAGGTTTTCATGGCTTTAAGAAACGATTTAAGAAACATCGCCATCATCGCCCACGTCGACCACGGCAAGACCACCTTGGTGGACGCCCTGTTCCGACAGTCCGGCGTGTTCCGCGCCAACGAGCAGGTGGAGGAACGCGTGATGGACTCCAACGCCCTGGAAAAGGAGCGGGGCATCACCATCTTCTCCAAGAACGCCTCGGTGATGTGGAACGGGGTCAAGATCAACATCGTGGACACGCCCGGCCACGCGGACTTCGGCGGGGAAGTGGAGCGCATCCTTTCCATGGTGGACGGCGTGTTACTGTTGGTGGACGCGGCCGAGGGACCCCTGCCCCAGACCAAGTTCGTCCTGCGCAAAAGCCTGGAGCAAAGCCTGCCCGCCATCGTGGTCATCAACAAGATCGACCGCAACGACGCCCGTCCCCAGGAAGTGGTGGACGCGGTGCTTGACCTTTTCATCGCCCTGGGCGCCTCCGAGCACCAGATCGAATACCCCGTGGTTTACGCCATCGCGCGGGAGGGCAAGGCCACGCTGGACCTGGCCAAGCCCGGCACGGACTTGAAGCCCCTCTTCGACACCATCGTCCACTATTTCAGGCCCATCGAGGCGGACCTGGATTCCCCCTTCCAAATGCTGGTGACCACCACTTCCTACAACGAATACCTGGGCCGCATGGCCGTGGGCCGCGTCAAGCGGGGCAAGATCAAGATGGGCGACCCCATCACCTTGATCAAGCTCGACGGCCGCAAGGCCAGCAGCAACGCCACCAAGCTCTTCACCTACCAGGGCATCAAGCAGGTGGAGTGCCAGGAGGCCGCGGCCGGGGACATCATCCTGCTGGCGGGGCTGGAGGACGTCCAGATCGGCGAAACCGTGGCGTCCACGGCGGCGCCCGAGGCCCTGCCGCCCATCACCATCGACGAGCCCACCATGTCCATGATCTTTTCCGTCAACAACAGCCCTTTCGCGGGCAAGGAAGGAAAGTTCGTCACCTCCCGCCACTTGCGGGAGCGCCTGATGAAGGAGGCCGAGGCCAACCCGACCCTGAAGATCGAGGACACGGACAGCCCGGACGCGCTCAAGGTGTCGGGCCGGGGGGAACTCCATTTAGGCATTTTGATCGAGACCATGCGCCGGGAAGGCTACGAGTTCCAGGTGTCCCGGCCCCAGGTCATTTTTAAGACGATCGGCGGCAAACCGCAGGAGCCCTATGAGAACCTGATCGTGGACATCCCCAGCAACTGCGTGGGCGTGGTCATGGAAAAGCTGGGGGGCCGCAAGGCCGAGATGAAGAACATGACGCCGCTCTCGGAAGTCACGACCCGCATCGAGTTCCACATCCCGGCCCGGTGCCTGCTGGGGTTCCGGACGGAGTTCCTGACCGACACCAAGGGCGAGGGCATCCTGCACCACGTTTTCGCGGGCTACGGCGAGCACAAGGGAGAAATACCGGGCCGCAACCGGGGCGTGCTGGTGGCCTTCGAGCCCGGCATCACGGCGGCCTACGGCATGTTCCAGCTGGCCGACCGGGGCCGGTTCTTCATCACCCCCCGCACCGAGGTTTACGAGGGCATGATCGTGGGGGAGCACAGCCGGGAGAACGACATCGCGGTCAACCCCTGCAAGACCAAGCACCTGACCAACATGCGCAGCAAGGCCTCGGACGAGGCGCTCACCCTGGAGCCCCCCACCCTCTTCTCGCTGGAACAGTGCCTGGAATACATCCAGGACGACGAACTTTTGGAAGTCACCCCCCAATCCCTGCGCATGCGCAAGCGCATCCTCAACAACAACGAGCGCATGAAGGCCGAAAAGATGAGCGCCAAGGGCTCGGCCCAGCGCATCGTGGAAGAAGCGGCCAAAAACCCAAGGGCTTAAATCCGGTTTTTCTAGAACCTGTTTCAAAATCTCCCGCTCCACGAAGTACACGCGCCGCTCTTCGATTGAATTTATCAATTTGAAGATCCCATTAAATCTTATAAAAAATCCGCCTTTTCGCTAAACCCGAGGTTATTCGTAAAACCCTTTTGCCCCCCCAAAAACCCTAAAAAACGTCCCCCCGGCTTCCATTCCGGAAAACCACATGAATAGAATTTTAACGAGCGGACAATAACGTCCGCTCGAGTAAAAAACGCGCGCATCTTGGGTGCGTCAATGACCGGTTTTTCAGAAGCCGGTTTGTTCAAGGAGGATGACATGAAAAGTTTGAAAAATGCCGTTTTGATTTTGGCGGCCGCATCGGCGATATCGGCTGGAGGGTTGTGGGCGGATGAAGGGGCAGCCCCTTCCAATGCCCAAGCCGCGCCGGCGGACCAGAACCCGGCAGGAAGTCAGGCCGTCAACAACGGGCAGGCCGCGTCCAACGGCCAAGCCACGGCCGCCGCGCCGGCCAAGGCGGAAAGCCCGCTCTTGACGGCCATGAAGGCGGCCAACGCCCTTTTGGACGCCGGCCAGTACGACGAAGCCGTCGCGGCCTACGAGAAAATCGGGGCCTGCAAGTCCAAGAAGACCGAGGGTTGGCGGTTGAACAATGAAGGCCTCTCCTACCTATTGTCCAACCAAAGCGACAAGGCCTTGCCCCTATTGGAAAAGGCCGTGGCCACGGACGAAACCAATTTCACGGCCTGGAACAACCTGGGCAGCTGCTATGAGAACCTCAACCAAATGGACAAGGCCCAGGACGCCTACCAGAAGTCCGTGGACGCGGCCAATAACGCGGGCGCCGATTCAGCCAAGGCCGAGGGCAACCTGGCGGCCCTGAAGGCGAGGATGAACGCCACGACGGCCCAAAGCGGGTCCGCGGCTTCCGATGCCGACGACTCCGACTCGGCCAACCAGGCCGACCCTTCGCAGGACTCGTCCAAAGCGCAGGGGAACTCCAAGCCGGCCAACACCAACGCCGGAGGCACCCAACCGAATAATTAGCAGCACTTCGACGAACTTGGTCGAAGTACCGCGGAAAACGGGGATTCCGATTTGGCTTAAGGCGTTCGAATTCCAGGCCCCGCCCGTCCAAGGCGGGGTCTTTCTCGTATATTTATGGGGTTATTCGTGAAACCTCCCGGACTTTCCGAAAGGGGTGATAAGGGTGGATTTACTCGACATTCAAAAAGAAATTAGACTAAAATCCAAGCAGTGGCAGGGCAACTGCCGGGTTTGAGCAGGGTCGTCTCAGGCGCAACCTTTTTGCGTCCCCTGTGGGAACCGCCGCATTTTTCAACAAGGAGGAAGTCATGATTCGTAGTAAACGTATCCTGTGGGTGCTGGGCGCAGGGTTGGCGGTGTCGGCCGGAAGCCTGTGGGCGGACAATGCAACCCCCATGGCAGCGACCCAAACCGCGCCTACCACCGCCGTGGCTCCGGCCACTGAGGCCGCCGCCAAGCCGAAGTCAGGCAACCCGACCATTGCGGCTATCCAGGCCGCGATCGACCTGGACGCCGCCGGCAACACGACAGCGGCTGTCGAGGCTTTCGAGAAAATCCAGACCAAGTCGAAGAATTTGGAAGCTTGGCGCCTGAACGACGAGGCCGGCGTGTATTTGAAGGTGAACGACGACGCCAAAGCCGTCTCCCTCTTGGAAGGGGCCACGACGGCCAACTCCAAGAATTACGTGGCCTGGAACAACTTGGGCACCGCTTACGAGGAAACGGGAGATACGGACAAGGCCCTGGACGCCTACCAAAAGTCCATTGACGCGGCCAAGGCGGCGGGAGCTGATTCGGCGAAGGCCGAGGGCAACCTGGCGGCCCTGCAGGCGCGCGTGGGGGCCACCAAGCAGGGCGGGGCTGCCGCGGCTGGGGAGGCTTCGGGAAATTCGACGGACGCATCGGGCGGCAACTAAGACTTTATCCTAAAGCCGGTTTCAATAAGCCCCCTTCCGCGAAAGCGGGAGGGGGCTTTTTTATTTTTGGGAAGGCGTGGGGGAAGGGGTGGGGCCGACCTTGGGGTGCAGGGCTTTTTTCAGTCCCGGCACGGTGATGCCCATCTGGGCGGCCGCCACGCCCATGGTGCCCTTCATGGGGATGAAATAAACCGGGATGTA
>JASHNQ010000076.1 GCA_030041545.1 candidate division FCPU426 bacterium | reverse complement strand
GTGAGGGGAAAACACCATCCGGAAGCCCCGAAGAAACAACAAGCCTTGGCTCGTCCTGGTCCCGAGGAGATCATGGGGAGGGTGGCAAAGGTGTTTGGAAGCTCTAAGGAAGATCTTTTGGTGGTAACCCGCCGCGCTAATGAAGGGAGGGAGGCGGCCATGTGGGCACTTCGGCAGGCTTGTGGGATGCGATTGGGGGAGATAGCAGGTAAGATGGGGGTTGGTTATTCGGCGGTGGCGCATGCGGTTATTAAAGTTCGCCGGAGAATTCGAGAGGACAAGGGGTACGGAGAAAAACTCAGGACTGCAATATTCAAGACCTGACCCTGATATTTTCTTCTACCAATTCCACGATCACTTCACCAACATGTAACAGTGCCACTAAATAATTTAGGAGTATCGACAATTATGAAGAGAAATGAATTTTTAAATCGCGATTTCCTTCGAAGAATTTCTTTTTTGGTGAAAATAGCACTGATCTTTTTTCTTTTAAAACCTGCAATGGCCGGGGATGTTAATGACGAGACAACCCGTTTTTTGAAAAAACTAGATTTAAATTATTATTGTCTCCGCCGACAGGGATTAAAAAAGTTTAAATGTGATTTGGAAAGCAGTCGGATTGAAAAACTGGTTAAAGAATGTGCAAATAAATACGGCTGGAATGATGAGAGAACTTTAAGCATTGAAAAAATCGGTTTTAACCTTTTGTACAAAGAAAATGGAAATTGGGAGTTTGGTATGAATAGCCCCCCGCCAATGAATGGGGATTTTGATTTTATTAATACTTTTGTCGTTCCAATCGCAAATATATACGCAGAAACACAAAACATTTTCAAAGCGTGGGCGGTGGCGACGATTGAATCTTTTCCTTATTCAAGTGAAGATGAATCAAAAAATGAATTCCGAATCGAAAAAACGAAGGATGGTTTTGATTTTATTGAAACATTAACTAATGATGATACAGTTACAACATCATTCGACCCTAATGGTAAAGCCTTAATGAGCTCTTTTGATTTGAAAGGGGTAAAGGGTGTCTCTAAGTTTAATTATGAAGAGACATCAAAAGGATATTTGCTTAAAGAAATCGAAGTTGATTTTCCAAATAACTCAAAACAAATTTATCAATATTCGTATCAAACAATTTCTGGATTTTGGATGCTCTCGAAAATTTCGATGACAATTAGTGATCAAAAAAAATTTCCAGACGACGACGCGCTTTCAGTTGTTTTTAAAAATTACAAAATAAATTAATCCGGCAAGGCGTTTTGAAAATTTAAAGAATAAAAAAATAGACTTTTGAAGATTTAGATTACGTTGGGGACCAAAAAGTTTTTGTAACATTTTTTACTGGAATATGATAATGAAAAAATTATTATTTAAAACATGGGTTTTAAATATAAATCTATGGTTGTTAAAACCCATTTTTCTATTATTGTTATTGGATATTTCCATGGCCTTCGCCCAAAGCGGGCCAACGCCCACGCCCACACCCGTTCCGAACAATAGGGTCAGGTCTTGAAAATTGCAGTCCGGAGTTTTTCTCCTTAAAGGCCTCGCCATGGCCGTACCTATCTCCTTAGACTGCAATTTTCAAGACCTGACCCTATTGTTCTTTTACCCTTTGGATTTTTTTCGTTTTTGGAATTTTAGGAATAATTCTTTTGATCATTCATTGGTTAGTTCGTTGAATGAAGTTTAACGCGCTAGAAGGCTTTCGGAACATTTGAAATAGATCCCGGGATATCAAATTTTCTTTTGCCCCCAATGTTATCGGCGATAAACCTTCCTGTTTTTTCCTTTGTCCCTGCAGCTGGGTTTTTTGAATTTGTTTTGAAAAAAATTGCGTTTATATGATCTAATCATAAAACTTATTGACGCCCCTTGTGCCCCGTGTTTAAATATGGCCTTTCCATTTCCAAAACACAGGGGAGAGGACTGTGCAAAAACGTCATCCATGGCTTGTTGGGTTGGGTTTGTTGTCTATGGTGGGGTGGTTGCTCCTTCCGGCAAAGGCCTTCGCGGGGCTTAGTTTCGGAAAACTTGTCCCCAACCTGAATTTCGCCTTCGGAAACACGATTGATTCCCTCTATAGCATTATTTTTTGGATCGTTACCATCCTCTTTATCGGCACCGAAGGCGCGATCGTACTTTTCATTATCCTTTATCGGAAACGGGACGGCCACAAGGCCCACTATTCCCATGGGAACAAGTTCGCCGAATTGACTTGGACGTTAATTCCCATGGCCATCCTAGTCTGGCTGGCCATTTTCCAACAAAGCACCTGGGCTTTCATCAGGGCCGATATGCCCCCGGCCAGCGAGAGCAACTTGGTGCAGGTTTTCGCGGAGCAATTCGCCTGGAATTTCCGCTACGCGGGCCCCGACGGCAAATTCGGCACTCCTGACGACATCATGACCATCAACCAGCTCCATGTGCAGGTGGGGAAGAAAACAGTGGCGCATATTTCCGCCAAGGACGTCATTCACAGCTTTTTCATCCCATACGCCCGCATCAAACAGGACGCAGTGCCCGGCATGTTGAACCGGATTTGGTTTGAAATCGACAAGATCCCCTGTTGGGACCTCAAGGCCCAGCAAATGGTTTTCTTCAGCCCGGATGAAATCAAGGAAAAGAAAGTGGCCTTGGACGGCTTCGCCTTCAAGGCGGACAACGTGGATATAACAGGCGTCAAGAAGTACCATTACGACCCCTTGCCCGACACCAAAACCGCGCCAATTTTATATGAGGGGAAAATCGAGGACCGCCCCATTGAAGAGGCGGAATATGTGCAGCATCCCATTGAGATCGCCTGCGCCCAGCTTTGCGGTTTGGGCCATTACCGGATGGTCGGTTATGTGGTGGTGGACACGCCCGAAACTTATGATCGGTGGATGCAACAGGCCATCCAGAACAAGCTCCGGTCCGGGGAATCGAAGTGGACGGACATTTGGGATAAGTACTACCCCCAATACAACACCGCGGAATAAACCAAGGAGAAATCAATGACCGAACACGCAGCCCACGCCGAGGAAATCCATCCGGAGCCGAAGGATTTTTTCCATAAATATGTCTGGTCCTACGACCACAAGGTGATCTCGAAACAATACCTTTTTACGGCCTTTTTCTTCCTCATCGTGGGAGGACTTTTGGCCATGCTGATCCGCTGGCAGCTGGCCTACCCCTTCCAGCCCGTCCCGGTCCTGGGGAGCCTCCTGCATGGGCACTTGTTTTTTGACGATAGCGGCGCTATCACGCCGGAAGGGTATTTGCAGCTGACCACCATGCACGGTAGCATCATGATTTTCTTCGTCATGATCCCCATGTTGGTGGCGGTTTTCGGAAACTACCTAATCCCACTGCAAATCGGCGCCCGGGATGTGGCTTTTCCCCTCCTGAACGCCCTTTCGTATTGGCTTTATTTGCCCGCCGGTATCCTCGCTTTTTCATCCTTTTTCCTGGCCAAAGGCGCGGCGGAGGCCGGCTGGACCGGTTATCCTCCCTTAAGCGATGTTTCCAGCTCCACGCCGGGCTCCGGTTCGGGGCAGATTTTTTGGCTTCTTTCGGTTTTTTTGGTGGGTTTTTCCTCCATCCTAGGGGGCGTTAACTTCCTCACCACTATCGTGAAAATGCGCGCTCCGGGCATGACTTGGGACCGCCTGCCCTTGGTGACTTGGTCCCAATTGATCACGGCCGTGTTCCAAGCCTTGGCCACCCCCGTTTTGGGTAGTGCCATGGCCTTGATGTTCATGGACAAGGTTTTTCATACCTCTTTTTTCATCCCCTCCGGCCTCCAGAACAGCGATGACCAGCTAGTGGGGGGCGGCGGTCTGGTGGGCAACGCGGGGGGTGGAGGCCATCCCCTCCTTTGGCAGCATATTTTCTGGTTTTATTCCCACCCGGCTGTCTACATCCTAATCCTTCCGGGAATGGGCCTGGCTTCCGAGCTGATAGCGACCTTTTCCCGTAAGCCGATTTTCGCCTACAAGCCCATGGTCGGCTCCATGGCCACCATCATGGGATTGGGTTTCATTGTCTGGGGACACCACATGTTCGTCTCCGGCATGAGCCCGGCTATGGGAATGGGCTTCATGATGACCACCATGTTGATCGCCCTGCCATCGGGCGTGAAGGTCTTCAATTGGCTGGGGACCCTCCACCGGGGCTCCATCCACTTGACCGTCCCCATGCTCCATGGGCTTTCCTTCCTTTCCATGTTCATTATCGGCGGGTTGAGCGGCATCTTCATGGCCGCCACGCCCGTGGATATTTATATCCACGATACTTATTACATCATCGCCCATTTCCACTACGTGGTTTTCGGCGGTTCGGTTTTCGCGGTGTTCGGGGGCCTTTATTACTGGTTCCCCAAGATGTGGGGCCGCAAGATGAACGATAAGCTGGGATACCTCCATTGGTTCCTGACCTTCGTAACCTTCAACTGCACCTTTTTCCCCATGCACCTTTTGGGGGAGGGAGGGCAAATGCGCCGATTGGCGACATCCACCGGTTACGAATACCTGCAGCCCATGCAGGACATCAACGTGTTCATCAGCGTTTCAGCCTTTATCCTTGGCGCCAGCCAGATCATTTTTCTCTTCAACTACTTCTACAGCATCGTGAAGGGACCCAAGGCCGAGGCCAATCCCTGGAACGCCATCACCTTGGAATGGACCATCCCCTCACCGGCTCCTTACCATAACTTCGACAAGATCCCCACGGTTTACCGTGGTCCCTATGAATACAGCGGCGAGGAAGCGGAAAAGGTCGGGCGGGACTGGATCGCCCAAGACGAAAAGCTGCCGGCTTAGAAAGGCAGTTCTGAGTCTTGAGTTCCAAAACTCAAAACCGAAAATTAAAACCCGAAGCTTTTTGAAAGGAATTATCCATGGAACACACGGCCGTCCGAGTCGAAACCGAGGAAAGGCTCGAGAACGTCAGTTTCGGAATGTGGCTTTTCATCTCGTCCGAAATCATGTTCTTCACGCCTTTTTTCGCCATGTACATCATCATGCGGAACGCCCACCCGGAACTATCCCATCCCCACATGCTGAACGTGCCCATCGCCTCGGTGAACACCTTCATCCTGGTCATCAGCAGCCTATTCATGACCAACGCGGTGAACGCCAGCAAGTCGGGGGACGGCGTGAAGACCTCCAACAACCTTCTTTTGACGGCGTTGTGCGGTTTGGCCTTCCTGGTCTTAAAGGCGGTGGAGTACTCCGGCGAGATTAAGGAGGATTTGCTGCCTTCCACCAACATTTTTTACAGCTGCTATTACACCATGACGGGTTTCCACGGGCTCCATATCCTAATCGGAGTGATCGTCATGGGGATTTTGGCTTGGAGGGCCCGCCGGGGGGACTTCACCAAGACCTACAACAGCCCCATTGAAGTGTGCGGTCTTTATTGGTGCCTGGTGGAAGTGGTTTGGTTTTTCCTGTTTCCCGTACTTTACCTGGTATAAGGAGGAGAAAATGAACTCGGCCATCACCAATAAGCTCAACATTTTCATCACCCTGTTGGTCATCACCGCCGTTCAAATCGGGCTGTCCTACGCCGATTTCCTGGCGCCGGTCGGCCATATTATCGCCGCCCTTCTCTTAGCCGCGTCCGAAACCATCCTTGTCGGGCTTTTCTTCATGGGATTGAAAAACGACGACCGCTTGTTGCGGACCACCGCCCTTTTTCCCTTCGTGTTGTTCTGCATCATGAACGGAGCCTTGGTTTTGGACGTCCTGATTTTCATGAAACATTAAAATTTTGCGCCCGCGAAATTTTAAAATAGGTGATCGGCGGACAAGTGAGCAGGTGAATCGATGAGAAGAATCCTTGCCCTTTTGTACCTTTTCGCTTTCACGCTTTTACACTCTGTCGCGGCCGCTTGCCCTTTCTGCAGCGAAAACCTGGCTAAGAATACCGGCGGTTTTTCCGGCGGGTTGACCATCGGGATCGTCATTACGATTTTTTTCATGCTCGGCGTCATGGGATCGTTGGTCGGGTTCGTTGTCTACCTGATGATCCAGGAAGGCAAAAAATCCGACCGGCGGCATCAATTGGCCCAATCCACCCCTCCCGTTCTCCCTTCCTAAAAACACGGTAGAACGTACCGCGCGCTTTTTACCCACCGCCATGACACCATAGGCCTGAGTTCCACTCGAAAAGCGGGAAAGGAACAAAGGGGTCAGGCCTATAGTTTATACTTTACGAGTAATGCCAGGTCGATAAACTAACCTTGTGCCCCGCCCAAAACGAATTGAATATGAAGGCGCTGTTTACCAGTGGAAGAAGGGATGGGCAAAAAAGGATCCCCTTGGGAGGAATTGTTTTCAAGAATCTACCTGGTGCCATAGGTGATCCAGGCAAAGTAGGACAGAAAAAAGGCGAAAATTCGTTAAGCTTTCGAGGAAATGCCCAATTCTGGACAAGTAAACCTTTTAACTTGGCGAGAAGATTATTTGAGAGTAGAGTTGTTTTCCCGGGGGTTACCACCCTGGGCTTTCCAATACCAAACCAAAACCCAAGTCATTCCTCCGTTTAATTTCAACCGACGCCGAGGTGCGCAATGAGACGAGAGAAGAAAGCTTCGAAAGAACAGGTGGAAAAAAAGGATAACGAAACGCGTTTCAGGTGGGGAGGGAGGGAAAGTATAAACTATAGGCCTGACCCCTTTGTTTCGCAAGGGGATGAAGAAGGGGCGTTGGAGGCGTATTCAAACGAAGCGAAATCTCATGGCATGACAAATAAAAATGAAATTTCTGCCTTTAGCTACGGAAATCTTGGCAGATTTTACTGGTATATGGGCGATATGTTCAAGGCCAAGCTGAGTTATGAAAAAGCTCTATCGGCATGGGAAGAATTCAGGTCTGCCAATCCCTTAAAAATCCACAATGGAAAGATGCCTAAAGATTATTTTTTGGACGACTTAAACTCGAAAATCCAAGAAATAAATGAAACATCATCGGAGTCAAATAATTAGCATGCGTTTTTTAGAAGGAATTTCATGGTGAGAGAATTGGTTTTTTTATTGTTGCTTTGGATTTTGCTTCCCAAGAACTCTTTCGCGGTGGATGATCCCAGTTCCTTGGTCCCTGGGGATTCATATACCTACGATGATTCCAAGGACATCACATCGACGGACGATTTGTTGGGAAACGGGTCCATGGAGAAAGTCGTTTTTTATACCGCGCCGCCCAACAGCCGCAATGCCTACGTCATGGTCGTGGACCTGAAGACGAATAAGGTGCTTTCGAACGATAAAATACCGGATTCTTTCGGCGAAGCTTTTGTTGTAAAGCCCTCGGGTGTTTACGAATTCGAAAGTCGTTCGCACCGCAAATTTATTTTGGCTTCTTGCGCTATTGGGCCTGCCGCTGGCGGGTTTTTTTCGGTTTATTCCTGGGATGGGAAGAAAATTCGAAGGATGGCTGCTCCTTGGAAAATTAAGGGAGATATAGTTGGGCTCCGGGTACAAAAAATCCCAAGGTCAAATTCGAATGAAATATTGGTGGATCATGCGTTTAGCCGAAGTGATTTGTATGTCTTGGACGGCGATCACTTTGTCCTACGAAACGATCTAAAAACACCTCAAGATGAAAATAAATATTTACAAGTTGGAAAGATTCCCGCTGAATTTAAATCAGCGTATGAAGCTCGTGAATATCTTACGGGTACGGGCAATACGAAGGCGATCAGCATTTGCAAAGAATGGTTATCGGAAAATGAGAAAAAGGGAAGTCAGGCGTCTTCACAAGGACGGGCCCTGGCGGCGAATTACCATGGACTCCTAGGAAATGCATTGCAGTTTCAAGGAGATGAAGAGGGGGCGTTGGAGGAATATTCAATACAAGATCAAGCTTACGGCGCTACAAATAAACATTCTATTTCTGCCACTAATTATACAAGGCTCGGCGATTTTTATTGGTATATGGGCGATATGTTCAAGGCCAAGCTGAGCTATGAAAAGGCCTTGCCCGAATGGGAAGCATACAGATCCGCCAATCCCTTAAAAATCCACAATGGGAAGATGCCTAAAGATCATTTTTTAGACGGCTTGAACTCGAAAATCCAAGAAATAGATGAAACGTCATCGGAGTCAAATAATTAGCATCGAGCGTCAAACCGCGTTTAGGAGAGAAGTGATGAATAGATTCATGGTTTTTTCGGCTTCGGTTGTTTTATTTTGGGGGGGAACATCATGGGCTCAGAATAAGCCGGTTGGGACCGGCAAGGCGGCAACACCCACTCCGGTGGCCCATGTTCCGGCGGCTGGGTTAGGGAAGACGGCCGCAGTGAAAGCGCCTGCCGCGGGTTCGAACATGCGAAGCGTGAACGCCCAGGTAAGGGCCCAAATGAGGCAGATCCAGAAGGACTTGAAGGCCGGTAAAATCACCAAGGAACAGGCCAAGGCGGCGTGAGAAAATTTAAAAACGGTCCGTCAACAAGAAAAAGAATTCTTCCGCCAAAACGGCCAGAAGGAAATCACCGCCGACCAGAAAACCCAGTTGACCACGGCGCTAGGAAATAACGCAAACGGAATCTGATCAATGGCTTCTCGGCAGCACATTATTGGCTCCTTGGTTTTAAGGTGTCCTCCCGCGGACAATGAAGAGGAATGAAAAAAGTTTCAGCCGAATTGAGGTTGGAACGCTTGGCGGTCCTTGAAAAGGGAAGAGGTGATTTCCGCGAAACGCTGCGGGACCTCCAATTTGCGCGGGTCGTTCCCAAGGATGGGGTTGTCAAAGAGGGGAAGGACTTGGGAGATGCCGACTTCCTTTAACCACCCCATTCCGGGAGCCACCGCCCCCACAATGGCGACGCAGGGAATGCCCATTTTTTGGGCCATTTGAGCCACGGCCACGGGCGCCTTTCCCTCCCGGCTGGAGTTGTCCAAAAGGCCCTCCCCCGTAATGACCAGGTCGCAATCCTTCATTTGTTCCTCCAGCTTTAGGGTTTGGGCCACGAATTCAAAACCGCTTTCGAGCTGCCCACCCAGGGCCAGAAGCGCCATGCCCATTCCCCCGGCGGCGCCGGAGCCTTTCTGGTTTTTCAATAATTGGCCGCAAGCCTTGGAAAGAACGCCCTCAAAGTGGTAAAGGCCTTTTTCCAGTTCCTCCACCATGGCCGGAGTGGCTCCCTTCATGGGCCCGAAGAAACGGGCGGCCCCATAGTCGCCCAAAAGGGGAACCTGAACATCCACCAACCCGATAATGCCGATGCCCTTCAGCAACAGATTAACCGGCTCCAGTTCGATGGACTGAATAAGCGGAAGGTACTTTCCGGAAAGCCCTTTGGGGGGCAGGGTCGCCTTGGACTTGATGACGGCCCCCAGGGCCTGGAGAAAGCCAAGCCCTCCATCCACCATGGCGCTGCCGCCCAAGGAAATCCGCAGGTGACGGGGTTTATGCTTCTTGACGGCTTCCAAGACAAGCTCGCCGGTGCCATAACTGGTGGTACTTAAGGGATTCCGCTCCTCCGGCGCCAGACGGAAAAGGCCCGAGGCTTGGGCCATTTCGATGATGGCGGTGTCCTTTTCGGGGAGTTGGGCCATTCCGAATTGGGCCTGCTTGGGACGCATCAGGGGATCACTGACCGTGGTGGAGATGGTTTTGCCCTTGAGGAGGTAAATGATGGAAGTCAGCGTGCCCTCACCTCCATCCGCCACGGGGCAAAGGCGGATTTGGGCGTCCGGCAGGTGTTTCTGGATTTGGTTCCTTAGCAGCTCGGCTACTTCCTGCGCCGTGGAAATGCCCTTGAATTTATCGGGTGCTATGAGAATTTTCATTATTCCCCATCGCCTTGGCAAAAGGCCGTGACCGTTTTGACACCATTTAGTTTAAGCGAATCGTTTTTAATTTCCGGTAAAGACGGGTTTATCTTTAGGCACCCCGCTATTACACTAAGGCCGAACCCTTACTCCCATTTTAAGGAGGAAAAATGCCTTCGCAAGACCAATCCATTACTTCCCTGCAAAAAGACAGCCTCGCTTTTCCTCCCCCGGCGGCCCTTTCGTCCAGGGCTTTTATCGGTTCTTTCGCCAAATACAAGGAAATGTACGATCGATCCATCAAAGATTCCCACGCCTTTTGGCTGGAGAACGCGCACCGGGAACTGCAATGGTTCAGAAAGCCCACGAAAACCCTTGAGTATGCATGGGATGCCCCCCGGCGCATTATCCGGCACACATGGTTCGAGGATGGGGAACTCAACGTCTCGGCGAACTGCCTGGACCGCCATTTGGGCGGGCCCCTCAAGGACAAGACCGCCATCCTTTGGCAGGGCGAGAAGGATGAGGAAGTACGCAAGATGTCTTACGCCGATCTTCACCAACTGGTGTGCCGGTTTTCCAATGTTTTGCTTTCTAAGGGCGTGAAAAAAGGGGACCGGGTTTGCATTTATATGCCCATGGTGCCGGAGACGGCCGTGGCCCTCCTGGCCTGCGCCCGGCTGGGCGTAATCCATTCCGTCGTGTTCGCGGGCTTTTCGGCCCAGTCCATCAAGGACCGTATCCAAGACTCCCAGAACGTGGCGGTCATTACGGCCGACGTGGCTTTCCGCGCGGGCCGGACCCTCCAACTTAAAAACATCGTCGATGAGGCGCTGAAGGAATGCCCAACCATCCAAAACGTCATCGTGTACCAGCGCGGGGATGGAAAAGTTCCAATGCGGGCGGGCCGGGATTCCTGGTGGCACGATGAGATCAAAAGGGCTTCCCCGGACCATCCAGCCGGGCCCATGAAGGCCGAGGACCCTCTTTTCATCCTTTACACCTCCGGCTCCACGGGCAAACCCAAGGGCGTGCTGCACACCACGGCGGGATACCTCCTGTGGGTGGCCATGACCCACCGCTACGTTTTCGACTACCATCCGGAGGACCTCTATTGGTGCACGGCGGACATCGGCTGGGTCACGGGCCATAGTTACATCGTTTACGGCCCCCTGGCCAACGGCGCCACCTCGCTGATGTTCGAAGGCGTTCCTAATTACCCCGATGCCGGCCGCTTTTGGCAGGTGGTTTCCAAGCACAAGGTAAATATTTTTTACACCGCGCCCACGGCCATCCGCGCCCTCATGCGCGAGGGGGAACAGTGGCCGAAGAAGTACGACTTGCGGTCCCTGAAAGTCTTGGGCTCGGTGGGCGAGCCCATCAACCCCGAGGCCTGGCTGTGGTACCACCGCAACGTGGGAGGGGGAAGCTGCCCCATTGTGGATACCTGGTGGCAGACCGAGACGGGCGGTTTCATGATCACGCCCCTGCCCGGGGCCCATACCCTGAAGCCCGGCAGCGCCTCCCGGCCCTTTTTCGGCGTGGAACCGGTGGTTTTGAGGGACGACGGGAGCGAGTGCGGCCCCAACGAGGGGGGGAAGCTTTGCATCAAGAAACCCTGGCCGGGCATGATGCGCACCACCTGGGGCGACCACGAGCGGTTCATCAACACCTATTTTTCCACCTTCAACAACCTGTATTTCACCGGGGACGGCTGCCGCATCGACCAGGATGGCGATTACTGGCTGCTGGGCCGGGTGGACGACGTGGTCAATATTTCAGGCCACCGAATCGGGACCGCCGAGGTGGAAAGCGCCCTGGTTTCCTATCCCCCAGTGTCCGAAGCCGCCGTGGTGGGCTATCCCCACGACATCAAGGGACAGGCCCTTTACGCCTATGTGACCCTGAAGGAAGGCGTGAAGCCTTCGGAGGAGATCAAGAAAGATCTGGCGCAGCACGTTCGCAGGGAAATCGGGGCCATCGCCCAGCCGGACAAGATCCAATTCGCCGAAGGCCTGCCCAAGACCCGGAGCGGCAAGATCATGCGCCGCATTTTGCGCAAGATCGCCGAAAACGACACCGGCAACCTGGGGGACACCACGACCTTGGCCGATCCCTCGGTGGTTGAAAAATTGGTCCAAGGAAAGCAATAAGGGGCACGGTTCAAAACCTCCGAAACCCTGTTTTCGGGGGCAGTCTTTTATGAGACCCGACGAAACTTAACATTCGGGCAATGCGTCAAAAGATCACAAAAGCTTCTAGTCTCTTAGTCGTGAAATTTTATACAAAAAGCCGAAAACCATTCGGCTTGGCTCATGGCCCTGAGTTTATCGAAGGGTTTCCCGACCTAAGGGATCGGGCGCTTTTACACTGGATTCACCCGTGAAAGTAGCGGATGCAACCCTGTTTGGTTCCGGCTCGTCCGGGTTAAGAACTTGTAACCAAACCCCTATTGTTGTGAGAAAATGAGTTTATTCCCCAAAGGTGGACATCTTATGAAAAAACTCGCGCTCTTTTCCCAGGTTTTATTCCTATCCCTGGCCACGGTTGTTTGGGCCCAAGACCAAGGCAACGGCAACGGCGGTCCGGGGTATGAAAAGAGCAAGGATGGACGGCACCGGGCCAAGGGTCATGGAAACCGGAACAACCAACGGCATTTCAACCGGGCCAATACCGGGAACAACCAACGCGCCCAAGGCCAAGCTTACCGCCCCGGCGCCTCCGGCCACAATTTCAACCACCCCCGTGCGGTTTCACCGCAGCTGCGGAACATGGGGATCACCCATCTTCCTCCGACCTTGGCCCGCGGCAAGATGCTGAGTGCCGATCCCCAACATTCCACCTTCGTCCAGCCCCGGGTCGGGCCCGGAGGGGGGGCCTTGCACGCGTCGGTGATCGAACCCCGAGGCGCCAGCGCGGTGGTGATCCAAAGCCATATGAACGCCTTTGCCCACAACGCGGCTTTTACGGCTCAGATCAACCTTTACAACAGCAACGAAATCGTGGCGAACCACTATTATTGGCACACCTGGGGCGGTTACAATTACTGCCACTTTTACGATCCCTGGGGTTACCACTGGTATGGCTGGTATTGGGGCGGCCAGTGTTTTTGGACGCGTTGGTACGCCGGAAACTGGTGGTGGTACGATCCGGTATTATTCCGCTGGTGCTACTGGTACAACGGTTGGTGGTGGTGGCAGGACCCTTATCAAGTGGACGTCGTTTATGTTTACAACAACGGCCAATACGAGCCGGCCGCCTCAGCGCAGGTCACCACCACGGCGCAGGCCGCGCCAGGACAGCAACCCGCAATGGCCCCCCAGGCTGCGGGCCCTTCGGCGGGGATTTCCTTCAACAGCCAGGATGGAACCCGGACGGTGAAGATCGTGAACGGGGACGCCTTCCTCTATGACACGGCCCCGGGAGAAACCGACAATAAGCCCTTTTTCCTGGCTTCCGGCGTTAAGGAAGTCAAGTTTTCGAACGGGCAGAATGGTCAGCCCCTTCAAATCCTCGTGATTTTCAACGACGGTTCCTTCCAAATGTTCGATTCCGACGGCAATCCCTTTAACCAGGGGTCCGGTGGAACCGCCGCTAATTAGGAAGGCCGGCGTTGGAAATTTCCCGGGGAGAAGGATCATGGACTTTGCGGCCTTTGAGGATTGGCTGAAAAAGTTAAGCGCCAAGGACCGGGATTACCTCCAAAAGCATCCAATATGGAAAAAGGAACACCAAAAGGCCCGGGAAACCCGAACCTTGCCCCGGAATTTCGTTGAAAGAACCATGGAAATCCTCGAAGGCGGTTCGGAAAGCGAAACCTGAAAAAAGAGTTGGGACTTTTTCTTCCTCTGCTAAAATCACAACGGTATAAACCATAGTGATCCCTGAAAGGAACGGCGCTTGCGTCAAAGGTGGTGGTTCGCTTGGTGCCTGGCCTTTTTTTACACCTTATTCGCTTCAACCGTCTCCGCCGGGAAACTCGGCGAGGAACTGCGGGAAATCAACCAATCCTGCGCCGCCATTGATTCGGCTTCCCAAAGCGGCGCCTTGTCCCCCCGGTTTTTCGCGGTTTTATCCATGGCCCAGCCCAATGCCTGGGCGGAATACCCGAACGAAGCGGCGATGGAAGCGGCCGCCCCCAAAGGCTTTTTCCGGAAGGCTCTGGCTTATTTTCAGGGACCAGCGCCAGTCCTCGTTTCCATGGAACTCAAAAGCCCCGCCAAGGACTGGGTCCAGTACCTCCTTTATTATTTCCGGGAGGACGGTACCCTCGAGAAAAGTCACCTGGATTTTAGGCGATTCGGGGCTTATGAAAAGAGCAAGGGCCAGGACCAGCAGTTCCTGGTGAAGGTGCTTCGGGACCGCTTTTATGATGACCGGGGCAAATGCATTAAAAAATCCAGCGCCCGGTGTTTCAACATGGGCACGGGGGCACAGGTAAGGGACGCGGTTTTCACCGACGAATCTTGGCCGCTTTACCCCTTGATCGAGAAACTTCCATTTTTCAGCCTGCTCCAGTCCTCTTCCACCCCCACCCAGGCCCTCCAGGGACCGAACCTCAAGGATCGAACGCCGGGACACTGAGCCGTTCTCGTACCCCATTTTTATTCCTGCGGGGGTTTCCGGGGCCCGGATTTGGCCATTTGGCGGATAAGCCCGAAGAGCAGGACGGCCACAACCGTTCCGAAAAGGATAAGGGCGCCCGCCGAGTGGCTTTTATCCACCGGCCAAGCGCGGCGGTAAAAATTCGCTTCGGCGTTGGAAAAGGGCATGGGCCCCAAGTCGGTCGCGGATTCTTGCGCGGGGGATGGAGACATTTGGACGGCGGCCGGAAGCGCGCCGCCGGCGGAATGGGAAGGCAGGGAAGTTGAATTTTCCGCGCTTTGGGCGTAAGCCGCGGCGGCCAACCAAGCGTTCAAAGCCAAGTAAACCACTATCCGGTTTTTCATGATCCTCTTTCGCCGGGGAGATGAATAAGCACGCAGAATATAACCCCTGGCGTCCCAAAAAGAAACGCCGGTTTTGGCCGGAACCCCGGCGACCGTCAACCGCGGTTTAGAAGGAGCCATTCCCGAAGTTTCCCCTGGGCGCTGGCAAAGGGCAGTTTCTGGAGACGGCTCAACGCCACCCATTGGAAGCCGCCCGAGAGGGGGAGGCGACGCGGAGCCGACGCCCCGAATAGCCGGAGCCGGATTTTGTGGCGGGTGATTTGGTGCCTGACCTCCAACATTGGCTTGCGCCGGGCCCTCACCTTCAAGTCCCCCGCCAGTTTCCGCCGGGCCTCCTCGAAGTTTTTCCCCCCGGCGCTGGGGAATTCCCACATTCCTTTCAACCATTTCTCATTTTGGGATCGCTTTTTAACCAGGACCTTACCCTTTCGTTCGATGAAGAGCGCGGACATGGGCACCTCGACGGTTGCCGACGGCTTCAAGGCATGTGGAAACACGCTTTGAAGCCCCCCCTGGGCGGCCGGGCATCGGTTGAGGAGCGGACACAACAAGCATTGGGGATTTTCGGAAAGGCAGAGGGTGGCACCCAATTCCATGACGGCTTGGTTGAAATCGCCCGGGCGTTGGCGGGAGACCAGCTTTTCCGCCCATTCCCATACTTTTTTATGGCCCTCCCCGGTTTTGAGGTTGCCCTTGATCAGGAAAAGGCGGGAAAAGACCCGGATAACGTTGCCATCCACCACGGGATAAGGTTTTTGGTAAGCAATGGAAAGCACCGCGCCAGCGCTGTAGGGGCCGACTCCCGGAATTTCCAAGATCCCTTCCATCGTGTCCGGCAGCCGGCCGGCGTAATCCCGGATGATTTTTTGGGCCGCGGCCCTTAAGTTCCGGGCCCGGCGGTAATAACCCAATCCTTCCCACAGCTTTAAAACTTTTTCTTCCTTGGCTTTCGCCAGGCTTTCCCAATCGGGCAACTCTTGGAGAAACCTTTCATAATAAGGAATGACGGTTTTCACCTGGGTTTGCTGCAGCATCATTTCGGAAACGAAGATGGCGTAGGGATCGCGGGTCCGGCGCCAGGGCAGGTCCCGCTTATATTGGTCGAACCAGCTCAGGAGGGATTCCTGAAATAGGAGCGGGTCTGGGTTGTTATGGTTGGTTAAGGCCGTTTTGACCATTGAGTCCCTGAGAGTTCATTTTCTTCTTTAATGAATATTAAACAAGAGTTAGAGTGCGCCAGGATTCGTTTTTAAAGGGATTCCATACTTCGCGCGTATGTCTAACTCTTGATTAAAGAAACTGTATCACCTCATAGGTCTTAAGGGATTCCAGCGAACCCTTCACGGCGATCGGATTCAGCGGTTTCGCCTTCACCCAGGCGCTGATTTTTTCATGGGTTTCATCCGAAACCACGGTTTGTCCCGGCGCGGCCATGGAACAAAGCCGCCCCGCCACATGCAGGGGCTCGCCGATGACGCTGTAATCCGGGCGCCTATCCGAACCCAAGTTGCCCGAAACCACGGTTCCCGTATGGATGCCGATACCCACGGTAAACGGTGGATGGCCGGTTTTGATCCTGGAAATGTTGAATTCTTTGAGGGCCTCCTGGATTTCCAGGGCCGCCCTCACGGCCCTCCATTCCTTGTCCGGGTGGGTGAAAGGGGCGCCCCAAACGGCCAGGGCGGCATCCCCCATGAACTTATCCAACATGCCCTCATACTTGAAGACGATTTCGTTGATGAGGCTGAAATAACGGTTCAAGGCTTCCACCAGGGCTTCAGGCGCCATGTTCTCGCTCAAGGTGTTGAAACCCTTCAAGTCCGCTTGAAGCAGGGTGCATTCCCGCCGTTCGCCTTTCAAGGCGAAATAGTCCTTATCGCCCAGGATTTTTTTGGCCGCCTGGGGATCCACGACCTTTCCCAAGACAAGGGAAACCCTTTCTTTTTCCCGCAGGCTCTCGGCCATTTCTTGAAGTCCCCGGGCCATGAGCCCCCATTCATCCGGACGCCTCACCGGCAGGAAGGCGTTCCAATCTCCCTGGGCCATCCGCTCCACGGCCCCCCGCAGTTGGTGAAAGGGAATCATCCATCGCCATAAGAAAACCAGGGCGCCCAAGAGGGCCAGGAATGAAACGAGAAAACCGGCCTCCCAAAGGTCTTTCCACAGGGAGCCCCCCACCGTCAGGGTTTGTTTGACGGGTTGGAAGACCACCCCGTAACCCGCGATTTTGGAGTCCAACCCGAAAAAGGGGACGGCGCCCGCCAAATAGGCGGCCCCTTGCCATTGGAGCGCAGGGTGGTCCCTGGGTGAGAGTGTTTTGGGGTCCAGGGGAGGGAGGGGGCCGGCTTTGGTGCAGAGGGTTTGGGCCTGAGAATAAAAGGCCACGTCGTTCACCGCCTCCGTTTTTAAATTATCGAGGAAAGCCTTGTCCATCCTTGTCCCCGCCGCGGCGACGCCGAGGGTATGGCCATGGCTTCGGACCGGGACAAAGGACGCCAAGTAGGGGACCCCTTGGACATCAAGGACTCCGCTGGCATTCAAGTCGTCCAAGGCGCGATCCATGCCCGGCCAGTCCCGCACATTGGGGTAGGAAGGCGATTTTTTAGCGGAATTGGCTTTTTTCCTCTTGGAGGAAACGACCGGGGAGGGGGAAGGGGTTGGTTTGGGAAGGCTGAGTGTGGCGTAAAGCGCGTTTCCTTTCCTGTCGGCCAACAAAAGGAGGGGCAGTTGGGAGGATTGGGACTCCAATTGACCCAGGTTTTTTACCACGGTGTTCATGGGAGTGGGAGCCGCGAGGGCTTTCGCCAGCGACTCCTGCCCGGCCACCCGAAGGGCGGCCAGGAGGTTCCGGTTAAGGGCCTGATTGTAGGCTCCTTCCAAGCCGTTCAGGCTTTGGGCCAAGGCCGAAGGGGGGTCGTTGACCACGGTGCTTTTGATGTTTTTTCTCAAGAGGGTGGAAGAAAGCGCCCAAAACAGGCCCAAAGGAACGAAGGTTGTTGTCAAAACCCAAATAGGCAGCAACCTGGCATTTTTCATTCGGAAAGGACTCCGGACGGCTTGATCCCATCGGCTCCTATCCTAACCCGGACGAGCCGGAACCACCAAGGAAAGCATCCTCAATGGTTTATGGGTGAAACCACGCCAATGGCGCCCGGTCCCTTAGCCCGTAAAATCTTCCCCAAATTTATGGAAGATTTTACGGGCTAAGGGGCTACAGGCGGGCCGATTCTTCGTTCGAATAAAAATGATAGAGAGTTTCCACCCAAGACCGGTTTTGGGGGGGCGGGTCCCGGACCCGCCCCTGCCCGGCGGTCAAACCGGATTTTTTCAGCGACCGGCTAGGTTTTGGGTGGAAAGCTTTGGAGATATAACTCCAGTGATTGCCGGTCCTCGTCCTTGAGGGCCAAGAAACGGATGCCGGCACCCTCCGGGCCGACCCAAGCCACTTCCGCGAAGGCGGAAATAGGGGCGGTTTTAGTGGGGATCGAAAATTTCAAGGTGAGAATGTCCCCTTGGACCAATGCCGGTTCGCCACCCAATTTCATGCCCCCCAGGCTGGCGTCCACGCTTTCGACCGTTTTCGTTTTTTCAATCAATTCCCTTATGTTCTTGAGTTCCTTGTGCTCTTTCATCACCAGGAAGGAGACGGGAATGTGCGCGGGAACCCTAGGATAGGCTCTTTTATTGAAGGAAATATTGGCTTCGGGCATGGTTGAACCCCTCTCCAAATACGACCTTTCCTAAAAATATCACAAAGCAAACCGGCAAACAAAATAAATCAAGTCTTTTCAACCTGGGTGGTCAGGCGTATTTGCCCTAAAACCCCGGCTACCTTTTCGCAATCTTCTTTAGTCCCGATATAAACGACGGCCTTTCCGTTGTTATGGACTCGGAAGGTGAGTTCGGTGGCCTTTTCGATGGAATAACCGGCTGCCTTTTGAAGCTGAAGTATCACTTCGTCAAAGGTGTGAACCTCATCGTTAAACAAGACGACCTGCCAGGGGTTCCCCAGTTCGGTTTTTGGTTCCGTGGTTTCGAGGGTTTCGGGTTTCATCCGTTGACCCATTTTAGGCTAGAAAAAGGGTTTAAGTTAAACCACTTTTCCCGGAAAAGTTAAAACGCCTAACCGCTTGGGAAGGTGTAAAATAATGGAGTCCGACCCATCCTGGCCGGGCGGCCTGACCGCCTTTAGCCCAGCCAACTGCGACCCAACCCACCATTGAGTTTTTTCAACGAAGGTCCAACCCTAAGGCCGAACCTTTTTCGCAAAGGGAGGTAATCCTTGACCCAATCTCATCCCAGGAATCCCAAAAACAAAAAGCCCAACAGGGGGAGCCCCGGTACCGACCTTCAAAAGGGCGAAAACGCCTTATCCGCGGCGCGGTTGGGGACCGCCAAGGAATCCCTGGAAAAAGCCTTGGCGGCCTTCCGCAAGTCCGGGGACTCCTCCGGCGAGGGGCAATGCCTGATGAAACTGGGAAGGACTTTTGAATGGATGGGGGAATACCCCCAAGCGCGGGCGGCTTATGAGGCGGGCCTGAAGATATTCCTTCATTCGGGGGCGAGGGAGAATTTGGCCTTCCTGAAGGGTTGCCTGGGGAACGTGGCTTGGGCCACGGGGGATTACACCGAGGCGGCGAGGTTCCTCGATGAAGCGCTTTTTCTTTTCAGGGAGTCGGGCAACTTGGCCCGCCAAGCCTGGGTGCATGACTTGATGGGCAACCTTCAACTGGCCTTAAGGGAGGACCGGCAGGCCGAGCTTTTCTACCGCACGGCTTTTTCCATGGTCGAGGAGAAGGGGGAGAACCTGGAAAACCGGGCTTGGAACCAATTCCACTTGGGGACCCTGGCCTTTTTCCGGGGGGATTTGCCCCAAGCCACGGAACGGTTCCTGGAAGCCCTTGGCTTTTTCGGGCGATTGAAGGATGAATTAGGGCAAGTGGCCACCGTCATCCATTTAGGCGAGGTGGCCTGCGACCAAAAGGACTATCCGGAGGCGGAGCGGCGCTTCCAAAAAGCCATCCAAAAAGTGGCGCTCACCCAGTGCAAACCCCTCCTGGCGGACGCGCTGACCGGCGTGGCCCGCCTCCTGAAGGCGCAGGGCGACGAGCGTAAGGCCGTGGGCCTGCTCATGGTGGCCCTGTCCCACCCCACCTGCCGCCAGCAGACCAAAGACCGCATGGTGGCCCTTTCCGTGGACTTGGAGGCCCGATTTTCCTCCCAGGAAATGGAAACGGGCTTCCGCTGGGCCAAGACCGTTTCCATGGAGGAAATGGCCTCGGCCTGGGTAAGTTCCCTTTCGGCCAAGCCCAAGGCCAAGGGCGGGAAAATCGACTAGTCGGCGTAAGTTCGGAGTCCGCAGTTCGAAGTGAATGAAGTTTTTGTTTGGCAGGGTCCAACAAAAACATACCATTATTCATATCGCAAGGCCAGAATCGGACTTAGTCGCGAGGCCTTGTAGGCCGGCCACATGCCGAAGATGAGGCCCACCAGGGCGGAGAAGATGGTCGAGACGATGACCGCGATGGGCGTGATAAGGGTGGGCATGGCCTTCCATACTTGGATGATTTCCGAGAAAAACCAACCCAGCCCTATCCCCAAAAGGCCCCCGATGAGGCTGATCACCACCGCTTCAATAAGGAATTGGGAAAGGACGTCCACTCCCCGGGCGCCGATGGCCTTCCTCAACCCGATCTCGCGGGTGCGCTCGGTCACCGACACCAGCATGATGTTCATGATGCCGATTCCCCCCACCAGGAGGGAAATGGCGCCGATGGCGGTCAAGAGGGTCGTGAAAGTTTGGGCCGCCTGGTTGCGGACGGCCTGGATATCCGCCATGTTTCGCACGTTGAAGGCGTTGGCGTTGTCCGGGGTGTTGGGGATGCGCATCTGGTGCATCATGAAATTGAAGACCGAAGTGGCCACCGGGTCGGTGTCCTCGGCGTTGTCGGCTTCGATATCGACCTGGTTGACGTAAAGTTTGCCGAACAGGCGGTACATCCCGGTGGTGACCGGGAGCAGGATGAGGTCGTCCTGGTCGAAATAGCCGTTGTAGCCCTTCACGGGCAGGACGCCGATGACTTGGAAGTTGATCCGGTTGATCTTGATCCAATCGCCCACCGGATTGGCGTTGTCCCCGAAGAGATTCTTGATGACGGTCATCCCCAAAAGACAGACCCGGTTGCGTTTCTTGACGTCGTCGCCGTTGAAAAAGCGCCCGTAAATGGGCTGGTCCGCCTTCATATCGGCGTAGTTGGGGGTGGTTCCGATCACTTGGGTGTACCAGTTCTTGTCGCTGTAGGTGGCCTGGACATGGCCCTGGATTTCGGGCGCGATGCGCTTGATCATGGGAACGGAAGTGACCGCCATTGCGTCCGAGAGCATGATGCGGCTGGTCGTGCCGATTCCCTGTTGCACCCCGCCGACCGCCACGGAGCCGGGCCGCAGGGTCACCAGGTTGGTGCCCAGGGAGGCCAGTTGGGCCTCGGTTTGTTTTTGGGCGCCCGTGCCGATGGCCTGGCTGCCGATGACCGCGCCCACGCCGATCATGACCCCCAAAATGGAAAGCACGGAGCGCACCTTGTTGGCCATCAGCGCCCGCATGGCTTGGCGGAAGTAGGCTTTCACGTGGCGCAGGCTGATGGTGGAGTGGGTTGAGGAAACAGCGTTCTTGAGGACTTCGTGGGTCTTGCCGGGCTTGGGAGGGGGGGCGGCTGACCGGCGGTTTTCCTTGTCGCTCATGACCTTCCCGTCTTTCATGGTGATGATGCGCCGGGCGTGGGCCGCGATGTCCGGCTCGTGGGTGACCAGGATCACCGTGATGCCGCTGGCGTTCATCTTGCCGAGGAAAGCGATGATATCCTCGGAACTCTTGGAATCCAGGTTGCCCGTGGGCTCGTCGGCCAGGATGATTTTGGGCTGGTTGGTGAGGGCACGGGCGATGGCCACCCGCTGCTGTTGGCCGCCGGAAAGTTCGTTGGGTTTGTGGTGCATCCGTTCGCCCAAGCCCACCATATTGAGCAGTTCCTCAGGCTTGTTATGTGAGGCGGAAGGATCGGCATAAAGGAGGGGAAGGGCGACCTGCTCCAGGGACGAAGTGCGGGGCAAGAGGTTAAACATCTGGAATATGAACCCCAGGGTTTCGCCCCGGACCGCCGCCAGTTCATCTTCTTGCAGGGTCGAGACTTCCTTGCTTAGGAGTTTATAGGAACCCGAAGTGGGGGAATCCAAGAGCCCCAGGATCTGCAGCATGGTGGATTTGCCTGATCCCGAGGCGCCCATGATGGCCAAAAACTCGCCGGCCTCGATCTTGAGGGAAACGCCGTTCAAGGCGCGCACCTCCGTGTCGCCCATCTTGTAGACCTTATGGATGTCCTTGATTTCGATGACGTTCATTCCAACCTCGAAAATCAGCTATTGGCGGGTGGCTGGTAGCGGGCGTGGTCGGCTAACAGCTAAACGTTATTTAGACGGTTGCCGAAGCGATTAGTGTCCATAACCGCCACCCCCGCCGCCCCCACCCCCACGATTGCCGCCGCCGGGGGCGCCCGGCATTAAGGGGTTGGTGGAGGACTGGGTATGGGCGAATTGCCCCGCGGAGAAGGACTTGATCAGGATCGTGTCGCCTTCGTTGAGCCCGGAAACCACCTCCACCCTCCTGCCATCCGTGACGCCCGTCTGGATGGGCTGGAACTTGGGCTTGCCGTTGTCACCCGGAACGAAGACGCCGGTCTGGTTGTCTTGCTGCTGCAGGGCCGACGAGGGGACCGTCAGCACGTCCTCCTTGGTGGAAACGTTGCAAACCACGTTGGATGTCATGCCGGTGCGCATGAAGGTGGGAACCGGCTCTGGCCAAACGTCCACTTCGTAAGTCGTGACGTTGTTGACGAGCGTGGAAAAATAGGAAATGCGGTGGACGACGCCGGGGAAAGGCTTGTCCGGATAAGCGTCCAAGGTGATGGTGGCCGCCTCCCCAATTTTGATTTGTGCCAGGTCGGTTTCGTCGACTTGGGTGTTCACCATCAGGTGGTCGGACATGACCATCATGGTCGTTCCCGTGGAGCAGACTTGGCCGGGGACCGTGGGAAGGTAAATGACCTGGCCGTTCTCGGGGGAAATCAGGGGCGTTTCCTCGTAGATTTGCTGCCAATAGGCCAATTGGGAGGCGCCTTCGGCGGCGGCCTCGTCCAAGACCGTGGCCCTTTCCGTGGAACTGAGGTCCATCAAGGTCTCTCCCTTGCGCACCGTATCCCCTTCCTTGATGCGGATCCTCTCGATCCGGCAGGCAATGGCCGGGTAGACCGCCAATTCGTTGTTGGGCTGGACATTGCCGGTGGCGAGCACGGTCACTTGGATGTCGCTGCGGCTCACCTTCATCGGCCGGTAGCCGGCGGCGCCGCCGTGTCCATGGGAACAGCCGCCCAGGGCCGACCAAGCGGCGGCCATTACCAAGGCCAGCTTGAAGCGCGAAGTTTTTAATTCGAAGTTCCGGAAGATTTTCGGCCGCGGCCGAAAATCCGCCTTAGCCACGGACTGCGAACTGCGAACGACGGACCGCCGTTTCATGGAATGTCTCCTTTTCCCTCGGCCAACTCCCAGCTGGCCTCGGCTGTTTTGGCGCTGAGTTCGACCGAAAGAAGGTTTTTTTGCTGGGTGCTCAAGTTGGTCTCCACCACGTTCCAATCCACGAAGATGATCAACCCGTTCAAATACTCCACCTTCGCCACTTGCTCCTGCACCTGCGTCGCCTCCACCTGGAACTGTTGGACCTGGATCTGGTCCACCGCCTCTTTATAACTAGCATAGGCGTTTTCCAAGCCGTAATCGGTTTTCAGGTCGGTGCTTTCCAGGGTGTCCTTGGCGCCGACCTTGGACTCCTCAGCGCTCTTGAAGGTGAAGATATTGGCGCCGCCGTCGAAAATCGGAAGGCTCAGCTCCAATCCGGCCGACCAACCGACCGGATTCAGCGTCCCGAAATTCCAGCCTCCCTGGCCGAGGGAAGCGTTGGCGGAGAGGGTGGGAAGAAAGGCGCCGCGGTCGGTCACGTACTGGCTTTCGGCGATGTGCAACTGGGCCAAGGCTTCCAGGTGGGCGGGGGTTTGATTGGTCAAACCGACGAAATCCGGCTCCTGGCCGGGGAGGATGGGGACATCAAAGTTTCCCGCGACGCTGACATCCCCCATGGGGCTGCGGCCTAAGACCTCATCCAACTGGCGCTGGGCCACGCGCAGGGAAAGCACGGCTTGGTCCACCAAATAGCCGTCCTCGGTGACGGCGGCTTGGGCTTGCATGAGGGACCCCTTGTTGTCGGTGCCCCCATCGTAATTCATTTGGACCAGGTCCGCGTTGGCCTTGTCCCGGTCCCGGATGGATTTGAGCAGGTCGATTTGTTGTTGGGAAAAAAGAAGCGTATAAAAAGCGGTTTTTAAATTATAGGACAACTGGGATTTGGCCTGGGTCAGTTCCGCTTTCGCGTTGTCCAGTTGGGCATTGGCTTGGTCCACGGCGGCAATGTCTTTGATACCGGAAAAGATGTCCTGGCTGGCGCTCAGGGAGTAGTTGGCGCCTTGGCCGTAATCCGGGGAATTCAAGGCGTCGTTCAGGCCCCCAGGGCCCGAACGGCTGATGGAAGCGTTGAAGTTGATTTGGGGAAAGAACTGGCCGAGACTGGCGATTTTGGTGTCCTCTGCCGCCTTTTCGGTTTGTACGGCGGTCAACAGGTCCAGGTTGTGGGCGGCGGCTTCCTTAACGGCATCCTCCCAGGTCAGCGCGGTTTGGGCCGGCAAAGGGCCCGCGTTGAACCAAAGAAATAGCGTTAGGATGGAAAGGCATTTGCAAAACTTCATGTTTCTTCCATTTGGGGTTTGGTTTCGAGGACACGATAAACCAAAAACGGAAATTTGGACTATGAAAACAGGAATTCTTTGCTCGTTTGGACGCCAGGAAAAGGAAAAGGGTGTTGAAGGATAATTTCGGAGACATCGACAATTTTTTAGGGGGTTGACGAATTTGTAGTTTTTTGCTAAAAACGAAAAGCCTATCAAAATTGTTGGAGCCATTCCATCCGCCTTCGCCCTGATATCACGGGCGATACCCGTGGGGAAAGCGGGAAAGCTACGGCGGATTTCGCCGAGTTGTGAAGGATGCCCGCCGAAGCCTTGGCGTAGGCGGGCCATAAAAGTACCACGGGTTCTGCCCGCGGGGCTTCAACCGAGGTCACCATGCCTGAAAACCCCAAACACACCGCCCGCAAGATCCAGGAACTCACCGCCCTGTACGAGATCAGCCATTCCATGGCTTCGACGCTGGATTTCAAATCGGTCCTTAACCAGGTCCTGGAGATCCTTTCCAAGGAACTGGCGATGAACCGGGGCACCGTCACCCTCTTGGATGAAAAGAACGGCCAGCTGAGCATCGAGGCCGCCCACGGCCTGACGAAGGAGGAAATTTCCCGGGGCAAGTACAAGATCGGGGAAGGCGTCACCGGGAAGGTGGTGGAGAAGGGCGAGCCCATGATCATTCCCGACATCGGCAAGGAGCCCCTTTTCCTCAACCGCACCCGGTCGCGGGGCGACGTGAAGCGGCAGAACATCTCCTTCATCTGCGTCCCCGTCAAGCTCAAGGGCGAGACCTTGGGCGTGCTTTCGGTGGACCGGCTTTTCAAGGACGCGGATATTTCCTTCGAGGAGGACGTGCGCCTCCTGGCCGTGGTGGCCTCCTTGATCGGCCAAAACCTCAAGCTGCACCAGATGATCGAGAAGGAAAAGGAGGACCTCCTGGAGGAAAACCGGGAGCTCCAAAGCGAACTGAAGGGGAAGTACAAGCTCGACAACGTGGTGGGCAACTCCAAATCCATGGTGGAGGTTTACAAGGCCGTGCAACGGGTGGCCCCCAGCCGGACCACGGTCATGATCCGCGGCGAATCGGGAACGGGCAAGGAACTCATCGCCCGGGCCGTGCATTACAACAGCCCCCGGGCCGAGAAACCCTTCGTCAAGGTGTCCTGCGCGGCCCTGCCCGAGACGCTCCTGGAAAGCGAGCTGTTCGGCCACGAGAAGGGCAGCTATACGGGCGCCGTGGAAATGGTCAAGGGCCGCTTCGAGCTGGCCGACGGCGGCACCCTTTTCCTGGACGAGATCGGCGACATCTCCCCGGCCACGCAAGTGAAGCTCTTGCGCGTGCTCCAGGAAAAAAAGTTCGAGAGGGTGGGCGGCACCAAGACCCTTTCGGTGGACGTGCGCATCATCGCGGCCACGAACCGCAACCTGGAGAAGGCCATCGCCGAGGGAAAGTTCCGGGAGGACCTTTATTACCGCCTCAACGTGGTCCCCGTTTTCCTTCCCTCCCTGAGGGACCGGAAGGAGGACGTGCCGCTTCTTTTGAACCATTTTCTTGAAAAGTACAATGAGGACAACAAGACCCACCTGAAAATGGCGCCGGAAGTGGCCAACCGACTGGTGGGCTACCATTGGCCCGGCAACGTCCGGGAGTTGGAGAACACCATCGAACGCATGGCGGTCATGGCCAAGGGAAGCCTGCTGACCCTGGAGGACGTGCCGTTGCCCCTGGACCTTCCGGGCCAAACCAGGGTATCCCCCGAGACGGCGGGGTCCGCCTTTTCCCCCGCGGCCTCCGGTACGACGCTTTCGGAAATGGAAAAAATGAGGGTGATGGAGGCCATGGAACGGTGCGGCGGCATCCAAGCCAAGGCCTGCAAGCTTTTGGGCATTACGCCCCGCCAGTTGGGGTATAAATTGAAAAAGTACAAGATCGGATACAAGCCCACGTTCCTCAGCTGAGCAAGCGTCTTACAACCCCTCCATTCACCTGTTCCGGCCCCTTCCGACAGATACAGCGGGCGGGGTTGCGCGTCCAGGCGTAAAAACTTCAAAATTACAAAATTGCGCGGAAACCTACTTTTTTGTAAGTTTTCCGTTAAGAATTTCAGCCTCTCCTCACCGCCTCAGGTTATCCACCGTTTAAATAGCCATGAATGTCCTGGATTTTTAAAAGAAGAACCGACCCAAAGAAAAATCCGGCTTTTGGCAGGGGATTTGCTACTTCTTGATGCGATTCTGGCTTGTTCTTGGCCCCCCGATGACTATACTGTTCCGGTTTTTCAGGGGGAGGACGGCTGTTTTCCTTATCACCGCAGCTCCCAAGGCTGGATTTTTCGGCAGAAGCGTCGTTGCGGCGGTAAGGAACGGCTTTCCAAATTCGTCAGGCGGTTGGGCCCATGCGGAAGAAAAAGAATAAGGGGCGCAAAAAAACCGCGAAAAAGGTCGTTCGACGAGGCCGCAAGGAAGCGAAAAAACTGATCAGGAGGCAAGGAATGACGGCGAAAGAAGTGATGGATTTGATCAAGCAAAAAGACGTGAAATACGTGGACTTCCGCTTCATCGACATGCCGGGCATCTGGCAGCACACCACCTCGCCGGTGAAGTTCTTTGAGGAGGACACCTTCAAGGACGGCAAGGGGTTCGACGGTTCCTCCATCCGCGGGTTCCAGGCCATCAACGAATCCGACATGCTGTTGATCCCCGACCCGGCCAGCGCCTTCATCGATCCCTTTTTCGAGGCAACCACATTGGTCCTGACCTGCAATGTGATTGATCCGGTCACCCGGGAATCCTACTCCCGCGACCCGCGTTATGTGGCCCAAAAGGCCGAGAAATACCTGAAGTCCACCGGCATCGCGGATACCTGCTATTGGGGCCCGGAGGCCGAGTTCTTCATCTTCAACGACATGAAGTTCGACCAGACCATGAACAGCGGCTACTACTCGGTGGACTCTACCGAGGGCCTCTGGAACACGGGCCGCGACGAGTACCCGAACCTGGCCTACAAGGTGCGCAATAAGGAAGGCTATTTCCCGGTGCCGCCCACGGACAGCCAAATGGACATCCGCTCCGAGATGGTGACCCTCATGCAGGAAGTGGGCATCCCCATCGAGACTCACCACCATGAGGTGGCCACGGGCGGGCAGGCCGAGATCGACATGGTTTTCGACACCATGGTCAACATGGCCGACAAGCTCCTGAAGTACAAGTACATCGTGAAGAACGTGGCGCGCCGCCACAACATGGTGGCCACCTTCATGCCCAAGCCGCTCTTCGGCGACAACGGCAGCGGCATGCACGTGCACCAGTCCATCTGGAAGGGCAACACCAACGTGATGTACGACGAGAAGGGCTACGGGGGCTTCTCCCAGGCCGGCCTTTACTACATCGGCGGCCTCCTCAAGCACGCCCCGGCCCTTTGCGCCTTCATCTGCCCCACGGTCAACAGCTACAAGCGCCTCACCCCCGGATTCGAGGCGCCGGTCAACCTGGTGTACAGCCAGCGCAACCGCTCGGCGGCCTGCCGCATCCCGCTGTACTCCAAGAGCCCGAAGGCCAAGCGGGTCGAGTTCCGCACGCCGGACCCGTCCTGCAACCCCTACCTGGCTTTCGCGGCCATGCTGATGGCGGGACTGGACGGCATCGAGAACAAGATCGACCCGGGCAAGCCGCACGACATGAACCTCTACGAGCTGGAGGGACGCGAGTTGAAGAAGATCAAGAGCGTGCCCGGCTCCCTGAACGAGGCCCTGGACGCCCTGGAGGACGACCACGAGTTCCTGATGAAGGGCGGGGTCTTCACCGAGGACTTGATCAGCGAATGGCTCAGCTACAAGCGGAGCAAGGAGATCGACGCCATCCGCCTGCGGCCCCATCCGTATGAATTCGTGCTGTACCACGATATTTAAAAAGGCAGTTCTGAGTTTTGAGTTGTGGACAAATTTTTGTTCTTTGACCAAAAATTTCTTGGAACTTAAGACCAAAAAAATTGTTCCAAAGCCCTGTTCCCGAAAGGGGGCGGGGCTTTTTTGTTTTCCCGCCCCGGGGTTCAAGGGGGGCTTGGCCCCCCTTGGAAGTTGGGCGGGGTAACGTAGGGGGCTTTTCCCCTACGAGCGAAGCTGAGGGGGTAATGGGGAGAGGGGTTTCCCCTCAAGAGCGGAGCTAATACGAACGTAATGTCTTTTGTTTGGTTTCTGTTCGTAATTAGGTTAGGGGGAAAAGTGAGGAATTCCTCCAAAAGGTCCAAATTGGCCCGCCAAGGGACGCGACAACCGGGCGAAAAGGGATAAAATTACTGTAAATC
The DNA here is from genome assembly GCA_030041545.1 of candidate division FCPU426 bacterium. Lineage (GTDB taxonomy): Bacteria > Oederibacteriota > Muellerivitia > Muellerivitales > Muellerivitaceae > JAJPJW01. The sequence continues at coordinate 47,233 of JASHNQ010000076.1, read as the reverse complement.
TGAGACTGTTGAAAAAGTCCATGGAACAGAGTTCCAGGGACATAAAGCGACCTTGCAACAGACTCGACCCTAAAGATTTCCGCAGGAAATCGTGGGGTTACCTTGAAGGTGCCGTTGAGAAATCCCATCGAAGATGGGTTTTTCAACACTCTCAATCTTTGGTTCCGGCTAGAACGGGGTTAGGGAAAATATCGCTCAACCGCTTTATTTGATTTTCACAATAGAAGGGAAATAAATGAAAAGAGGTTCCTTTAAACGCCTCCTCGCGGCAGGGGCTTTGCTGCCTTTATGCGGCGGGGTTTGGGCCCAAAACCTTTCCGTCGCGATCCTGGGGAACCAACCAACCGCCCCCTCGGCTTTGGTCCAAAACCTCATGGGTTTGGGCGTCAATTACTTCAACGTCAGCTATACCGGAACAGCGTGGTCCTCGGGAACTTTCACGGGAGGCAACGGCGTTATCGGGTTTAATTCCGGCATTATCCTCAGCAATGGGAACGCGGCCAGCGTGGTGGGTCCCAGCGGCAGTGGAACCAGCAATTGCAACAATCCGAATCCGGAGGAAAACCAAGAGCTGGCCAACCTGGCCGGGGTGGCCGCTACCGATATTTACGACGTCACCATCCTTTCCTTCGATTTTGTGCCGGATTTCAACAACATCACCTTCCAGTATGTTTTCGCCTCCTCCGAATACAACCAATACGTCGGCTCGGAATACAACGACGTTTTCGCCTTTTTCCTCAATGGAAACGCGCCGGCGGACGATGTGGCGGTGCTCCCGGGGACTTCCACCATTATCGACGTCAATAACGTCAATGCCTGCGCCAATTCTTCCTATTACATCAACAACAATAACCAACCCACCACCCTGGGATCCTGCATCCTCGACTTTCCCTCGGCGAATTTGAACACCACCATGACCGGCTTGACCACCGTCTTGACGGTGAACGCCCCGGTCAACGCCGGGGTGACGAACACCATGGAACTGGCCATTTGCGACGTCGGGGATTGCAACCTTGATTCGAATGTTTTCATCCAGGCCGGGAGCTTTTCCAGCGGTCCCACGGCCACGCCAACCTCCTCCCCCACCCCCACCCCTACGGTCACCGCCACCGCCACCGAGACTCCCTGCGGTTATCCGGGAAACACCTGCACTCCCACTTCGACTCCCACCATCACCCCCACGCCCGTTTACGCGGACGTCTTTTACGTCTCCAAGAACGCCTTCGGCCCCGCCAACCCGGTCTCGATCCTCGTCGATTACACCACCTATCCGGGGCAGTACGACCTTTGGATCTACAACACGGCCGGGGAGCACATCAAAACGCTGGATTCCAGGACCCTTTCCGAACCCGTCAGCCAATGGTATAGCTGGGACGGGAAGAACGAGTACGGCGACCCCTGCGCCAGCGGGGTTTATATCATCTATTTGGTGGAGCCTTTCAGCCAAAAGATGAGAAGGGTCGTATTGATCCGGTAGGCCGAAAAAGGCCGAAAAAGCGCTCCCGAAAATTCCTCCTGATAATTCCATCCCTCTTAAAACTTATATTGGAGTGAAATTTCGCCCCAAATGCGATATTTTTAATGTGTAAATAAATCGCAAAATGGTGAAGCTGGTTTTTTGCGAAGCGATCAAATAACGTTTTAAACCGGCGGGCTGATGAGAACCGTGAAAAAAATATGTTTTAGTAGGTTCTTCCTCCTCATTTTGGCGTTCGGCTGTCCCTCCCTTCCCATGGCCCAAACGGTGACGATTGAATCCGTTGAATTATCCAATACCAATCCCACCTTGGGTTCAGCCCTGTCGGTGACTTTTACCTATTGCGCGTCCAGTTACTACGACAGCTCCTACTTTTTTGGGGTGATCAATCAAGCGGCCACGGTCCAAACCTGCCCAGCGACCGGCCAGATTTTTACGGTGGATAGTAATGGAACAAACCAAACGGATACGGCCCCGAGCGGCGGATGGAACGGCGGCACCCCACAAAATAACGGGGTTACCACTTGCCCGACAACCCAACAAGTTGTTTGGAACACCACCGTTCCCAACAGCTTATCGCAAGGGGCGACTTACACGTATATCGTAGCTGGAGCGGCGAATTATATAGGCTGCAACAGCCTCCAAATTAACAGTCAAATAGCCGTGACTTTCACCATCCCGCCGCCTCCGCCAAGTTGCTCTGGATCCGTCGCGACAGCCGGGGTGACGGCCTCTCCAGGTGGGCTTTATTTATTCGACGTGAATTACATCTTCACGAATACCGGCGCCAGCACCATTGTTTATAACCTTCCGGCTAATGTCACCCTCAAAGGCGCGGGTCCTAATGCCGTTACAACCGCCACCAACGTCACCTGGAATATTGGCACTGTTTCACAACCCGTAACAAGTGTGGCCTGGGCCCTGCTGAGCGTCAACCCAGGGGTAACGGCTGGAACCGTTATTCCGAATTCCGCAACTCTCAGCGGCACGGGCTGTAGCAGTTCGTTGGGCCCGGCGAATGTGACGGTTCAGGAACCCCAACTCGGTTTGATCAAAAGCGAGTCCGCCTCGAGCTTGGCCGCCGGTAGCAGCGTCACCTACACGCTGAATTGGGATACGATCGGCGATAACCTTCAACTTTACGATTCCTACTACAATGAAACGGGTTTGGCCAACGCTGCGATCACGGGGTTTGATGGAACGCCTTATACACAATACGCGGCAGTGGATGGGGACCTGGGGACCTGGCAGGTGGCGGTTTCACAAGGTAACGATTTTATTATCGGCAACACTGAGTATTACAGTAGTGGCGGGGTTTCCCAAGACTATCCGGCGCTGATCCGAACCGGGCCGGGGGTTAATATTTGCAGCGGATTTACGGTTCAGGGAGACTTGCAAATTCCTGTAACGGCGCAGGGCGCGAGCGACGGGGATTGCGCCATGGTTGTAGCGGTGAATCCATCGCAGGGAGTCACCATGGTTGCCGCCATATCCGGAAACAACACTCCGGATTATTTTTACTTTCAAAAAAACCAAAATTATAACCCCGATATTTATCCATCGCCCATGGGAACCAATAACCTCCCCTTATTTCCTACCGCTGTTAACCCCGGTGGTGACGGCAATCAAGATCCCATCATCATTGGAAATTGGTATACGGTGAACGTGAATGTCCAATTTTCGGGAAATGGACCCATCACTTACACCGCCATACTTTGGCCCAAGGGAATTCCTGCGGACGCGGCTACCTTCGTTTACGTCGATCCCAATAATGCTTCCGATTATACTTTGTATAACGGAGCGCCTAATAACCCCGGGACTATTACAGGATGTTCCTGCGGCTGGTTACAGGGTTGGCAGGCGTATACAACCACCCAGACAGATTATTTCGCCAATCTTCAGGTTTATAGCGGCGGGTCGGTGGTGAATGCCACGATTACCGACCCCATTCCGACCGGAGTCACTTACTCGGGCGCCAGCCCCCTCCCGACTTCCGGCGCGCCCAACGGGCCTTTGGTTTGGAACTACGCGGCCGCGGTGACCGACCAATGCCCCGTTTCTTGGTGGGGAATTGTTGCCTGCCCCGGGCCCATTACCAACCAATTCACCGCCAGCGCCAATAACATAACACCCACGACTTCCAATCCCGTTACCTTGGCTGTAACTTGCGTCATCACCGGCACCCCAACTAACACACCCACAATCACTCCAACATTCACACCGACTTCAACCGGAACTCTCCCTCCGACATCTACACCCACTGGGACCCCTACCAATACACTCACTCCCACCATCACCTCCACGCCCCAACCCACCGCCACTTTTACCCCGACGCCCGTGGGGCTGCACGTTTGGCCCAATCCTTTCAATCCCCAATACGCGGTGGGAGGAGTCTTGAAGGCCTATCAGGCGCCCCCGGGCGCCACCATGGGCATTTACACGCTTTCCGGGGAAGCGGTAGTCAACCCTGCCTTGACGGCCAACACCAGCGGTTATATTACTTGGAACGGCGCCAACTCCAACGGCGCGCCGGTTGCGGCCGGCATTTACTATTACGTTATTAAGAACGGCAACTCGACCCTGCTATCCGGGAAGATACTGGTCTTGAGGAATCAGTAAGCTTTCCCATCCACTTTCCACAGTCTCATCCCTCTTGCGTGGATTCCAACTTTTAAAAAGGCGGTCCTATCCACCCGGCCTGACGGCTTCATCGGCATTTTCTGCCCGGTTGAATGTTAAATCCTGAAAAGAAAACCCATTTCCGTAACCCCCCACGGCCGGCTCCCGTACAAAACCCTTAATTAAGTTGCGTGTGATAAAATTTCACCCAAAACTCCCCGGCGTCTTTATTGGCGGGACTCCTTATTAAATTTAGGTTGAAAAATGAAATTTTTTTCTCATCGAACGACCGGGACTTCCCCCCAATGCAATGGCCGCGTCATTCAAAAAATCATTTGGGCTTTGGGGTTCCTTTTTTTCGCGGCTTGGGGCCCGGCGAGAGCCCAGACCCAACTGACCTTGGGTGAATCCTTAGGCATCACGATCAATTACAACAATTCGGTAACCACGTACAGCCAAGTTTCCGTGGTGGACACCCTTCCAGCCGATTTCACCTTCAACGGCTGCACCGGCGCCCCTTGCTCCAATAATGGCCAGGAAGTGGTTTGGAATTTGGGAACCGTGCCCGTCGGCACGTCGGATACCGTGACGGTCTTTTTCACCGTCAGCTCCTGCGCCTCGGCTTCGGTAACGAATCTATCTTCCATCGATGTGGGCTCGCCCCAGACGGTGATAGGCGTGAATCCACTACCTTTCACCGTCGATTGCGCCACCGACACGCCCACGATCACCTTGACTCCGACTATGACCTTTACCCCGACGGTCACTTTTACACCAACGGTTACTTCCACCCCTACTTCTACACCTACCATCACCTTTACCCCTACCCCCACCTTTACTCCCACGATCACCTTCACGCCCACGAATACCTTCACCCCCACCGTGACTCCCACCCCCACGGCCACCCTCGTGCCGCTCCACGTTTGGCCCAACCCCTTCAACCCCAAGTACGCCGTGCCGGTCAACGGCCAGCCGGCCTTGAAGGCCTACCAGGTGCCCCTCAGCGCCAGCATGAGCCTATACACCCTTTCCGGGGAGCTGGTGGACCAACTCACCCCGAATGCCTCCGGCTATATCTACTGGTACGGCGCCAACCAAAGCGGCGTACCGGTCTCCGCTGGAATTTACTATTACGTCATCCAAAACGGGAACTCCACCCTGCTTTCAGGAAAAATAATGGTGGTAAGGAGCCCATGAATTTTCGATGGGATCGGCGTTGAGTCTTTTTGTTTTACGTGTTTTTGCGTGTAACCGCATATTTTTAGCTTTTTTATGGAGTGAAATGGAATATGAAGCAAAAAAAGATTAAGGACTTTCCATATCAAGCCTTGATTAAACCGATACCGTTCATTTCCGCGTTTTTATTGTTTCCCGTCCTCTCCTTCGCCCAAGCCAATACCCCTACGAGCACGTCCACATGCGGATCGACTTTTTATATTGTCAGCGATACGACAAACCTTATTTTCCCCAATTCCGCGGTGACGCCGGGCCCTGACGGCAGCGGCAACGCCTGGAATTCCGCGGGCTATAACAGCGCAACGGCCAGCGGATGGTCCCAAGCCGTGACCGTGAACCCACTCAACCCCGGATGGACGGCGGCTTGCAGTATCGCGGGTTCGGGCGTGACCCCCTATTGGATTTCCTCTACCACTGGCTCAGGTTCCGTCGCCGCCGGCAGCGGAAATTATTATTACCTTGAATATTTCAGCCTGCCCGCCGGCGCCGTCGTCACCAATGCCACTTTAACGATCGCCGCGGACGATGGGAACCAAGACGGTGAACCCATGAGCGTTTTCGTCAATGGAAATTCCATTAGCGTGCCCAACGTAACTTGGAGTACCTGCCTATCCTTTACGGTTCCAGCCTCCGACTTTAACGCTGGAAGCGACATCTTGGCCATTGAGGACGGGAATCAGTATGGCGACTCGCAGGGCGTCAACTATACGCTTTCTTATACGGTGGCCTGCACTACCACTACGCCAACCCCCACCCCCACCTTCACGGCCACGATCACGTTCACGTCCACGAATACCTCCACTCCCACCGCCACTCCAACTCCGACGGCCACCTTCACCCCGACGGCGACCTTTACGGCGACCTCCACGGGCACACCCACTTCCACGCCCACTTCCACCTTCACGCCCACCCCAACCGAGACGCCCTGCGGTTACCCGGGCGACACCTGCACCCCCACGCCGACACCCCCTAACGAAGACATTTTTTACGTCTCCAAAAACGTCTTCAATCCCTCCAATCCCGTTTCCATTTACGTGAATTACACGGTTTATCCGGGCCAATATGCCCTGCGGATCTACAACTCCGCGGGGGAGCACATTAAAACCCTTGATGACCGGCCTTTGTCAGGCCCGGTGAGCCAGTGGTACAGCTGGGATGGGAAGAACAAGTACGGCGACACCTGCGCCAGCGGGGTATACATCCTTTACTTAATGGAACCCCTCAGCGAAAAAATAAACAGAATACTGCTGGTCCGCTGACCGTGGAACCGGTTCAAAAAAGCGCCTCCTCAAAATCCTTTTCTTGACAACTTTAAGGTGAAATTCCGCATTATATGCGGTATTTTTGTGATAGCTAATCGAGTTGTTGTTTTTTGACTTAAAACGTTTTTAATTTGTGGAGTATCCAGGTTGCTAAAAAGAATAAAAAAAATATTCTTCACAGCAGGCTTATTTGGTTTTCCTATTTTGCTTTTCGCCCAAATCCCAACCAACACTCCCACTTCCACCCCAACCTGCGCAGGTGGAAACGGCGGCGTCACCACGCCCCTGTTGAACCTCCAGGTCCAATGCAATTCCGTCAGTGGACAGGAGGAGCAATACGACGTCCAGGTCACCAATTACGGGTCCACCGCCGTTTCCCTCCAAGGGATTTGTTTCGTCCTCTATGGGTATAGCGTCTGCTCCAATCCCATGAACCTAAGCGGTTGGGGAGGGGGATTTGGGGCCATCTACCAGCCGGGCGGAGCCCAGGTCGGCAACGTCAACGCCACCACTTCGGTGGCGATCGGGGCCATCGCGGCCTGCACTCCCAGCGCGACGGATTCCTACGGCACGGTCCATTGGGCCAACGAAGCCGTCACTTATTGCATCACCGGCGCCACCGTCGGAAGCGGCCCCGCCACGATACCCGCCAACGGCGGTTATTGGATCGGCCAAAGCGATGAGCTTTACTTGGGCGAGAACAGCTGTTCCACCACCATCGCCAATTACTACAGCCATATTGGAAACGGCGCCAGCTGTCCGGGCAGCGGCTGGTATGACAGCCCCTATTTCGTGATGCTTTACAACGGCCAATTAGTGCAGGAAGTCCTCAACAGCTCCGGTGCGCTGGATCCCAATGCCGGAGAAGGCCCTTGTTCCTCCGCCTGCCCCCCTTCCATCACTCCGACACCCACCTATACACCCAGCCCCACCCCCATTTGTTGCCCGTCGGGGAGCCTGTCGTGGAGCGAGCTGGCTACCATGCCCACCTCCCGGGACCGCCTGGCGCTGGGGGACGTCAACGGCATCCTTTACGCGGTAGGAGGTCAAAACAACTCGGGCAATGCCTTGACAACGGTGGAGGCCTACAACCCGGCCACGAATACCTGGAGCGAGATGGCCACGATGCCCACGGGCCGGGAAGACCTGACGGTGGACAGCGTGAACGGAATCCTGTACGCCATCGGCGGGGACAACTTGACCACGACCTTCAGCAATGTGGAGGCCTACAACCCGGCGACCAACGCGTGGACCGAGATGGCGCCGATGCCCACCGCGTTCTCCAATATGGGGTCGGCGGTGGTCAACGGGATCATCTACGTTTTCGGGGGTGATAACGCCAGCGCCACTCCGCAGTCCACGGTGGAATCCTACAACCCGGCCACGAACACTTGGACTTCGGGCTTGGCGGCCATGCCCACGGCCCTTTCCCAGTTGATGGGGGGGGCGGTCAACGGGATCATTTACGTGGCGGGGGGGGACCCCAACACGAGCTTTCAGACGTCGGTGGGGGCGGTGAATACGGTGGAGTCCTATAACCCGGCCACGAACACTTGGACTTCGGGCCTGGCGGCCATGCCAACGGCCATGATGGAGGCGGGAAGCGCGGTTTTGGGCTGCCAGTTGTATGTGCTGGGGGGCGCGGGGAACGGGACCTATCCGGGCCTGGTGAGCGCGGTCCAGGCCTATAACCCGGCGACCAACAGCTGGAGCACGCCCGCCGCCATGCCGGACATCCAATCGGCGCAAGGCGCGGACACGGTGAACGGCGTGATTTACTCGGTGGGAGGGTGGAACGCGAGCACCTTCATGAATACCAACCAGGCCGGCGCCTTGACCTGCGGAAGCGCCACTCCCACTTCCACGCCCACCTTAACCCCCACCCTTACCCCCGCCGGCACCCCAACGCCCGCCACCATGTCCACCCCGACCGCAACCGCCACTCCTTCCACGAGCCCTACACCCCAACCCACCGCCACATCCACCCCCACGCCCGCGGGGCTTCACGTTTGGCCCAACCCCTTCAACCCCCAATACGCAGTGGGAGGGGCCTTGAAGGCCTACCAAGTTCCTTCCGGCGCCACCATGAGCCTTTATACCCTTTCCGGGGAGATGGTGGACCAGCTCACCCCCAATTCTTCCGGGTATATCTACTGGTACGGCGCCAACCAAAACGGGGTCCCGGTCTCCGCGGGCGTTTATTATTACGTCATCAAAAACGGCAACTCGACCTTGCTTTCCGGGAAGCTGCTGGTCGCGAGGCAGTAAAGACCCATGGATCAAAAAAACAGCGAAAATAAGGTTTTCCAGGTTTTTAAATCGTTCAATGAATCCTGGTCGAATTCTTGTAAGGACGTAATGTGGTTGGACATCACTCATGTTAAATTTTGCCGGAGGAAGCCCGCGTCCTCCCTCATTCCTTTTCTTGGCCCGAAGCAGCCGAAAAGGCTGTTTTTGAGCCGCGTGTGATAAAATTTTGTTTGGTGTTACCCGGCGTTTATTTGGCGGGGTCAGCTAATGAAACGAGACAGGTTGAAAAATGGGGTTTTTTCTTTCCCGGCCTTTAGAAGCTTTTCCAAAGCAGGACGGCCGCGTTATCCAAAAAGTCATTTTGGTTTCGGGTTTCCTTTTTTTCGCGGCTTGGGGCGCGGCGCGGGCTCAGGCCCAATTGATTTTGGGCGATTCTTATTCCGTTACCATTAACATCGACAATAATACCGGAAGCACCTATGGCCAAGTCAGCATCGTCGATACCCTTCCAACCGATTTCACCTTCACCAGCTGTAGCGGCGCTTCCTGCTCCAATAATGGCCAAGAAGTGGTTTGGAATTTGGGAAACGTGCCCTCCGGCACCTCGGATACCGTGACGGTCTTTTTCACGGTCAGTTCCTGCGCCACGACCTCGGGATCGAACCTGTCTTCCGTCGATATAAGCTCGCCCCAGACGGTCATCAACTTGAGTCCCCTTCCTTTCACCGTCAACTGCACAACCAGCACGCCCACCGCAACGCCTACTTTCACCTTGACGCCCGTCCCTTCGGCAACGCCGACGATTACCTTGACCCCGACGCCGACCTTCACCGCGAGCCCCACCGGCACACCCACCTCCACCTTCACGCCCACCATCACCGATACGCCTTGCGGTTTTCCGGGCAACACCTGCACCCCCACCCCGACGCCTTACACCGCCGACATTTTTTACGTCTCCAAAAACGCCTTCAGTCCCTCCAATCCCGTTTCCATTTACGTGAATTACACGGTTTATCCGGGCCAATATGCCCTGCGGATCTACAACTCCGCGGGGGAGCACATTAAAACCCTTGATGACCGGCCCTTGTCAGGCCCGGTGAGCCAGTGGTACAGCTGGGATGGGAAGAACAAGTACGGCGACACCTGCGCCAGCGGGGTGTACATCCTTTACTTAATGGAACCCCTCGGTGAACATACCGCAAGAATCCTGCTGGTCCGATGACCGTGGAACCGGTTTCAAAAGCGCTTCCGCTTGGCCGACTTGTTCCCCAAGTTTTAATCGAGGGAGAAGCCGCCGAAAAAGACAATGGCGGTTTAACGAGAATGAAATTATGATAGTCCGATAAACCGGTGTTTTTTAAATCGTTTTTCCTTCAAAGGGTCTTCCATTGATAAGAAATACCGCGCTCGGTGCCCATCCTTTCCGGCCCTTCCGTCCCGCTTTTCCGCTTTTTAACTTTTTGGTTTCAGCCTTCCTCTTGTTGTTTTTTACGGTGGCGCGGGTCCCGGCCCAGGAGGTTTCGGGCGCTGGCAGCACCAGCACCAATTTCCAGAAAATCGGCATGGGGGCCCGGGCCGCGGGCATGGGCAACAGCTTCACGGCGGTTTCGGACGACTCCACGGCGGTTTTCTGGAACCCGGCGGGCCTGGTATTGGCCCGGGGCACGGAGTTTTCCCTTACGGAGGGGCAGTGGCTTTTAGGCGTCACCAGCGAGTTTTTCTCCTTCAGCCAGAACATCGACAAGGACGGGGCCTTCGGGGGAAGCTTCAGCTACCTGGACAGCGGTTCCTTCCCCGGCGCCCTGGAAAACCCCGACGGCACCTACGGGGGAGTGGGCCCCACCATCAGCGCCAACGACTTCGCGGGATCGGTGGCCTACGCCCAGCGCCTGGGGAACTGGATCCCGGGAAACTTCTTTAAAAGGCTCATGGCGGGCGTCAGCGCCACGGTGGTGGGCCAGAACCTGGTCAACATCGGCAACGCGGGCGCGGCGTTCAACCTGGGCCTCCTTTACGAGGTCACCCGCAAGACCTTCTACCTTGGCGCGGTGCTGATGAACGCGGGCACCCAAATCCAGGATTTCAGCCAGCCCCTCATGGGCAAATTCGGCGGCTCCTACTGGCTGCACGACCTGCTGATGAAAAAGGACCAGGACATCCTCGCCGCCGACATCGACCTGCAGAGCGACACCGGGTTCACCCTGGGGGCGGGGGACGAGTACCGCATGAGCTTCGGCCGCAACGACGTCTTCCTGAGGCTGGGGTACAGCGACGACGCCACCCTGGAGGGGTTGACCGCCGGTGCGGGCATCGGCCACCGGTTCGACGACTTCGACGCGCAGTTGGACTACGCCTACGCCCCCTACGGGATCCTGGGCGACACGAACCGCATTTCCCTGAGCGTGATCATTGGGGGGGCCATGGCCCGGCCCCAGGCCTACGCCACGGCCTACCCCGCCTTTATTTTGGGCCAGCAGGCGGTGGGGGTGAACTTCGTCACCCAGAGCGAGGAGCCCATCGTCAACTACAAAATCACCATCCTGGATTCCAACGGCGGGCTGGTGAGGTCCTTCCCGGGAAAGGGAAACCCGCCCGCCCGTTTCCTGTGGGACGGACGCGACCAGGACGGAGAGCTGGTGCCCCAGGGCAACTATACCTTCAACCTGGAGGTCACCGACGACAACGAGATGAAGGGCGCGTCCCGCCCGACCCAGACCTACGCCAAGTGGGTCCCCAAGCGGGTGCCCTACCAGTACACCTTCCAAGTCCCCGGGGATTTGCTGTTCGACTCCGGCAAGGCCGAACTGCAGCCCCGCGGCTATGAGGCCATCCAGAAGGCGGCCGAGGCTATCCGGCGCCGTTACCCGGACAGCGTCATCATCATCGCCGGGCACACCGACAACCAAAAACTGGGCGCCGGCTCCAAGTTCAAGGACAACCAGGCGCTTTCCCTGGCCCGCGCCCAGGCGGTGGAGGCCTACCTGGTCCAAAACGGCCTGGACCCCTCCAAGCTCAGCGTAGTGGGTTACGGCGACACCCGGCCCATCGCCTCCAACGCCACCAAGGAAGGCCGGGCCAAGAACCGGCGCGTGGAGCTGGTGGTGTCCGGCGTCATGGACGCCACGGCCACCTACTTGATCGAGGACGGCGTGGACATGTTCAAGGAAGGCAATTACCGCGAGGCCTTGGACCGCTTCCTCAAGGCCCTCCAGTCCGACAGCCGCAACGCCAAGGCCTACCAACTGGCCGGGGACTGCTACCTGAGGCTGGGCGGCAAGGCCCAGGCCGTCCAAGCCTATCTCCTGTCCTTGAAGTACAATCCCAACAACCCTGGTTTGAGGCAATGGATGCAACAGTACGCGCCGCAGGCGGGTTTGACCCCTTCGACAAGCTCAGGGCAGGCAGGCTCACCGCAGGCCGCCCCGGCCCCGGCCGCGCCGGTTTCCGGCGCCGCTCCTTCCGGCAACCCCGCGCTGCCGGCCCTTCCGCCCCAGCCCGGCCAACCCTCCGCCCAGGTGCCCGCGGCCCCCGCGCCCCAGACGGCTCCTTGACCGTGGGACAACGGAAAGTATGCCGGCGATCGGAACTATGTGCTTCACAAAGCAAAGGCTATTGCCACAGATGCATGGGATAAAATGGGATTAAAATTTGAAGGAACGTACCTGTTCAGGCTGGCAAACCCACAACCAATGCGAAGCCACAAAGCCACGAAGAAAAGAAACAAGGCCCCATTTCTTAATTTTTTTCAAAAAATGTCCTTTTGCCGTCCTTTACGTCTTCGTCTCTTCGTGTTGGATGTTTTTTTAAATCGCGCGGCATGGAGGCAAGGATGGGGAGATAAAAGTAGGGAACCGGACGGACGCGGCGGGAGGAACCAGGAGCCTGCCCAGGCCCCGAGCCATAATGAAGGAAAGCGAGGGGAGCGGCCGAGCGGGACGGATGAGGCCGTAATAAGCGAAGATGGAACGGGACAGAATAAGATTTAATCTTTGCTTTGCCAAAGTCATAGTTCCGCCGGCGATTCCCAGCGCAAAATCTCCCATTCGCTTGAAGGATTATTGGTTTTGGGGCAGGGAAAGATTGTGAAGGTTCACCGCGGCGTTGGTGCAATTGGGGTTCAAGCGCAGGGCTTCCCCAAAGGCCTTCCTCGAATCGGCCGGCCGGCCTTCCTTAAACAATAGACAGCCCCATTCGTTGTAGAGGTGGGCCATGGGATATCCGAGACGGACGGCTTTTTCCTCCCCTTGGACGGCCAGGTCCATGCGTCCCGCGGCCGCTTGGTGAATCGCCCAAAGCCGCCAATACCGGGATTCCAAAATCCGGTCGCCCTTGAAAAAGGGATAGGCCCTCTCCAAAATTCCAAGCATGCGGCTTTGATCGGGGTCGACGCCGAATTCCATCACGGAATCGGTCAATGCCTCAAGGGACCGGTCGGCCTGGGCCCACCGCCGGATCCTGTCCCCCGAGGCCTCGTCGATGGGGATCACCGCCAGCATCAAGCCCCCGTCTTCCCTTTGGAGCCCCTCGGAGAGCCATTTCCACTCCATGCCTGGAAAAATTTTAGAAAGATAGGGTTGCTCGTGGATGTTGGCCAAGATCGCCGCCCAGGAGGCGGACTGGGGGTTTAATTGCCGGTTCTGCGCCGCGTTGAAGGAATAGGAAGCGGCAAAGAGGGTCTGGTCAAAGGGGTCAGGAACGCCGTTCAAAAGCAACAGGCCGGGTCCCTCCTTTTGCGCCAGGGGCTTTAAAAGAACGTAAGCTTCTTCGTGTTCGGGCGACTTGTGCAGGCCGTAGTAGCCGGGAAAGGATTTTTGGACCTCCGGGTAGACTTGGAACAGTTGGTGGGCATCCAAAAGCAACGAGCCGGTGAGGAACAGGGAGAAAACCACGGCGGCTTTTCGCGGCGGGAAAGCGGCCACGAGTTCCCGGACGCCCAAGGCGCTGACATAAGCTAGGAAGGGGACCAGGCCGCACAAACGCGTGAATTCGAGGTTATTTGTCAGGAAAGCGGGCACCGAGAAAACGGCCATCGCGGCGGCGAGCCAGGCCCCCGCGGTCCGGCAAGCGGGCTTTGACAGGGAAACCGCCCCGAGGGAAAAACAGGCGGTTTGGACCGGGCTTAAAAGCCCTCCCCAAAGGGGGCCCAACGAGAAATGACCTGGTTGGGGAAATCCCCAAAAAATACCCTTTAAATAGGCCGCCGGAAGCCTGAACCTTTCCCAAAATGGCTCTGGAGTTCCAAAGGCCCAGAGGTGTTGCAGGTAGTATTGGTAGTTTCGGCTCATGGAAACCAACAAGGGAAGGGCTGGCAGGAGAACTCCCAGGGTGAATAAGACCAGGGCTCCCAGCCTCAGTCTGGGAGCGTTGAAAAACCCATCTGTGATTGGATTTTTCAACAGTCTCAAGCTCCAAGGTCCCATCCACCTTGAGAAAAAAATCGCGAAAACCAGTAAAACCGCCATGGGCCAGACCAGGTAAGTGTAAAAGCCCAGGCCGGTCAAGAGAGCCAATCCCCCCCATCTCCACCAGCCCTTCGGTGAGGAATCGACGGTCGAGCCTTCCAGGCATGACAGCAGGACGGCCAAGACCAGGCATTCCCAGAAAACGAAAAAAGTCGCTTGATTGGAGAAGCGTCCCAAGTAGAGGGGCCAAAACCCGAAGGCCATCCAGCCCAGGGAATAAAGGGCGGTTGAAACGGGAACGATTTTACGGTTGAGGAAAGGGAAGAACAGCAGGCATCCCCAGCCCAAAAGCGCCGGGGGAAGCCAAAGGGACAATAAGGAGTTGTGAAAAAGCCGGAAGGAAACATAAAGGATCCAACAGTAAACCGAGGAAATGTAGAGGGGGGAGTGCGCCAGGTTCCAGTTCCAACCTTGTTCCAGCCGGGTGGCGAAGTAACCGTACCTTCCTTCGTCGACCACGGGCCAAGAGGAAAGGAAATCGAGGCGATAGATCCGCAGCAGGAGGGCACCGCCCAGAAGAAAAGCCCAAAGCCAGGGGGATACGGAAAAGTTCGCCTCCGGCAGGGGCCGGGCGCGGAGGTTCCAGCCCACGAGGGCCGACAAGGGAAGGACGAAAAAGAAAAGGCCGATTTCCATCTTCCACAAGAGGGAAAGGTTGGAATAAGAAAAAACGCAGTTGGAAAAAAAGAGGCAAAGGAAACAAACCCCGGGGGCCCAAGGGGGCGCTTGTTTCCAAGTGAAGAGGTCCTTGCTTTCCATATGGGCCGATTTTAGGGGTGTTGGGGTGCGGTTTCCAGGAAAAGGGGATTTTGTCCTTGTCCCTGGGAATCCTTCTGATTAGCATGATTCCTCAAGCCTTTGAGCCTGCCAACCAATCCGCTGGGAGAAACGATGCGAAAAGTGCTGGTGATCCACGGTCCTAACCTGAATTTGTTGGGCGAGAGGGAGCCGAACGTCTATGGTTCGGTCACCCTGGAGGAAATCAACAAGGAACTCAAGGAACTAGCCGCCCAAAAGGATGTGGAGCTTCGCATCGTGCAGTCTAATCACGAGGGCGAAATCGTGGAGGCCATCCAGAACGCCCGCCATTGGGCCGAGGTGATCCTCATCAACCCAGCGGCCTATACCCACACCTCGGTGGCCATCCGGGACGCATTGTCGGCGGTCAGGGTTCCCGCCATCGAAGTGCACCTATCCAACATCCATGCCCGGGAGGGGTTCCGACAGTCCTCCCACGTTTCCCCCGTGGTCGTGGGCCAGATTTCCGGCTTCGGGAAAAACAGCTACCTTTTAGCCCTTGAGGCGGCCGTCCAGCTCCCCCTTCCCGGAAAAGAAAAGTAAGTTTTGAGTTGTGGACAGTTTTTCAATCGAGGATTGAAAAACTTCTAAATTTAATTGCAAAAATAAAACCTTTCGACATTTAAAAAGGTTGAATAAAGCCTTTAAATTTTTGAACCAAAGGTTCAAAAATGTTCAGTAACTCACACTGTTTTTCCTTTTTAAATGGGGCCTCCGGTCCCGTAAAGAAAACAATGTCGCCCTCATTACCTTCATCGGGCTTTGCCCGATACTCAAAAAGGGAAAAATGAGGACAAAACTCAAAACTCATAACTCAAAACTGCTTTCTGGCTTCTTCCATCCTCTCGTTTTTTATCCTCTCATCGGCTTTGTGGTGTTCGCGCCCGTTCTTTTCATGGGCCAGGCCTACTTTGACGGGGACCTGTTGACCCAATATGTCCCTATGCGGATTTTCCTAAAGGCCTGCCTCCTACAGGGGCATCTGCCCCTTTGGTGCCCCTATCTCCTGGGAGGCCAGCCTTTTTTCGCCGATCCCAATACGATGTCGGCCTATCCCATTACCTATCTTCTTCTTCCCCTGCCCATCCCCTATGGCTTCAGCGTTTTCTACTTCCTGCATTTTCTCCTGGCGGCCTGGGGCATGTATTTCTGGGCGAAGACCTTGGGCTTGTCTAGGGAGTCGGGGCTTTTGGCTGGGCTGCTCATGGTTTTTTCGGGCTTCTTCTGGTGGGAGATCATCCATCCACCCCTGTTGGCGGCCTTCGCCTGGATGCCCTGGTGGGGTGCGACGCTGGAAAAATTGACCCAGAAGCTGGAACCGGCCTGGGCCTTCGCGGCCGGGCTGGTCTTCGCCCTGCTTTTTTTATCCGGGAACTTCCAAATGACCCTGGGAGCCCTATACGGGGGCGCCCTCTACCTGGCCTACCGCCTGCTCATCCGGAGGGAATGGCGGAAAGAACCGAAAAAAGACCAACGTCTGCTGGCCGCGCCGCTGTTTTTCCTTTGGGGCGCCCTGCCATTGCTGGTGCTTTGGATACCGTCCAGGGAATTCATCCACTTGTCGGAACGCCTTCATGCCGCCATGGATTACCAAACCTTCCAGGCGGACCTGTCGCTGGATCCCAGGACTCTCCTGGGTTTCCTGTTACCCCTCAAGCCTTTTGACCCCTCAGGCCAGGCCCGACCAGTGGCTGATTACCTGGCGAACGCGGGCTACCTGGATCCCTGGGCCCTTTTTCTTTTCGCCTTGGGCCTGAAGAAACGGAAGGGAATCCCGCTTTTTTTTGCCGTGGCTGGTGGACTAGCGGTATTGACGGCCTTTGGAAGATATTTTCCCTTGCACCGCCTCCTTTGTTTCGTGGCTCCGGGTTTCGAGTTGATGCGGGCTCCCTTCCGCTATCTCTTCCTTTACGTGGTCGGGGGGGCCCTTTTGGCGGCTTTCGGTTTTGAATCCTTGGGTAAAAAACGACGGGAGAAGGGGAAAAAGGATTTTGGAAAGAATATAAAGCTGGCCGCTTTGGTTTATGGCGCGGCCATCCTGGTCCTGGGGTTTTGGGAAGGGAAGGCGGTTTGGCTTCAACTGCCCGCCCTGACGTTGGTCCCGGCAGGGCTGTGTTTTTTATGGGGGGAAAAACAATCCCAAGCCCTGGGCCATAAGATCGTCCTCCTGTCCATTACCCTTTCCCTTATCCTGACAGCCTGGACTTGCGCCTCCTCCCGGTGGGGGCCCCCGTCCAATTTTGATTATCTGGAAAGATCGCCTGTCCTTTCCGAACTCAAACAGCAATCCGCCTGTGGCCGGGTACTCATCGGGGACCATATTCCCTATTCCGTGGAGTCGGAGGGACGTCCGGTTCCTTTCGACCTCCCCCCGGATTCGGCCTATGCCGCCCAAGTCCAGGACGCCATCGGCTACAACCCGCTGGGACTGGATAGGACTTCGGACCTTTACACCCTTAGGCTGGGGACCTACGCCCGGCTGATGGCCGTGAAGGCCTTTGCGGCAGGGGACAGGAGATGGAACCTGCCCGGCTTTTCGACTTCCGAAGCGGGAGGCGTGCTCTATGGCGTGAACCGCGACAAAATCCGCTATGTTTACCATCCTTCCAAGGTGGAAACCATCACGGACGGCCAGGCGCGGCTGGAAGCCATGCGAAAGCCGGGATTCGACCCTTATGAGAAAGCTTATTTCTCCGAATCCCTTTCCGACTTCTCCCGAAACAACGGATTGGCGACCGACCTGGAATACGACCTGGTCCGGGACAACCCGGATGAGAGGGGTTTTAAGGTCGTCATGAATCTTCCGGGCTGGGTGGTGTTTTCCGAGGTTATGTATCCGGGCTGGAAAGCCTGGGTGGATGGAAACGCTTCGGCCCTTTTTACCGCCAACCACGCCTTCCGGGCGGTTTGGATCCCGTCCGGGAGCCATGAAGTGACGTTTCGCTATGAGCCCCCTTGGTGGAAGCCCCTCCTGGGGGGACTGGCCGCATGGGCCTTTTCGGTGCTCCTGCTTGTCTTGGGGCCGGGGCGGCGGAAATTTTGGCCGGCCCCCCAGGCATGACCGAATAATCGGAGCTTTTTCCATCTCGAGGAAATAGCGCTTGGAAGCCCTGTCAACGGGACTTATCCTGGAAAACCATGAGAAATTTTATTGAAAGCCGAACGCTCCACGGCGTCCTTTTTTATTCCATCGCCGCACTCGTGGTTTTTTCACCCTGCCTGCTGGGCAACAAGGCCTTTTTTGACGGGGACCTCCTGGCCGCTTATGTCCCCATGCGGTTGTACTTAAAATCCTGCATCGCCCAGGGGCATTTTCCACTTTGGTGTCCTTACCTTATGGGCGGGCAGCCTTTTTTTGCCGATCCCAACGCCATGGCAGCCTATCCCTTCACCTACCTGTTGCTTCCATTGCCAGTGCCCTATGGTTTCGGCGTTTTTTATTTCCTCCACTTTCTTTTGGCGGCTTGGGGGATGCACTTCTGGGCCAAGGCGCTGGGGTTATCCCCGGCCTCAAGGTTTTTAGCCGGGTTGCTCCTTGCTTTTTCGGGCTTTTTCTGGTGGGAGACCATCCATCCACCCCTCTTGGCCGCGTTCGCTTGGGTGCCTTGGTGGGGGGCGGCACTGGAAAAAGTCTCCCAAAAGCTGGAACCGGCCTGGGCCTTTGTCGCCGGTTTGGCTTTCGCCCTGCTGTTTTTATCGGGGAGCTTCCAGATGACCCTGGGAGCCCTTTATGGGGGAGGCCTTTACCTGGCCTACCGGTTGCTGGCAAGGAGGGGATGGAAGAGGGAACCGGCCAGGAATAAAAGGCTGCTGTTATCCACCCTCTTCTTCCTCTGGGGGGGCCTACCGCTATTGTTGCTATGGTTACCGGCCCATGAATTCCTGAACCTATCCGGGCGTTTGCACGCCGCTTTGGATTATGAAACCTTCCAAGCGGATTTGTCATTGGACCCCCGGTCCCTCCTTGGTTTTATCTTTCCCGTGAAGCCCTTTGATACCGCAACGAGCCAGGCCCGTCCCCTGGCCAGCACCCTGGCGAACGCGGGCTATCTAGGCCCTTGGGCCTTGTTCCTCTTCGCCCTGGGGATTTGGCGGGGGCGGGAAAAAAGAATGAACGGCTTCCTTGCCGTTACGGGATTATTGGCAGTCTTGACGGCCTTTGGAAAATATTTTCCGCTACACCGTTTTCTTTGTTATATGGCGCCAGGGTTCGGCCTGATGCGGGCGCCTTACCGTTACCTTTTCCTTTATTGCCTGGCGGGTTCCCTGCTGGCGGCCCTTGGTTTTGAGGCCTTGAAAGCGATGGAAACAGGCCCCCGGGAAAGACCGGCAAAGCAAGCGTGGGGAATTGCCGCGGCGCTTTACGCCCTTCTTCTCTTGGCGGGTGGAATGTGGAAAAGTGAAAACCCCATTCCACAGTTAGCGGCGTTGATCCTAGGAGGCATGGCCATTTATTGGGGATCGGTAGGGAAAAAACCAATGGAGTGGCCCTTGCGGGTTTTCCTTTTATCCCTCTTGGCCGCCCTTTTGCCCACGGCCTGGGATTGCGCTTCCTCCCGTTGGGGGCCGCCCTCCAATTTTGATTACTTAGGCCATTCCAGGGTGCTCCGGAGGCTGGCGGCGGACGCCCATGGGGGGCGGGCCCTCATCGGCGACCGGCTTCCTTACCAGGTGGACGCGGGTGGCAAGGAAATCCAAACCGAACTTCCGCCGGATTCCGTTTACGTGGCCGGGGTGCGGATCGCCTTTGGTTACAATCCCCTGAGCCTGGACAAGACCACGGAACTTTATTCTATCCCTGCCAATACCCTCCTTAAGCTGATGGCGGTCAAGTGCTACGCCACGGCGGCGGACCGTTGGAAGATCCCGGGCTTTTCCACGGTCCGGGAGAACGGCGTGGCTTACGGTTTGAACCCCCAAAACGTTCCCTTTGTTTATTCCCCGGCCCAAGCCCTGGTTTTGGACGGCGACCAACTTGGGCTACAAGCCATGCGAAGCCCCAACTTCGACCCCTATGAGACGGCTTGTTTTTCGCAAACCCTGCCGGAAGCGGCCAAGGCGGACACCGGTCCCGGGCATTTGGAATACCAGTTTATCCGCGATGATCCGGACGAAGAGGCGTTCCACGTGAGGCTCAATCGGGGCGGCTGGACCGTGTTTTCGGAAATGGCGTATCCCGGTTGGAAAGCCTGGGTGGACGGAAATCCCACCGAGCTTTTCACCGCCGACCATGCCTTCCGGGCTCTTTGGGTGCCGTCAGGGGAGCATGAGGTTACATTCCGTTACGAACCCGTTTGGTGGAAGCCCTTGCTGGTGGGGCTCTTGCTCTGGTTTTTATCCTTGGCGGCCTGGGTTTGTGGGCCCTGGAGGAAGCAATTCCTGAAACAGTTTAAGGGCTGAGAACAAGTGCCAGCCTGATAGAATAACCCCATGCTCCAGTCTCTCGCGGCGGTGACGGTTTCCTCCACCCGAATATGGGGAATTTCCTATCTTTCCATGGCTTTTTACCTCCTGCTTTTCCCGCCGATGGCCTTTCCCCAATCCTACGCGGTGGCGTTGGGAGGCGGCCTCCTCCTTCTGTTATTCCGCCCTTTACCGGCTGAATCGTCCCAAATCCTGGGAAGGGCGGGATGGCTCTTCCTGACCCTGCTTCCGGTTTCCGCTTTTTGGTCCCTCCAACCCGGCGTCAGCCTGCAGTCCGCGGGTTTCACTTTCTTGGGCGCGCTCCTTTACCTGATGGGTAGGTCCAACGAACCCGCGACCCAGGGCCGCATGGAGGTGGGTGGGCTCCTTTTGGCGGCCATGGCCGCTGTCCTGGCGCTTCACCAATGGCTTTTCGGTTTTGGGGAAACCCAGGCGCTTTTACCCCGGTTGACCGGCATGGATTTCCGGGTGGCGGAAAAGGCGGTTTATTATCATCGGGCTTCCGGTCCGCTGGTGACGCCCGGGGCCTTGGCCGCGCTCATGGCGCTTTTCCTCCCTTTGTCGTTCACCCTTTGCGCCCTTGGAAGGGGCTTTAAACGGTGGTTTTTCGGGGCCGTGACCCTCCTGCTTTTACTGGCCCTTTTGACCGCCCAAAGCGTGGGGGCCTTCGCGGCCCTGGTCTTGGCCGGACTGGCGGTCTTGGCTTTTCGGAAATCCTGGGCCGGGGTCCTTTCGGTTTTGGCGGTGGGGTTGGCCGCAGTGGCGGGTGTCATCGGGTCCAGGGGCTTCCAGCATTGGGACATCTCGTCTTTTTCGGGACGGGTTGGTTTGTGGGACCATGCTTTCCATCTTTTCCTAAAGCACCCTTTTTTCGGGTCGGGCCTGGGAACCTTCGGCGAAGCCTACCAGCAGGCGGGCTATCCACTTGATTCCGGGGCCTCCAAATACGCCCATAACCTCCTGCTCCAGCTTTTGGCGGAAACGGGATTGGTGGGAACTATCCTTTTCCTCGCTGCGCTTTTCAGCCTGGCCCGAAGGTTCAAGGTGCCGTCCCGGTGGGAAGGTTGGGGGGCCATGACCGGCATCCTCGCATTCCTCTTATTTTCCTTGGTGGACTTGCCCTTTCAGATGCCCGAACTGCTATGGATGTTTTGCCTTTTGGCGGCCCGCTTGGAGTTCAGGCCGGAGAAACCCTTGCGCCTGCCGGTTATTCCTACAGCTTGGGTGGAATGTGGGGTATTGGGAGTTCTTTTGATTTCAGGTTTTTGGCCACCCTTTCGTACCTGGAACATGGCCATGGCCGCCTGCGTTCTATGGGCGGCCATGGCTTTTTTCCAGCAAAAGCTGGAGAACCTTCCCTTATGGGTTTTCGCAGGCGGGGTGTTTGTGGCATTGCGGGCATTTTTTTCACCCTCAGCCATGGGTGCGGTTTGGTTTTTTGAGGTCAGCGGGCTTGTATTGGCCTTTGGGCTTCTTTTAAAGGGTTTGCCCGACCCCCGACGTTTCTTCAAATGGTTTTGCGGGTTGGGGTTGGTTTGGGCGCTTCAGGTTTGGCGGTTTTCTTTCCAGTCTTCGGATATCAAGGATTGGCATATTTTCCCTAATCCCAAGCAAGTTGGAACCTTTCTCTTGGCGCTGTTGTTTTTACGGGCCCGCTCGCCTTTGGATTTAAAGCCACTGTCCAAGGGCGCGAAAAGTTTTACCGATTTGCTGGTGCTCTTGTATTCGGCGGCCACGATGGTCTGCCTGAGGGCCTTTGGCGCCATGGTGGGGCTGGCGGCGGGAACGATTGCTTTGGTCAAAAAACAACAGCGCGTTGCCGCGGCCCTCTTGGGATGTCTTTTCATCGCCTTGGTGCTGGCTTATCGCGTGACGGTGTTCAGTTCCTTGGATAAAAATCCTACACAATGGGACCGGTTCCTGATTTGGAAAGCCGCCCTCCAGGTCTGGAGCATGGAGCCGCTCGAAGGCGTTGGGCCCGGCGCCTTTGCGGGCCTTTTTGACCAGGTGAAAAGCCCCCGCTCGTCGGGTGTCAGCCGCTACCTCATGGACGCTGAATATGCCCACAATGAGTTCCTGGAATTTTTAACCGCCTTCGGCCTCGTGGGGTTGGTTTGGGCGTTTTTTTTGGTGAAAAGGCTGTGGCCTTCCAAAGAACCGGGACGGAAGGCGGCTTTGGCCGCCTTGGGCACGGCCTCTTTTTTCGACTTTTGCTTTCATACGCCGCTCATCGCCCTCCAAGGTGCCGGCCTCCTGGCGCAACCAGCAAATACAAAGTCGAAACCTTGTGGAACGGCTGCTTTCCTGGCCTTGGGATTGGGCCTCAGCCTTTTCGCTTCGGCGGCTTTCGGACCGGCACTGAAGGGACAATCGGAAAAGCTCGCCCTAGGCCATCAGCTACCGCAAGCCCTCCGGTGCTTGGAAGCAGCCGAAAAATTAAACGCATGGGATTCACGTTATGCCGTAGCCAAGGCAGATTACCTTGAAAGACTTTATTATTCGGCACCGGGGTACCCGGCTTGGAAAAAACTTTCGGACGAGACTTTTGACCGGGCCTTGGAGCTGGAGCAAACCGACGGCCAAATAAGACTGAACAAAGCCGAGAGGCTCATGCGTCGGCTTGACTACTTTTCATCCGAATCGTCCCAAGAGGATCTCCAGAAAACGGAAGATGCCTTAAAGGAAGCCCAAAGCACAATGCCTTTCAATGCTTTCGTGCGGCAGGACGAAAGCTTTTTTTACGGGTTTGGTCAAGTCGACAAGGCCATCGCTTGCCAACAAAAGGCTGTCGAGTTGGAACCCAATTACGCGGAGGCATGGGAGCGCCTGGGATGGCTCCTGTACGCAAGCCATCGTTACAAGGAGGCCGATGAGGATTTCCGCAAGGCCCTGGAAGTTTATGATAGATGGAAGAACGAGGAGCGGATTGGCGACGTTGAGAAAAAACTCGTCAGCCTTCCTCCGATGGAGGCCGAATTACTCGAAAAAGAGACGACTCCATGAGGAAGGTAAGAGAATTTTCCCCAAATGTTCTCGGCCCTTTGGCCTTGGCTTTGCTGGTTGTCCTGTTTTATTGGAAGGTGATCTTCGGCCATTCCATTTTCGTCTTCGTGGACGCTTCCCGGTTTTTTTACCCCCTTTGGAAATGGGGCGGGGAAGCGCTGAAGCAGGGGTGGATACCGCTATGGAACCCGGACGCCCAATTCGGTACCCCCTATTTCGCCGACCCCCAAATGGCTTACGCCTATCCACCGGTACCCATCTTTTATCTCCTGTTTCCGCCGTTGGCCGCCTTCGCGGCCCTCACCATCCTCCACCATTTCTGGGCCTTGCTGGGCTTTTGGGTTTTCGCCCGACACCAGGGTTTTTCAGCCAGGGCCTCATTTTTGGGAAGTTTCGTCTTTGGATTCTCCCTCCACGTGGTTTGTTCCTCCTGGACGCCGGTGGCTTTGATGACGATCAGTTGGATCCCCTGGATTTTTTTCACGGTGGAAAAAGTTTGCCGGGGGGAAAAGAGCGGCTTCCTCTTTTTATCCATCGCCTGGGCCATGCAGCTGGCGGCGGGCTATCCCGTGTTGACCTATCTGACAACCTTGGCGGTGGGAATGCATTTGCTTTGGAGGATTACCACAAATCCCCCCCAGCCCCCCTTTTTCAAAGTGGGGAGCAATCGAAATAGGAATAAACCCCCTTTGAAAAAGGGGGGCTGGGGGGGATTTAGTCATGTGGTTTTGTTGGAGAAGGTTTTTGCCGCCGGCTTTATCGCCATCTTTTACAACCTAGTATGGGGCCTGTCTTTCGCCGAACTTTTCAAGCTGAGTAATTATGAGAATGGGGCCAGCCGTTTCCAGGATTTAGGTTGGCTGGATTTCGCCACGTTATTGAGCCCCTTTGACCAAGGGCATCCCCTGATGTCCGGCTATCACGGCCCCCACTATTGGGTTTCCACTTACTTTGTAGGACTTCCGACCCTTTGCCTTTTGATATGGGGCGCGTTACGGCTGGCTTACCGTAAAACGCCATGGGGACTTCTGCCCCTTCTCCTGGTGTTGAGCCTGGGGGTCTTGGGTTTGAGTACCTTATTGCGGAGTTTTTTCCCCGGCTATTCCCTTGTCATTCATTCGGGTTATTGGCTCGCCCTGGTGATCTTTTGGATGGCGTGGATGTCCATGGAACCGTTGCGGGATTTCACGGTTAAGAACCCGGACGCGAAAAACACGCTGCTTTGGGCGGGCATCGTTGTGGGTGTGTTCTTTGCGTCGTTTCTCACCTCATATTTCACGCATGCGCCCATGCCTTTCGCTGCTTTCATAGGTTCCTTGGCCTTGGCGGTGTTGGCTTCGGCGGTGCGACACCCAGGGCTTCGGTGGGGCGCTCTGGCCCTTGCCGTTGTTTTCTCCTTGGGTTCGGCGGCATCCAGCCTTAACATCCTGTTAGACAGGTCTTATTACGAAATCCCGCCCTCAACCTTGGCATTGCTCACCAAGCCGGGCCGGATTTTCTTCACCCCTCCTCTTCTCCAGGAAGCCGTCATCCTCCAAGGTGATACTATGGAACAAGCTTACGAGGCGGCCAAGGAAAAGATGTATCCCAACTGGCCCCTGGCTTTCGGAAGAGAAGAAGCGCCGATGTACAACACCCTTCAGTTGAAAAATTCCTTTGAATGGACTTTCAACGCCTTCCGGTACTCCCTAGGGCATTCCCGGGAAGTACTGGACTACTTGGGAATCCGCTATGTTTTTGGAAGAAACGAATTCGAGGATTTTACGAAGGTGAATTCGGGCGGAACTTTGGTTGAAATCACCGAAAATACGACACCGATGCCAAGATGGTTTTCGGTTAAGAAAGCGGTTCCCGAAGGTCCTGCTTTGGATGCTGATTTTGCCAGGGCGGCCCGGAATCATATGGATTATTCCGAAGCCTGTTTCGTGGAGGACGCTTCCCTTCAAGGCCGCTATGAGAGACGATCGGTGAAAAGCCAGGGCTCAAGCCCCAATCAATTGAGGATTACGGCGGAGGGCAAGGGAAAGGCGCTTATTGTTTCATCTGAAACAGTTTATCCGGGTTGGAGGGCCGACGTGAACGGGAAGGACAGGGCGGTCGAAACGGTCAATCATTCCTTCCGTGGCGTGGTTTTAAACGATGGGGAAACCCAGGCGACCTTTACTTTTGAACCGCTGAGCTTCCGGTTGGGGTTATTTTGCGCGTTGGTTGTATGTGGTTTGTGGGTTTTCATGGTTCTTCAAGGCACCTGGAATCCAAGGGAGATCAACGGATGAAATCCAAAAACATCTTATTTCCGGAAAGAGAGAAGGTCGAAGTTTGGGAGGAGGAAGTCGGGTCTCCCGCCGCAGGCGAACTGCTTTGCGCGGCGGAAAAATCCCTCGTCAGTACCGGCACGGAAACGCGGTGCCTAAGGGGACTGTTTGACCCGGAAACCAATTGGAAAGAGTGGGTCCAATACCCCTTCCATCCCGGTTATTCCATGGTGGGGCGTGTTTTGGAAATTGGAAAAGGCGTCCAGGGGTTTAAGGCGGGGGACCGGGTTTGGGCCAACGGAGTTCCCCATCGCCAGTATTTCATCGTGGGGATTGCATCGGCGCTAATGCTTCCCCAAGGAATCAATGAAGAGGACGGGACCTGGAGCAACCTGGCTTGCACCACCCAGTTGGGCGTCCGCCGGGCTGGGCTTCAATTGGGCGAAACCGTGGGGGTGGTGGGGTTGGGTTTATTGGGACAACTGGTGGTGCAGTACTTGAGGGTTCATGGTGCCCGGCGGATCATCGCCATGGACACCATCCCTAGTCGGCTTGAAATGGCCCAAGCCCATGGCGCCACCCACCCGCTGAACACGGACATCCGTAACGCGGTCAAGCCCGTGGAGGAGATTACGGGCGGAAGGATGCTGGACGCCGTTTTTGACATCACCGGCCATCCGGCGGTTTTGGCGCCGGCCAGCCGTCTTTTACGGAAACTGGGCCGTTTGGTCCTTTTGGGGGACACGACCACCCCTTCCCAACAAGTTTTAGGGCCCCGCGTGGTGGCGAATTCCCTGTCCATCCTGGGAATCCACGCCTCCATGGCCCCAACGGATTATTCGGAATTCAATCCCTGGACCCATCCTGAAATGGCCGCGCTTTTTTACGATTACCTTTCCCAGGGGCGCATGAACGTATCGGACCTGGTGACCCACCGGGAAAATCCGCTGGAGGCGGCGAAGGTTTATTCCATGCTCCTTTCAGGACCTTCCCAGGCCATGGGCGTGGTTTTCGATTGGAAAAATTTAAAAGGCTAAAGCCATTTACACTGAAAACGGCTCCCCCTAGACTCTTTGTGGTGAAAACCAAAAACGTTCCTTGTCTCCCCTTATTGTTTTTCCTGGTCGCCTGCCGAATGGCATGGGCCCAGGATGCCGTACTCACCTACCACAATGACCCCTACCGTACGGGCTTGAACCTCCATGAAACCATCCTGAGGCCCTCGGACATCAACGGCGCCTCCTTCGGCAAGCTTTTCACCCAGCGGGTGGACGGGAATGTCTATACCCAGCCCCTTTATGTCCCCCATCTTTCCATCGGGGGCGTAACCCACAACGTGATTTTTGTCGCGACCGAGCACGACAGCGTTTACGCCTTTGACGCCGACACTTACCAGGCCCCCCTCTGGCACGTGAATTTCCTGGACGCGGCGGCGGGTGTCACCACGGTTTCGGTTGAGGACGCCGGCGGCTGCAAGCAGATCGCGCCGGAGATCGGCATCACGGACACGCCCGTCATCGACCTAACCACCAACACCCTTTACCTGGTGGCCATGACCAAACTGGTTTCAGGCAGAGGCACCCAGTTTTTCCAGGAGTTGCACGCCTTGGAGCTGTCTTCCGGCGCGGAGAAATTCGGCGGTCCCTGCACCCTTGGGGCCATGAGCCCCGGCGTGGGGGATGGGGGAGCCATGGACATCTTGAATCCCCGGTCGTATAAAAACCGCAGCGGACTGGCGCTGGTGAACGGGACCGTTTACATCGCCTTCACCTCCCATTGTGATTTCAACAATTGGGGTACTTACCACGGCTGGCTGATCGGGTATAACGCCCAAGCGGTCACCCAGCAGGAGGGCGTCTTCAACGTGACGCCCGACGGCAGCGAGGGATCCATTTGGAGTTCGGGCGACGCGCCCTCGGTGGATAAGGTGGGGAATCTTTACGTCGAAACCGCGAACGGCACCTTTGACGCGGACCAAGGGGGGCACGATTACAGCAGCAGCATCCTGAGGCTTTCCGGTACCGGCACGTCCTTCCTGAAGGTGGCGGATTACTTCACTCCCTCCAACCAGGGGGACCTCAGCGACCACGACCAGGACGTGGGATCGGTGGGCCAAATCCTACTTCCCGATACTTATGGAAGCAGCGCCCATCATCACCTTTTGACCGGCGGGGACAAGACCGGCGAAATTTACCTGTTGGACCGGGATCATTTGGGGGGATACCGGAACGGGAAGGGCGGAAGCGATGCCGTGGTGCAGGAGTTCCACGCCGCGGCCCTCCATAACAACCAATGTTTTTCCACGCCCGCCTGTTTCGATGGATTCGTGTATTGGAGCATGGTGGCCCAACCCTTGAAGGCCTACCACCTTACCCACGGACGTTACAGGACAAGAGCTTCCTCCGAAACCCCCGAAAAATTCGCTTATCCAGGCTGCACTCCCAGCGTTTCCTCCGACGGAAAGAGGAATGGAATCGTCTGGGCCATCCAGCCGGGAAAAACCGCCGTGCTAAGGGCCTATGACGCCACCAACCTGGCCCACGAGCTTTACAACTCCACCCAGGCCGCCGGACGCCGGGACTCGACCGGAAGCCCCAACAACAAATTCACCCCGCCCACCATCATCAACGGCAAGGTTTACGTCCCCACCTCCAACAGCCTGGTGGTTTATGGACTTTTCCCCGCGTCGAGCATGCCCTGACAGGATGCTGAAGAAGTTGCTTTCAGAATTAAATTCAAAGGCTAGGCGGTTGGGTGATCTTGTCCGCCACCATGGGATAATGCCGCGCATTCGTTGTGATGAGGGTTGCCTTTTCCAAAAGGGCGGTGGCATCGATCAGGCAATCCGCCAAAGGTATGGTCGTTCCCTTTTTCCCGTAATCCCGCTGAAGTTGGGCCGCCTTTTCGGCGATGGGGCTCGTGATGGGGAAGTGGATAAGCCCTTCTATGAGATGCCTTGTCGGGGTTTCCTCGCTTACCCGCATGCCGGCATATACTTCCGCGACTGTCATCGTGGAACAAGCGAAGCGGACGGCCGGGCGCGATTCCCCCACATAGGTTTGAAGGTTCGTTTTCTGCCGGAGGTGATCGATCAAAACGTCACTGTCGAAAAGATAAGTCAACATGGAAGGACCCTATCGGGAAGTCTTGCGGTCGCGGCGCTGCTTGCGGAGGTAAGGCGCCGTACCGCTCTTAAGCTCCGGGTGATCCTCATGGGACCAAGCCCCGTAGGACTCCTGCAACGCCTTGCGGAATTTCAACTGTTGAAGACCCGCTTCCGCCAATTCCGTCAGGAATTTCGTGCGTTGGCCGGCGGGGACCAGCTTTATAAACTTTTGATAAAGGGGTTCGGGGAACGCCACGTTTACCTGATGCCATGTCATAGGAATTCCTCCTAGGGGAAAACCTATGTAGAACTTATAGTGCGAAATGGCCTTTGTCAAGGCGGTGACTTTAAACCGTTTACAGGAACCCGCGTATTCCCTAAACTCATCCCCAACAAACGCAATTATGAATTTTGAATTTTAAATTACGGTTATTTTGGCTTGGCAAAAATGCCTTTTTTAAATAAAGGCGGCCTTGTGAACAACAAAAAGGTGTTTTGGGGACTTTGGGCCTGTTTTGGGGGCCTTCTCCTCTTTTGGGCGGCCCGGCTGTGGGGCCGTTTCCCGGCCTTCATGGACACCATCGAGTACGTGTTCCCGGAAAAATGGTTCAATGTCCAGTGCTGGCAACAGGGTCATATTCCCCTTTGGAACCCTTATATCGCCTGTGGTACGCCCCACTTGGCGGCCTTCCAGCCGGCGGTTTTTTATCCCCTCTTTTGGCTCTGGAATTTGACCGGTTTGACGAATTGGTTTTTCATCGTCGCCCTGCTTCATGAAGCCCTTGCGGCGGCTGGTTTTTACCTATGGCTGAGGGCCTTGAAGGTTCCATCCCTGGCCGCCACGCTTTGCGCCTGGGGTTTCGCGGGTTCGGCGATGATGGCCTTTTATTGGGGGTTCCCAACCCATCTGGCTTCGGCGGCTTGGGTCCCCTGGATTTTTTGGGCCAGCCTGAAACTGTTGGAAAAACCTTCCCTTCCAAACTGTGGAATCTTCTGTCTTTGTTGGGTTTTTCAAATCCTGGCGGGCTATCCCTTTTGTACCTTTTATACGGTGTTGTTCTTTGGGATGTTTTTGCTGATCCGGTGGCCCGATTGGAAGGCGCTAGGGTTTCACCTCTCGGCTTTCATGGCGGCCCTGGGAGTCACCGCCTGCCAATGGCTGCCCTTCCTGGACTTCCTGGGTTTCCTGCACCGGGAGGGTTGGGGCGACCAACTGTACAGCCTTCGTTGGAAGGATGAACTGACGCTGTTCCAACCCCAAATCCTGGGTTTCCCCGGCACACCGGGCTACCAGGGGGATTACCCTTGCTACATCTTCGACAACCTTTACCTGGGCCTGGTGCCTTTAGGGGTTTGGGTTTGGTCTTTCTTCTCGCCCTATTCCAAGGACCGCTTTTGGAAGTTCGCGGCCCTGGCCCTGCCTTTTTGGTTCGCCGGGATCCATTTTCCCCTTTGGCGGTTGTTGCCCGAAAAATGGATAGACCATTTGGAACCCGCCAAGGCCTGTTTCCTTTTCGTTTTTTGCGCCTTTACCGCCATTGCCCTCGGCCTGCAGGAGAAAGCTGCGGCCACCCCCTGGAAAAGCCGTTTTTGGATGTGGGCCTGGCTGGGCGGCGCCCTTTGGGTGGCCGACCTTCTCTTGGTTCCGTACCGGGTGATCCAAACCGTGGAAGACCCTTACCAAAATCCCCAAGTGAAGCAGGCGGCCTTGAAGGCCCAGGCCATGACCGGCGAAGGGAGACTGGCCAGCCTGAGGGAAGTCGGGAGGTTCTATCAACCTCCCGGGGGCGACATGGGGGAGGCCATCCTCGAAACGGCGGAACAACTGGCGCCCAATACCAACGTGGTATGGGGTTTGAGGTCGGCCCGGGGCTACCTGACCATTTATACCGATGGGTTCCAAAACTTAAACCGTTACCTGGAACGGGGCTACCCTTATGACGGCCGGGTGCTGGACGCGGCGGGCGTGGACCTGATCCTTTTTTCCAAGAACCTGCTGGATTTCAAGTATCACCTTTATGAGGATTACGACTCCTGTGTCTGGACGCGCAACGCGGGCGCCATGCCCGCGGCCTGGGAAGCGGAAAAGATCCGGGAATTTCCGGACCGGCCCTCGGTTTTCAAGGCCCTGCTCGATCCCCAGGCCTTCCTGGAAGACGAGGTTTACACGGAACGGGCCCCGGGTGGAGGGTCGGTGTGCCTCAAGCCTTCCAACCGGATCTTGAGGGGGTTTGGGCCCTCCCCCAACGGTTGGATCACGGATTTCATCGGTCGGTTCTTGAAAAACCCCCTGTCCATCCAGGCTCAACGGTTTTCTCCCTGCGAGGCACGGTTTGAGGTGAAAAACGCCAAACAGGGTTTCCTGGTTTTCGATGAAAGCTATTCGCCGGGCTGGCACGCCTGGGTGGATGGGAATCCAAAGGCCATTTTCCGCGCCGACGGCCTTTTCATGGCCGTGCCCCTGGCGGGGGAAGGCATGCACCAAGTGGTTTTCCGGTATGAGCCCGGCTCGTTCCGGCTGGGCCTTTTCATCTCTCTTTTATTTGGGGTGGCGGGGACCGCTTGGGGCGCGGCCCGGTTTTGGGAGAGGACATAGGAATTTGAACCGGCTGCTTTCATCGGAACAACACTAAAAGAAGTTTTAAGGCATTATAAGTGCCATTCCGGGTAACATAAGGGCACTTTCAAACGGGATCGCTTATGCGAAAAATTATTTTCCTGATTATTTGCCTTCTTGGAACGGTTCCGTCTTGGGCCAAGCGCCTTCCGCCGCCGGTCCTGCCGCCCGTGGATGACGGCGCCTACCGTTTCGTGGCCTTCAACGAACCTGGGGATCACCGCCAAAACCCCTGCTGGGAAGGCCACGTGGCGGCCTATTTGAAGGCCACGGGCGAGAAAATCTGGGACAAGTATTTTTACCGGGTCTGGATCGATCCAGCCAAGGATCCTGGTTCCCAGGACGTCTACCTCAAGAAAATGTACCTGGACTTGGGCAACAGGCTCGTCCTGCAGAATGAACAGGGGATCTGGTTCGTCGTGGAGCGACATACCGGCGAATTTTTAAAGCCCGCCCGTTTCATGAAACAGCCGGATGACCCCTCGGTGTATTACACCGACGGCACTCGCGTGGAGCCCATTTTAAAAGGGGATTATTACATCGAGGCGGACAGCGATGTCACCTATGGCCATCAGAAGGTCCGCGCCTACGACCTGCCCACAGGGAAGCTTTTGTGGGAGAAAAAGGTGCCATCGCCCCAGGACGGCAACGGCGGGAGAAGCCATATTTCCTTCATGATATTGGATGACCAGGACCAGTTGGAAATCACCTTTGACGATGGCTCGGAGGGCCGGATCGACATGAAAACGGGCAAACTGTTAAAAATGGCCTCCAACGGTTAGTCAGCGGTGCCGACTTGGAATGACAAGGCCAATGGTCGTCGAGGACTACGACGAAAGATGGCCTGGGTTGTTCCAAGGGCTGAAGGGAAAATTGTGGCCTCGGGTGAAGGACGTTGCCATCGCCATCGAGCATGTCGGCAGCACTTCGGTTCCTGGGTTGGCGGCAAAGCCGGTCATTGATATGGACATCATCGTTTCGCCGCCCGCCCTTCGAAACGCCGTTCAAAGGGTCCGGGGATTGGGATACGCGCATAAAGGGAACCTAGGGATTGAAGGCCGGGAGGCTTTTGACGCGCCCGAAGGCCCAATCGCGCACCACTTATATGTTTGCTCCGATGGCTGCTTGGCCCTTCGCAACCATCTCCTCTTCCGGGACCATTTAAGAATGAATGCCGAAGCGCGCGAGGCTTACTCGAACCTCAAAAAGTCCTTGGCGTTCCAATTTGGATTTTCGATCGAAGAGTATACCCGGAAGAAGACGGAGTTCATTTTGTCCGCATTGTCCCAAGCCGGCCTTGTACAAGAGCAACTGGACGCCATCCGCAAGGCGAACATGGAAAGACCGACCGGCGATTATTGATATCTGCAAACGTAATTCAATAGGCGGTTCTCTGCGATTGGACTTAAATAAGCGTTTCGGAGATACCATCCATTCCATTATTTTTGCTGACACCTGACACCTAAAACCCGCCTTTAAGCCACCGTAACGTCCTTGCAAAGATAGACGTCCTGGATGGTCTGCAGGAGCTTGGCTCCCTCTTCCATGGGCCGCTGGAAAGCCTTGCGGCCCGAAATGAGCCCCATGCCGCCCGCGCGCTTGTTGATGACGGCCGTTTTGACCGCCTCGGTAAAGTCGTTCTCGCCCGAGGGGCCGCCCGAGTTGATGAGGCCCGCCCGGCCCATGTAACAGTTGGCCACCTGCCAGCGGGTCCACTCAATGGGGTGGTCGGGGCAGAGGGTGTCGTACATGCGTTTATCGAACTTGCCGTAGGAGGATTCCTGGTTCAGGTACAGGAAGCCGCCGTTGTTCTCCGGCAGCTTTTGTTTGATGATGTCGGCCTCGATGGTCACGCCCAAGTGGTTGGCTTGGCCGGTCAGGTCGGCGGAGACGTGGAAATCCTTCTCCTTGGTCTTGAAGGCCTTGTTACGGATGTAACACCACAGCACGGTGAACATGCCGTATTCGTGGGCCTGCTGGAAGGCCTTGGTAGTCTCCTCGATCTCACGCTGGGAATTCTCGCTGCCGAAATACACGGTGGCGCCGACGCCCGCCGCGCCCATGTCATAAGCCTGCTTGACCGACCCGAAATAGAATTGCGAGGCCTTGTTGGGATAGGTCAATAGCTCGTTGTGGTTGAGCTTGACCAGGAAGGGGATCTTGTGGGCGTATTTGCGGGAAACGATGCCCAGCACGCCCAGGGTCGAGGCCACCGCGTTGCAGTCGCCCTCGATGGCCAGCTTCACGATGT
This sequence comes from candidate division FCPU426 bacterium, assembly GCA_030041545.1. Lineage (GTDB taxonomy): Bacteria > Oederibacteriota > Muellerivitia > Muellerivitales > Muellerivitaceae > JAJPJW01. The sequence continues at coordinate 13,473 of JASHNQ010000076.1, read as the reverse complement.
TTTCCGCGTCGAAGTAGATGGGGTTCTTGGAGAAGGAGGCCCCGGCCGAATGCTCGATGCCCTGGTCCACGGGCAGGATGGAAACATAGCCCGTACCCGCTAGGCGGCCGGTGTGATAAAGCCAGTTCAAGCTCGACAGGACGCGGTTGTTGCGGTCGGAAGGGGCGAAGATGCGGTCCACCCAGTCGCCGCCCGGGACATGGAGCATGTCCTTGGAGATGCCCTTGCACTTATATGAGAGCAAATCCTTGGCCTGCCCCCCTAAGTGTTTTTCGATATCGGAGATATTCATGGTCCCATCCTTCGTTGAGGTTTGACGGCTAAAAAATCGTTATCTTGCCGTGAAAGCGTCAAAACGAGCAATTACTAATACAAAATAAAGAAGGAATAAGCAAGTCAAAAGGCGACCGGTTGGTTTTCGATGTTGGCCTTTAGCCATCCCCTCACGGCTGAAATCTAAGTCGCAGTCTTTCTTATTTCCAGGTTTTATCAAATTCTTCTTCTTTGAACCCAATGGTGGCTTTTTTGCCGTCGGTGAGGATCGGCCGTTTGATCAGCCGGCCGTTCTTGGAGAGCAATTCCAGGATTTGATCCTCGGTCATGGTTTTCACTTTTTCCTTCATGCTCAGAAGGCGGTATTGTTCGCCACTTTTATTCAGCAGGTCGGTAATTTTTTTTCCGCTCAAGGCCAGTATTTTTTTCAGTTCGGTCTTGCTGGGTGGGTTCAAGGTGACGTCAATGGGGCTCAAGGCCTTTTGGCGGCCTTCCAGCCACTTTTGGGCGTTCCGGCAGGTAGAGCAATTCGGGTAGTGGTAAAAGTGAAGCACTTTTTGCTCCTGAAAATCAGAGTTTCAAAAGGGTCATTTAACTTGAAAAAGGAACGGAAAACCAGCAGGCCTTTGAAAAATGAAAATAATCACCTTTGACGCGGCCTGCTATACTTCAATTCCTGCGGAATTTGAGTATCTCGAAACAACCGGCAATTGAAAGTTACTCCAAAAACCGGCTTTTTCAGCATCTGCTAGCCGGATAGCGCATCAGCCTTTGAAGTCATCCCATGAATCCCATTCATCCGTGGCAAAAGAGGTTTTTGTGCCTTCTTCCTTTCGGGTTGTGTGTCTGGGAAATGTGTTGGTAGACGTTTTGGTCAAGCCCGTCAACAGGCTTCCTCCACCCGGCGGGTTGCTGGCCGTGGACCATGTGGAAATGGCCCTGGGCGGATGCGCTTCTAACACGGCATTGGCCTTGAGACGCCTGGGCGTTCCCACTTCCCTTTGGGGCAAGGTTGGTCAAGACCCCTTCAGCTCTTTTGCCATGACGGAATTAAGACAGGCCCAGGTGGATGTTTCCGGAATGGTGGAGGATTCCCGTGTTTCCACTTCGGCAACGGTCGTGCTGGTGGATTCCAAGGCCCGCCGCTCCTTCCTCCACTCCGTCGCCGCCAATGACCATATCCACGAAAAAGATGTTCGCCTTTCACACTTTTCCCGCTTTTCACACCTCCACGTTGGCGGTTATTTCCTTTTTCCCCGTTTGGATGGTCCGCCCATGGCCAGAATCCTGAAAGCGGCTCAGAAGCGTGGCTTAACAACATCTTTAGATACCGCCTGGGACATGAAAAACCGCTGGATGAAGGCCCTCAAACCATGCCTGCCTTATTTGGATTACTTCATGCCCAGTGAGCGGGAAGAGAAAATGCTTTTAGGTCATATCAACCCGGTCAGGGCCGCCAAAGCCTTCCTGGCCTTGGGCGCCAAATGCGTCATTGTGAAGATGGGGGAAAAGGGTTCGTTTTTGATGACCCGGCAAGGCGAGAGACACCATGTCCCGGCTTTCGAACCCCGGGTGGTAGACACGACCGGTGCCGGCGATTGCTTTTGCGCCGGATTCATCAAGGGACTATCCTTAGGACGGGATTTAAGACGATGCCTCCAGCTTGGCAACGCCGCCGGCGCCTGCGCGGTGAGCGCCTTGGGGGCTACGACTGGATTGCGGTCTTTTGCCCAAATTCATGATTATCTAAAACGGTAGTCCGCGTTGGGGAACCATGCCTATTTTGCTTTTGCCTGTATTGACAAAGTTATACTAGGGTTACACCTTATGGTTATGAAAACGGCTATTTCCATTCCCCAAGAAATTTTTAAATCCGCCGAGAAACTTGCGGGGAAAATGGGGGTTTCCCGAAGCCAGCTTTATGTGACGGCTATTAAAAGCTATGTGGAAGCCCATGAGGGGGAAGCGATCACCGCCAAGCTCAATGAGGTTTACGGCCATATCGATTCCCGGCTTGACCCTAAACTCAAAAAACCCCAAGCGAAAGCCATTTCCCGGAACCATTGGTGAGCCCGGGAAACCTTCCTGTTCCGGCCAGGGGTGAAATATGGTGGGCCGACCTTCCAACGCCGGAGGGTCCGGAGCGCGGCTATAAGCGCCCCGTCCTTATCGTTCAATCGGATTTTTTCAACCAAAGCCGGATCCAAACCGTCCTGGCTGTCGGACTGACATCGAATCTTCGCCTGGCCCAGGCGCCCGGGAACGTCCTTTTAGCCGCCGCTAAAACCGGCCTGCCCAAGGATTCGGTGGTCAACGCTTCCCAACTCGTCACCTTGGATAAGTCCTCTTTAATTGGATTCGGCTGGGAAATTAGACGAATGGACGATGTCACGCGTTGAGGACGGACTTAAAGTCATCTCGGGATTATTTCCATAGGCGGAGTTTGTCCGCGAAGGGGAGCTAAATGACATCCCGATTAAACCCCGAACTTATTAAAGCAATCTAATCCGTCGCTGACGTCGGCCAAAGGCTCTGGCAAAAAGGCTGGGCGGAAAAAAACGCGGGCAACCTCTCTTGGGATGTGACGGACCTGACCCGGGTCAAGCCCGCACAACCGAAAGCCTCTTCCTTTCGGGAAAACCCACGCCTTCCGAAAGAAACAGCGGGACGTTGTTTCCTGGTGACCGGCACCGGAACCCGCTTCCGGGATATTGAAAAAGACCCGGAGGGTTGTCTTTGCGCCCTCCGGCCTTCGGAAAAAGGAGGCGGCTACCACATTATCTGGGGCGGCAAAAGGCCAGGATTCGGGCCCACTTCCGAATTAAGTTCCCACCTGCGGATGCAGCATTCGCTCTTGAAATGGGGCGGCAAGTTGAAAGTCGTGCTTCACACCCATCCGAACGAGATCATTGCCTTGACCCATTTACCCCAAACCAACAACCAGGACGCTTTAAACGGGGCTTTGTGGGGAATGATTCCCGAGGCCAAGTTGTTTGTCCCGCGGGGTATAGGGTTGGTGCCCTACCGCTTGACGGGTTCCGAAGAATTAGCCCAAGCCACCGTGGAGGCAATAGAGAAGGGCCATAAGGTGGTGATGTGGGAAAAACACGGGGCCTTGGCGGTCGGCGCCGACCCGGATGAGGCTTTCGACCTGGTGGAGGCCATGAACAAGGCGGCGACCCTGTACCTTCTCTGCAAGCAAACGGGGCGGGAGCCCCAAGGACTCACGCGCGAGCAAATCGTGGAAATTAGACGAACCAACCCGGCGAAAGACTGATTTTGCTTATGCCGAAATAAAAGATCGCCCTATAATACCGCCCATTCTTGAACCGGCCGAGAACTTGCGGCTCACGAAATGGATTCAGGCGTAACTGTAAACTGTCGGCTGTGAACCGCGAGCCGCCTTCGGAGGCCCCATGAAGTCCCCATCCAAGAAATCCAACGTTTCCGCTCTGCAAGCGGCACGGTCGGAATACCAACCCAAGCTTCCCAAAGTCCTGGCCGGTAATCCCTCCAAGGTCGCCCTCAAGCTGGGTAAACCCACCCGGCCCCTCAGGGACCAAGCGGCTATTGAGAATCTTTTCCAAAACACTTACGGCCAGCCTGAAGCATTTTTCGTTTCCGGCAAGGCGCCGGCTTCCATGAAGAAAACCATCAAGGTGGCCATGGTGCTTTCCGGCGGCCAGGCCCCGGGCGGGCACAACGTGGCGGCCGGGCTGTTCGATGGACTTAAAAAGCTGAACAAGAAAAACCAACTCATCGGCTACTTGGGCGGTCCCTCCGGCCTGGTGGAAAACAAGAAGATGGAGATCACCGACAATCTCTTGGTGGGCTACCGCAACACGGGCGGATTCGACATTATCGGGTCGGGCCGCACCAAGCTGGAGACCGCGGAACAGTTCGAGTCCGTGAAAAGCAACCTGCTCAAGGAGGGCGTTTCGGCCCTGGTGGTGGTGGGCGGGGATGATTCCAACACCAACGCGGCGGTGCTGGCCGAGTATTTCAAGGCCCACAACGACCCCCTCCGCGTCATCGGCTGCCCCAAGACCATTGACGGCGACCTGAAAAACGGGCAAATCGAGGTGAGCTTCGGCTTCGACACGGCCACCAAGGTTTACGCCGAACTGGCCGGCAACGTGGGCCGGGACTGCCTTTCGGCGAAAAAATACTGGCATTTCATGAAGGTCATGGGCCGATCCGCCAGCCACATCGCCCTGGAAGTGGCCTTGAAGGCGCATCCCAACATCTGCCTGATCTCGGAGGAAGTGGCGGCCAACCAGTGGACGCTGGATCAAATTGTGGAACAAGTGGCCCAAGCCGTAACCGACCGCGCGGCCAAAAAGATGAACTACGGCGTGGTCTTGGTGCCCGAGGGGCTCTTGGAATTCATCCCCGAGGTGAAAAAGCTCATCGGCGAGCTCAACGACCTCTTGGCCCACAACGCCGAGTTCGAGAAGCTGGAAACGGCCCAAGAAAAAATCGATTTCGTGAAATACCAGTTGGGCGAGGAATCCAAAAAGGCCTTTTATTCCCTGCCGCATTCCATCCAGGTCCAGCTCCTGGCCGACCGGGACCCCCACGGCAACGTGCAGGTGTCCAAGATCGAAACGGAGAAACTTTTGATGGAGGCGGTGGATTTGAAGCTGCGGCATTGGAAGCGGGAAGGGAAATACGACGGCAAGTTCTCGGCCCAGGGGCATTTTTTCGGTTACGAAGGCCGTTGCGCGGACCCTTCCAACTTCGACGCGGATTACTGCTACTCCTTGGGTTTCACCGCCGCCTACCTGGTGGCCGCGGGCTTAACCGGTTACCTTTCTTCGGTACGGGATCTCTTAAAGCCAGCCGCCCAGTGGCGGGTGGGAGGGGTTCCCTTGACCATGATGATGAACATGGAACGACGCCACGGCAAGGACAAACCCGTCATTCAAAAGGCCCTGGTGGACCTGGAAGGAAAACCCTTCAGGACCCTCGCCGCGCTGCGTGGAACATGGGTGGTGGAGGATGATTACACCAGCCCCGGCCCCATCCAATTCTGGGGGCCCTCCGAGGTGGCGGACGCCGTTCCTGAAACCTTGAGACTCGAACGGGGAAAGTAACGGCAAAAAATTTGAACCATGGAAAAAGCCTATTTTCCCAGACCGATGAGTGGACCTGCCCGAAGTGCGGCACAAAAGCTTCCGGCCCCAAGTGCCCCCAATGTCGTTTCTGCATTTACGCGGGTTTTTGGACAAGGGTCCTGGCTTCCATGGTCGATAAAGCCATCATCACGGGGGCGGCGCGGCTTTTTCTCCTCGTCCGGACTTATTCCTTGACCGGATTTTCCCTCGTGACCTTGGGTGGCTTCCTCTTTTACCGTTTTTACCATATCGGCTGCGTGGCCCTTTGGGGGCAGACACCCGGCAAAATGGCGGCCAAGATCAAAATCGTCAAATTGAGCGGCGCTTCGGCGGGCCCGCTCAATGCTTTTTTGCGCAATTCGGTGGAAACGGTCCTCGTCACCGTGGTGCTGGTGTTGGAACTGATCGCCGCCAGCAAGGTCGCACCCGCCCAATACGCCGCAGCAGACATGGCGAAGAAGAAGGAACTGATCGAGGCCTTCATCCCCCGGACGGCCACGTATATTGCATGGGCCAACCAGGCTTTTGTCTTGAGCGAATTCGTGGTTTTGTTCCTCAATCGGAAAAAACGGGCCATCCACGATTTTATCGCGGGAACAGTGGTGGTCCATGACCCCAAGCTTTCCTTTCTGCCGTGGCTGAAAAACAAACCCGCCGCCCCAACACCCTAAAACCCCGCCATTTTCATATTGCCAACAAAACTTCCGGGGCCTATACTTCACTCCCCGTTGAAGTGGGATCTTCCTTTGCGAGGCGCGCTTCACGGCTTGTTCCCGCCATCGGCGCTCAGCCCTTCGCCGGAACCTTGTTCCCTTCAAGAAAGACCGGGGGAACCATCTCCCCCGGCGGGGGAGAATCCAAGAGGAGGAAAAGTTCAATGCCGAACCTTTTGAAATACGACATCATTTACATACTGGACCCCAATTCGACGGCCGAGGAAATGGCCGCGGTCGGCGCCAAGGTCGAACAGATCGTGGGTGACGCCAAGGGGACCATCCTAAAAAAGGACGATTGGGGCAAGCGCCGCCTGGCCTATATGGTCAAAAAGCACCGCGAGGGCCATTACGTGTTTTACCACGTGTCGGTTTCGCCTGAGACCGTGGCGGAAATCGCCCGCAACCTGCGCCTGATGGAAAAGGTCATCAAGTTCTCCGTCGTCAAGGATACCATCAGCCACTTGAAGGCCAAGGTGAAACCGGTCCGCACGGGCGGCGTCCGCCCGCCCGCGGCGGAAGGCGCCGGTCAACGCCCGGGGGCGCCCCGGCCCTCGGCCCCCAAACCGCCGGAATCCGCGGCCCCGGCCCCTTCGGCCCACGTGTCCGATACCAACCCCTAACCCGAATGGAAGGATCCAAAGGGGGAGCTTGTGCTCAAATTAAAATGTGAACTTTTAGGTAATAGTATCCGGTCCTTTTGGTCGGAAAATTTTCGTAGGTTCATACAAAATTTTACGACTAAAGGGTTGATAGCCCTTTTTTCGGAGGGACGATATGCCTAATTTCAACAAAGTATTCCTGATGGGAAACCTCACCAAGGACCCGGAGTTGAGGTACACGGCCGGCGGGGCGCCCGTGGCAAATCTTAGAATGGCCATCAATCGCGTTTACCAACTGCAATCGGGCGAGAAGAAAGAGGACGTCTGTTTCGTGACCGTGGTGGTTTGGCGCAAGCAGGCCGAGGCCGCGGGCGAGTACCTGAAGAAGGGCGACCCCCTTTTCGTGGAAGGCCGGCTGCAGAGCCGCACTTGGGAAACCGAGGACAAACAAAAACGGAGCATCATGGAAGTGGTGGCGGAACGCATCCAGTTCCTCAACCGGGGCAAGGGACCGGTGGAGGGCGGCCATGAGGCCATGGAGGACGAGGGTGCGCCCCAAGGGCCCGCCGCTTCCGGAAGCGAAGAGGATATACCGTTCTGAGTTTTAGGGGTTTACTGAAACCTGACACCTGGTACCTGACACCTGAACTTAACCAAGGAGAAGAAAATGGAAGAGCCAAAGAAGGAATTCAAACCCCGTACGGAAGGACACCGGGAAGGACCCCGCGAGGGAGGCCGCGAAGGGGGCGAAGGCCGGGGAGGCCGTTTCCGCCGGCCACGCCGCAAGTCCTGCCGCTTTTGCGCGGAAAAGGTGGTGGCCATCGATTACAAGGATTTCAATAGAATCCGGTCCTTCGTGAGCGAGAGGGGCAAGATCGTCCCCAGCCGCATGACGGGCACCTGCGCCAGCCACCAGCGGGAATTGACCAAGGCCATCAAGCGGGCCCGCAACATCGCCCTGCTGCCATTCGCGAATCCTTAAATTTCAAGGAAGGGACTTTCCGGTGGACGCGCTGTTGGTAACCCTTTTGCAGTTGGCATTGGCCCTGCTTTTTTTCGGAGCGGCCGGGCTGACTTCCTCCTGGGCCCTCCTGCGGGGGTTCAAGCCCCGTTCGGTGGTGTTGACCGGTTTTGGGACACTTCTTCTCTTGGTCACGGCGTTGTTCATCCTGGGCCGGGACGACGCGTCGAAATTCCCTTGGGTATCCTTCCAACAGTATTTCGAACCCCGGCACTTCGAGGAAGAATGGAAGACGGACCGTGAGGCCGCCCTTAAAATGGGGGTGGCGGCGGACAAGCTGGACGGCTTCAAGGACGACTATCAAAAATACTTTTACGACCTCCTGCCGGGCTGGGTTTTAGCCGGCTGCCTGGTGGGCGGGCTTTTGGCCTATTACGTCTTTTCCCTCATCCTTTCCCGCGTCACTCCGCGGGTCCCCAAGGCCATGGCGTTTCGGGAGTGGGTGATTCCCGAACCCCTGGTTTTCGGGTTGATCGTCGCGGGGATCCTGAAAATCGCAGCCAAGGACCATGGCTGGATGGACATTTTGGGCAGCAACCTCCTGTTTTTCTTCTTCGTGGTCTACGTGCTGGGCGGGTTCTGCATCGTTTCCTTTTTCCTGCATAAGTGGCGGCTGCCGGCCACCCTGCGGGTCTTGAGTTACCTGATTTTAGTGCAGCTTCCACTGGACGCGGTTTGCGCCCTGGGCGTCCTGGACATCTGGTTCGACTTCCGGAAGATCAAAACGTCCCGGCCGGAGATAGCCTCCTAAAAGATAGTTATAAGTGTTGAGGTTTTAGTTTTGAGTTAATGAATGCTTTTGAACCTTCGGTTCAAAAGCTTGCGAAACTCATAACTTGAAACTGCGAACTCAAACTTACTCTTGAATTCCAGGCAATCAGGAGTAGAAGCAAAAGGAAACGCCATGAAGGTATTGCTGAAGAATGACGTCCCCAAGATAGGAAAAAAGGGCGAGCTGTTGGAAGTGAAGGAAGGCTATGCCCGCAACTTCCTCATCCCCAACGGCCTGGCCGTGGAAGCCACGGGAGGGACCATGAAGCAGTATGAAGAGGATAAAAAGGCCCATGAGCGCCGTAAAGCCAAGGAAAAGGAGGACGCCCAAGCCCTGGCCGCCAAGATCAAAGGAACCACCCTCACCTTGCGCCACAAGGCGGGGGAGGAAGGCCGGCTTTTCGGTTCCATCACCTCGGCGGAAGTGGCCGAGGCCCTTCATCAAAAGGGGTTCCAAATCGACAAAAAGCAAATCATCCTGGACGAACCCATCCGCCTCGTTGGCAGCCACGACGTGAAAATCAAACTGCACACCGAAGTGACCGCCCCCCTGCGCGTGGAAGTCGCGAAGCTTTAATTCGCCACGGGCAATCGTCGTCTTCGGCTAATGTCCTCAGGCGACTTACATCGAAAAACTCACCGAAACCCTTTTGCGGGTTTAAACGGCGAATATGGATCAGGAAAATCCATTGCAAAATCAGAACTTTGTCCGTATCTTAACCCGCTCAAATTTGGTTTAGGCCAAGATTTCTGCTAAGATAAGCCGCTCATGAGGCCCCCGCTATGATCTCCTCCACGGAATTCGACTACAAAAAAGCCACCCAGGCCCTTAACTTTTTAGCCAGGCAAGAAAGGGCTAAGAAGATAAACAAAATGAAGGCCATTAAGCTCATTTGGGCGGCGGACCGTTACCACCTCCGCAAGTACGCCCGCCCCATAACCGGTGACCGCTATATGGCCATGCAGTACGGGCCCGTGGCTTCTTCCGTTAAGGACATTGCCGAACAGTCCGACTTCCTTTCCAGCGAAGAAAAAACCTATTCGAGCCGTTATATCAAGCCCACGGACAACTACACCCTTCTTTCATTGCGCGAACCTGATTTAAATGTTTTCTCCCAAACGGATTTGGAGGCTTTGGGTTTTGCCCAAAAGAATTTTGGCCACATGGGCCAATTCGACTTATCCGAATTAACCCACCGTTACCCGGAATGGGCGAAATTCGCGTCCCGGTTTAAAAACAACGCGGCCACGCGGGAACCCATGTCTTTTAAGGACTTCTTCGGGGATCCCCGCGCCGGTTCCGATCCATTTAAAATCGACCCCAAGCTTCTTAATGGGAGCAGGGAAATTTTCGATGAACAGGCGGAGTTAGCGTCCCTTTGGCTTTAAAGGGACGCCGCATTGGAACTACCGCCGCAGGTTCTCCGCAAGATTTTAAAACCCGGTTCGGTCTTTTACTTTGCCCACCAGGAATCAACCGGCGAGGATCCCCATTATTTCGTCATCCTGAATAAAGACCCCCAAACCAATGAATTGCTGGTGTTGGTGAACGCGACCACTAAAATCGAAAAACGGCGGTTTTTCATATCCCACCGCGGCCTTCCGGCCGGGACCCTTGTTGTTTTAAAACCCGAGGAAGCGCCTTTTTTGAAAAAAGAGTCCGCTTTTGACTGCAATTATCCCCGGTTAATACCCGTGGAGGACCTGATCGGGAAATTTAAAATGAAAGAACTGAAGATGAGGGGCGAGGCGGGTATATCCATAGTGGAACGGCTGAGAAAGGCCGTATTGGCGAGCCCCTTAGTGGATGAGAAAACCAAAGACATCATCCATTGATTTGCCAGTAAAAGCCGTTGTGGGCATCCGGCCCAGCTTTGTTGAACCCTCTCTTCATTCCGGCCCAAATAAGAACCCTTAAATTAGGGACTTATCAACTTAAGTCCCTAAGCGAAGGGGAAATTTAATGTGTGGTGTCGTCTTTGCGAACCTCGAATTTTGAGGCGAAGCAACCTCAGTTCATGGGTGGTTTTGCCTTGGGTTCCGGATTCGCTGGAACGGCTTATTTAAACTGGGATTGCTTCGTCATAAACGAGCCCCTATTCGGGGCTCATTCCTCGCAATGACAACAAGGGACTTAAGTTGATAGTTCCCTTGAATCAAATGTATACGGGTGTATACTTTTATCACAGCGGTGTTCGCATTGGAGGGATCATGGACTTTGGGAATTACGTAAATGACCTTCGAATTAAAAGCAAAAAGACGCTTCGGGAGTTTTGTCTGGAGAACGGCCTTGATGCCGGCTACTGGAGCAAGATTGAAAGAGGCGTGAATCCTCCTCCGAAGGACGAGGAGGTTTTGGGCCAATGGGCCAAGTTTTTCGGCCTCCAACCAAAAACAGAAGGATGGAACCGATTCATGGAGGAGGCCCGCGCTTCGCGGGGCGCAAGCCCTAAGGATTTTTTGGACGATGAAAAAATGGCCGGCCTTCTTCCGGCGTTTATTTGCACCGGGGATGGAAACGATACGGAAGAACTTGAAGCGAGGAAACTAACTCAAAAAATAAAAGAGGCCAATACCCCGGATAAATTTTTAATCGGTGGATAACTCGGATTGCCTGTGGGTGATATGTGGACGAAAATATTATTTAAAATAAATTCTTGTTTGCTTTTGAAAAGGAAAAGATACAATGCCCACCACTTAGAATTTTTTTGGAGCCGCAATGGAAGTCGCCCGTAAAAGCAACCCGCCCTCGCCCCTGCCCAACCATTCCGACTACCGCGTTCCGCCGCAGGACCTGGAGGCCGAACAGTCGGTTTTGGGCGCCATGATGCTTTCCTCCGAGGCCATCCGCCTGGTCATTCCTATTTGCAAGGCCGAGGATTTTTACCGGGAGGCCCATCGCAAGCTCTACCAGGCCATCGTGGCGCTCGACGACCGCAAGGAGCCGGTGGACATCATCACCCTTTCCAACGAGCTCAAGCGCATGGGCGAGTTCGAGACCATCGGCGGCGTGTCGGCCCTTACCTCCCTCATTGAGCGGGTGCCCACGTCCGCCAACGCCGAGTATTACGCCAACATCGTCAAGGAAAAGTCCTCCTCCCGGAAGCTCATCGCGGCCGCCACCCAGGTGGTCTCCGACGCCTATGAGGATTCCATGCCCGTCAAGGAACTCCTGGACAACGCCGAGCACCGCATTTTCGAGGCCACGGAACTGCGCGAGAGCAAGGATTTTTCCAGCATCAAGGACCTGATCGGGAACTCCTACGAGTACGTGAACAACCTCTCCGATCAAAAGATGCACATCACGGGCGTGCCCACCGGCTTTTACGACCTGGACGACCTGACGGCCGGCCTGCAACCCGCGGAAATGATCGTGGTGGGGGCCCGGCCCTCCATGGGAAAAACCTCGCTGGCCCTCAATATCGCCCAGCACGCCTGCATGGGCACCAACCAGTTGAAAAAAAAGATCCCCGTGGGCTTCTTCTCCGTTGAAATGACCGCCAAGCAATTGGCCCTTCGCCTGCTTTGCTCGGTGGCGCGCATCGATCTGCAAAAGGCCCGATCGGGCTACCTGAGCGACCACGACCGGGGCCGGCTGGTCAACATCACGGGGCAGTTTTACGAGACCAAGCTCTTCATCGACGACACTTCCTCCATCACGGTGTTGGACCTGAAGGCCAAGGCAAGGCGCCTCAAGCGCGAGCATGGTATCGGGCTTTTGATCGTGGACTACCTGCAGCTCATCCAGGCGGGCATCCGCACCGACAACCGGGAGCAGGAAATCGCCTATATTTCCCGCCAGCTCAAGGCCCTGGCCAAGGACCTGGACATTCCGATCATTGTGCTCTCCCAGCTGTCGCGGCCCCAAAAGGGCCAGGAGGAAAAACGGCCCGTGCTCTCCGACCTTCGCGAATCCGGCGCCATCGAGCAGGACGCTGACGTGGTCGTTTTCATCCACCGGGAAAGCGCCAGCCAGGCCGGGGAAGACCAGCCCCGCTTTAGTTATGAATTGGTCGTGGCCAAGCAGCGCAACGGCCCCACGGACAGCGTGCCGGTGGTCTTCCGCCGCGAATACACCACCTTCGAGTCGGCTTCCAAGGTTTCCGAGCGCTAAACCCTTCCGCTCAACCGTATTGGGTTTTGTTACAATGACCGTCTCATGAAAACACCCATTGCCACGACTCCTTCCTGGGCGGAAGTTTCCTTAAGCGCCCTTCAATCCAACTTTAAGGCCCTCCAAAAGCTAGCCAACGGTTCGACCCGTTCGACGGGTTCGACCCTTTCGACAATCTCAGGGCGGGCTGGGCTCACCGCAGGGGGCTCCGAAGTCTTTCCGGTGGTCAAGGCCAACGCTTATGGGCACGGACTGGTGCCGGTTTCCAAGGCTTTCATTCAGGCTGGGAGCAAGTTCCTGGCCGTGGCCTTTGTTCAGGAGGGTGTGGCCTTGAGAAAGGCTGGGATCTGGGTCCCCGTATTGGTCCTCACCCCGACCCTTCGCCCTGAAATCCTCTCCCTCCTTAAAAATAACCTTATCCCCCAAGTCAGCTCGGTGGAAGGCGCCCAGGAAATCTCCTATGCGGCCCGGAAACTGGGCTTGAGGAACACGGCTGTCCACGTCAAGATCGACACGGGCATGGCGCGCGTGGGGATACAAACCGCCCATGTGATAAGGGAGATTGAGGCCATCCGAAGGGTACCCGGCATTCAAATCACCGGCGTTTACACCCATCTGGCCACGGCTGATTGGACCGACCCCAAATACGCCTGGAGGCAGATCACCCTTTTTAAGCAGGCTTTGGATAAAATCCACCGGCATACCAGCATCCGGCCCGCCACCCACGTGGCCAACAGCGCGGCCCTGATCACCTATTATCCCCAATCCAAGGGGACCTGGGTGAGGCCCGGCATCGCCCTTTACGGTGTTTACCCCCATCCGGCAATGAAAAACCGGGTAAAACTGACGCCCGTCATGCAAT
>JASHNQ010000075.1 GCA_030041545.1 candidate division FCPU426 bacterium | reverse complement strand
GCACCCGTCACCTTCACCGACGAGAGGTTGTCCAGGTAACGGCTGAAGCCGTAAATGCTCATGGACTCCAGCGTCGACGGCCAAGTGCCCTGGGTGTCGCCGTAGTAAATGGAAGCGGCCGATTTGATGGAACCCAAGTTGCCCTTGGTCGCCCCTTCCCTGGATTTTTCCAACATCTGGGCGAACCGTGGAATCGCAATAGCCGCCAAGATTCCGATGATCGCGACAACGATCATCAGTTCAATCAAAGTGAAGCCTTTTTGTCTTAAACGAATCATCCTAACCTCCCCTAATTTTTAGGTTATAAGTTTTTCCCATAAATTTTATCGTTGTAATACGTAGTTTTGACGTTTGAATTATGAAAAGAATACCTCTAAAAACTAAAAAAAAAAATACGAGGTGGTTATCTTGAGAAGATATAACAGATTGTTTGGTTAATCGAAAACCCTTAGGGTCTTAAAAACAAAAAACATAACAAAAATAGATTGCTGGCCCGGCCGGGGCCCTTCGTTTTTCATCAGGTGCCAACAGAGGAAAGAATTTTTTTCCCGGAAATCACCTGTGGAATTCCAACGCGGTCGCGCCCCTGTCGCTTCGCCTGGTACAGGCTTTGGTCGGCCAGTTTGAGCATTTTAGCCGGATCCGTCTTCCCGCCGCAGTAACTGGTCATGCCAAGGCTGACCGTTAGGGGGTAAGGCTCGGCCTTTTCGGGAAGACGCGGCGGGTTTTCCCGAACCTGCCGGAGAAGGCGTTGGACCAGGAATTTGCCGCTGTCCGGCGGGGTATCCGGCAGCAGAAGGGCGAATTCCTCACCCCCGATACGGGCTACCGTGTCCATTCCACGGACTGTCGCGTGGAACAGGCGCCCTATGTGTTTTAAAAATTCATCCCCAATGTCATGCCCGTAAACGTCGTTCACCCGCTTGAAATAATCCAGGTCCGCCAGGATCAAGGTGCAGGAACGTCCTGCTTTTTCGCAGCGTTTGAGCTCCTCCGCCAGAACTTTCTCGAAATAACGGCGGTTGGCCAGCCCCGTCAGCGGGTCCGTAACGGACTGCCGGACGATCTGTTCATGGGCCTGAAGGGACTGGATGGCCATGCCCACCTGGGTGGCGAAGTTAAAGAGGGAGGCCACGTCGGAACGGGTAATAAGGTGTTTGGCGCTTAACTGGTCCACGGCCATGGCGCCGATGATCTTACCGCCCCCCACTTGGATGGGGACTACCGCCGTACTGCGGACTGGGACGCGCTGGCGGTCACCCTTGCGCTGGCGGCTGGAAAGATCATTGGTGAAAAAGAAACGGAAATAGCCGTTGACGATGTCGGAAAAGGCGTTAGCGCCCCGGCGGCGGACAATGGGAAAGCGGTCCTTCCCACGCTCGAAACGGCCACGCTTGTCGACACCCAGGGCCAGGATCATGGCCTTCCCCCCGGGTTCCATCAGGAAAATGCCGCATCTTTTAAATCCAAGGCCCTTTTGCACCGAACGAATGGTCAGCTTGAACAAGGCCTCCATGGAAATGTTCCGGCGCATTCCCTCCATCACACGCTGATACATCAGCACTTCCTGGCTCAACAAATTTTGACGCTGCCGGAGGAGGCGAAAATGAGTTTTGGACAATACCATGAGCTTCTCCCAATACTTTCCATGAAACAACTCGCCGTTTTAAAAGCGGCACTTGGTTAAATTAGACAATTTCCAAGCATTTTAGGTTTTTCGTTAAACCAAAAACACAAACACTTTTTCATGAGTGATTCTCCCTGGCCTAACCGTAAAAGTCTAGGAACAAGCCGAAAAGGGAGAAAGGTTGCTACTTGTCAATGGTCTTTAATTTGAGGGAAGAACCTGCGTCTTCCTTAAAAAAAAGAAGACACCGGCGGTAGAACACCACCGATAGAGGCATCTATCAAAATTATTATACCATGTGAAAACTTTTAAATCTTTTTTTTTCAACGCCTATGATGACGGTGTTGGAAATTTCGAGCGCGCTCTTAGAAAAAGTGAAATTTTAAGAAACCGGTTTAAAACGTTTTTGACATTTACTTTTGCTGGCATCAATAATGGCTTGAATTGGAACCACGATGACGAATGGTGAGTAACCCCTTTGGGGGTATAGATATTTATGAGGGAGAGTCAACCCTCTTTCAGGCTTTCTTTGGCCGCCTTGACGACGTTCTCCGAAGTAAACCCCAGGTTCTTCATGGCCACGCCGCCGGGCGCGCTGGCGCCGAAACGTTCCAAGGTGACGAACTTCCCCTGGGGGCCCGCCCAACGGTGCCAACCAAAAGATGTGGCAGCCTCCACCACCACCCGGGCTAAAACCTTCGGCGGCAGGACCTCGTCGCGGTAAGAAGCGGGCTGGGCGTTGAAAAGCTCCATGGAAGGGAAACTGACGACCCTTGCCGCGATGCCCTCCTTTTCCAGGATTTCCTGTGCTTTCACGCAAAGCTGCACTTCCGAGCCCGTGGCGATCAGCAATACCTGCGGCTTTCCACCTTTGGCCTCGGAAAGGATGTAAGCTCCTTTCAGGAGCCCGGAGGCCGGCGCAAATTTTGCGCGGTCCAAGGTGGGCACGGCCTGGCGGGTCAATACCAGGGCCGTGGGCGCATTCTTACGTTGAAGGGCCGTCAGCCAGGCGTAAACCACCTCATTGGCGTCCGCCGGGCGGATGACGCAGCCGTTGGGCGTGGCCCGCATGGCGGCCAAGGTCTCCACGGGCTGGTGGGTGGGGCCGTCCTCGCCCTGGCCGATGGAGTCGTGCGTGAACACGAAAATGGACTGCACGCCCAT
Organism: candidate division FCPU426 bacterium; assembly: GCA_030041545.1. GTDB lineage: Bacteria > Oederibacteriota > Muellerivitia > Muellerivitales > Muellerivitaceae > JAJPJW01. The sequence continues at coordinate 9,175 of JASHNQ010000075.1, read as the reverse complement.
CAGGTGGGCCAGGCGGTAGGCGGGTTTCATGTAGTCGTTGAACATCAAGAAGGTGCCGCCAAAGGGGATGACGCCCCCGTGCAAAGCCATGCCGTTCAAGGCCGCGGCCATGCCGTGCTCACGAACGCCGAAATGGAAGACGCGGTTTTGGTATTGGCCGGCCTCAAAATCCCCCCCGCCCTCAATAAGGGTGTCGTTGGAACCGGCCAAATCGGCGGAACCTCCCATGAAGAAAGGCAGATCCTTGGCCAGGGCATTGATGGCCTTACCCGAGGATTGTCGGGTGGCCAGGCCTTTTTCATCGGCAGGGAAGACGGGGAGTTTTTTTTCCAAGTCCGAGGGGAGTTCCTTGTTGAGGGCTTGTTGGAAGAGCTTGTATTGAGGGGGGTCGGCCTTGGCCCAGGCGTCCCTTTTCGCGTTCCATTCCGCTTCAGCCTTTTTCCCTTTCTCGACCGATTCCAGGCAGCGTTTCTTGGCTTCCTCGGGAACATAGAAAGTGGGCTCCTGGGGCCATTTAAAGAATTCCTTGGTCCTCACGATCATGTCGGGCGGAATGGCGCTGCCGTGCACCTTGGCGCTGTCCTGCAGTGGGCTGCCATAACCAATGTGGGACCGGACCGCGATCAGGGTGGGCCGCGAGGTTTCCGCCTCGGCCTCGGACATGGCGTGGTCCAAAGCCCCCAGGTCGTTGGCGTCGGTCACGCGCAAGGTGTGCCAGCCGTAGGATTCGAAGCGCTTCAAGACATCCTCGGAATAGGCCAGGTTGGTGTCGCCCTCGATGGAAATGTGGTTGTCGTCGTAAAACACCTTGAGGCCGGAAAGCTTGAGGTGGCCCGCCATGGAGCAGGCCTCGTGGGAGGCGCCCTCCATCAAATCCCCGTCCGAGGCAATGACCCAGGTTTTATGGTTGATGAACTCCCCGCCGAAACGGGCGGCCAGGCTTCGCTCGGCCATGGCCATCCCGACGGCCGTGGCGATGCCCTGGCCCAGGGGCCCGGTGGTGGTTTCCACGCCCTCGGTGTGGCCGTATTCCGGGTGGCCGGGCGTCTTGCTGCCCCATTGGCGGAAATTTTTAATCTCCTCCAAGGGCAGGTTGTAGCCATGCAGGTGCAGGAGGGCGTAAATCAACATGGAGCCGTGGCCCGCGGAAAGCACGAACCGGTCCCGATTGACCCAATGGGGGTTGGAGGGAGAATGTTTCAAGTGCCGGGTCCAAAGCACGTGGGCCGTTGGCGCCATGCCCATGGGCATGCCGGGGTGACCGGAACTGGCCTGGCGGGTGGCGTCCACCGCCAGCATACGGATGGTGTTGATGGCGAGGGTGTCGGCGGCGTCAAAAGGCTTGGACATGGAAGGCTCCTTGCGTGGAATGGATAAACCGGGAGCGGGGAAGACCCCAAGGCCCTTATCTTAGGGGGAAGGGGGGAGTTAAGGAAAGGCCCATTCCTGAAAAAAGGAGTTCAGAAAAAAAACTGGGTGGCGGCGTAAAAATTGTTCGAATGCTGGGAGAAGGCTTGGTAGGTGGATTCTAGGTCTTGGTACTGGTCCCCGACCACGAAATTCCAGTGGGCTTCCAAGGGAATGGTGAATTCCCCGCTTAGGTTTTGGATCCAATCGGACCGGGGGTTCCCGTTGGTGTCGTAGAAAAAAGGGTAATCCTGCCATTGGGGGGTGTAATTCAAGGTGGCGTTCCATCCCCCCCCGAATTCCACGTGATAAATCAGTGAAAGGCTGTTGAGGTAGTAATTGTCAAATTCCGTTGCCTGGGTGTCCGCTAGGCACTCACGGAAGGAATAGGAAAGGTTGAAAGAGTGCGCGCCCAGGATGATGGAGGAGGAGACGGAACCGATCCAATTGTTCGTGTCAATGCCCACGGGAGGCGGGTAGAGCTCCCGCAGATACTGGGCCTGGACTTGGACTAAGTCCTGCCCGCTGAAAAGCCACTGGAAGGCCGCGGAAGCCTGGTGGTGCTGGTAATAAAGGTCCCCGGTGGAATTAAAGCCGATTTGTTCGTCATAGGCCAGCGGCATCCTCCAATTGGAGGGAAGGGGGATGGCCGAACCCACCGAAAAGTCATGGAGTTGGGCGAAATAGGGGCCTTGACCCGAAACCTGGCTCCAAAGACCGTCCCCGCCGTAGGAAAAATTCACGAGGGTTTTCCCAATCAGCGGGGAATAGGTCAGCTGGAGGTGGCCATATTCCTCGACGGCGGTGTTGGTGGGAATAGGGACCGCCGGGTTGGGGTACAACACGGTGTTTTGGGCACCACCGCCCTGGAGTCGCAGGGAGAAATGAAAAGGGGAGTCAGGGGACTCGGAGTGAAGCGTGGAAAGCTGGCGCATGGCCTCCAGGTTGTAAAGGCCGGCCGAGGGGGACTGGGCCACGGATAAAAAATAATTTTGGGCCTCAGCCGTTCCCCCCAGCTTCTCATACAGGACTCCCAAGGCATACTGGGCCCTCTTGTTGCCGGGGTCCAGTTTCAGGCATTGCTCCAGTTCGGCCCGGGCTTTGTCCCATAGCTTGAGCCTCATGTAAACCAGGCCCATGTTGAAATGAAGGTCGGTGGAGACGGGGTTGAGGGCGGCCGCTTTCTCAAAGGTGTCCTTGGCCTTGTCGTACCGCCGCATCCGGTAAAACATGACGCCTTCCTTCATCAGCAGACTGAACTGGAGGTCCCGGACCTGCTGTTCGGTGATCAGCCCGTGGACCCTGTCCAAGAGCGTACGTGCCCGCTCCAGGGATGGGTTGAGGGCGACGGCCCGTCGCAGGTCCTCCTCGCCATCGGAAAGGCGGCCTTCCTGGTATTCGCAAAGGCCCACCCCGTAAAAAGCCGCGGCATTGCGGGGATCCTCCCGGCAGGCCTGCCGGTAATAAGCCTCGGCCTCCGGCCATTGGCCTTGGACATAAGCGGCGTAGCCCTCCCGGAGCAGCGCCCCGGCGTCAGCCCAGACACGGGAAAAAGGGGCCAAAATGAGAAAAAGGGCCACGCTCCACCTCCAAGCGGCTAAGAGGGGAAAAGGTGGGCGCGATGACCCAGCGGGGTTTCTTTGTTCTGGCGGGAAGGTCAAGATCGTCTAAATCCTTGAACGTTTTTAAAAACCTTCATCCTCTTGCTTTGTATCCTTGTCCATGAAATAAACCAAGACCTCTCCCTCAAATCATTTTAAAGCAGGCGCAAAAAAAACAAGGGCCTTCCTTTACGGAAAGCCCTTGTCGTATTCCCTTGGGTCCGCGGGGGAGGGGCGTACCCCTTCCCCATGAGACCTCAGTTGCCGTCGATATCCGCCACACCCAAGACCGAGTCAAACATATCCTCGATCTGTTGCTGGACCGAAACCCCGCTCGCGGTCGCCACGGCCTGCAGGGTCGGGATGATCGTCGGAATGCTTTGCTCCAACGCCTGCAAGGTGGGTTGAACCGTGGGCAGCTCGGTGGCGATGGCCTCTTGCTCGGCCACGATCGTGGCTACCGCGGTCTCGCGGGCCTCAATGGTCGGGGCCGCCGTCGCCTCGTAATTGGCCACCGCGGTCTCGCGGGCCTCAATGGTCGGGGCCGCCGTCGCCTGGTAATTAGCGACCGCGGTCTCACGGGCCGCCACGATCGTGGGCTGGGCCGTCTCAAAGGCGACCACTGCGGTTTGGCGGGCAGCTACTTGGGTTGGATTGGGCGTGAATTTGGGGACAAACCCCCATCCCAAGCCGCTGGCATAGGCGTTGTTGCGGGAAACGACCAGTGCCGTCAAGCCTGTGAGGGCTGCCAACAGCAAAAGGCAGAACAAACGCAGAAACTTTTTCACGGTACTTCCTCCTCAAACCTAAATTTACATTTAAAGCCCCGTCAAGGGCCTTCTTTCCTCAATGATTAGGGCAAGGGTTGTGCCAGGATTGGAATTGGAAAAATATCGTTTTAACGTTTTAGGGATCAGCCGCCCGTTCAAATTTTGGACCGCCCCGCCGAAAATCGGGCCGCCAACCTCCCAACCGGGAGCCTGAAACCATCAGCCTTTTTTTCCTGATTTAATCAACTTGATCAGTTTTGAGGCCTTGAGCCGCATGTCCGCGTCACTATCCCCTTTTAAGGCCGCGTTGGCTTCGGTGATGGCCGAGGAATTATCATGGAGGTTGTGGTAGAGCAGGTAAGCCAGGGCGTAGTGGGCCTTGGAGGAAGAGGGGTCCAGGGTTAAGGCTTTTTCCAGTTCTTTTTGGGATTCCGCGAAATCGCCCTGCCGGTAGTGGATGAGCCCCAGGTAATAGTGCACCATGGCGATTTGGCTGTCCAAACGGGAAGCAGCTTCCATTTCCGAAAGGGCTTGTTCGTAACGTTTTTGGTCGTAAGCCACCCGGCCCAGGTAGTAATGGTTCACGGGGGTGTCCGGATCATGGGAATTCACCCATTCGAAATAGCCTTCGGCTTCAGCCAAATGACGGGTGTAATACTCGATTTCCCCCAGGCAAAAATGCGCCTTGAGGTTTTGGGGGTCCTCCTGGAGGACCTTTTGAAAACCGCTTTTAGCCAGGCTCCAACGCATGGCCTTCAAGTTGGCGCTGGCGGTCATAAAGGTTTGCTGGGGGGTGGTGGAGGCGTCTCCCTGGGCTTGGACCAAAGCCGCCCCCCCCAACACCAGGCTTAAAAACCAGGCTTTACCATCGGAAACACTACGGATCGTTTTAATCGTTTTCACGGCAATGACCCTCCAGTTGGTATTTTTTGATCTTGTATTGAAGCGCCGACCTGGAAACCCCCAGTTTTTTGGCGGCTTGGTTTTGGACTCCCTTGCACTCATCCAGAGCTTGCAAGATCAGTGCCTTTTCCACTTCATCCAAGGTGTTGGTCAAATCCCCCCGAAGTTGGAGCGAAGGGGAAGGCGCGGAAGAAGGGTCCGGCACCACATGGAGCTCCTCCCGGTCGCTGAAGACAACGGCCCGCTCCAGGAGGTTCTGCAATTCCCGGACATTTCCGGGCCAAGGATAGGCCTGCAGGACTTTCATCGACGCCGCGCTTAAACGCTTGGGGGGTTTGCCCATCTGTTGGCAAAAACGCTCCAGGAAATGGTTCACCAAGAGGGGGATGTCCTCCACCCGTTCCCTTAAAGGGGGGACATGGATGTTCACCACGTTCAAACGGTAGAAAAGGTCCTCCCGGAAGGTTCCCTGGGAAACCTTCTCCTTCAAGTTGCGGTTGGTGGCCGCGATCAAGCGCAGGTCCACCTTGATGGTCTGGTTGCCGCCCACCCGTTCCAACTCCCTTTCCTGAAGCACCCTCAAAAGCTTCACCTGCAGCTCGAGGGGGATCTCGGAAATCTCGTCCAAAAAAAACGTGCCGCCATGGGCCATCTCAAACCGCCCCACCTTGCGCTGGAGGGCCCCGGTGAAGGCCCCCTTCTCGTGTCCGAACAATTCGCTTTCCAAAAGCGTGGGCGCCAGGGCCGCGCAGTTGACCTTGATAAAGGTGGATTGCTTAAAGGGACTGGACTGGTGGATGGCCTGGGCCACCAGTTCCTTGCCGGTGCCGCTCTCGCCGCTGACCAAGACCGTGGTGCGGTTGGGGCTGACCCGGCGAACGGCTTCGTAAACCTGCCTCATGGCGGGGCTCTCCCCCACCATCCGTCCCTGGAAGAGGCGCAACTCGTCCTTCAACAGCCGGTTTTCATCCTGCAGGGACCGAAGCTGGAGCGATTGGGCCACCTTCATTTCCAGTTCCTCCATGGGAAAGGGCTTGGTGAGGAAATCAAAGGCGCCCAGCTTCATGGCCGTCACCGCGTCCGCCACCGTGCCATAGGCGGTCATGACGAGCACGCTTACCTGCGCATCGGCTTCCTTCACGCGCTTGACCAGCTCCAAGCCGCCCATGCCGCCCATTTTCAAGTCCGTAATCACCGCGTCCACTTTTTGGCGTGTCAAAAGGTCCAGGGCCGTCTCACCCGAAGGCGCCGTGAAAACTTGGTATTGGGCGTCCTCCAGGTAGTCCTGGATTGTCTCCAGCATATCGGGTTTGTCATCCACGACTAGCACCGTGCTCATGCGGCCGCCTCCTGGAGGGGAAGAATAATACGGAACACCGCGCCTCCCTCGGGGCGGTTCAGCGCCTCGATTTGCCCGCCGTGGGCCCGGAAGACTTTTTCCGTGAAGGCCAGCCCCAGCCCCGTGCCCTCGTTTTTGGTGCTGAAAAAGGGCTTAAAAAGCTTGGGAAAATTTTGGGGGTCGATACCGGGGCCGTTGTCCTCCACTTCCACCATGGCCTTGTTCAGGATCTGCCGCAAGCGGAAGACCAGCTGCCCCCCCCCGGGCATGACTTGGAGCGAGTTCAGGGCCAGGTTGTAAAAACTGCTGTAAAGCAGGTCCCAATCGGCCAGGAGGGAGGCGCAGGGCCCGAAATCCCTAAGGATTTCAACCTTTTGGCGCTCGGCCAGGTCCGACAGGTCTTGGGTCACTCGGGTCAATAGTTCCGGGAGCGGGAAGGAACGGCGCTGTAAGTGGAAGTCCCGGCTGTAGTCCAAAAATTTGGACACTACGCCATTAAGGACTTCCACCTGGCCCTGGATTTTTTGGGCTGCGGACTGCAAGTCCAGGTCCCAATCCCGCGCTTTTTTTTGGATGCGGTCGGCCTGCCCTTGGATGACGCCCAGGGGGTTGCGGACCTCATGGGCGATGCCGGCCGCCACCATCTTCATTTCCTCCGCCTGGTTCTCAGCCATTTGGCGAAGGAGAGTCAGTTCGGTTTCCCGGTGATGGATTTTCCGGAACATGGTTTGCAGGACCTGCACCCAATGGCCCAGTTCATCCGAGCGGGGGGGACTGTCCGGCTCCGGGAACTTGCCCCGCATGACGTCGTCGGTCATTTTAAGGATGAGGTTCATGGGCTGGATGACCCGCTGGGCGACCAAGGCGCCGGCCAAACCGCTGACGCAAAGCCCCACCAATCCCAGGACGATGGAAACATTGGTGAACTCCCGGAGGATCTGGAGGTAATGGGGGTCGGCGTCCGCCTCGAGAATCACGTTCGGATTCAAGGGAAACAGGACGGATTGGTGAAGGGCGCCGAAATCCTCCTTGCGGATGGGAAGCACCACGGGTTTCACGGTAGCCTTGGCCAGGATGTCGGTTTTACCCCTCAGCCAGGGCTGCTTGAAGCCGGGTATCTCCTCTCCCGTGGCGTCCAAGAGCACGGTTCCTTCCTGGTTCAAGAGGATGATGTTATCGAGGACCCCCACTTGGAGGAAACCCCGTAACTGGGCGGAAAGCCGGTTGAAAAAGGCGTCCGGTGTGTCGAAGGACCCCGGCTGGAGCTCGGAGGACACCTTGGATTCCAATTGCTGGGCCACCAGGCGGGCGAGGGCCAAGAGCTGTTGGCCCATCTTGGCCTCGAGGTTGGAGTAGACGAGTTGATAGACGATAACGCCCGTTCCCGCGAAAAGGAACGACCAAAGCAAAGCGTGGAGCAACAGCAGCTTTGCTTTCAATGACTTGTTGATGTGGTTCAGGTAAATCATGGCGAAGGAAGTCTCTTTAGCGGGGCGGGCAGGCCGCGCTGAAATGATGGTAACACGTGGTGGAATGGAAAGACGTTTAAGGGGAAGGGAGAAAGAGGGGTTTCTCGAAAAACCAACATTCGGAAAACATTAAACCGAAAATGAGCGGAAGGCCTTGACGGGTTTAAATCGGCTCGCGGTTCTGGAAGCCGCCTCGCAGGCTGTGCCAGTGGCTGATTTGGGGTTCATCTTCCTTCCAGCACAGGAACACCACCTCGCCGCCGAGGCGGCTGTAAAAATCCACCAGGCCCGAGTCCAGGTCCTTCAAATGGGCGCCCCTTTGGACCATTTCACCCAGCTTTTCCTCGAACCGGCGGGTTTGAAGCCGCAGGTTTTCCATGTGGCGGGTGACGGCCGCGTGTCCCGCGGGCGAAAGCGCCCCCGCGGAGGAGGTGGCGGTCATTTCCTCAATCTCGACCTGGGCCTGGGTGCGCAGGATGGCGGCCCGCTGTTCCCGCAGGGACCTGAGGTCCAACCGCAATTGGGGCAGGAGCGCATTGGCCTCCTCCAAGGTGAGCACCTTGATTTTCGTTTTGTCGTTGGGCATAAGGGATCCTCTTTTTCATTTTAACAGCCTCCCGGAAGGCCCCGCAAGGCCAGGCCTTCAGGAATAACACCCCCTTTTTATTTGACATTTTTTTCCATTTGCAATAAATTACCATTCGTGAAAACCCACGAACAAGCCCTCGGCGAAAAGATGAGGCATTTCGAGAAGTTGTGCCGGGAACAGGGCGTGCCCTTGACGGTACAGCGCCGCGCCATCCTGGAAACCTTGGCCCTGCGGGAGGATCACCCCACGGCCGACCAGGTTTTTGAGGACGTGGCCGGCCGGCTACCAGGCCTGTCCCGCACCACCGTTTACCGGGCGCTGGAAACCCTGGTGGGCATGGGAGTCATCCATAAGGCCAGCCACCTGGGCTCGGCGGCCCGTTACGACCCCAACACGGGACGGCACCACCATTTAACCTGCATTTCCTGCCACAAGGTGATCGACGTGGAGGAGGGGATCGTGCAACGGGTCCAGTTGCCCAAGGCCCAGGCCAAGGGGTTTGAGGTCATGGATTATTCGGTGCATTTCAAGGGATATTGCCCCGATTGCCTGAGAAAGGGACGGCGCGTTACCGGGACAGCCCGAGCCTAGAAGCCATTTCAAAACCCAAACCCTTACCACCCAGGGCACATGCCGACCTTCCATAAAGTTGTTCAATTGGGCGCAAGCCCTAACAACGGTGAAGGTCCAACCTTCGCAAGCGGAGTTGGAAGCTGAGGCTGCGTATTAAGGTGGGATGAACCATCGAAGGTCGCGGTTGAATTCCTACTTGAAGCCGTACTGGGGAAAACCCGCCGTACGGAATTTTAGAGGGGGTGCTGGAAACGTGGCCATGAGAGCCGGACTGAGGCCCAAGGCGAAAGCCCTGGAAAAGCCACCGGACTCTACCGTGCGCGCGCTGGCACTCTACTCGACAAACCTCCCAAGACCCTCGCCCCTTGCGGGAGAGGGTAAGGAGATGATAACGAAGACCCCTCCTGGAGGGGGTTAGAATCGAGATTAGCAAAGTCATACGGGAAGAGAGGGAAGGCCGACACCCTACTGGGGCGACGAAGACCCCGCTTGGTAAGTGGCCTCCCGCGATCAACTTTTTTGGG
>JASHNQ010000074.1 GCA_030041545.1 candidate division FCPU426 bacterium | reverse complement strand
TCCTCAACAACAACGAGCGCATGAAATCCGAGAAGATGACGGCCAAGAGCTCGGCCAGGCAGATCATGGAAGAGATGGCCAAGAACCCGAGGGCCTGAGAAAATTTAAACCGCCGTCCTGGGCCGGGGCCGCCTCGGCCCCGGCACGGCGGGCCCATCCTTCCGGTTTCCTTGGGCCCCCAGGGTTCGATGGGGATAGGCCCATGGGCCTGGAATGGGGCGACTTTGGGGGCAAAAAGCTTTTTTTCCGGCGTTTTTTCCACTAAATCAAAAAGGTTTTAAAAAGGTTATTCGTGAAACCCCATGGGGGGTGGATAAGGCTTTTCACCGCTTTTCAATTGAAATTTCTTCGCATAGAATCAGTGGGCGGCAGGTAGCATGCCGGGTTCAAGCTGGGTCAAGATGGGTTGTCAAACAAAGGGCTGTACAACTCCAAGGAGGATGAATTTATGAAGAACCATACCCTGTCTCTCTTCGCCGCTGTTCTGGCGGTCTCGGCGGGAAATCTGTGGGCGGATAACGCGACGCCGGTAGCCACAACCGCCGCCGCGGCCCCGGCCGCGGCTCCGGCCACTGATACCACCGCCAAGCCGAAATCGGGGAACCCGACTATCGCGGCGATCCAGGCCGCGATCGACCTGGACTCCGCCGGCAACACGACGGCGGCCGTCGAGGCTTTCGAGAAAATCCAGACCAAATCGAAGAACTTGGAAGCCTGGCGCCTGAACGACGAGGCCAACGTGTACTTGCAGGTCAACGACAGCGCCAAGGCCGTCTCCCTCTTGGAAGGGGCCACGGAGGCCAACCCCAAGAATTACGTCGCGTGGAACAACCTGGGCACCGCCTACGAAGAAACGGGCGCCACGGACAAGGCCCTGGACGCGTACCAGAAGTCGATTGACGCGGCCAAGGACGCCGGCGCCAGCTCGGCCAAGGCCGAGGGCAACCTGGCGGCCCTGCAGGCCCGCACGGGCGCCACGAAGGGAACGGCTGCCGGTGGGGATGCTTCGGGGAATTCGACCGACGCCTCGGGCAACTAAGACTTTACCCCGAAGCCGGATTCCAAAGCCCCCTCCCGCGGAAGCGGGAGGGGGCTTTTTTATTTTCCGGAGGGCGCCGGGGCGGGGGCGGCGCCGTCCTTGGGGCGCAGGGCCTTCTTCAGCCCCTGCACGTTGATGCCCATCTGGACGGCTTGCGCGCCCATGGTGCCCTTCATGGGGATGAAGTAGACCGGGATGTATTTCTTGGAGTGGACCCGCTTGCGGCTGTCCATGCGGTAGACGTAAAGCACCTGGTTGTGCTTGAAGGGCTGGCCGATGGGGATGATGATGCGGCCGCCCGGCTTCAGCTGGCGGAACATGTCCGGCGGCACGAACTGGGCCACGCAGGTGAACATGATGATGTCGAACCCCCCCTTGACCTCCTTCCAGCCGTAATAGCCGTCCCCCACGCGGGTATGGACGTTCTTGAGACCTAAGGGCTTGAAAATGTGGGACACCGCCCCGCCGAGGGGCTTGATGATCTCGATGGAATAAGCGTCCTTGACCATGCGGGAAAGCAGCGAAATGTTGAAGCCGCTCCCCGTCCCGACTTCCAGCACCGTATCCGTCGCCTTGGGATGGGCCAGTTGGGCCATGTAGGCCTGGCCCTCGTAATCGCTCAAGGCCGATCCCCAGCCCAGGGCATAGGTGCGCGGCGGGTACTCATAGGCGGTTTTCGAGAAATCCGACTCGTCCTGGTACTCGTAATGGAAATATTCGCGGGGAAGATCCTGGAAGGCCTTCATCACGCGGGGGTCGGCCCAGCCGAATTTCCGCGTCAGGTAGCGGCGGATGTCGTTGAGGTATGCCTCCTTACGGGCTTGCACACGGGCGAATTCCGCGGCCGTGAGGCTGGTATCCCTCCCGCTTTTATGGAAGGCCGTGAGATATTTCTTGTAGGTCCAATCCTGTTTCGGGGAGGCCTTGGCCTTGGGGTCCTTTCCCGCCAGCGCCGGAGATGCCAGGACCGGCAAAAAGACTAAACAAATGACGGCGGTTAAACCACGAAGGCTCGAAGACCGCGAAAAAAGGAAAAAAGATTTAGAGAAGCGGCGCGCGACTTCGCGGTGAATGCCGTTGGGTTTCATGGGTGCCTCGGCGAGTGCGACGCTCGATGAATGGCCAGACCCCAGGGGAAAGACAGGAAGGCCAACCCGTACAGGAGCAGGGAAAGAAACACCAAGAGCCGGTAACCGCCCGAGACGGCCGCCAAATTGGCCAGGGGGGTGGCCACCACGGAAAAGGCGCCGTTCAGGGCCCAGGCCCAGGGGATGAGGCCGCTTTCCCGGGGGAGGCGGATCAACCCTAAGGGAAAGAAAAAGCCCAGCGGAACCGAAGCTACGGCGGACCAAGCCACCAGGAAAAAGCATTTGGCCAGGAGCGGCCACCCCAGCATGGCCGACAGAAGGGCGTGCAGCAGCACCAAGCTCAGGAAAAGCCAGGCGCCCAGCACAATGGCCGAGGCCCTCAAGCCGTCCAAGGGGTTTTTCTGGTAGCGGCTGGAAAGCCAGCTGCCCAGGCCCGTGAAGATCAGCATGGACGAAAGCACCACGGAAAAAGCGTAGGTGCGGTCGCCCAGGAAATAAGCCGCTTTCTCGATCAGGAAAATCTCGATGAAAAGGTAGCCCAAGCCCAGGCAGGAAAAGTAAAGCAGGGATTTAAACACCTGGGAAACGGGGAAGGTCCCCCGATGGGTCCTGACCCAGGGAAGGACCAGGACCAGAAGCGCCCAAAGCAGGGACTGCAAAAGCACCGCGATGTTGATGAGATAGCCGATCTCCTCGCGGGGGATTTGGGAAATGTTCTGGATGATGTCCCGGAGCCTCGACAGGCGCAACACGGAATAAAAGAAGGGCCGGTCCTCGGTGGAGGGACGCAGGTTGAAAAAATGCGCGCGGAGGAAGTCCTTGCCCTGCGGGCCCAGCAACTGGAGGCTGTCGTCCATGAGGGCATCGCTGGTTTCCCTGGGGGCGGCCACATCCTCCTCCCCCCAGACGGTGGGGGGAAGGTCGTTGAAGATTTCCGCCTCCCCCAGCTTGACGCCAGGGTAATAGGAGATATCGAAGGAGCGCAGGTCACAGAAGGATTTCAAGGCATCGATCTGCTCCCGCGTCCAGGGATCCCGGGACACCAGCAGGCGGGCGTTCCAGGCCGAACGGTAAAAGACCAGGTGGGATTCGGGGTCCTTCACCCCCAGACTTTCCAGGGCTTCCCGGGCGGTTTCCAGGAGTTTCAAGGCGTAAACCGTGAACTCACGGATGTTGACGGGGAGGGACACCAGGCCGCCGGGGTTCAGGGCCTTGTAATAGCGCTGGAGGGCCTCCCGGGTGAAGGCGTATTTGTTCGCGTCGGCCTGGTCCAGGAACTCCGAGGAAACGTCGATGATGTCGAAACCTTTCTTCGAATCGGCCAAATAGGATTCCGGGGCCTGGCGAAGCAGGGTCACCCGCTTGTCCCTCAACCAATGCCTTTCATTCTCGCGAAGGCCTTTTTCCAGCAGGTCCATGATGTTGGGGTCGGTTTCCAGGGCCACCAAATCCGAAGCCTTGTAGGCCAAGGCCTCGCCGACGCGGAAACCGCCCCGGGTGCCGATCAAAAGCGCCCGGCCGCCGGGTTTGAGGACGTAAGGGAAAATGTCCAGGGCGGCCTTGGCGTAGGAAAGGTCCGTCCCGGGGCTTTTGGGGAAGGAGTCGATGCGGTTCCCGTCCAGGTAAAGGCCGTAAGCCCGGGGCGGCCCGTCCACCTTCAACAGGACGTAATTGTTGGAAAGGTCGATGTCCAGGCGCTCGGTGAAGTTGTCCAGCAGCATGTAATAACCCCAAGGCGAGAAAACGCGCTTTTTCACCGCGGCGTCGGACACGTTGAGGGCGGGCGTGATCATTTTGTAATTGCAGAAATGGGCCTTGTTCAGCTTCCAACCTCCCAGCTCGCCCGCAACGAAAATCACGGCCACCGCCGCCCAGCCGATCCAAGGCTTGGCCTGGAACCGGGCCCGGGGCTGGGTTAAAAGCGCGGCCAGGGACCAGAAGGGAACCAGGGTGCACAGGAGGTAAAAGGGATGGATCCAGAACATGGCCAGGAGGATGAAAAGGGCCCCGGCTCCGGCCCCCACCAGGTCGGCCGCGTAAACCGAGGCGATCCGTTCGTTCGTGAGGGCCAGGAAACTCAGGCTGATATAAAAGCCGGAAAAGAAAAAAATCGGGAACAGGGCGGCATAGTATTTGGCGATGTTCCGGAACTGATCGCCCCAAAGGGCCGGGTCCTGGAATTCCAGCGGGTTGAAGGGATTGAGGGTCACCAGGTAAAAGCCCACGCAGGCCACAAGGGGCAGGAGGAGGGGGATAAAGAAGAAGAAATGGTGGGCGTGGCGGAAGAAGAAGTTCCGGAAAAGGCTCAAGACCACCCCACTTGCCGAATACCCGGCCATGGCGATGGAAATGACCCAGTAGCCGTACTCCGACCAGCTGGCGATGGCGAAGTAGCGGGTCAGCAGGATTTCAAAGCCGATGCTAGCGGCGGAAACCGCGAAAAGCGCGCCCAGGAGCTGGCGGCCCGGTTTGGAGAGTTGGGAACGACTTTCGGTTGCGGTCATAATCCAATCCTTTTAAATCGCATCCGTTGGGCACGGCCTGGCCGTTGATTGGGACGGTTGGGAACGGCCTTCCGAAGATGACGCCATTAAAAATCCTTACAAAAGTTTTGAAACTTAAACCCCAACATTAAAAATTCGCCTTCAAGGGTGAGGCGTCGCCGTCGGCTTGGGAGAGAGCCTGGGCGGCAATTGCGGCGGGTAAAAAGCCGCCTGCCGGAGGAAAACCCTGAGAGCGCTATTAAAACGCTCGGCATCGTCGACAAACAAGGCATGGCCCGTATTTTCAAACACCTCCACATGCGCCAAAGGGGACACTTGCGCCAGATAGTTGGCCTGAAAGGATAATTTCGGGGTCACCGCGTAGAAAATGGGCACTTGGCGCAGGGTTTGGACGGTGGGCTGCCAGCGGTCACCGGGAAAAACGTTGTTGAGCAAGGCCAAGGCGATGTCCGGGGGGGTGAGCAGGGCGTCTTGGCTCAGTTCCCGGATAAAGTCCGGCGGGGGCGGCTTTTTGAAGAGGCTCCAAACGAAGCCCCGCAGGGCGTTGGTCCTGTCGGTCTTCAAATCCTCCAAGAACTTCGCCTGCCGACCAGTGGTCACGGGACTGGCGGCGGCTCCCAAAGAGGAATCCACCAAGGCCACGGCGTAAAGACGGTCCGTGCCGAACTCATTCATGTAAGCCAGGACTTGGAACCCCCCATGGGACCAGCCCACCAGCACGGCGGAATTCAACTGGAGGTGGTCCAACAGTTCCTGGATGTCTTTGGCCTGGCGCAGGGGCTCGTCCCCCTCGGGGGTCATGTCGGAGAGGCCTTGGGAACGGGGATCCAGGGCCACCACATGGTAATCCTTGGATAAGTCCTCCAGTTGGGGTTCCCAGATCCGGGCGGATATGAGCCAGCCGGGGATGAAAACCAGGGTCAGGCCTTGGCCCGCTTCCAGATAGTGGAGCTTCACATGGTCGCTGGTGGTGAAATAACCGTCCCGGATGGGGATCGCCGGGAGCTCGCCTTTTTTGCGGCGGTGAACCGCGGCCACGGGCGAAGGAACCGGGCTGGCCACCGGCAACGGCATGAAAACGGCAATGGGGGAAGGAGTGGGGGTGGGGACCGACGGGGAGGGCGGCACCCTTGGCACGGAAGTCGAAGTGGGTGAAGGCGCAAAGGTGAAAAAGTGGAAAAGCGTAAAGGTTGGGGTCGGCATCGGGGCCGGCATTCCCGGAACGGGAGTGGAGGCGGGAGCGGGCGTGAAAGTGGAAATTTTGAAAGGGGTGGAGGATGGAGTCGGCGGGGGAATCGGCGCCGTCGGCACGGAAGTCGAAGTGGGTGAAGGGACAAAAGTGAAAAGGCGGAAAGGCGTGAAAGTAGGGCTGGGCGACGCCATGGGCGAAGGCGCGGTGGCCCCGGAAGCCATGGTGGTCCCGGCCGGCGCGGCGGTCACGGGCGCTTGCAAAGGAGGGGCGCCTTTCTTGGGAAGCGACAGGCCGGGAGGATAAAGGGAAGCCTGTTTCAGGAAGTCCCGCAGGACCGCGTCGAAACGGGCAGCCTGATCCACGAAAAGGGCGTGGCCGCAGTTCTCGAATTTCTCGACCCGGGCCCAGGGAACGATTTGGAGGAGGTATTGGGCCTGCGACGCGTAAGTCGGCGTGACGGCGTAAAGCAGGGGGACCTGCCGCAGCGTCTGAATACTGGGCTCCCAAACCTGGCCCGGCCGGGTATTATCCAAAACGGACAGCGCGATATCGGTGGGCACCAAGGCCTCCGCCGCCTCCAATTTTTTATAGAAGCCCCTCGGCAGGGGCTGCTTGAATAAACTCCAAACGTAATCGGCGCCCGTTTGCCGCCGGTCGCCTTGGAACCTTTGGAGGTAAGGGCTGCGTTGGGCCGGGGCGGGCGTGGAAGGGGCCGCCAAGGGGCTGTCCACCAGGACCGCGGCAAAAACCTTGGCCGTCCCGAACTGGCGCAGGTAGGCCAAAACATCGAAAGCCCCCAGGGACCAGCCCACCAGGACCACTGAGTCCAAGTGGAGGTGGTCCAACAACTCGTCGATGTCCTTGGAGCGCCTCAATGGATCGTTGCCCTGCGGGGTCATGTCCGATTCCCCTTGCGAGCGCGGATCCAGGGCTATGACGTGGTAGTCCTTGGACAGGTCCCGGATCTGGTTTTCCCAAATATCCGCCGGCATCAGCCAGCCCGGAACGAACAGGATGGCCTGACCCTGGCCGGCCTCCTGGTAGTGAAGTTTGACACCGTCAGAGGTAGTGAAAAAAACCTGTTGGATGGAATTCTGCGCGAAGGCAAAGCGGGCGGGAATCAATATGAGAAGGAATGCCGCATGCAGGGTTTTTGGGAGCCGGTTGGTGTGGGGCATAAAACTTGTCCCTGGCGGATGTTGAAAGGGTTAGGGGAATGGTGCGGCGTCCCAAGAGTTTACCGGCTTCTTTTAGAAACGGAAAGAAATGTTTTAAAAACCACCACCGCTAGCCCGCTTATTATTCGAAAGGCATGAAAAAATCATCGGTAAACGAAAAACTTTTTTCGGGAGCGCGGCGCCGATACTTATTGCAGACATCAATAAAACCCAGGCCCAATAACCCCTTCCATGGTTGTTTTAATCCGTATGGCCAGGCGTTAAAATAACCCCATGATTTTACGCTTATGCATCCCCTTATTCGCCGCAATCCTGGTTTTGTCACCGTCGGCCGGATGGGCCCAATTGGCCATACCCGCCGAAGGCACCAACCCCTTGGATGAAACCTTGGGCCAGGGAGGGTTCGCCAAGCCCTATGAATACGAACGCCAGGCCTATGGTTACGACCCCGAGGGGATCGAATACAAGGAAAACCAGTTGGAGGACTTCCAGGTGATTTTTTTCTCCTCCGCCCCCTTCGCCGCAGGAGCAAGCTACCTCGTTACCGCAGCGGCTTCCCTGGCTATGACCGGCAATTTCCAGGTGGGCGGCGGTTATTTTTGGGCCTTTGTCGGACTGGCCTTCGCCGGAACCACGACCATTTCCTGCGTTTCGGTTTTGACCAACCCCTATCCTCCGCCCGGCACCACCACTTACGTCCAAAATCCAGCGGCCTCCCGGGAGGTGGCTTTCCAAATGCCGTTGTTGACGGCTCAATTTTAAAGAAAGCTATCAGTCGACGGTCGACAGTCAGCAGCAGGCAGGTCTAAAACCGATGTTTTTCTGCCGACCGTGGACTGTGAACCGTCGACTGCCGTTGAAGAATTTTGTTGGGCGTTGCGCCGATCAGGTTAAAATAAAGCCTTCCTAACAAATCCTCTCATCAAGTTTAAGGAGCTTTGGCATGATGAAATGGCTTCCGGCGTTTTTTTTCCTCTTGGCGGCAAGCAGCCTTTTGGCCCAGGACATGCCGCCCCTTCCCCCCCTGCCCAACCAAAACCAAGCCGCCAGCGCGACGCCGGCCGCCGTCCCCGCTGCCCCATCCACGGACAACAGCCAACAGGCCCTGCCCCCCCTGCCCAACCAAGGCCAGGCTTCCAGCCCGGCGCCAGCCCCTGCGACCGGAACTTCCGACAACGGCCAGCCGACTCCCCAGGCCGAATCCGCCTCTACTGAAACCACACCGGGCCCTGAGTCGGCTTCCACCCCGACGACGGAGGCCGCCACCCCGCAGGCCACGCCGGTGAAAAACCATGTGGCCCTCAAACCCTGGCAGGTTTCCAAGTACCGGCCCAACGTCATTTTCGGGGGATGGGTAAGGGCTAAGGGGGGGAATGTCGATTCCCGGATGGCATGGACTTCCCAGGAAATCCTGAACGCGCTCATCCTCAAGAAATATGGCTTGATCAGCCCGGCCGAGGGAAAAGCGGAGGAAGGCAACTATGAAGGCCAACCGGGAGCCCAATGGCGCAATTTCACTTTCAAGGTCCCCAAGTCCAAACTGGCCGTGGAGGTTTATATCCGGCAGGACGCAAATAAAAAAATATGGCTGCGGGTAGGCCCGGCGGAGGGGGTTTTCCCCGCCGTAACCTCGCTTCCCAAAGCCCAACAATTGAGGCAGGCCGATTTAGCGGCTCTCCACATCCTCCAAAAGAAGTTCGGCCGCAGGCTTTCACCTAACCGGATCGTGGCCAGCTGGGAAGCGCCTTACCGTTATTCGGAGGCAACGGCGGACAACTGACACCAGTCCACAGATAACAGTCCACGGCCGACAGCAAAGGCTTCCGAGACTTTAAGAAGAGACAGACCTTGTCGAACCACACCGCTTTTTTAATGAGATGTGGGACAAAACTTAGAACTCAAAACTTATTTTTTAGGGGGGATTATGTCAGTGCGCAAGGAAGCACCGGCCACGGATTTTTTGAAGGAAGTCAGCCTGTTCGACGGCCTTCAGGACAAGACCCTGAGCCAGATTTTCAAACTGGGCAAGGTCCAGGAGTACAAGGCGGGCCAGGCCATCATCGAGGAAGGCCAGCCGGGCGGCAACCTGCACATCATGATCAACGGCAGGGCCGAAGTTTCCAAGTCTGGCAAAGAGCCGGGCGACAAGAAATACCTGGCGGATTTAAGCCGCGGCTCCATTTTCGGCGAGATGAGCGTATTCGATAACGCCCCTTATTCCGCCACAGTCAAGGCGCGGGAGGACTGTTCCGTGCACGTGGTCAAAGGGGATGATTTCAAGAAGTTCCTCAAGAAAAACCCGGACGTGGCCTACGACGTTTTTTGCACCTTGATCAGCCTCATCTCCAGCCGCCTTCGGCGCACCAACCTGGCTTTTTCCCTGTTGGAATTCAACTGAAGGCAGTTCACGGCTGGCAGCTAACAGCTCACAGCAAGAACTTTAAGCTACGGCACCACCGTTCTTGCTGCCGACTGTGGGCTGTCAACTGTGGACTGGTTTTGCCCTATATTTGGTGGTTCGAAAGCCCTTGCCATCTACCGGTTGGGATGATACAGTCCCCCTTGAAGTCCCTTTTCAACGCCTGTCCAGCCTTTTTGCCTCGAAAATCGAACTCTTCCCCATGGAGACCGAAGGTTGTTCCTTAAAAAGCTCGAAATCAACGGCTTCAAATCCTTCGCGGACAAAACCGAACTTCTCTTTGAGCCCGGCATCACCGCCGTGGTGGGGCCCAACGGCTGCGGAAAAACCAACGTGGCCGACGGCATCCGCTGGGTCATGGGCGAACAGTCCGCCAAGGGCCTGAGGGCCTCGGAAATGACGGACGTCATCTTCAACGGCACCGACTCCCGAAAACCCTCCGGCATGGCGGAGGTCACCCTGACCCTCTCCAACGAGGACAAGACCATCCCCCTGGAATTCAACGAGATTTCCATCACCCGGCGGGTCTTCCGCTCCGGCGAAGGGGAATACCTGATCAACAAGGCGCCCGCCCGCCTCAAGGACGTCAAGGAGCTTTTCATGGGAACGGGGCTGGGGGTGAGCACCTACTCGGTCATGGCCCAGGGCCAGATGGACCAGATCATCATGTCCAAGCCCACTGAGCGCCGGGCCATCTTCGAGGAAGCCGCGGGCATCACCAAGTACAAGGCCCGAAAAGTGGAGGCCCTACGCAAACTGGACGCCACCGACCAGAACCTCATCCGCATTTCGGACATCATCGCCGAAATCAAACGCCAGATTTCCACCCTGGAGCGCCAGGCTAAACAGGCCGAGAAATACCGGGAATACAAGGAGGAACTGGCCAAGCTGCAGGTTAAGATCCACCTCCACAAGTCCGTCAAGCTCAAGGGAAAACTCAAGGACCTCCACCAAAAAATGAACCAGGTGAAGGAGCGTCTGGAGTCGGCCCAGGCCGAAACCCGCAAGCTGGAGCAGGACGAAAAAGGGCACCGGGCCCAATTGAACGAGATCGAGCAGGAGCTGGCGGGCGTCCGGGAACAAGCCTATAAGGCCGCCAGCGAGGTGGAGGTAACCCAGGGACGGGTGGAAGGCACCAAGCGGCACCGCAACCTGCTGGCCGACCAAAAGCTGCGCAACGAGCAACAGGTAGCCGAGGCCCTGGGCCGCGTGGAGCAGCTGAAGGTTTGGGTGGCGGAGAGGCTCCAACTCCTTCAGAACAAGGAAACCCAAAAGAAGGAAAAAGACAGCCTCAAGGCGGGCCTCCGGGAGAAACTGGCCTCCCTGGACAGCGATCTGTCGGCCAAGAACCGGGATTTGGAAACCAAGAGCGCGGCGGCGATGGACCTGGTCAAGAAGGCCGCGCAAATGAAAGCCGAATTGGAATCCTTGAAATCCCAGGACGAGGCGACCTCCCGCCGCGTGGGAGACCTGGCCGCCCAAATCGGGCAACTGCAAAGGGAACTGGGGGAAACGGAACAACGGCTCGCCCGAATCCAGGAGGAGAAGGGCGCAGCCCAGGCCGAGGAATCCCAATTGGAGGAAGGCGTCCTCCGGCTCCAAGACGCCCTGGTCCAGCAAGAAACCCAGATCGACGACATCAACTCCAACTTGAAGCAGTTGAACAACAGCCGCTCGGAGGCGCGGTCCCGCTATGGCGTACTGGAGGAACTCCAGAACAAGCTGACCGGCTACGACGCGGGCGTCAAGGTGGTCCTGCAGGCCAAGCAAAACGAGCCCCTCATGTGGCAGGAAGTTTTGGGCGTGGTGGCCAACCTGATCTCCGTGGATGAGGCCCATGAAAACGCCGTGGAAGCCCTTTTGGGCGGCCAACTGCAATCCCTGGTGGTGCAAAACCGCGCCACGGCCCATAAAGTCATCGACTACCTTAAATCCGAGGGACAGGGTAAGGTCTCCCTTTTCGTCCTGGAAGACCTCCGGCGGGCGCAGGACGAACGGCTGCCGGAGAAATTGCTTTCGGAGGCCGGAGTGGAGACCTCGGTGGTCTCCCTGCTCAAATACGATCCACCCATGGAACCGGTGGTGCGGTTCCTTTTCGACCAGGACGTCTTCGCCAAGAATTTGACCGCGGCTGAAATCCTGGTCCGGACCTACCCCAAGGTCCGGTTCGTCACCCAAGAGGGGGACCGGCTGGGTCCCTTGGGCTTCCTCAAGGCCGGATCGGCCGTGACCGGCGTTTCACTGTTGGGCCGCCACCGGGAAATGTCCGAGCTGTCGGAAGGGATCAAAACCCTCGAGAGCCAGATCCAGGAGGCCGAAGGGCGCTTAAGCGAAACCAAGAAGAACCGCAAGGGCACGGAAGACCGCCTGATTTCCACCGAGGCCCGGAGGCAGCAGCTGAAAATCCGCCTAGCGGAGATGGAAAAGGAGATCGCCCAATCACGGGAAACCCGGGAACGGCTCACTTTCCAAAAGGCCGCGGAAGAGAGGGAAAAGGCCCAGGTGGTGGAGCACTGGACCACGGATAAAAACCGCATCCAGGAATTAAGCCAGCTTTTGGCTGAAAGCGAGCAGGCCCACCACCTGACCCAGGAGGAGATTTCCGAGGCCCGCCGTCACCTGCAGGAGCTGCAGTCCCGCAAGGAGGAAATTTCCAAACAAGTCCTCCAGGTCGAACTGGAACTTTCAGCCCTGGACGAGGTGGCCGCCCGTTCCAAGGAAGAGGCGGAGCGCTACCAGTTGGAACAGGACCAATTGGCCCAATCGGCAGTCCAGAAGGGGGAAGAGAACAAGCAAATCGACTTCCAGGAACAGCAACTGTCCCTGGACCTCGACGACCTGGAAAAAAAGGTAGGCGGACTTTCCGAGGCCAAGCGGGAAGCCGACGTCCGGGTCAAGATCATCGTGGAAAAACGGGAAAGGGCCGCCATGGAAACGGAGGAAAGGGCGGAAAAGGTCCGCCTGGCCCGCGCCAAGGCCGATGAAATCCAGAAAGAACTCCACCATTTCGAGGTGCAGGACGCCCAAGTGAACGTGGAAATGCGCAACATCGAGGAAAAGCTGCAGGCGGAATACAAGGTGGACCCGGACAATCCGCCGGTGTCCGTGGAAAAGGACTTCGACGATGAGGCCGCGGAAACGGAATCCATCGAGCTGAGGGCCAAGATCGAGCGCCTGGGGCTGGTGAACATGGTGGCGGTGGAGGAGTACGACGAACTCAACCAGCGCTACAAGTTCCTGACCGAGCAGCGGGACGACCTTTTGAAGGCCAAGGACGACCTTCAAAAGGCCATCAACAAGATCAACCTGACCTCCAAGGAACTCTTCACTTCCACCTTCGCCATGGTGCAGGAGAACTTCAAGGACACCTTCCAGAGGCTCTTCGAGGGCGGGCGGGCGGAATTGATCCTGATCGACGAAGGGGACGTGCTGGAGTCCGGCATCGAGATCGTGGCCCGGCCACCGGGAAAGCGCTTGCAGTCGGTGTCCCTGCTCTCCGGCGGCGAGAAGGCGCTGACCGCCATCGCGCTTTTATTCGCGCTTTTCATGGTCAAACCCAGCCCCTTTTGCCTCCTGGACGAGATCGACGCGCCCCTGGACGACGTCAACGTGGGCCGGTTCTGCCACCTGTTGGGGGAGTTCAGCAAGAAAACCCAGTTCATCATGATCACTCACAGCAAGGTGAGCATGGAAACCGCGGACGTGATGTACGGCGTAACCATGCAGGAGTCGGGCGTCTCCAAGATCATTTCCACCCGGTTCAAGGAAAATTCCCCGGAGGAATCCCCCGTTTCTTAAAAAAGTTTTGGGTTTTGCCCCCATTCAATTCAAAACTTTTTTAATTTAAGGCGAGGCGCCTTCCATGGTTTTGACAAGCCGGTTCGAAAAAACCGCCAAAAGACTGTTTTGGAAAACTTTTGGCCCGCAGGATTCTTCCGCCGGCCCCTTCCGCCTTAAGGTCGGCATGTCGGTGCTGGCCCTGCGCCCCGACCGGCTAGGGGATTTACTTCTCTCCACGCCCGCGCTGCAAGCTTTGGAAAGGGTTCTCGGACCTTCGGGCCGGCTGACCTTGGTGGCCGGTGAGCGGAACGAATCCATCGCCCGGTTTTTCTTCCCCCGATCGGAAATCCTCGTTTCCCGTAAACCTTTCTTGGGCCGCTTGGTTCTTTTCACGGCGCTGAAACAACGAAGCTTTGATTTGGTCGTGGATTTCCATTCCTATCCCTTTTCCACCACCTCCGCGCTGATGGCCCTTTGCCCGAAATGCCCCCACCGCGCCGGCTTTTGGGGAAAGGCGGGAAAATGGCAAATTTCCCGGAGGGTTTTTAACCATGGGAGCCCTCCACCGCCGGAGGACCTGCATGAAATGGAAAAAAGTTTCCTATTGTTGAAGCCATTAGGGATCCAACAGCCTAAATCCGAAATTCCCCTGAGGATTCCGGAAGTGCCCGCAATCCTTAAAGAACGCGTGAAAGACTTTTACCGCCGAATCGGACTGGAACCCAATACCGTTCTTTTGGCCATCCATCCAACCCTCGAGAAGGCCGATAATCGCTGGGCCATGGAAAAATATATGGAGTTTGCCGATCGGATGTCTTCCCATCCACGAATAAAGCTTTTAGTCGTCCATGGAAGGGGCGAAGAAATTAACTTGCAACGTTTCAAGGCTCTCTCTTCCAAAATTCCCAACCTCTTTGTCCTTCCCCAATCCGACGTTTTATTTATACTGGAGGCGGCCCGAAGTTTTGATTTGTTCGTCTGTAACGACAGCGGGTTGATGCATTTGATCGCCTTGGCAGCGCCGGTTTTGGCCGTTTTTGGACCGAGCGAGCCCAGGCGTTGGGGACCCTTGAAAGTAGGACCCTTTTGGCCCAAAGTGCTTCGGGCCAAAAACCATCAATGCGATTCCGTGGCGGTGGCCGAAGTCCTGCGCGCAGCTAAAAAGATGCTCCCGCTGGGAAAGCCAGTTGAAAATGGGTTTATTCGAAAAGTTCCGAAACGGGCTCCGAAAAACAGCTCAACAATTGACCGTTCCTTTGGAAGCCCTTCTTAAGGGCCCGGCTAGGCTGATCCCCGGCGACCTGGCGGAACTGGAAGAGCGGCTGGTAGCCGCCGACCTGGGGACCGAAACCGCCCGTGCCATCTGCAAGGAAGTGGCGGAAGGCGTCCACAGGGAAGGGAAGGCCGACGCCGAGATCTTGACCGGGCAGTTAAGAAATGCCGTGCTACGCAGGCTTTCCAAGGCCGATCCGGCTTGGAAAACCGCCTCTCCGGTGGTGATTCTCCTGGTCGGGGTCAATGGAGCAGGGAAGACCACGACGGCTGGCAAGCTGGCGGCCCGTTTTTCCATGGAGGGTCGCAAGGTGCTTTTGGCCGCCGCTGATACTTTCCGGGCCGCCGCAGAAGAACAGCTGACGGAATGGGCCGCCCGTGCTAAAGTAGAACTCGTTCGCGCAGCCCATGGAGCGGCCCCTTCCACGGTGGTGTTTGACGCGTTAAAATCGGGGCTTGCGCATGGCGCCGATTGCCTGGTGGTGGATACAGCCGGCCGCCTCCACAACCGGCAAAACTTGATGGAAGAACTGCACAAAATCGCCCGCGTCGCCGAAAAAGCGGCGCCGGGAATTCCGCAGGAAAAATGGCTGGTCCTGGACGCCAACACCGGGCAAAACGGTTTAAGCCAGGCCCGGGAATTTAATAAGGGGATGGGGCTGACCGGCCTGGTGCTGACCAAGTTGGATGGAACAGCAAAAGGCGGCATCGTGGTCGCCCTTTGCGAGCAGTTGGGGCTTCCAGTTCGTTTTTTGGGGGTGGGGGAGGGCTTGGAAGACCTGGTGCCTTTCGACCCCCCGATGTTCGTCGAGGCTTTGATTCCCAACCCGGTTGTCAACGTTTAAGGAGGGCTTTGAATGGAACGTCTGGTCCTTGCCACGCGATCGGCCATGTCCAATACGTCCGTGACGGTCGTTGATATTGAGGGGGTGCTGGACATCAATACGGTCGGCGAGTTCGAAGCCATCCTCCAGGAATTGTTCAAAAAGAAACAATACAAGATCGTCCTGAACATGAAAAAACTGACCTATATCTCCAGCGCCGGGTTCGGCGTCCTGATGAGCATCATCAAGGATGTCCGGAAGAACCGAGGGGACATCAAGATCGCCAACGTGAGTTCCGACATCTACAAGGTATTCGACCTCCTGGAACTGCCCGGACTTTTCCACATCCTGAAGACCGAACAGGACGCCGTCAGCGAATTCTAAAAAATCCAAGCCACGGATGAAAACGGATTGTCACGGATGGATTCTGGCTTAAACCGAAAAAGATCTTTTCTTTTTATCCGTTTTCATCCGTGGCTCAAAAGGTTTTCCCTCCTTTTATCCTGCTTTATCCTGGTTTTTTCCGCCTCGTCCGCCAGGGAAACCCACCTCACGATCCTCTTCACCAACGACCACCGCGGCCAGGTCGACCCCTTGCCGTCCACCGACCCCTCCCAGCCCGTGGGCGGCGTAACCCGCCGGGCGTCCTTGATCAAGAAAATCGTCGCGGAAGTCGGGCCCTCGAAGGTGCTTTTGGTGGACAGCGGCGGAATGTTCACGGGCACCGCCTTCTCCGATTTAACGAGCGGCGAAGCGGACTGCGCCGCCTACCAGCTGATGCAATACGACGCCGTAGGCCTGGGGCCCCACGATTTCGACTACGGCAAGAAGACCCTGGTGGAATACCGAAAGATTTTCCGCATCCCTTGGGTCTCGGCCAATACGGTTGTGCGCAACAACTTCCAAAATTTCATGCGGCCCTACATCCTGAAGTACGCGGGAGTGCGGGTGGGGATGATCGGCTTCAGCAACCCGGACACGCCCGCCCTGACCCGGCGCGACAACATCTCGGGGCTCATCTTCAACCCGCCGGGGGCCTCGGCCCAGGGGCTGCACTCCATCCTGAAGAAAGACGCTGATTTTTTCATCGCCTTGAGCCAATTGGGGGTGGAGGGCGACCGGAAACTCGCCAAGGATAACCCCTTCCTGCACGTCATCATCGGCGGTTACAGCCGCACGCTGCTGGACAAGCCGATCGTGGAAACCAAAGCCGATGGCAGCCTGGCGGGCCCCCTGATCGTGCAGGCGGGTTCCCAAGGGCTTTACCTGGGCCGGCTGGACCTGACCGTGGAAGGCCACCATGACCCCAAGACCAAAAAAGAGGAATATTTCGTCCGGGATTACAAATACCAGCTGATCCCCATCACCTCCGACCTTCCCGATGATCCGGCCATGGCGGCCCTCTTGGAACGTTACAAGGCCAAGCTGAAATCCAAACCTTTGGAGGAAGTGCTGGCGACCGTGACCGGCGATTTGACCGAATCCAGCGGTGGGGATTCCCTCATCGGCGAAACCACGGCCGACGCCCTGCGCAAAGCGGCCCAAACCGAAGTCGCCCTGGTGAACAACGGTTTCTTCAATCCCGTTTTTAAGTCCGGTGAGCTGACACGGGAGGTTCTTTATGGGCTGTGCCCCGCCGACAGTGAAATCACCATTATGGATGTGCCGGGGACTTTTTTAAGAAAGGCCTTGGAGGCATCGGCTGAAAAAAGGGGGCAGGAAGGGTTTTTACAAATTTCGGGACTAAAGGCTCAAAAAGAGGGCGAGGAGCTGAAAATCCTGGTGGGGCAAGAACCCTTGAACGACCGCCGAAAATACCTGGTGGCTGTAAACGATTTTTTGGCGGAAGGGAACGGTGGATATGATTCTTTCCAAAGAGTGAAATCACGCCGGAAAATTCACACCAGCCTCCGGGATTTGTTGGAGGAGGCCCTCAAGGAGAAGTCCCAAATCGGGCCGGCGGATTTGGAAAAACGCTGGTCTCTCCCATGAAAAACGATTAAAATTTCTCCCAGCGCTCTTGTTGCGTTCTTTTTCGCCTCTTTCCTTGACACTCCTTACCCGGCCCCTATAATGCCGAATTCGATATTTTAAATCTTTATTATTGATGTCAACATTATTAATCGAATAGAGCGCCTTCCATTTCTATTGCTGGCAAATTCTATTGCTGGCAAAGCGGTTTGGAAGGCCCTCGATTCGATTATTTTGTCCGACATCAATAAATCCTTGGAGATGGGCAGGATTCCATGCCTCGAACCGCTTTGAAAAAAACTAAAACGCATTCCACGCCCTCTTCCAAAGAAGCCCACCCTTCCCGCCGCCCGCTTAAAATCCTTTTGGCGGCCTCGGAAGTGGTTCCTTTCGCCAAGACAGGAGGGTTGGCCGATGTGGTGGGAGCCCTTCCCCGCGCCCTCCTGAAATTGGGGTGCGAAGTATCGGTGGTCCTGCCCAAATACCGGAGCATTTCCCCGGAAAAATACAAATTAAAGGTTGCGGTCAAGGATCTGAGGGTTCCCATGGGAATGGGGGAAATGAGCGCGGACATCCTTTCCACCCGCTTAGGGGACACGCACGCGACGGTTTATTTCATCCAAAACGACCGTTATTTCGACCGCGATGGATTTTACGGAACCCCCGAGGGGGACTACCACGACAACGCCGAACGGTTCGCCTTTTTTGCCCGCGCCGTGATGGAAATGCCCAAGGCCCTCCAATGGCGGCCGGATATCCTCCACCTTAACGATTGGCAGAGCGGCTTGGCCGCCGCCTACCGGAAGACCCTTTACCGGGACGACCCGGACTACGCTTCCACGAGGACCCTGTTCACCATCCACAACATCGCCTACCAGGGGCTTTTTCCCAAATACGTGCTGCCCATGACCGGCATCGGCTGGGAGGAGTTCACCCCCGACAAGCTGGAATTTTACGACCAGGTGAATTACCTAAAAGCGGGGCTGGTTTATTCGGACGCCCTCAATACCGTTTCCGAAAGATACGCCCAGGAAATCCAAACCGATGAGTTCGGCCACGGCCTCCAAGGAGTGCTCAAGGCCCGGTCCCCGAACCTCCACGGCATCCTCAACGGCGTCGATTACGACGAGTGGAACCCCGCTACGGATAGGGAAATTCCGGCCCAATATACGGTTAAGAACCATGAGAAAAAGGCGGAATCCAAGAAAAAGTTGCTGGCCGAAATGGGCCTTCCGTCCAAGGCTGGCGCACCGGTGGTGGGGCTGGTTTCCAGGCTGACCGACCAAAAGGGCATGGACCTGATCGCCGAAATCATCGAGGGCTTCCTTTCCCTGGACGTGCAGTTCGTGATCCTGGGGACGGGGGAACCGCGGTACCACTCCCTTTTTGAGGATTTGCAGGGCCGGTTTCCGGACAAGCTGGCGGCCGCCTTGCGGTTCGACCAACGCCTCTCCAAGATGGTTTACGCAGGCAGCGACCTGTTCCTCATGCCCTCGCGCTTCGAGCCCTGCGGCTTGGGCCAAATGATCGCCATGAAATACGGCACCATTCCCCTCGTGCGCCGCACGGGCGGACTTGCCGACACGGTGGAAAACCTCTCGCCGGATGGAAAGAAGGGCACGGGTTTCGTGTTCGACAACTACCGCGGCGACGAACTGCTTTTCGCCATCAAACGGGCCGTCGAAGCCTTCCACCAACCAAAACTTTGGAAGGACTTGGTGCAGCGCGCCATGAAACAGGACTTCTCTTGGGACGCCTCCGCGGCCCGATACCTGGGACTTTACCGGGAAATCCTTAAAAAATAAAATTAAAGCTTCCGGCTTCTTGCCCCTGCTTTTTCCCCTTCCCATAATGGAACCATCCATGGAAACCAGGCCCCTTAAACTCACCCAGCTGCTCCAGCAAAAAGACGGCGTGCTCCAGAACCGCTGGCGGGACTCGGCGCGCCAATTATCCACCCGCCTGGACGCTTTCAGCGGGGATTCGGGGGTGTTCGACGAAGTGCGCGGCCTGATCCTGGACTTGGTGACCCTGGTGGAGAGGTCCGGGAGCGTGGAACAGGCGGTGGACGCCGAATTCAAGGAAATCCTCTCCCACCTCAAGGCCCTTCAGGCGAACCACCAGATGACCTCCACCGACATGGTGTTCCTGCTCTTCTCCATGAGGGACGCAGTGGGGGAGGCGGTGCGGGAGATCGTGCGCGCGGCGCACGAAAGCCAGCCCGAGGCCCCCGCCCACCTCCAGGCGGTGGGCCAGGTGTCCATGCTTTTGAACCGGCTAGGCCTGGTTTTTTTCGAGGGCGCCATGCGCCTGCGGGAGGACGGGGGCGGCCAGGACGTGTTGGCCATCGAATACGCCCTTCTTTACGAGCGGGCCCGCCAAATGGCCATCACCGACCGCTTGACCGGCCTGTATAACTTCGGCTATTTCCTGGAAAGGCTCAGGGAGGAGCGCCTGAGGGCGGAGCGGTACCAGCGCCTCCTGTCCCTGGTGATCCTGGACATCGACCATTTCAAGAAATACAACGACTCCAACGGACACCCGGCGGGGAACGAGGTCCTGAAGAAAATCGCCAACATCCTCAAGCAGGAAGCAAGGGAGGTGGACATCGTGGCCCGTTACGGGGGCGAGGAAATGGTGCTCATCCTTCCGGAAACCAGCCGCCGGCGGGCGGCCGAACTGGCCGAGCGGATCCGCCAAAGGACCGCCGAGACCCTTTTCGACCGCATGCAATCCCAGCCCTTGGGCAAAATCACCCTTTCGGCGGGCGTGGCGACCTTCCCCGTGGACGCCGCCACCGAGGACGACCTGATCAAAAAAGCGGACAACAGCCTTTACCAGGCCAAGTCGCGCGGCCGCAACCGCGTGGTGGCCTTTGAGCCACCCATCAAAATCACCCTCTCCTACCGGCCTTACCGGCAGGTCTCCAAGGTGGCGCTGGTGGGCAACTTCAACAATTGGGACAAGGAAACGGACCCCATGGCGCCCCAGCCGGACGGCAGCTTCCAGTTCGTGATTGCCTTGAACCCCGGCCTCTACCACTACAAGTTCGTCCTGGACGACGCGGAGTGGATCCCCGATCCCAACTGCCCCGAGCGGGTCCACGATGGCCTGGGAGGCGACAACAGCGTGTTGCGGGTCCAGGGTTGATCCAAGACTGGTTTCCCCGTCCTCCCCCAAAACCCAGAAAACACTAAACATTTCCAGCGTGTTTTGATAAGCTTTCCCTTCATTTTTCACGGGAATCTAAAAAAATGGCCGACTACAAGTCCACCCTTAACATCACCCAAACATCCTTCCCCATGAAGGCCAACCTTCCCCAGACCGAACCCGCCCGCCTGCCCTTTTGGGACGGGCTGGGTTTTTATGGGCGGACCTTCGAAAAAGCCGGCGCGCCCAAATACGTGTTGCACGACGGCCCACCCTTCGCTAACGGGGACATCCACATGGGCCATGCTCTCAACAAGGTGTTGAAGGACATCATCGTCAAATACCAGGCCTTGAGGGGCCGTGACACGCCCTACGTCCCAGGCTGGGACTGCCATGGCATGCCCATTGAGCACAAGGTGATGGAACAACTGGGCCCCAAGGCCAAGGCGATGTCTAAGGTGGAAATCCGCGCCGAGTGCAAAAAATACGCGGAAAAATACCTCGCCCGCCAATTGGAGGAGTTCAAGCGCCTGGGCGTATTCGGCGATTTCGGGCATCCTTACAAGACCATGGACCCGGCCTACGAACTTTCCCTGGTCAAAGCCCTGACGGCCCTGGTGAAGGAAGGCTATGTCAGCCGCCGTTTAAGGCCCATCCACTGGTGCCCGGTGTGCAAATCCGCCCTGGCCGAGGCCGAGGTGGAATACGCCGATCACGAGTCCCTGGCCGTGACAGTGGCTTTCCCGGCGAAACGGCTTCCCGAAGGCGTTTTTCCCAACACCCCCCGGCAAAACCTTTCATTCCTAATTTGGACCACGACTCCCTGGACGCTTCCGGCCAACTTGGGTATTTCCGTGCACCCGGATTTCGAGTACGTGTCTATCCAGGTGGCGGACGCCTATTACATCGTGGCCAAGGTGCTTTTGCCCCAAGTTGCTGCCATGTGCGGCTGGAAATCCACGGATTTCAGTATCCTCGACGAAACCCGAGGTGTGACCCTGGACCGCTCCGTGGCTAGGCATCCCTTCTTGGGCCAGGATTCTCTCGTGATGGTGGGAATCCACGTGACCGCCGACGCGGGCACGGGCCTGGTGCATACCGCGCCTGGGCATGGGCGGGAGGACTACGAGATCGGCCTGAAGTACAACCTTCCCGTCTATTCACCCGTGGATGAGGCGGGGAGGTATGACTCGCGGGTGAAAGAATACGAGGGAATGAGCGTCTGGGACGCGAACCCCAAGATCGTGGAAAAGCTCAAGGGCTTGGGGCGCCTGCTTTCCCTGCAAACGATCAAGCACAGCTATCCTCATTGCTGGCGGTCGAAAAACCCCATCATCTTCCGCGCCACGGCCCAATGGTTTATCGAATTGGACCATCAGGACTTACGAAAAAGATGTCTATCGGAGATCGAGAAAGTGCAGTGGATTCCTTCCTGGGGGAAAGACCGTATCCGAAATATGGTGGAAGGTCGCACCGACTGGTGTATTTCCCGCCAAAGAGCTTGGGGCGTACCTATTACGACCGTTTACTGCAAAGCCTGCGGAAAGGTGGTGGGAGACCCCAAAATATTGGATCGCATCGTCAACATGGTCCAAAAAGAGGGAATTGACGGCTGGTTTAAGCACCAGGCTGGGGATGTTCTTCCCCCAGGGTTCAAATGTTCCTGTGGCGCCGCCGATTTCGTTAAGGAAGAGGATATTTTGGATGTCTGGTTCGAGTCGGGGAGTTCCCACTTCGCGGTCATGGACCAAAGGGATGAACTGAAGAACCCCCCATTCACCCTTTACTTGGAAGGAAGCGACCAGCACCGCGGATGGTTCCAGCACGCGCTTTGGACTGGGGTGGCCCTGAAAGGCCGCGCGCCCTTTAACGGTGTTTTAACCCATGGGTGGGTGTTGGACGCGGAAGGTAAGGCCATGCATAAGAGCCTGGGCAACGTTATTGATCCGAACGAGATGGTTAAAAAATATGGCGCTGACATCTTGCGTCTGTGGGTTTCTTCCGAGGACTACACGGAGGACGTGTCTATCAGCGAAGACAGGCTCAACCGCATGTCGGAGGCCTACCGCCGCATCCGCAATACCTTCCGGTTTATCCTGGGCAACCTGTCGGATTTCGATCCGGCCCTCTATCGTGTTTCCGTAAACGACATGACGTCCTTGGACAGTTGGGCCTGGATGGAGGCCCGCAAAACCCTGGCCGCGCTCACAAAGGCTTATGACGAGTACCAGTTCACACGAGTTTTCCACCAGGTGGATAATTTCTTTTCCACCGTCTTAAGCGCCGGCTATTTTGACATTCTTAAGGACCGGCTTTACACCTTTGAGGCTAATTCCACAGCACGCCGGGCCGCCCAGACCGTTCTTTACGATATCCTTAAAAACTTCGTGGTGGCTGTGTCGCCGATACTTTCCTTTACGGCTGAGGAAATATGGCAGGGTCTTCCCGATGGTTTCCGGCAAAATGGAGAGAAAAGTGTATTTAACGCGCATTATTGGGCAGACGGGGACACGGGAATGGGTCAAGTTTTCCAGCAGAAATGGGAGTGGATACTATCCGCCAAAAGGGCAGTGGCCAAGTCATTGGAAGCCTTGCGCCAGTCCAAAACGATTGGAAGTTCCCTGGAAGCGGAAGTGGAACTTTATGTGGAAAATAAAAACGTGAAAGAAGAATTTCAAAAAGACTTGGACCAGCTGAGATATTATTTCTTGGTTTCAAAGGTTGAAATCAAGCAGGGCACGCCCCCGGTGGAGGCTATGGAGGCGGAAGACGCTAGCTTGCAAATGAAAATTGTGGCAAGGAGATCTTCAGGCCAAAAATGCGCCCGGTGTTGGAACTATTACCCCACCGAACAAATGGACAAGACCTACCCCGACATCTGCCACCGCTGCGGGCCGGTGGTGAAAAGGCACCCCGCCTTCGCCAAGACGGAAACAGCTTCATGATGCTCATCGGCATCTCCATGCTGGTCGTGGCCCTGGACCAGCTCACCAAGTTCCTCGTCCTCAACACCCTTTCCCTCAACGAATCCATTCCGGTGTTACCCAACTTGCTTTACCTCACCTATACCCAAAACCCCGGAACGGCCTTCGGCTTCATGTCGAACATGGAAGCCCTGGTACGCATCCCTTTCTTCATCGCTTCCACCGCGGCCGCCACCCTCATCGTCTATATGTACCAACGCATGGCCTCCCCGGATCGCCTTCTCACCCGTGTCGCCCTGGGGCTGGTGTGGGGCGGCGCCTTGGGCAACCTGGTGGACCGGCTTTTATACGGTAAGGTGATCGACTTCATTGAGATGCGTTACCACGAGGTTCAATGGTTCCCCTATATCTTCAACGTGGCTGATTCCTGCATTACAGTTGGGCTTTTTTACCTCCTCGTCGAGTTCATCGCCTCCCAGAGCTGGAAGACAGCGGCATGAGCCTCCGTGGGGTTTCCTTGGCGGCGGTCCTCCTTGACCAGGTAACCAAGTTCCTGATCGTCAAGTATTGCAAACTGGGGATCTCGGTGACCGTGCTGAGGGAATATTTTTACCTGACTTACATTCAAAACCCGGGCGCGGCTTTCGGCTTTATGGCCGACATGCCGGCCTACGTCCGGATTCCATTTTTCATCCTTATTACCGTCGGGGCGGGATTGATCGTTTACGCCTACCAGCGGTTCATCCCCCGCGAAAGGAAACTGCACCGGTTCGCCCTGGGGTTGATTTGGGGCGGGGCCATGGGTAATTTTATCGACAGGGTTTTTTACCGGAAAGTCGTGGACTTCATCGACGTCCGTTACCACCAGCACCAATGGTATGTGTTCAACGTCGCGGATTCCTGCATCACGGTGGGGCTGACTCTTCTCGTCCTCGGATACTTATGGGGCAAGGGCAGCCGTTCCCCAGAAAGGTTTTAAATGCACCCCATCTTATTCTCGGTTGGGCGAATTCATTTTTATTCCTACGGCCTTTGCATGGCCGTGGCCCTCGGGTTCAGCATCTACCTTTTCGCCAAGGACGCGGGCCGGTACATCGCGCCCAAGGTCGGCCTGACCTACCCTCAAGGCTTCCAAAAGGCCTTCGACCTGGGGGTCTACGTCATCGTTTGTTCGCTCCTGGGGGCCCGGATTTTTTACGTCCTGGAGAACCATTCGGAATTTGGGAATGGCCAGTGCTTGGATGCCTTCAAGATTTGGCAAGGTGGGCTGGTGTATTATGGCGGCCTCTTTGGGGCCATTGCCGTTGCCTGGTATTGGTTCAAGGTTGAAAAATGGCCTTTTAGTTATGCTTTTGACCTTGTGGCCCCCTACATCCTTTTGGGCCAGGCCATCGGCCGGGTCGGATGTTTCCTGAACGGCTGCTGCTATGGGATCGTGGCGGACCCCCATCAGGGAATATTCGATTGGGGACATGGCTGGGTTTTCCCCGGAGCGGAGGACCAACTGCCCCATCTTCCCACCCAGTTGTGGGAACTAGCTGGCGATTTAGGCTTATTCTTCTTTTTGTTATGGATCAGGCGCTGGACCATCCGTTATCCCTGGCTGACCATCAGTTTCTACGGCCTGACCTACGGGCTTTTGCGGTTCGTTATTGAAATCTGGCGGTTGGACCGGAGCGTGAACTTCCTGTTTCGTTTCCGCTCGGCTTCGCAAGCTACCAGCGCCATCCTGGTTTGCCTTTCCCTCGCCTTGATCACTTGGATCCTCTGGAAACGGCCCCCCCATAAAGCCATTTCCTAGGCCCCCTTTTGGGCCGAATCCTCGTTTCCATGGAGGAAGAGGATGGTAAGCTAACTTCCTGGACATGAACCCTTCTTCCACATCGCCCCAAACCGCGTTTTTGACGGTTCCCGCCGGCCAAAACGGGGAACGCTTAGACGTTTTTTTATCGTCCCAACTCCCCTCCTTCTCGCGCAGCCAGGTCCAAACCCTGATCAAGGGGGGGAATGTGACTCCCCAATTCCCGGTGAGGTCCGTCAAGGCGGGAATGACCGTCTTGGAGGGCCAGTCCTTCCAGGTCACGGTTCCGCCTTCCCCAAAGCCGGATCTGCCGGCCCAGCCCCTTCCCTTGGACGTCGTCTTTGAGGATGGGGACGTTTTAGTGCTCAACAAGCCCTTCGGCTTGGTCGTGCATCCGGGCGCCGGCAACCCCGACCATACCCTGATCAACGCTTTGATCGCCCATTGCCCCGGTTTGGCGGGCGTAGGGGGGGTCCAGCGGCCCGGCTTGATCCACCGACTGGACAAGGACACCTCCGGGCTCCTGGTGGTGGCTAAAACCGACCGGGCCTACCGAAGCCTGGTCAAGCAGTTGAGGTACCGGCAGCTCAGCCGGGAATACTTGGGGATCGCCAAGGGAAAGTTGGCGGGACGGGGGATGGTGGATGCCCCGATCGGGCGGCACGTGAACGCCCGCAAAAAAATGGCGGTCCGGGCCGAAAGCGGGAAAAAGGCCGTCACTTATTTCAGAGGCTTGGAGTCCAACGAAACCGCCAGCCTGCTTCACTTGAAGCTGGAGACGGGACGGACCCACCAGATCCGCGTGCACCTGCAATACATCCATCATCCCATCCTGGGGGACGAGGTTTACGGCGGCTCCGCCGCGGAGGCCCGCCGACAGATGCTGCACGCCTTTCGGATTTCCTTCCAGCACCCCGCCACGGGTTCGGTGAAGGAGCTTTTCGCCGCCCCACCGAAGGATTTTGAGGATTGCCTTTCGGCCCTGGGGCTGCCACTCCCTGAGTGGAAGAATATCGTTTGGGAGAAACCTTGAAACGAGCCTCCGTTGGAAGAAACGGCACGCTTTACGGTTTAAAGAGCCTTGTCCTTTGGACCTTGCTGATCAAGGCGGCCCTCCTCGGCTGGGCCTACCTGGCTTATTTCTTGTTTCCCTTTAACACCCCCAACTATTGGGCCAACTTCGTTTATCCCGCGGGCGAAGCCCCCCACTTTTGGACCCCCCTTAAAACCTGGGATGGGCAGATTTACCTTTATTTATCCGACCATGGCTACCATCCCCACCAATTCACGAATGCCTTCTATCCGCTGTTCCCATTTTTGGTCCGCGTGGCGGGCCTTTTATTGGGAGGGCGGCCCTTGCTGGGGGGCCTGTTGCTTTCCCAGGCCTGCGCCGTTTTGGCCATGGTTTACCTGTACCGACTTTGCCTGGAATACTTCGACAAGCGCACGGCTTTTTTCACCTGCCTCTTCCTCCTGGCCTTTCCCACGGGGTTCTATTTGGGCATGCTTTACACCGAATCGCTCTTTCTCTTGTTGGCTATCGCCTATTTTTTCTATTGGGACCAAAAAAGATATGGGTTGTCGGCTTTTTGCGCGTTTTGGCTGCCCTTGACCCGGCCGACCGGAATACTGGTTTTGTTTCCCGCCTTGATGGCGTGGCGGGAAGAGGGAAAGAACCAGGGAAGGCCTACCGGGCGCCGGTGGCTTCCCACGGCGGCCATCATCCTGGGGGCGGGGGCCTATTTCCTGGCGATGAAGGCCATGACGGGCGACGCTTTTTGCGCCTTTGAGGCGGAGAAGTCTTTTATATTCCACTTTGACGTCCAAAACCTAACCCACCCCCTTCAGTGGTTCGCCCGAACCTTCCTGTCCGTGGACTCCACGCCGCCTGGCCTTTTCCTGAAACTTTTGAACAGGTTTTTTTTCCTGCTTTACTTGGGGGTCCTTGTCCTTTGGGCGAGGGCGCTGAACCGGGTTTTTTTTGTTTATTGCCTGGCCCTGGGACTGGTACCCGCCCTTTCGGGAAATTTGGGGTCCTACATGCGGTATTTATTGGTTTTATTCCCCTTATTTATGGCCCTCGCTTTGCGGTTCAGGGGGAAGGAAGTCCCTTACCTTTTGACCTCTTTCGGGTTGCAGGCCTATTTTGCGATGCAACAAGCCCTGGACTATTTTGTCACTTGAGGGGGCCGGGGAGGGAAGGCGCAGAGCCGGTCAGGAAGGCTGAGCGAAAAAGATTTCCTTGGGCGGGAGGAAGATGATCTCATCCTGTTCTTTTTTATCATGAAATTTTGGGGGAAGAAGTGGCCGCTTTCGAAGCCTGCGCGGCCTGGGCTTCGGTTGTCTCCCGCCAAATCCGGGCAAAGCCATCCCAAAGGCTTTTGCGAAGGGTGAGGCGGTAAACCGAGTCTTCGGGAAGCTCCTTCATCAAGCGGCGGTGGGCCTTCCCCAGGTTGTGGTAAGGCATACCGGGAAAGAGATGGTGTACGGCGTGGTACCTTAACCCCACCGGCGCCCAAAGGCCCGTGGTGACCGGGTTGCCGGGGACCGTCACCGAATCCAGGAACTGCTCCGAGAACTCCAGGACATGGTCGGCGGGGTTGCGGTAGCAGTGGGTGGCGGCTACGGTCCTAAGGCCGTTGGCCAGCAGGATCAGCGTCGAGACCAGGTACCAGACCACCAGGGCTTTCAAGGGCAGCATCCCCTTCCACAACAAAAGCCCACAAACGAAAACGAAGAGGAAGGTCAGGAATTCCTGGAGCCGCCACCATTCGCCGTCCCGTTCCCGGGGTTCGGGCCTTTTCCATTCGGGGTCAATGGAAAGGGAAGAGAGGTATTCCCAAAGCAGCCGGCGCAAGGGAGGGATGAAGTAGGAAAGGGGGGTCAGCAAAAAACGGACGGCAAAGACGAGGGGCACCACCAGCATGGTCATAAAGAAAAGGACGATCCGGAAACGGCCGGCCAGCACAAAGGGAAGGTATTCACCATCGTCCTTGGTACCGTACATTTTTTGCTTGTGGTGGTCGATATGCACGCCCATATAAGTAAAGGAAGGAACAAGGAATGGAAACCCGCAAAGGATGTTCCACGCGATCCGGAAGAGGAGAAAGGTATCCTTTTTCAAATGGGTCAACTCATGGATAAAGATCACCGCCCGGTAAAGGGATAGGACCGAAACCACCAGGCTAAGGATTTGGGCCGGGGAAAAATCGGGCGTACGGATGGCCAGGTAAAAGGCGCCCCACCCGAGGGCCGCGTGGAATAGGAAATCGGGCCAATAGATGCGGGGATTGGGCTCGAAAAGGTCTTCGACTATCTTTTTGGCGTCCGCCATGGGCAAGGCTTGGGTCGCACCTGTCATAAGGGGGCTAACTTTAATGCTTTTCATTTCGAATAGCAATTCTTCAAACAAGACGGCTTGCCTTTGGGATGCGGTTTCCACGGTTTTTTCCCACTTAGAATCTTTTGGCGGAATTTCCCCGGGAAAATGGAAGGAATCCCTTGGTCCAAAACAGGGTCATTGGCCGTTTTCACTGCTTAAACTCTTCCCGGCATTCAATGCGCTGCCATAAGGGGAAACCGCTCTGGATTGTATTCCAGGCATTTCCGGTTCCAAGACATTTTCTCCAAACTGCAACTCATCCACCCCCGGGTGGTAGGGCCTTCCCCAGGCTTTAGGGCAAGCTTTCACTAGCCTTGGG
The DNA here is from genome assembly GCA_030041545.1 of candidate division FCPU426 bacterium. Classification (GTDB taxonomy): domain Bacteria; phylum Oederibacteriota; class Muellerivitia; order Muellerivitales; family Muellerivitaceae; genus JAJPJW01. The sequence continues at coordinate 598 of JASHNQ010000074.1, read as the reverse complement.
GAGGAGAGAGCAAGCGCTTTGATCCTTGGAGGGTGCTAGGGGATCAAGCCTGTGGGTTCCCCCTTAGATATCAAAAATGCCTGATAACAGGCTTATTTAATATAAATTTACTGAAAAATTTAGTCCCTTAAATCGATAAATGGTGTTAAAATTTAATGTGAAAACAATGTTTTCATCGCTTTCATAAATTTTGGTTTACAAAGTCAAGAATTTAAATTTTTTGAAACATGTCAATTTAAGTTTTATAAAACTAATATCGTTTTTTGAATGAGGCGATAGGGATGTCCAAAATACCCAAAGTCAATTTTTGGGGAAAAATTTTTTCAACAGGTTTTATCCCTGGTTTGAAAGTAAAGAACCGTTTCCTATTTGCGATTGTCGTGTCGGTTTTTCCCTGCGTTTTTTTGACGGCCTCCGCCGCTTTTTCCCAATGCACCTGGAACGCGAACTCCGGTGGGGCCTGCACCTTTACCCAAGGCGCCTCGACGGACGACTGCGTCACCTCCAACTCCACGCCCAGCACCGAGGCCATGAACCAGTTCTACGCCTACGGGGGCTCCGGCGTCTCGGTGCTTTTCTGCGCGGGCAATTCCACCTC
>JASHNQ010000073.1 GCA_030041545.1 candidate division FCPU426 bacterium | reverse complement strand
AAACCGCCAAAAACAGCCAAAGTCCCCACCCCGAGGCGAAAAACCGGACCCAACCCCAGTCGTGGGGAAGGACCCGGTTGACGTAAAAAAAAGCGAAGCCCCAGCCCACCATGACGGCCCAAGCCAGGGCCTGGGCGGTTCGGCTCTTGGGCCGCAATTCCGGCCGCCCCATCATCCACAGCCACAACCCGCCGATGATGGCCGGAGTCCACAAACGGAAAGCCACGTAAACATAAGACCCCAGGGCCAGGGACAGGCCCCACGCGATGAAGCGGGAAAGCTTGGGTTTTTTCAGGAGCCGGAACAGGAAAAGAATCGTGAGGGCGCAAGCCAGGACGTCCGAATGGAAGCCGAAGTTGATCTTGGAGATCTCCACCAACGTCTTGCTGATGGCCCCCATGGCCATGAGGATCAATCCCCCGCGCCGCCCCCCGAACTCCTTGCCTAAAAGGTAGAAGGACCAAAGGATGAAAACATCCACCGTGACCGACGAGAGGGTGAGGGCGACATTGGCCGTGGCCTGGGGCATGAAGGACCAAATGAACGCGGAAAGATAGGCGAAAAAAGGCTCCCTTTCGCCGTAAGGAAGCAGGATGGGCCGGTCCCCTTCCACCAGTATTTTCAGCCCTTCGTCCGCGCACATCCAGTGGTCGTTGTCGATGCAGCCGCAGATGCGGTGAATCTGCCGGAGCCGGATGGCCACGCCCAGGACCAGGAGCCCCCAAAAAACCGGCCGGGAAAGGACGGGGCGGATATCCGGGACGCCCCCCCCTTCCGGTATTTTCCTGAAAAAATAAACCATCCCGGCGAAACCGGCCAATAGAAGGGGGTAAAAGGGCTGGTGGGAAAAAAAGTTCCAACCCGGAACCAGGAGCTTGGCGTTGGGGAGGGACAACAGTGCCAGCACGGCCAGCGCCCAAGAAAGAATCAGGCCCGTGAAAAGGTGAGGCTCTGGGGTTTCCATCCCTTTCGGAAATGGGGCGGCCGGGGCTTTCGATTTAAGGGGCGATGGCGTTTTTTTCCGCGCCGCCGTTCTTTTCCGTTTGGAAGAAGCCACGGTTACTTCGCCTCCGGCGCGGGAGTGGAAACGGCGGCGGGGAGATCCACCGGCGGGGCGGTGCTGGCCGCCAATTCGTCCAGCGGCTGTTCGGTTCCGCTTCCGGGCGCGGTCACATAGACGGTGGGGACCTGGTGTTCGGCGGCGAAGGCCGTGACCAGTTCCACGTGGTGGGTTCCCCTCTCCAGCGACACCTGGCAGGTTCGCCTTCCGCCCCCCTCCGGGGTCACTTCCATCACTTTTTTGCCGTCCAGGAAAAACCAAAGCACGTTGCCGGTACGCAGCGCCAGTTTATAGGAACCAGCGGCGGTGACGTTCCAATCGCCCTCTACCCGCATGGAGTTGTTCCAGTCGATCAGGGACCGGGGCGGGAGGTTGTCGTTCCACCGGGTCACCCGGTCTTCGTAAAGGACCAGCCCGCGGCCGAGCCCGTAATAACCGTAGCAGCGGCGCCGCCACGTCCAGGGGGAAACCCGCCGGACGTGGAAATAGGCCTTCTCGTCCGTGGGTATCCGGTCGAAGGGAATCTCCGTCCACCACAAGTAGGGGATATCATCGTCCGACTGCAGGTAATAGGATTTTTTGTTCCATACGATCCCGGGAAACTCGGATTCGATTTTTTTCTGTCCGTCCGTATCCTTCCCAGAGACCAAAACCGCGAGGTCTTTTCCCTTCTCATCGGGGGTCAAATCGATGCTGTTGCTGTCGGCGGCTTGGAACAGGTCCGATTGGTCGGCCAGCACCTCCATGGCGCAGGCGGCGTAGAAACCCGGATCATGCTGCACGAGGTAAACCCGGTGGTCCGGCATTTCCCGCCGGGCCTGGTCCCAAACGATGGTGTTTTGGGCTTCCTGGCCCATCCATTCCCAGGTCAATTTATGGTTCTCCCCCGTCTCCCAGCCCAGGAAAGCCAGGAAGGCCAGGGCCACGGCCCCGTTGATCCAACGGACCGGGAAGGCCTGCAAGGCCGCCAGCCAAAGCCGGTTCAAACCCCAGGCCCCGGTCAAGAGCAGGGGCAGGTCGCAGATCACGTAGCGGAACGAATGGGGCCCGTTGGAGAGGATGCCCCCCACCGTGCTGATGAAAAACAGCGATACGACAAAGGCCGGAAGCCACCCCGGGCGGGCGATGAAATAAGCCAGCCCCAGGAGGGCGCAGGCGGCCACCCCGAACTCGTAAAGGGAGTCCCCGATGGCCGGAAGGCGGGAAACGTGGTCCACTTGGCCGAACAGCAGTTTCCACGTGAAGGAAGTGTTTTCCCAGACCTTTCGCCAGCCTTGGCCCGGCGCCGTGAACTTGGCGCTGAAGGCGGAGATGTCGGCCACGTGCTCGGAATAATGCGGGTGGAGATAAAAAGGCGCCATGATCAGGGCCGTCACGAAGGCTCCCGTGGCCCATCCGAAGAGTTTGCTGAAGCCTTTCTTTTTTTCCTCCAGGAACACCCTCCCGTAGCTGGAGGCCAGGGCCAGCCCCGCCGCCACGGCCCCGGGCCCGGATAGGAAGCGCACCCATCCGCTCTCCTCCGGCAGGAAGGAATTCTTGTAGATGAACAAGAAGGCCCAGGCCAGGAGCAGGCCCGGCCCCAGCGCCAGGCGGTAGGCGTCGAACCGCCGTTCTTTTTTATCGCTGAGCACCCAAAGCCAGGCCGCTCCCAGGAAGACGGGCGTCCAAGGGCGGAAGGGGACGTAGGCGAAGGCCCCGAAGCCCAGGGCCGCGCCCCATTCCATGAAATGTTTGAGTCCGGGTTTCTTGAGGAGCCTCAGGGAAAAAAGCATGGCCGCCGCGCTGGCCAGGACGCAGGTATTGTTCCCGTATTCGAATTTGCACACCATGACCATGGTCTTGCAGATGGCCCCCAGGGCCAAAAGCAGCAGGCCCATCCGCCGGCCCCCGATTTCCTTGCCGATCAGGTAGAAAAGCCAGAGGGCCGCCATGTCGATGAGGACATCCGCCAGCAGCACGACCACTTGGCCCGTGGCGTGGGAATCAAAAAGCCAGAGGAAAGCCGAGAGGTAGGGAAAAAGGGGCTCCCGCCATCCCACCGGGAAAAGGAAATAAAACTTGTGGAAGTCCAGCATGTTCCGGATGTCCGAGTCGATGGTGTAGTGGTCGTCCCAAAAAAAGCCCACCGGCTGGTGTGGGTTTTCCAGGCGCAGGTAGGCCCCCAGGGCCATGAAGAACCAGAATCCGGCCCGGGCCGGCCCAACCGGGATGTCCCATCCCCCTTCCGGAACCGGGGGGATCATACGGAAGAGGGCCGCAAGGGCGATAAAGCCGATGAGGATCAGGGGTGTTGCCGGAAGGTGGGCGAACCAATTAGTGGGGGGGAATACCTGGATTTGATTTTTGATGAACGCGTTGCCGGGATAGAAAAGAAGGTTGTAGTTGGGCAGGGCCAGGAGGCCCGCCATGACCGTGAAAAAGGCGGCCACGAGGTAGCCGAACCGGTCCGCGCCGAGGGGAACGGGTTTATCCTTGGCCGAAAGCTTGGCCGGGGAAAGGGCGGCTTTCCCGGATTTCCGGCGGAGCCGGGAGGAATCGGCCTTTCGTGGGGAAAGTTTGGTTTTAAGCTTTTTTTTCCTTGGGACCATCGGATTCCTTAAATATTATTCGCCTAAAACGGACTGGTAGCCGGTTTTTTTGTTTTGTAGGGTCACCCGGTCAAACCAGGCATCCACCCTCATGAAGGTCACATAACGCACGTGGTGGGTCCCTTTCGTGAGGAAAAGGGTATGGGAAACCAGGCGGGGCTTGACCCAATCGGCCGTGATGGAGGACAGGGCCAGCTTTCCATCCACCCATACCTGGACCGGATTGGGGGTGTTGGCGGAAAAGGTGTAATCGCCGTCGGCTGGGGCCTCCCAATCCCCTTCCGCCGAAGCCGAGCGCCCCCCCCATCCCGTTGGAAAGGGATTCAAGGTGGAGCTGGCGTCCTCGTAGGAAATCATGCCGCGGCCAAGGCCATAATAGGTTTCGTAAACCCGGCGGAGCCAGTTCTTGTTCGGCGCCACCCGGAACATGAAGATTTTCCCCGGTTTTTCCGGGATGTCCTTCGCGGGAATCACCACGTCCTCAAGGCATGGGATGTCATTCGGGTTTTGGTAATACTCCCATCGCGGCAGCCACTGGGCTTTCGGAAAATCCTTTTTCAGGATCGGGGCCCATTCCCTGTCCAGCCCGTCAATCAGGACGACCACATCCTTGCGGGTTTCCTCCGGCAAGACATCGATCACGTTGGTTTTTTGCAGCAAATAAAGGGGTTCCCCGTCGTGGATGACGCTCTCCACGGCCGGGGAGGCAAAGCCCATTCCGTTGTAAACCCCCATGTAGACCCGCTTGGTGGGCAGCAGGTCGGATATTTCGCGGGAAACAAGGATGTCGGGCCGCAGGATGTTCCACCATTTGACGTAAACCCGTTCAAAACTTCCGTAACCTTCCCAGGCCCAGAAAGCCGCCAGCCCGGCCGACAGGAGGATTCCCACCCATTTCCTTTTCCAAGTGCCGGTGAAGGAGGCCGAAACCCAGGCCGACAGCCCCCAAGAGGGCAGCAAAAGCAGGGCGGGTAGGGATCCCAGGACCTTGGCGCTGGTTGGGTCCACGGTGAGGATCCGGCCCACCGATCCCGTGAAAGCGCAAAGCAGGAGGAAAAGCTTGGGCCAAGAGGGGCGGGCCGCGGTGAAGACCAACCCAGCGAAAGCCAGCGCCGCCGCGGGACAGTCGAAAAAGGGATCGCCTTCCACGTTCATGTCCGACCGGTCGTCCCCGGTATAGAACAAAAACCTTATCCAGCTGACGAACTGGTCCGTCATTTCCTTGAGGTTATGGAAATGGATCCGGTTATCCTGGATTTTAATCCCAATTTCCGCGTTCATGGCCAGGGGATAAACCAAAAAACCCGTCAGGAGGACGGCCAGGCCCCAAGCCACCACCAATCTTTCCTTACCCTGGGTGCGGAGGTAGAAATACCCCAAGGCGGCGAAAAAGACGGCTTGGAGGAGCAGCCATACCCAAACGTTCATTCTCCAAAGCTTGGAAACGGGGTTGTCGTAAAACACCACGAACATCCGGTCCAAAAGGAAAAGAAAAACTCCCGCCATTCCCAGGGCCAAAAGGGCCCGGAAAGCCCAATGAACCGCAGGGGAAAGGCGTCCGGAGGCCCGCTGACCGGAGGCTTGGATGGCTTGTTCTTTCGGCCTGAAAACGATCCAAACCAGGGATAAAAAAGCCAGGAAAAGCGCCCAAGGGCGGTAGGCGATGTAAGTATAAAAGCCGAACCCCAACAGGAAGCCCCATTGGAGAAAATGGGGCAAATCCGGTTTGCGGAAAAGCCGGAATTGGAACCACATCACCATTCCGATGATGAAAGGGAGGATAAGGCCCGGCATTCCCGTGAGGTTTTGCATGATCATGGGCTTGCTGACCGCGCCCAGGGCGGCGAAAAAAAGGCCCGCCAGCCTTTGGCCCGCCACTTCCCTCCCCAAGCGGTAGAACACCCACACGGCCCCCACGTCGAAAAGCGTGGAGGAAAGCCTTTCCACCACCAAGGCCTTCATTTGGGGGAAAAACCACCAAACCCCCGCGGCCAAATAAGGGTAAAGGGGCTCCCGGTGGCCGATGGCGAAATCGATGCGGAAAATGTGGAGCTGGACGATGTTGCAGGGATCAATGATGCAAATAGCCGGATCGTCCCAATAACGGCCCATGGCTTGGTCGGCTCGGTAGAACCGGAGGAAGGCTGTCAAGGCCAGGACGGACAGCAGCAAGGGATAGGCGGCCCAACGCGGGAGATCGGGGAGGGGTGTCTTGTCGGGCAAGCCCTGGAGTCCCAGGAAAAAACCCAGGAACAAGAGCAGGGCGGCCAGTTCCAGGAGAAAACGCAGGTGGTCCAACGGCAGGTGGAGGGGGCTACCCAGCCATTGGAACGGTTCATATTGCAGGAAAACCGCTACAACCAGGAGAAACCCCAACAATAAAAGTAAATGGGCTTCCGGCGGGAAGGCCTTGGACGGGGAGTGGGAAATCTTGAAGGAGCGGGAGGCCTTCCCGCGCCGGGAAGGCCGGCGGACGGGCCGGGGGGGGTTTTGTTTACGTTGGGCCAAGTGTGGGAACCGCCTTCAATATCTCTTTCCCCTAAGGAGCGACCGACGGCAGTTGGTACAGGCCCACACTGTCTCCTCCCGCGATCAGGAGAACATCATCCGGGGTCACGGCCAGGCCACGGCCGCCGGAAACCAGACGCCCTTTATCGTCTTTGAGGTCTCCCAAGTAGCCGTCCTTCAGGCTGTAGGCTTTGACGCAACTGGATCCCGTGCCCGTGGCGGTGGAGATGTAAAGGCGCCCCTCCTTGTCCAGGGCCACGGCAGGCACAGGAGCCTTGCATTTAAAAATCTTGACCACCTTGCCGTCCTGGTCAAGCCATTGGACGCGGTCGTTATCTGAGTCCGCGACGAAATAATCGCCTTTTTCGTCGCAAACAACGTCCAAGAGCCCCTGGAATTGTCCGGGTTCCTTGCCTAACCCTCCCCAGACAGTCTGTACCCGGCCATCTCGGCCGACGATCTTCAAATTTTGGCTTCCCGTGTCGGCGATGGCGAAATTTTTCCCGTCAAAACCGATTCCCCGGGGGCCGTAAAAATTACCATTGGTGAGGGAGACGTTCAGGATTTCCTTGCCGTTTTCGTCATAGCCCTTGATGGCATTGCCCCAGGTATCGATGACATAGCCGTTGCCCTGGTCGTCCGAGGTTAATCCGGATGGCTCATGGTATTCCTTGGAGCCCAACCCTAATTTCCCCCAGCTTTTGAGGCAGTTTCCCTGGCGGTCGAAAACCAGGATCCGGTCGTGTTCCTGGTCCACGACCATGATCTTGTCCTTGCCCACCGGTCCCACTCCCCAGGCATTGATCACTCCGCACTTGCTCTGGCTTCCGATCGTGGAAAGATACCGGACTTGGAAATCCTTGACGACTTCGCCGTGGAACAGGTTGAGGGATTCCACGGCAAAAACCACTGCCACAATGCCAATGAGGATCCAAATGATGGTTTTACCCCATCCGGTGGGGTCGACCCCGGCCGGGGCGGACCTCGCCGGCCTCCGGCTTAATTTGGGGGAGGCGGCACGGCTTGCTTTTTTACGCGGCGGCATAAATCCTCCGTTAGAAACAGGTTTTAGACGGTCAAAATGAAATGTCTGCCCGAAATTGTTTCGGTTTCAAAATCCTTTCAAAAACTCCCTAAAAACCATTCTCAAGGATAAAGTCCCTTAAACGAATCCTAATTTTCAGCAGCAGATAATATAACATCCGTATGCCAGCCGCAAAGGTTTTTCACCGCGAAACGGCGGCCGCTTTATCAACTTGAAACCCCTGGAAAACTGATAAAGCTTGAGGTTTAGCCTCGGGGTTGTGATCTAAGCCATCTCATTCTTTCCATTATCCAGGAAGTTAGACGCGGGAGGTAAAACCGCATGAAGTAGTACTCATTGTAAGGACAATCATCGGTAATATTGACGTTCTCATCGGTGCTTCCGAACTTGGCGTCATAGGATCCTTTGAAATAAGGGCTTGCATAACTTTCCAAGTTCTGGCCGGGGGGGGCCCATTCCATGATGTCGGCCTGGGCGGCGGGGGGAAGTTTCGCGATAAGCTCAGCCACGGGAGGGACTTGGATGGGTTCCATTGAGGCGATGAAATAACGGCCGCCGATTTGAGGAGGATCGCTTGGAAAAACTTTAACATAGGGGAAGGACTCAAGAATGGCCCGGTAAAAGGCGTTATCCGTGAAATAAGGATCTCCGTAATACCAAATCTGGAAAATCCCTCCCTTTTTTAAGTGCGACTTGACCGCGCCGAAAAATTCCTTGGACATTAACAAGCTGCAACCCGCTGCCTGGGGCGGCGGGGGCGGGTCCACGGTAATGACGTCGTAAAGCTCGTTCGTTCGTTTCAGGTATCGCCGGCCATCATCGATGATGATTTTAGCGCGCGGATCCTTCAGGAGTTTTTCAGCGTCGGAAAAAAAGAATCCAAAAGAGTCCCTTACCGAGGGCGTCAGTTCGACGGCTGTTGCTTTGATCCCCCAGGTTAACAGGGATCGGAAAGTTCCCCCCATCCCAAGACAAATCGTCAAGGCGTTTTCCGGTTTGTGATCCAATAAACACAAGGGGAGGTGAGCCATAAATTTGGTGGTGGTGACCAAACAGGTCATCCTGATTCCATTGACGAACAGCATCCGATCTCTTCCTTCTCCGTTGTTGATCACCGTGGCCGTGTAATCCCTCCGGGTGATGCCCTTCTCCAAAGTCTCGTAGCTTTGGCTGATAAAAACCGCGAACAGCATGAGTGCTGTGGCCGTGACCGGCAGAGCCATCCCCCGCGGGACCAGAAATTTGCGGCGCGGGAAGGTGAGGATCAGGAAAGGAAGGGTTAGAAAGGCCAGAGACAGCTTCACACCCAGCCAGGGGAGGAAAAGATAGGACGCGAAAAGGGGGCCCAATATGCATCCAATCACGTTCACCGCGTAGGCTTTTCCCGCTTTCTCGGGGTTGCCCCGCGACACGTCGTCCACCAGTTTAGGGGTCAAATATCCCAGAAGGGCGCAGAATGGAACGATCGTGAAAAGGATGCCCAGAACATACTTGTTGCACCGTGGATCGCTGAGGACAACCGGAAAAAGGCCGCTGATCGCCAACCAAGCTAGGAGAACCTCGTTGGAATATATTTTACCGTTGGCCAATCCTTTCCTGTAAACCGTGGAGCCCAGCCAGGTCGACAGGAGGTAGGTGAAAAGGATCATGCCGAAGGAATAAACCTCGTTTTTAAGGATGGGAATGAAAGCCCGGGTCCAAACCACTTCCATGGCCATGGAACAAAAACCTGTCAGGAAAAGAAGGGACACCATGAATTGAGTGGTGGGGGACCCCAAGGGAAGCTTTTGGGGGCCCAGGCGGACCTTTTTCAGGGCTGTGGCTTTGGCCTTAGGCAGGGGTGAGAACCATCCCAGGAAGAACCCTATAAAGGCGATGGAAAAATTGATGGCGGCCCCGATGATAAGCGCGCCTGAAAAGCCGAATAATTCAATGAAGGCGATGACGGTCAAGAAGGTACCCACCAAGGCCCCCAAAACGTTGGCCACGTAAAGAAAGCTGAAGCTGGTGGTGTTGGAGGGGGCGGTTTCCTTGACGTAGGACATCATCAGCGGAAAGGTCATGCCCATGAAAATGCACCACGGCAGGATGGAAATCACGATACAAATCGCGGAAGCCAGAAGATAGCTGAAAGAATCCATCTCGCCAAGTTTTAAAAGGACATCTCCGCCAAGGGCGAAAAGTTTCGGCACCGCGAAAGCGCCTACTCCGATCAACAACTCCGCGAGGGCGTAAAGAAAAATCGAAGCGATTTTCAGTTTTCCAACGATCCCGGAGACCGTAATGCCCGCGAGCCAGGATCCAAGGGCCAAGCCCATCATGAAAACGGATATGACGACCGAAAGGACGGGAGTGTTGACCCCGTAGGTGGCATAAGCCAGGCGCATCCATACGATTTGATAAAGCAATCCGCAAAATCCGGAACAAAAAAACATAATGAACATTGCAAGGAAGAAAAGAAATTTATTTTTGGGCAAACAAAACCTCCAGTCAAACTTTAAAAAGGCCGGAGCAAAGAAATTCCAATCTTAAAACCTGTTTTTTTGAATCCGTCAATCGTTTCTCATAATTTCCAGAGACGGAAATAGCTTCGGATGGAGAACGATTAAAAAATTTTTGAAGAACCGCCAAATAACTCGGCAGCCAAAGAATAAAAGGTATATCAAGACATCCACGCCGGGCATGAAAGTAAGGCGATTTTGCTTATTATATCGTCCTCGCGCCACTTTTCCCATTCCAATTGCCGGTATATTGCTTGCCAAAACTTTCCTAGGGCAAAAGTCGACTAGGGTGATTTTTTATTTTTGTACTCGGTAGAAAATCGGCTTATGGGGAATCACTTAAAGAACAGTATAATAAAAAGAAAAAGTGTTGGTTGGATTGCGCGGCAACTTCACATGGAGAACCTAGCCAAGGAATGGAGAAAAGGCTTCTCCTCGATTTTTTTAATGGCTATGGGAAATAGGCCTGCTGGGAAACCTATCAATTCGTCGAATGAAAGGGTACAAGTTTGAACGGTAATTTTGATATTTGCGTCATCGGGGGTTGTGGACACGTTGGCTTGCCCCTTGGGATCGCTTTTGCGGTCCGTAAAAAGAAAGTTGCTCTCTGCGATATCAATCAATCGAGTGTGGATAAGGTCAACCGCAAGAGCATGCCTTTCATGGACGAGGGAACGCCTGAGGCCTTGGCCCACACTGTCGACGGCGGCTATTTAACCGCAACCACCGATAAATCCGTTATTTCCCGTTCCAACGTCGTCATCTTAGTGACCGGCACGCCCGTGGACGAACATCTGAACCCAAAACTGGGGGGCGTCCTCGGTGTTATCGGGGAAGCCGCCGATTACCTGAACAAAGACCAGCTCCTTGTCTTGCGCAGCACCATATATCCCGGTGTGACCCGGAAGGTCCGGGCTTACTTGAAGGAACGGCTCGGGGAGATCGCCGTGGCTTTTTGCCCCGAAAGGGTAGCGGAGGGCCGTGGCTTTTTGGAAATCAACCAACTTCCTCAGATTGTCTCGGCTTGTGAACCACACGCCCTGCAGCGGGCCCGGGACCTTTTTTCGGATCTGGGTGTGGAAACCCTCGACCTCAGCCCCGAAGAAGCCGAACTGGCAAAATTGTTCACCAATTCCTGGCGTTATATTAATTTCGCAACCGCCAACCAGTTTTACATGATTGCCCAAAAAGCGGGCTTAGATTTTTACAAAATCTATGATGCCATGACCCATCATTATCCAAGGCTTCAGGGTTTCGCCAAGGCGGGTTTTGCCGCCGGGCCTTGCCTCTTTAAGGACACCATGCAGTTATCGGCCTTTAGCAGCAACCACTTCTTCCTGGGGCATGCGGCCATGCTGGTGAACGAAGGCCTGCCGGCTTTCGTGGTCGAAATGCTGAAAAAAACCGAAAACCTGGTCAAAAAAACAGTAGGCATCCTCGGAATGGCGTTTAAAGGCAACAGCGACGACCCGCGGGAAAGCTTGGCTTATAAATTGAGGAAAATCTTGACTATGGAGGCGGGGAAAGTCTTGTGCTCGGATGTTTACATCCGGGAACCCGGCTTTGTTGAGGCCTCGGAACTCGTGCGCTTGTCCGATATTGTGATCCTGGCCGCGCCTCACCGGGAGTATAAGCATCTGGACTTGAAGGGAAAGGCGTTGGTCGACGTTTGGCAGTTCTGGGAGGGGAAATAACCCTTGAAAGTCCTCGTCACGGGCTCGGCGGGTTTTATCTGTGGTTACCTGGTTGAGGAACTCCTCAATCACGGCCATGAAGTCATCGGAATGGATAATTTTTCCAAATACGGTCCGGTCCAAAAAAGTTATTCCCAACACCTCCATTATCATTTTGTCCAGGGCGACGCGAAGGATCCCACGCTTCTCAAAAATCACCTCGGGGAATGCGATCAAATGGTCGCCGCCGCCTCCATGATCGGCGGGATCTCCTATTTCCACGAATTAGCTTATGACCTCTTGGCGGAAAACGAGCGCATTACGGCGGCCGCCTTTGACGCCGCCCTATGGGCGCATCAAAACAAAAAGTTGAAAAGAATCAACATCCTTTCGTCCTCCATGGTCTTCGAAAACACCTCGCTGTTCCCGACTCCAGAGGGGGAACAATTAAGATGCCCTCCCCCCTCCTCCACTTATGGCTTCCAGAAATTAGCCTGCGAGTACTTCGCCAGGGGCGCTTGGGAACAATATCGATTGCCCTACACCATCATCCGACCCTTTAACTGTGTGGGAACCGGGGAGTCCAAAGCCCTGCAGGGAAAGGCCGTTTATTCCGGCAATATCCAATTGGCCATGAGCCATGTGGTGCCGGATCTCGTGCAAAAGGTCCTGAAGGGCCAGAACCCCCTCCACTTGTTGGGCAACGGGCGCCAGGTTCGGCATTATACCTACGGGGCCGACTTGGCCCGGGGGATCCGGCTTTGCATGGAAAGCGAAAAGGCGGTCAACGAGGATTTCAATTTGTCCACGGCCCAATCCACCACTGTCCTGGAGCTGGCCGAGCTGATCTGGAAAAAAATCCAGCCGGATAAATCCTTCCGGTACGTTAGTGACGACCCTTATCCGCATGACGTCCAAAGGCGCGCGCCGGACACCCAAAAAGCCAAAAGAGTTCTTGGCTTCGAAGCCACCACCGGTCTCTCCAGCATCCTGGATGAGGTCATTCCGTGGATTAGGGCCCAAATCGCCCAAGGGTCCCTTTAAAGGGGTTGGATGATGCTCCCCCGAAAATCCAGATTACTGAATATCATCATTCCCGTTTATAACGAAGGGGATAATATCCGGAAGGTTTATTCCGAAATTTTTTCCAAAATCAAAGCGCGGCGGCGCATTTTCATTGTCTATGACTTTGATGAAGACAACACCTTGCCGCCCGCCCGTGAAATCCAAAAAAAAGACAAAAACCTTCGCTTGGTGAAAAACCGTTTCGGCCGGGGGGCCTTGAACGCCCTAAGGAGCGGCTTCGCGGAGGTGAAGTCGGGCCCTTGCCTGGTGGTCATGGGGGATCTTTCGGACGACCTGTCCTCCGTGGATCCCATGCTGGAAAAATATGCTGAGGGTTTCAGAGTGGTCTGCGGCAGCCGTTACATGAAGGGAGGACGCCAGGAAGGGGGGCCCCTTTTGAAGCGCACCCTTTCCCGCTTGGCCGGGATCACCTTGAATTGGTTCTTCCGCTTTCCCATCCATGACGTCACGAATAATTTCCGGCTGTATGACAAGGCTCTACTGGATGCAGTTGGCATTGAAAGCCGTGGTGGTTTTGAACTGGCCATGGAAATTACCGTCAAGGCCGTTAAGAGAGGCTATCCTGTTTGCGAAGTGCCCACGACTTGGAGGGACCGTTCCGCGGGCCAGTCCCGGTTTAAGCTTCTGAAGTGGCTGCCTTTTTACCTTCGCTGGTATCTTTACGCCATATTTTAAATACTCCCAAGGTCGAGGGCTTGGTGCGGCAAGTCCTCAATGTTGAAAGGAAACCTTATGCCCAAGGGTAAAGTGAATCCGTCAAGGTCAGCCCCAAGTAGACGCCTGGCAAAGGGCCTTTTCCCATCTACCTTGCCACGCCTAAAGGCCTTATCGGGGTCTGAAAAAAAAGAGCGGGCTCCGGGATTCGAGGGGCTCTATGCGTTGGCCCTTTTTGTCGTATTTACAGCCCTTTTTCTTTGGGGCTTCCTGCGCCATCCTAGTTGGATTCCCAGTGCAACTGCGGACATGGAATATATGTGGCCCTACAAATTCGTTTGGATCGAAAGCCTGAAAAAGGGCTATCCAGCCCTTTGGAATCCCTATAGCAACCTGGGTCAGCCTTTCCTGGCCAACTGCAACCCGGGGGCCTATGCTCCTTTCAATTTCCTTTTTTTCATTTTTTCAACGAGTTATGCTTTCACTTGGAGTTATTTTTTCCACTTCCTGATTTCAGCCTTTGGAACCTACCTTTTTATTCGCAGCCTTGGAACGGGTTGGGCTGGGGCCTTCTTGGGCGGATTGGCATTCGCCTTTTCCGGTTATTTCATGGGCCATTTTTGGTCGGGAGCGCCCAACATTTTTGGGGCCGCCGCGTGGCTTCCCCTCATTTTCTTCTTCCTGAAACGGTTCCTGGACCTTCGCCGCTTCTCCATCCTTTTGTTGGCAGCCGGTGTTTTCGGGCTGTCCCTCCTGGAAGGAATGCCCCAGGTCAATCTTTACACCTTGTTAATAATCGGCCTGTACCTAGCCTGGGCCTGGTTCCGGAAGGAACTCGCCTTCAAGGAAGCCCTGGGGGCTGGAGTGGCTTTCCTGGCGGTAGGTTTGTCGCTGGGCTTATGCCAGTTGGCCCCAACCTTTGAGTTCGCGCGGTACAGCAACCGCTGGGGTTTTGGATGGGAAAGTATCATGCGGGATTCCTTCAACCCCGTTAATCTGCGATTTTTTATCGATCCCTTTTTTGCAGGGGGGCCGGGGGCGGGCCCTTACCACGGAATAGGGGGATATGCCGAGGTCATCATTTATCTGGGGCTAATTCCCATTTTCTTGGCGATTTCGGGTTTGGGATTTCTGTTCAAGAAGTCCATTGTCGTGTGGCTGGTCCTGGTGGCTGTTTTAACCATGTCCTTGGCTATGGCCGATACGACCACCGTCACCCATTATGTTTACTTGTTTTTTTATAAATTCTTCCCCTGTTTTTCAAACAACCGGGTTCCAAGCCGCATTTTGGTTTTAACAACTTTTTCATTGGCGTGTTTGGCTGGTATGGCTTTGGATGCTTGGATTCGGCGATGGCGCGGGATGAAAAGACTGGCGCGTCCCTACCGGATCCTCCTGGCGGCAGTAATCCCCGCCATCCTGCTCTTGGGCACGGCTGTTGACCTTTACCGTTTCGATACGCACTTCACGGAATGTTTTAATGGCTGCGATGCCTTCTTCACCGACTTGTTACCCCCGGACCTCCTGAAAAAAGTCAAGGACGACCCCACCTACCCGAGGGTCCAGCCGAGAAGCACTTATACCGAATACCAGATACTCCAAAACATCAGCACCGCCTTTACCGATTGCACCTCCTTTTTCATCAAGACGGGCCGGGCTTACACGGAGGAGCAATACCTCCACCCGGATACGCCTCTCTCGGATTTGATACGGCTCAATTTCCATTACCGACCAGATGGCTCCCAACCCAACGGGCGTTGGCAAAGGATTCCGGGTATCACAGAGTCCGTCTGGCAGGACTCCGAGGCCTATCCCCGGGCTTTCATGGTGGGCGGTTATGAGGTGGAGCCGGATTACAACCAGGCCATTACCGAAATCCGGGATGAAAAGGTGGACCCGCGCCAGGAAGTGATCCTCACCCAGGAACCTTCCCAGAAGCCGGAGGGGCCGAAAGGCTGGGTGGGGGAAGCGAAGATCACCCGGTACGACTATAACGACGTGGAGTTGGAAGCCGCCAACGACCGTCCTTGTTTCCTTTTCTTGTCCGATTCCTTTTACCCGGGCTGGAAGGCCTGGGTGGACGGGAAAGCGGCGCCCATTTACCTGGCCGACGGCGCCTTCCGGGCCATTCCCCTCTTAAACACCGGCTCCCATCAGGTGAAGATGTCCTACTATCCGCCCATCATCGTGGACAGTTTTTTTTATTCCCTCTTCGCCTGGCTGGCCTTGTTAATCGGCTGGATTTTACGGAAGCGGCTGGATCAATGGTATTCCGCCCGTTGAGAAGGGATTTTGACTTTGGCTCGGCCATTCAAATTCTGGTTGTAAACGTTGAAGATGGATGGGAATCGCGGAATCGCCTTGAAACCCCTTTTTTCAATGGTTGAGGCCAGGACACGTGGAATTTCGTGCCTTTCGGGCCGCAATGAGCCAAATCCCTTTCCGGCCGGCGCGTGCTAGGGACGGCCTGACCTTTTTTCAATGGCGAACCGGGGTACCATCGAAGAGTTTCTCGTCTTGAGCAGGAATGCTCCCGTCGCGGCCAAACCTGCCCCAAGCGCCAGAATAATCCATCCCCCCAGCCCCAAAAGGGCCCTATTCCCGGAAACCAGCGCCATCCAGGCGCCCAAGCCCATCAGGGCTATGCCTGTGCCGGGCAGCCAGTAGAGGGGAGCCTTGGAAAACATGGTGATGGAATCGAAAAAAAGTTTGAGTTTCTTCTTCAGGCTCCAACCCGACTTTCCGTGCAACCTTTCCCTTTTGACGTAGGTAATGAACTCTTCCCGAAACCCGAAGGAACTGATCAGCAAAAGGAGGCTGGCATTCCGGATGGGGGCTTTTGCCAAGCGGTCGAGCACGGGCCGGTCCAGGAGGAAAAAATCGGCCCCCGTAGGCGGAATTTGCTTCATGCCCACCCCATAGCGGACGATGAAGTAATAAAGCCTGGCGAAAAAAATCTTGCCGAAGCTCTCCCCTTCCCTTTGGGAACGCACCGCCCAGACGACCTGGGCCCCCCCCTTCCATTTATGATAAAGTTCCCTGATGGCCTCCGGGGGATCCTGCAGGTCCGCGGCCATGCCGACGGCGCATTTTCCCCTTGCTTCCCGCAGGGCGCAGGCCAAGGCCAGGTGGGAACCCGAATTACGGGCGAACCGGATGACCTTGACCCTCCTGTCCTTGCGGGCGAGGTATTCCATTAGTGGGTAGGTCCTGTCCGTTGAATGATCATCCACGACGATCCATTCCCAGCGTAGTGGGAGCTTGTCCAGTGACATTTTCAGCCGGGTGTACAATAACGGCAGGTTTGGGGACTCATTGTAGGCGGGCGTTACGACCGAAAGGACAAGTTTGGCTTTTTTCTTTTGGGTCTTGGCTGCCAAGGGAAGCTCCCCGCTTTTATGTTAAAGGCAGGCTTTCCGAAGGGATTCTACCACGTAGTCTTGCTGCGCCTGGGTCATCCCATGGAAGAGCGGGAGGAGGATGGACCGCTCCTGGGCTTTCTCGCTTTCCCTCAGCCTTTCGCACATTCCTTGGGCGTGCCGGCAGCCGGGCAGGGCCCTTGGGCCGCAGGTCCACGGTTCTTTCCGGTAGGCCCTTTCCCTATGGGCGTTCATCACGCCCCGTCGGGTGCTGATCCCTTGGTCCATGAGCCTCTGCATGACGCGCCGCTGGTTCCGGTCCGCTGGAAGGCGGACGCAGAAACTCTGCCAATTACTGCGGGCCCATGGAGGTTCCTGGGGAAGGTCCAACCCGCTGACGGTGGAAAGTCGTTTCCGGTACCGTTCCACCTGGTGCCGCCGCCTCTGGAGAACCGCTGGGAGCCCTCTCAATTGCTCCCTTCCGATAGCGGCCTGGATGTCCGTTAATCGGTAATTAAACCCTAATTCCGTATATTCCTCAAAAATGACTTTTTTGGATAAGTGGCGTTTCACGTCCGGCACGCTCATCCCATGTTGGCGCCAAAGCCGGAATTGGGCGTCCCATTTTCGGTGGCGGGTTGTGATCATGCCGCCGTCGCCGGTGGTCAAAAGCTTGCGGGGATGGAAGGAAAAACAGGCGGCGTCACTATGGGGCTTGCCGATTTTCTCCCATCGTCCCCTCCAGAGGATCTCGCTTCCAACGGCGCAGGCCGCGTCCTCCACAACCGGGATTTTTCTCCGGCGGGCGGCCGGGAGAATCGCCCTCATGTCGCAAGGCATACCCATTTGGTGGACCACCAAAAGGGCCCGGGTCCTGGGGCTGAAAGCCTTTTCAACCAGCCTCGGATCAATGTTGAACGTTCCCGGTTTAATATCCACAAAAACGGGCGTCGCGTCGCAATAGCGCACGGCGTTGGCCGTTGCGATGAAGGAATGGCTGACGGTAACCACCTCCCCCCCTTCCACGCCGGCGGCCTTCAAGGCCAAGTGAAGGGCCGTGGTGCAGCTGGAGACGGCGCAGGCGTGGGAAGCACCCACGAAAGCGGCGAACTCCTTCTCGAAGGCGGCCACTTCAGGACCCTGGGTGACCCATCCGGAGGAAAGGGGCCGTTGAACGGCCTGCCATTCCTCCTTCCCCAGGAAGGGCTTGGCGACGGGGATCAAGGCCGCCTCCTTGATTCGGAGGCGCCTATCCAATTGTGGACACGTTCCTGTCGGAGAAGGCTTTGGGGGGAAGAGCTTAAGGAGGCGTACCAGTCCTTGAGTTTTTGCAGGCCCGCTTCCAATGTGACGGTGGGATGGAAGCCCAGCCATTTTCGGGCTAGGGTCGTATCCGCGTAAAGCCGCCGCACGTCGCCCGGCCTGGGCTCATCGAATCCCATGGCGGCCCGGGGTTTTCCCAGGACCTTCCGAACCAGCCGGGCCAGTTCCCGAATGGAGGTTTCCCTCCCCTGCCCGATGTTCAAGGTCTTTCCCACGGCTCGCGGGGAAAGACCGGCCAAAAGAATTCCCCTGGCGGTGTCGGAAACGTAGGTGAAATCGCGTGTTTGCCGGCCGTCTCCAAATAAAACCATGGGCCTTCCGGCCAGGCATCTCAGGACGAATTTAGGGATCACTTCTCCTGAATCGCCTTCATGATGGCTGCGGGGGCCGTACGAATTGAAGGGCCTTACCACGACCGCCGGGAATCCATAAGTATTGTAGAAAGCCCTTGTGTAACAATCTCCCGCCAGTTTGGCGCTTCCGTAAACGGTCAGGGGAAAGGTGGGATGGTCTTCCGTCATGGGGACCCTTCGGGCGGTGCCGTAAACCTCCGAACTGGAAACGTAGACAAAGCGCTTCACCTTTGCGTTGCGGGCCGCCATCAAAAGCCCCAAGGTCCCCAAGGCGTTGACGGCGTGGTTTTCAAGTGGCGAATGGAGGGAATGGCGCACGCCCAGGCAGGCCAAGTGGTAGACCCCATCGGCTTTTCGGAGGAGTTGCTCCATTTTCTTTTGGTTCCGGATATCCTCCACCACCAGGCGCACGCCCGTTTCCAGGACTTCCTTAAGATTCCCGCGCAGGCCGTTGACCAGGTTGTCCACCACTGTCACCCGGGCGCCGGCGGAGGCGAGTTGGCGCACCAATTCCGAGCCGATAAAACCGGCTCCACCCGTGACAAGGATCCTCTTATTTTTGAAATTCATTTGGGCGGGGCCTTTGAGGTGTTTTGGTTTCTTAATTTTTTCGCGGGATTGCCCGTCATCACGCTTCCCGCCGGAACGTCCTTCACCACGACCGCGCCCATCCCAATGAGGCTTCCCCGTCCTATCCGCAGGCCCTCCCGGACAGTGCAGGCTTGGCCCAAATAGCAGTTTTCTTCCACATGCACATGGCCCGCTAAGGCCACCCCGCTGGTGACGATGACCCGGTCCTCCAAAACAACGTCGTGGTTGACGATGCAGTTGGCAAGCATGAAAACCATGTCGCCCAACTTGGCTTGGAGCCCGATGAAGCATCCCGGATAAACCACACAACCTTTCCCCAGGACCGCCGTTTTTGAGACAAAAGCCCCCGGATCAACAAGGGAAACCAGGTATTTCCGGTCGATGAAACCCGCTTGGGGCAGTTTATTGCAGTTCGAGGCCGTGAAAAACACTTTTTCCCTCATCCATCTTGTTAAATGGTCGAATGTTCCTAAAACCGGCTTTCCGTTGAATTTCCTGCCCACATCGGCGGGGTTCCGGCTGATGAAACCCAAAAGGTTCCAGGTTTTCCGCTGTCGGTTGATGCGCTCGACAATCTCGGCCATTTCGGCGGCATGGACTCCGGAACCGAGAATCACGAGGTTTTTCATGAAACAGCTCCTTAATGGCCTAACTGTTCAGCGCAATTTGAAAAAACGTCCAACACGAAGGCACGGAGGCGCAAAGGACGGCAAAAGGGAACATTTTTTGAAGGAATCCAATAACATGAGGCCTCGTTTTATTTTCCTTCGTGGCTTCGTGTTAGATGTCGGTTTGCCACCTGAACGATTACTAATGGCCTATCCCTGTCGGACCGCTTCCGCCACCTCATCCACTTGGGCGGTCGTCATTTCAGGGTAAAGCGGCAGGGAGAGGAGCTTCCTGCAGGCGTCCTCGGCCGCGGGAAAATCCCCGCCTTTGTAACCCAAGTCCTCATAGGCCTTCTGCAAATGGACGGGAATGGGATAATGGATGTTTGTCTGGACGCCTTTGTCGGAAAGGTGTTTTTGGAGTCTCTCTCGCTCTTCCACCAGTACCGCATAGGCATGGTACACATGCCGCGCCCCACCGGGAGTTCGGGGAATTTGAAGCGGCGCGCCCTTGAGTTTTTCATCGTAACGGAGGGCGAGGGCCCGGCGGGCTTCGGTCCATTTTTCCAGGTATTTCAGCTTCACCCTCAAAATGGAGCCTTGGAATGCGTCCATCCGGTAATTGAAGCCCTTGAAATCGTGATGGTACCTTTTCTCGGCCCCCCAGTCCCGTAGCAGGCGGACCTTCTTATCCACTTCCGGCTGGTTGGTCACCACCGCCCCCCCTTCGCCGTAAGCCCCCAGGTTTTTACCCGGATAAAAACTGAAACAACCGGCCCAACCCAGTCCCCCAACCCGTTTTGCGTTGATTTCAGCCCCGTGGGCCTGGGCGGCGTCTTCGATGACCTTGATTTGGTTTTCTTCCGCGATTCTTAACAGGCCCTCCATGTCCGCGGGTTTGCCATGGAGATGCACGGGGACTAAAGCCTTGGTGCGGGAGGTCACCGCGGCGCGCGCTTTCCGCGGCTCGATGTTCAACGTCTTTGGGTCGACATCGGCGAAAACCGGCTTGGCGCCGGTGTAAAGGATGGCCGCCACCGTAGCCACGAAGGTCAAAGGGGTTGTGATCACCTCGTCGCCCGGTCCGATCCCCGCGGCCAGGAGGGCCAGGTGCAAGGCGCTAGTGCCGGTATTCACGGCTGCGGCATAACGGGTTCCACAATAAGCCGCGAATGCCTCCTCGAAAGCCGCCACTTCCTCGCCGAGGATGTAATGCCCGCTTTCCAGCACTCTCGAAACCGCCGCGTCGACTTCCCCTTGGATGGAATGGTACTGCGCGCGCAGGTCGAGATAGGGGATCATAGCTTTAACTTGCCCCACTCCAATTCCACGGGTTGTCCTTTCTTAGCGAGGGACCGGGAGCCCGCTTCCAGGATATGGACGATGCGGAGGCCGGCCCTGCCGTCGGAGGCCGGTTCTTTACCCTTGAGAAGGTAGTCGGCGAGGCCGGAGGCCTCCCATCGGAGGGCCTCGGTGGTGTCCAGTTGGGGTGTCCACACGTCACCAGTGCGGTAACCCACCAACAGCTTATAACGCTCCTCCGGGCTGTTGTTGAGCGTGATGCCCTTGTCGTAGACCTTCACCTTTTCGGTCGGCTCCATGTCGTCGTAAACGATCATTTGTCTGTCCCCGCCGATGAGGGTAGTGCGGATCTTGACCGGAGACAGCCAGTTCACGTGGATATGGGCAATGGTGTTGCCATTGAAGAAGCAGGTGAGGTAGGCGATGTTTTCCGGGCCACCGGGAACGTGGGAAATGCCGGTGGCGGCAACCGCCACGGGTTTTTGGTTCAGCACGTAGTCCATGATGGCCAAGTCGTGCACCGCCAGGTCCCACAGGACGTTCACATCGTGCTGGAAAAGCCCTAGGTTGATGCGCACCGAATCGTAATAGTAAATCTTGCCCAGCTTGCCGCTGGCCACCACCTCCTGGATCTTTCGCACCGCGCCGGTGTGAATGAAGGTGTGGTCCACGAAGATCTTGAGTTTGAGCTTTTGGGCCTCTTCCAAAAGGCGCAGGCCCTGCTCGGAGTTGGAGGTGAAGGGTTTTTCCATGAACAAATGCTTGCCGGACCGGAGGGCCTTTAGGCCCAGCTCATAGTGGGTGAAAACAGGGGTGGCCACGGCCACCACGTCCACCTGGGGGCTCTGTAAAAGCTCATCCACTTGGGTGGTAATTTGAAGGGCGGGGTAGCGTTTTTGGGCCTTGGCCAGGCTGTCAGCGTTCACATCCGCCACCATCGTGACCTTGAAGTCCTCGATTTCCGAGAAGTTCCTCACCAGGTTGGGCCCCCAGTAGCCGTACCCAATGACGCCGATCCTGATCATGTCTCAGTCCTTCTTGCCTTTCTTGCGGGCATCCCCCCGCACCCGGCCGGGCACCCCCGCCACCACCGCGTAATCCGGCACATCCTTTGTCACGACGGCCCCGGCCCCCACCAGGGCTCCCCGGCCCACCGTGACGCCGCAAAGGATGACCGAGCCGCTGCCCAGCGAGGCCCCTTTCTTGATGAGGGTGGGAATGACCTGCCAGTCGGCCTCGGTCTGGAGCCGTTCCCCTGTGGCGGCCCGGGGGTACCGGTCATTGATGAAGAGCACCCCGTGGCCCACGAAAACTTCATCCTCGAGGGTGACTCCCTCGCAAAGGAAACTGTGGCTGCTGATTTTGCAGAATCGCCCGACCTGGACTCCCTTTTGGATTTCGACAAAGGCGCCGATTTTAGTGTCGTCGCCGATCTCACAGCCGTAAAGGTTGACCAAGTCAGGCTGGGGGATAAGGACGTTTTGGCCTAATTTAACCGATGGGGCGATGGGCATGGCGTTTCTTCCGGAGAGCCGGAAGCCTTAATTTTCCTTGTTTTTATGGGCGGTAGCATATAACAACAGCCCATTCACCACAAAGACATTTTCCAGGACAAAGCCGTTCTCGGCCAGGGTTTTCCGCAGCCGGTTCTGGGTGAAATGGTGGATATGCCCGCACCGGTACTTATGGTATTCGCTCCCCCGCACGTAACCCATGTACAGGCAGTTGAGGTTGAACAGGATGAAGAAGGGGCCCAGGAAAAAATCGTAGGGTACGGTGATGAGGAATGTCCCATCGCCCTTAAGGACGCGGTGGACCTCGGCCAGGACCTTGCGGTGGTCGAAGACGTGCTCCAAGACCTCGGACATGAGGACGAGGTCGAAGTTCCTGGATTTCAGCCCCGTTTTCGCCAGGTCGGCGCAGACCCGGTAATCCTTGAGCCGGCCGTGCTTCCGGGCCCACTGAAGCATCTTGGCGTTGATGTCCACGCCGGTCACCGGCAGGCGGCGGGTGTTCCACCAGCAGTTGCCGCAGCCCAGGTCCGCCACGCGCATGCCCTTTCGGTAGTGGTCCGAGACGAAACGGGTCAGCTTTTCGTAGCGCGAGCGGTGGTACCAGGCCCGGAAGCGGCTCACCTTGGTTTCATCCGTATGGTCGTCGTAATAGCTTTCGTTCATCTCCTTGTACTCCACCTCGGCCATCTTGGCCGAGCTGAAGGTGGAAATGCGGTTGAGGAGGGCGTTGGAGGCGGCCAGGACCGCCAGGCAGGCCGGGAGGTCCCAGGGCAGGCTCCAGCGCAGGATGGCCAAACCGGCCCAAAGCAAGGCCGCGGCGCCCAAGGAAACCCAGAAACTGAGGAAGAGGTGGATCGGCAAGGACGTCCGCATGCGGATTTCGTGGTTCACGTAGACCACGTGGTAGTAAAAATAGTGGAAGGCCTGGTTGAGGAAGGTTCCCACGAAGAAAGCCGCCAGGGGGGTCACGGAAAAACGCAAGGCCAGGAGAAGGGTGGTTCCCAGGTTGAGTGCCGCGCCCAGGAAGCCGCCCAGGAGGAAGATCAGGACGGCCGGGTGCCTCCAGCGCTGGACCACCTCGTGCTCGTGCATGATGACTCCTCAAGAAGTTTTGAGTTAAGGAAACTTTTTGAACCGAAGGTTCAAAAAGTCGTCAACAACTCAAACCTCAACACTCAAAACTGGTGTTCTATCAGCTTTTCCGCGCGATAATAAAGTAACAGGCTCCCGGATCATCGTTGGCTTGAAGCGCTCGGCGGAACCACCAGGTGGCGAACCATTTCACCGGGCCGCGCGGGCCGAAGACCCAGCGGCCGGTGTATTTCTTGAGGAGTTTGGAGGGAACAGCCGCGAACATCCACCGCTCAAAGGCATGGAAAGCCTTGAGGGGGATGATGTAATCCGCCCGTTCCATTTTAAGGCCGGCCTTGCCCAGACGCTTCTTCCAGGTCTTGGCGTCATCCACGTGGTGATGCCGGAAAAGGCCGTTCAACCTGTCGATGTACAATTTTCCCAGGCCCGCGAAGCCCATCTTCGTCAGCAACCCCCGGAAGAAGGAACCGTTGGTGTAACATTCGCTGGGGACCGTGAACAGGAGTCGGCCCCCGGGTTTTAAGACGCGGCGTATCTCCCGCAAGGTGGTGTCGATATCCGGGATATGTTCCAATACGCAATTGCTGATGACCGTCTTGAAGGACTTGTCCGGGAAGGGAAGGTCCGTGGCGGAAGCGCAAAGGACCTTTTGGTAGCTGCCGCTTTGGGCCGCGCGCTCAACCTCCTGGGGGTCCAGGTCGATGCCGGCTTCCAGCCTTTCCCCGAACGCCACTTTCACCAGGAACCCATCGCCGCACCCCACGTCCAACACGGGATGCCCCAGTTTTTCCTTGGAAAAGCGGTAACATTCCGCGGAACGCCAAAAAGCCATGGCGATCGGCGTGCTATCGAGGTAGTGCCGGAAAAATCCCTCCCGGCTTTGGGTTTGTTGTTTCATGCCCCTGCCATTTCCTGGGGTTTTCAAGCAGGCTTTAGTTTACCAGCAAAGTAGTTTTTCCCGGGCGAATATCAGCCCCGAAAGGGTCAGGGCCCGAATTTCTCCACGCGGTCATTGCCCCAATCCGTCACGTAAACCCTTCCGGCGCCGTCCAAGGCGATCCCCGCCGGGGCGTTGAACTGGCCATTGCCCTCGCCCTCCGTCCCCCATTGGTCCAGGTAGGCGCCGGAGGAAGTGAACACTTGGATACGATTGTTGCCCGAATCCACCACGTAAATTGTGCCCTGGCCGTCCACGGCCACGCCTTCGGGGGTGTCGAATTCGCCCTCACCCGAACCGTGCCTACCCCATTGCGTGAGAAACCGGCCCATCGGCCCGAATTCCTCGACCCGGTGGTGGTTGGTGTCGGTGACGTAAATATTCCCTTGGCTGTCCGTCGCAGTACCCGTGGGCATGGAAAATTGGCCCGGGCCATCACCCCCTTCACCTACTTGGCCCGCATAAACGCCGTCAGGTGTAAATTCTTCCACCCTGTTATTGCTGCAGTCTGCCACGACCAGGATGCCCTTGAGGCCCAGCGTCAACAGGGCAGGGTTGAAAAGTTGTCCGGGATTTTCACCCTGCTCGCCCCAAATAGTCACCAATTCACCTTGGGAAGTGTATTTCTTGATTCGGCTGTTCAAGGTGTCCGCTACATAAACGTAACCTTTTGAATCCACCACCACTCCCAAGGCGTGGTGGAATTGGTCCGATCCCGTTCCCTTGGTTCCCCATTGGGTCACGTAATGGCCATCGGAATCGAACACCTCAATGCGGTCGTTGGCGTAGTCAGCTACGTAAACCTTTCCACTTCGATCCACCGCAATTCCAAAAGGGTTCCAGAGCTGGCCTTTGCCGGGCCCTGAACCGCCCCATTGGGCGATAAAAGGGTGGTCGGCCTTGGACGCTTCTTGGCCTAAAAGGCCGGAAGTCGAAATTATTAGAACCAGCAACAAAAAAAAGTTTTGCTTCAAAGTCACCCTTTTATCGAAAGTATTAAAGTTTGTTTTCTGGTTTTGAAAGTTACCCCTCACCCCACCCTCTCCCGCAAGGGGCGAGGGTATTAGATATAAGCCTTTTTAAGAATTTTTCCCTCTCCCTTGACGGGAGAGGGTAGGGTGAGGGTGATCGTTTGGGTAAACTGAAATCTCTTCCCATCCTCAATATGCCTAGCGGATCAACCCATAAGCCTCCGCAGGCACGATCTCCCAGCCGCTGTCGTTCGGCTTTTTCCAAGCCAAATGCAGGGCCATATAATATCCGCTGTCCTTTTCATATTCCAAACGCAAGGCATGAAGCCCCCTTTCCAGGTAAACAGGTTGCTCCGATGAAACCGCCTTCCCATCCAGCCACAGTTGGGCCTTATCCGAGCTCAGAAGGTTGAATTCGTAATCACCCGAAATTTCGACTTGAAGGCCCCCTGACCATCGCGCCTTGTAAGGCAAAGGGCCTTGAAAAGGAAAATCCCCCCGCGATGAAAAATTGATGAGGGGGTCCAGGCGGGAAACCGCGGGCGACCCGGTCACGTCGGTGGATGCCTGATAGATCCCTTTCAAACCCCGGTCCCAAGGCTTCTTCCCCTTGAGGGTCGAGACCGGAATCCAATCCAAGTAAAGGCCTGTTTCACCGTCGGGACTTTGGAAAATTCCGCTTTGGCCTTCGGGCAAAAGTCGCTGGAGGAAAAGCCAGGTGCCGGATTTTACTTCATTCAGGAAAACCTCCGAATCCCTGTCCCGGGGCATCTTTCCCTGGGCCCAATCCGATACCTCAAAAGGAATAATACGGTCTCGTGCCGGGTAGCCTAAAAAGGCAATCGTGGGGTTGTGCTCAAAAAAGGGATCCACGAAGTAGCGGAACCGTCCGGGTGATTCTCTTTCCCCCCTGGAAATTTCGTTTCCGATAAAGGTTTGTTCCGGCCCATAGGCTTCCTGGCAGCGGGAATCCTTCGCTTCCCGGCCGAAATAAAAATACCCGTTTTCCAAAGCCACGGCGCAAAGGAACAGAAGCCCTAAGGCCCATCGAATTTCTCTCCATTTGAGGAATGTCCCGGCCAGCCCATTCCACAAACCCATCCCCCCCAAGGCGGCGAAATAAGCGATAAAGGGTAAAAGGCCCGTGTATCTTTGGGTGGCGCAGGGGTCGGCCGTCAACAAGCCCGGCAAGGTCATCACCACAAAGCCAATGAGCGGATAGGCCCCTTCCCTTTCCCGCCGTTTTCTCCAGGCTAGGGCCAAGCCTATCCAAAACAAAAAACCCGTGCCATCGTCCAGCATGCGCAAACCGGGCAGGTTGTGAACCGGGTCCAAATCCCCCTGCCGGTTGAACATCAAGGCGAACCCCGCCAGTTGGCCGAAAAGAGGAGAGAGGCTCTTTTCCCCGATTATTTTCCGGCCAATGAATGCCCCTGCTTCCCTTTCCCCCAGGTTGTGGTGGCTCCATGTGTAAGCCAGGAAAGGCAGGGCGAGAACCAGGAAAAGGGCCTGGGGCCATTTCCAATTCCGGCCCAGGAAGGTTCTATCGGAAGGAAACCGGAAATATTCAAAGGCCCAAAGCGCGGCCATCAGTAGCTGAAGAGCCTTCAAATTTTGGTAGGCATAAATTCCCACACCACAAACCACAGACGCGCCGGCAAGGCAAAGGGGTTTCCGGCCCTGGAACCCCACCAGCAGCAGCGCCATCAGGACCATAAGGTAAAAAGCCGTTTCACAGCTGGGGTGGGGGCCACGGGCCTCGATCCACTGCCACCGCATGACGGCCATGAAAAACAGGGTCAATAGGGCAGTTGCGGGACCCGTGAATTTCCGGAAGACCAGGTATAGAAGTGGGAGGCTTGCCAGCGAAAAGAGGAGGAAAAACAAGCGCAGGGTCAGAAGGGAGGAGCCAACCGCCCCGAACCAAGCGGCCATCTGGTAAAAATCGGTTAAAAAAGGGGTGGGATATTGGAACGCTTCTTCCAGAGGCCTCCATCCCTCATGCAATATCCGAAGGGCGCACCAACCCATCTCGCCCAGATCCATGGACAACCCGGCCGGGAAAACCCCCAGCCGCCAAAAATGGGCCCCGACCGCCACGATAGAAAGAATCGAAAATAAGATAAATTCCGTTCGAACACCTAGTGAAGGCCCCATTGCCGGAAAAGGCAATTCCCTGAGTTTCCAAAGGGCCACCCCCATCAGTGCTATCCCCACCCAAAGGGTCCAGGGGACCTGTTGTTGCGTCAGGAAAAATTGGCCCGACAAAGCCAATCCTAAAACAACCCAAGCCGATCCAACTCTGGGGAGTTTCATCGGTTTATTGTACACTCTCATCCTAAGAAGGATGGTTTAAATGGCCGCCAAAGAAGAAATCAAAAACACCTTGAACCGTTTGATCGATGAGTTCGTGGACCAATCGCCCTTTTTTAAATTCTGGAAATCCGGCAACGTGGATGCCGGAATTTCTAAACGCTTTTTGGGTTCTTTCGACGCCTTGGTGAAGAGTTTTCCTTCCTTAATCGCCGCCGGAGCCTCACGCATGAAGGATGAGGAGTCCCGCATGGTATTGGCCGTCAACCTGTACCAGGAATGCGGGGAAGGCGATGTCCAACGCACCCATTACGCCATTTACCGGAAATTTCTTGCCACTGCGGGGATCAACCTTTCGTCCATCACGGAAAACGGCTTTGCCTCTGAATGGCGCGACAGCTTGTCGGAGTACCTTCAAACCGCCAACACCGGCGCGGTTTTGGGTGCCCTGGCCGCCGGGGAATTCCTGGCCCAACCCGCCTTGGGCCGCATCTACCCCATTCTCAAGAACCATTTCCCCGATGCGGACCAGGAATATTTCACCCAACACCTGGACTTGGAAACCGAACACGTTGAGGAAATCACGGCACTCATCGCGCGGCAAGAGGGCGGATTCGAGGAAGTGGTGGAGGGTTTTAAATTCGGGTTATCGGCCTGGGGGGCTTACTTCGAAAGCCTGACGGAATACCTTATTCAAAGACCGGCAGTGGCTTCACCCGGCGGCAGCCCAGCTTGATGATCTCCGTCACATGCAATTGCATCATGTACCCGAGATACTTCTCCTGGGCCACGGCCAGCCGGTGCCTTTGCTCGTAGGTTTCGCAAGCCAGCAGGATCAAATCCCTCCCGTTGGCGATGTGGGGCGGTTCGTCCCTCTCAATGTCGTAAATAGCATCCATCAGTTCCTTATCGAACAAACGCTTGAAGATGCTGGTTTCCAAGTCCGTCATGGAGGAAAGCACGATTTCCCCCGCGAACTGGTTGGCGGCCGCGATTTCCGAGGCCGTTTCGGCCTCCACCTGGACCTTCTGCATCTGGATGAGGATGGGTGGAAGGACGAATTCTGAAATCTTTGGTTCAGCGTTGTAGCGGCGTAACTGTTGGGCGAAAACGTCGTAATGCCGCATCTCATCCTGGATCTGCCGGGCAAGCCTTAGTTTCAAATTCACCTGATCCTCGGCCAAAAGGGTGATCTCCCTGGCCTGGGCCACGGTTCCGAAATACCATTCCGACCAGGCCCGCCGCCGCATGTATTGGACCAAGGCTTCCTTGTAGGCCTCCGGTTCCAAGGTGATGAACTCATAGCCCCTATCGTCGTAAAGGTCATCCCCAATGTTCTTGGCCCGGTGGTAGAGCTTTTGCATGTATTCGTTGGCGCTAAACTGCATGAGCTTCTCTGCGTCCCACTTTGAATAGGCTGGTTCTGTAAGGGTCTTTGTTAATGTTTCAGGGCTGTTTTGGGTGTTTAGCATTGTTTCCCTCACTTTTGATTTACTTGGCGTTCTTCGCGCCTTCGCGGTGAAAAAGTCTTAGAAAGTTCCTTCCTCGATGTTGATTCCGTACCAGATTTCCAAGCCTATCACACCCGTGGCTTCCATTTCACCGTTCAACGGGTCGGAGATCATGAAAGGAGGCGCTTTTGACACGTCCGATGCCTCGTGCACCACGATGGCCACTTCGGGACTCCCCGGCAGGTGGTGGATGCTGTAATCGCTGTTTTTGTATTTCCGGCCGGGATGGTTATGGCTTTCGGATTTGAAGCATTTCAGCCAAAAGGCGTAATCCCGGACTTGGTTGATGGCGATCACAATGCCGCCGGTCATCTTGGGTTGGTTGGTGTATTTCCGTTCGTCCGTGTCCAACCCATACCAAATCATGGGGATCTTGGCCCAAGCCTTATCCATAGCGACCATGTATTCGGGTGAGCGGACGAAGGAAACTCCCTTTTGCAGGTCAGAACACTTGAGGGTCAGGATGAAAGCGTAAGGGTCTTTCAGGTCACGGTGGAGGCTATAGGCTTCAATACCATTAGCCTTGAGTTTTTCTTTTTGGCCTAAGAAGGCTTTCTTATAAAGTTCGAGACTCGCCGCCCTTTGCCGGATAAAGATGTTTCCAGGGGAATTTAAAGAGGACGCATCGGCATGCAAACTTCCAACAAAAGTAACGTTCAAAAGGAAAATAAGCCAGTGTCTTTTCAAATTCATGCCCCGTCACCCACGATTTTTATTCTATTACTCCACTTTAGCAAAAAGGCTTAAAACCTATGTGGCGTCGCGAGGAGGCCATGTTTAAGGCCGACGTGGCGATCCAAACATTCAAAAAACCAGCCGTTTTTGGATTACGTTGGTTGCCACGTCGCTCCAAAAGAACGGCGGAGCTCCTCGCAACGACGGTCAACAAATATTTTCCAAAGTCGAGTTATTAATTACTTTTTCAAATGTTGATATTCGGCTGGATAATCGATCCCAAAACGCTCGCATAAGGCCGCTACGTCTTTAAAATCCGTATCTCTGAGTTTATAACCGGTATGGAACTTGACCATATATTCCGGCGAAACGCACTTTACAACGCGGCCATTGATCGTCCCGCTTCCCGCGAGTGAATCTTTCGGGTACAGGGTTCCTTGGACAACCTCTCCACGATCGTCAAAAACAAATGCATGCACGTCTATCTCATGTCCCTGCCCATCGCCTAAAACGAAGTTCCACGGGCTGTCCCGCTTGATCTCCCGGTATCCTTGTACCCTCAGCATCTCTTGAAGTGGAGCCACGTCTTTTTGTTGTATGGCGATATCTAAATCCCTGTGAGAGCGCGTCTGCTTTCCGAGAAGCGCATCAACACCCCATCCGCCATCAATCCAAACTTCAATTCCTAAGTTGCTCAATTTGTCATAAAAATTAATTGCATCTATTGAAATCATTGCACACCCAATAGGTCCCCGAACCGTACGATTTGCGAAACATTAAATTCGAGGTTATTCAACGATATTACTGTCAATGAACCATTATTGTTATACCCATTCCAATTAAACCTAAACCGACTAACCACTTTTCTCTTCCAGGATTAAACCGATTCCATAGCGGGCGGACACGGTTCAATGACGAAACCGTCTTAAAAATTCCATTTTTCTCGTTCACATTCATTTTTTTGTCACCATAGGTAATTAAAAAAATTCCCAATAAGATTAAAATTGTACCAATGAAGAATTTCATATCCTTGTTTTATCCATTTTCACTGTTAAAAACGACTCCCCGGGTTGGACTCGAACCGTTGTTACCGCCGTTTTTTAACCTTCGGTTTCTTCCCCAGCACGTGCCATAAGCCGTACGCCAAGAATCCTGCGCAGGTGGCGAAAGCCTCGCCGGTGGCGGCCTCGCCCGTGTTCTCGTCCACCGACTCGCAGGCGATGCCGTTGTCCATGGGGGCGGTCTTGAGGAATTTCAAAGCCCGCTCCTTCTGGCCCGCCAAAAGGCTGTTCACCGATGCCAAGACCCAGGGATGGGGGGCGTGGCCGCAGCCAACCTCCTCATAAGGCTTACCCGTAAAGGAATAACGGTATTCGGGCGAATAAATCCAATCCCTTGTCCTTTTCCAAAGGGGGTAGGAAATCTTGCAGAACCCATAGCGGGGCAATAAAAGCAGGCTCCCAGGTGGCTCGTCGTAAAGCATGTGCTCGCCCTTCTTATCCAGGTCCACGGACCAAACAAACATGCGTCCTTTGGGACCCTTGGCAACGCAATAGCGAATGATGGCGGCCTTGACGAGGTTGGCCTGCCGCTGGAGCTTGGCGATTTTAGGGGCTAGGAGTTTGTTCTTTTCCATTCGGTAAATCTGGGCCAAGTCCATTAGGGCCCGCCAAACCAGCACATTGTCATAAGTGACATAACGCTGAGGCCAGGGATCGTCGGAGGGCAGGAGCCAGGTCTGGTAAAGGTCCTTCTTCGGGTGCTTTTTCTTGGGTAATTCCCTTTCAAACCGGTCCAAGCTTTCCCGCACGCCCGGCCGGCTCAAAAAAACCATATCCTTGGTGGTTTCCAGGTAGGACCGCAGGGCGATGATCGGCGCGCAAAATTCGTCCAATTCAAAGCCGGGTTCCAGGACCGTCCCCGATAGATAGCGGCTATGTACTCCGAAATTGGCCGCTTGGCGGGTGAAAGCGTAGCCCAGGATTTTCTGGGCCCATGGCGGATCCAGGGCTAAAACCGAGGGGAAGGACCAAAGAAGGGTGTCCCGGTCCCAGTAAGCGCCGCTCACGTAATAGCGGGGGCTTCGGGAAGTCAGGCAGACCGTTTCCTCGGTATCAATGGTCACGCCCGTGGCGTAAAAGCGGTTGAAGAAGGCGTTCACGTTCATCAGGGAGTCCAAACGAGGGTCCTTGGTAGTGGTGACCCGCCGTTTAGCTTCCAGCCATTTCACGGTTTCCTGGCGCAGTTTGCGGCCGCCGGTCCGTTGGAATTCCCGGGCCGTGGCAAAGGCCCCGATCTCATCCAGCCCCAGCCCAAAATAAAAATGAGCCTGCCAGGTCTCGCCGGGTTTCAAATCCTTGGATTGCAGCCAGTGCAGCAGCAGGTTCTCGTTGGAATCCATCAAGGTTTCCCGGCCCGTGGGATTCAAGGCTTGGAGCCCTTTGCGAAAAAAGAAACGGCTGCTTTTGTCCGGCGGATAGGGCGCTATGGAAAGAAGAGGTGCCGGGCAGCGGAATTCCAGGGCGGGCATATCTTCCCAGGTCTTGGCTACCAAGGCCCGGTCGCCCTGCAGGGGTTTGGTCACGTTGATGCTGTGCAGGAGGCTGGCCCAGGACAATTCCACCGCGAAGCCACAATAAAGCTGCTCCAGGGAAACGTTGGTGGCCCTGAGGGAAAGCACGAAACCCCTCTCCCCCGGCGGGCAAAAATAAACGCCTTCCAGTTCCAGGGGCTCTTCCCTCACTTGGAACTTGGGAAGCCAGTCCGCCTCCCTTTCCCAGGACAGGTGGCCTTCCAACAGGAATTCATGGTCGTTCACCATCACGCGGGGCGTTAAAAAGGGTGTGGAGCCGCCGGAGAAGGCTAGGAGGCCGTTGACCCCCATGTGGAGCACGTTCACCTGCTCCACCGCGCCGTCCCGGGCGCGGAGGGTCGGCAGGGCAACGTATTCGTTGCCGGTCGGGAAGTAGGATTCCTTCATAAAACCCTTTTAACTTGGATTTATAAGAAACGGAAACATCTTCTTTGATTTAGAACCAAAAGACAAAGACTTTCAGACAAAGCAAAACCTATTTAGCCACAGATGAATGGGATGAATGTAACGGATTAAGGCTAAACGAAAAAAGTTAAAACTTGCGATGGAAAAGTAATCGGTTGTTTCCTTGGTTTTATCCCATTTATCCCGTTCATCTGTGGCAAAATTTGCGTTTGTATCAGTGGCCCAGTTGGGTCAGGTAATCCAACCCCCGCCGGGCTTCGGCGTGGGTGGGGTCCAACTCCAATACCTTCCCGAAAAGCTCCCGCGCCTTGGCGAAATCCCTCGACTGCAGGGCAATCACCGCCTCATTGAAATAAGCTTCCGTATAACGCGGGTTGAGCCGCGTGGCCTTGTCAAAACAGGCCATGGCGTCGGAGGGGCGCCCCAAGTTGAAACAGGCGTTCCCCAGGTTGAACTCAAAAAGCGCGTCGTGGGGGTCGCAGGTCACGGCCCATTGGTAATTCTCGAAGGACTTTTGATAATCCTGTTCCTCCCTTAAAAGGTCCTGTGCCGCGGAGCGGGGAGTGACCTTGGCTTTGGCCTCGTCCCCCAAATCCTCCTCGCAAAGGCCCAGGGCGTTGCGGAAAACGGCGTAATCGTGCACCAGCAGGTCTTGGGTCCTTTCATCCACGGGAAAAACCGGGTCATTCAAGTGCCGCAGCCGCAAGGTTTGCCAAATCCCCTCCGCCTTCCCTTCATCCCATGGCGCCTCCTGGCCCGCGCCATACCCCTTTTCGGTCAATCCATAGGGCGCCATCTTCACGCCCGCAAGGAAGCCGGCGTCCAATTCGTCAAAGCTGAAATAAAGCTCCCGGTAAGGGTTTTGCGCCACGATCCACTGGGCCATGGGAGGGATGGACTCCAACCCCACGGGCCTGGAGGTCCGCGGCACCTTCAGCCCGGGATGGAACCCGGCCAGGTTTTTCCGGACCCATTCCATGGGCAGGCCGTCCACGCCGATGACGGAGACATCCGCGCGTTTTTGCTCCACCCATTGGAAATACCAGCAGGGGAACACGATGGAGTCCCCCTTGCAAAAATAGAGGGCATTGGCGGGGAGGGACTTAAAGCCGTTGAGCGCGTAATCGTAGTCGTAGGTGTAATCCGCCTGCCGGTCGCGGGAAAGCCGCAAGGCTCCCAGGCCCGCCAGCACCGCCACCAGGACCCCGATCAAAACCTTTTCGGCCTTTCCACGCCAGTCCCCTTCCCTCTTCGCCAGGGTGATTTTCAAACCCCATGCCGAGAACAAAAGGGTGAAAACCTGGGAAGGCAAGACAAAGTTGTGGACCAAGTAAAGCTGGTCGTCGGAAACGCCCAGGTAAAAAACCACGCTGGCTACCAATCCCAACCATAAGGCGGCCAACCCCAAAGCCCTGGTTTTATCCTCGCTGTAGGCCTTCCGGATGCCCCAAAGGGCCGCCAGCCAAAGCCCCCCAAACTCCAGGAAGGCTCCTTGGAGGTAAACCCAGCCTTGTTTCAAGCGCGTATCCAGCCCGCTTCCCGACCCCGCATGGAGGTACTGAGTGCGAAAGAAATCAAAAACAAAGTTGTACCAGGTGGAGGGATTACCCCAATTCAGCCAGGGGTTTTGGAGGGCCCTGATCGGCAAAAAAAGGTAAACCGAAAGTCCGGCCAAGAAGAATGAAAAGCCTTGGTAAACCCGTTTTTTGCCTATTCCTTCTCCCTTCCATTGGCCGTAAACCAGGATTCCAAGCCCAGGTAAAAAGGTCACCATGGTCATCCAATGGTGGGCGAAAGAAAGCCCTAGGAGGAATGCGGCCAATTCCAGGCGTTTTTTCCACAAGGCCCACAAGATGGCAACCAGCAGGAGGGTCGTGAAATGGTAGATGCCGGTTTTGGCGCTCAAGGCCGACGGATAGGTGGTAGCGCCCACGGCCCACAACAGGGCAAAAGCGGCCGAGAGTCCGGTTGGAATTTGGAATGCGTTTTTAAGGAACCCGTATAAAAGGGCGCAAACCGAAGCGGCCAGCACCGCCGAGAACAGGTTGACCCGCAAGGAAGCCGGCCCCAAGGGCAGGAGCGAAAAAAGATGGCCCAAAAGGGTATGGAGGGGGTACCCCGGCGGGTGGGGAATGCCTAAAAGCGCCTCGGCCGTGATGGTTTCCGGGCTGTCGTCCGCGTAAAAGCTGGGGTCGAGTCCCAGGAGGAAGAAACCGAAAGCGGCCAGGAAAATCAGCGGATAAAGGGCTTTTTCAAGGCGGGCGGAAAAGTCGGATCCCATAGGGAATGCATTTTAGCCGTGGCCGGATAACGGACGCTAAAAAAGCTTGATGGGATCCCTGAATTCAACAAGGGCGGACGGGTTGGGGGTGAATTCAAAGAATCGGCCAGGACATGGGCCAAATCCAACCTGAAATTACCCTGAATGTTCAGACTCTGAACGTTCAGGGTAATTTCGGGGATGGAAGCCCTCAAAAAAGCCCGAAAACCGGCCTGATACCGGGAATCAAGGGACCTGCGGTATCCATGCCCCTGCTCAGAACAAGATCGCCTTGAGCTCCGGCGGGACGTTATCACGGATGAGTTTCAGGACTTCCTCGGAGGTCTTCATTTGCAGGGCGGCCTTGGCGATTTCCTTGGATTTCTCGAAGGGCATCATGCGGATGACCTTCTTGACCTCGGGGATCACCGAGACGCTCACCGAGAGCTCGTCCAGCTCCATGCCCAAAAGCAGCGGCACGAACTGCGGGTCCCCGGCCATTTCCCCGCACATGCCCACCCACTTGCCCGCCTTGTGGCAGGCCTCCACCGTCATGTGGATGAGCCTCAGGATGGCGGGGTGCAGCGGGTCGTAAAGGTAGGCCACGGACTCGTTCACCCGGTCCACGGCCATCGTGTATTGGATCAGGTCGTTGGTGCCGATGGAGAGGAAGTCCAGCTCCTGGATGAGGAGGTCCGCCACCACCGCGGCCGAGGGGATTTCGATCATGGCCCCCACCTCGATGCCGGAGCGGAAAACCTGCCCTTCCCGGCTCAGCTGCTGCACGCATTGGTTCAAGAGCACCTTGGCCTCGCGGATTTCCGCCAGCGTGGAAATCATGGGGAACATGACCTTGATGGGCCCGTGCACCGCGGCCCGCAGGATGGCCCTCAGCTGCGCCTTGAAGATGTCCGGGCGCTTGAGGCAAAGCCGGATGGCGCGAAGCCCCAAGAAGGGGTTGCTTTCGTTCAAGGGGTTCAGGTGGGACAAGAACTTGTCGCCGCCCAGGTCCAGGGTGCGGATGATGGCGGGGCTCACGCCCGTCTTGGTGGCCAGTTCCTTGTAGGCGGCGTACTGCTCGTCCTCGGTGGGGATTTCGCCGCGGTTGAGGAAGAGGAACTCGGTGCGGAACAGGCCGATGCCCTCCGCCCCGTGGCGGAAGATCTCGTCCAGTTCCTGGGGGATTTCGACGTTGGCCGCCAGCGTCACCTGGTGCCCGTCGGGCGTGGCGGCGGGGAGGTTGCGCAGTTCCTCCAGGCTCTTCTGGAAAGCCTCGTAGCTTTCCTTGAGCCGCTGGTACTGCTTGAGGGTGGGCGTCAGGGGGTTGACCACCACCAGGCCCTTGTTGCCGTCCACGATGACCAAGTCGCCCTCCTGGACCTCGGAGGTGAGGGACTGCATGCCCACCACCGCGGGCAGCCCCAGGGAGCGCGCCACGATGGCCACATGGGAGGTTCGCCCCCCCACGTCGGTGCAGAAGCCCTTGATGGTGTCGGTGGGCATGGTGACGGTGTCCGAGGGCGCCAGGTCCACGGCGATCACGACCACTTCCCGGTCCAGCTTCTTGAGCTGGTCCTTTTCCACGCCGGTCAGGTTCTTGATGACCCTTAAACCCACGTCCTGGATGTCCCCGCCCCTCTCGCGGAAATAGCTGTCGTCCAAGGTGGCCATGACGGCCTTGAATTTCTCCAGCGCCTCGGCCAAAAGGAATTCGGCGTTGAGCCTGCGGCTTTGAATGGATTGGGGGATTTCCTCCGTGAAAAGCGGGTCGTCCAGAACCACTTGGTGGGCCTGGAAGATGGCGGCGTGCTCCTCCCCCAGTTTGTCCTTCATTTTGGCTTCGATTTCGGAGATTTGGGCGCGGGTCTTCTGCAGGGCCGCCCGGTACCGGTCCACCTCGCCCTGGGTCTCCTCGGAGCGCAGGTTGCGGCGGGGCGCGGCCGTGCCCTGGGGATGGTAAAGATAGGCCGGCCCGATGGCGATGCCGCCGGACGCCGGAACGCCGTTATAGATCTTCTCGGCCACTTTCCACTCCCTTGAAATCAGGTCTCAGGTGCCAGGTTTCAGCTGACACCAACCCCTGCCACCTAATGATGTTTTCAAAATTCAGTAACACCAAACGCTATATCCGGAAAAGCGTTTGGCGTTACCCAATAATGCAAACATCATTAGTACCTGGTGTTATTCTTTCTCCCCGAACTTGTTGGCCAAGAGCTGTTGGATGGCGGCCAGGGCTTCCTTGGCGTCGTCGCCCTCGGCCGAGAACTCCAATTCCGTGCCCTTGGCCGCGGCCAGGGTCATCAGGCCCATCAGGCTCTTGGCGTTCACGTTTTGAACGCCGTGGTGGATGAAGATTTGGCTCTTGAACTTATTGGCGGTCTTGACCAGTTCGGCGGCCGCCCGAAGGTGCAGCCCCAGCTTGTTAATGACGGGCATCTTTTCGGTCATTTTCATGCGGTTACCTCGGCCCTTCGGAATTAGTTATGGGTTTCATTATTGGCCTCCTGTTGGGAGAACTGGGGGCGCCCTTTTCTCCATTGGACACCAAGCGGGCCCACCGGCCCGCTTCAAACGAAAAAGGGCATGTCCCCAGTCTCATTATTGTCCTCCTGTCGGTAGAAC
This sequence comes from candidate division FCPU426 bacterium, assembly GCA_030041545.1. Classification (GTDB taxonomy): domain Bacteria; phylum Oederibacteriota; class Muellerivitia; order Muellerivitales; family Muellerivitaceae; genus JAJPJW01. The sequence goes on along the minus strand of JASHNQ010000073.1, from coordinate 5,370 downwards.
TGGGGGCGCGCTTAAGGTGGGCCAAAAGGCCAGCATGAGCGCGAACAAAAGCACCGCGTAAAACATCTGGCTGGGGCTGATCTTGCGGTGCAAGGCGAAGGTGAAAAGCCCCACGATGGCGGTAAAAAAGGTGAGTTTCAGCAGGAAAAGGCCCGCTTCCTTTTCCAGGACCGACAGGTTCACGAAGACGATCAGCACGCCCAAAAGCAGGATGGAGGCCAGCCTCAAACCCCGGATGGCCTGCTGGAAGCCGTATTTACGCAGGGTCAGCACCACCTGGTCGCCCTGGTGGTAGCCTTGGGCGAAACCCATGAGGCGGATGCCCACATGGGCGATGTTGTAAACCACCAGGAAAAACAGCGGAATCACCCAGAACTGGCCCTTGATTTGGAAGGCATGGGAAAGCACTAAGGTCACGGCGATCAAGCCGCAGTAGGGCCGGATGGTGGCCCAAAAAAGGTTATCGCCCATGGCCGCGATGGGTCCCATCATCCCGACCTTCAGGGCGCTGATCTCCTCCTCCTTCTGCTTTTGCTTGGGCCTGGGCTGCCCCCGTTTCTCCTCCTCCATGCGCACCACGGCCCCCAGGATGAAGGATGCCATATAAGGGTGGCTGTTGAAATATTCCATGTGGCGGGTCACGGCCTGGGCCCTTTCCTCCGGGTTGGGATACGTCTTTTTCAACACCGGCAGCAGCACGAAGGTGACGCCGTAGCTGAGATACCTCTCGAAATTCCACACCACCTGGAGGAAAAAAGTCCTCCACAGGCAATGGGCCAGGTCCAGGACCGTGATGCGCGCCTCGCGCGGGGAAGTTTTTTCCTCGCTCACGCGGAAGCCTCCTTCTTCCCGACGAAAAACAGGGCCAGGATGAACCCCGCCAGCAGGGCGATGGCCACCAGGTGGACCCCCTCCAAGGGCGAAAACACGGCCAAGGACATCATGGCCACGATGGTCAGGATCAGGTAAACCCAGGTGTTTTTTTCCACTAAAAGGTCGATGACGGCCGAGCAACCCAGCGCCAAAAGCAGCCAATGGGCGTAATAAAAGCCCTCGATCACCTTTCCGTCCAGGATCCCTCCCAGGAGGCCGTAAAGGCCCGAACTTAAGTGGGCGAGGGTGAGGCAGGACACCGCCACTAGGAACCCCTTCAACCACTGTTCCGCGAGGACGAGGTAATTGAGCCATTCAAAGGCCCTCAGGTGGCCGTTGAAAGCCATGCGTTGGGCGAAATGAAGCCAGCGGATGTGGAACCGGCGCAGGACGATTTCCGCCTCCGTGCTCAAGGCGGCCAGGGGGATGGCGATGCCGAGGGCGTAGGTCATGGCGGCCTCCGGGTTAGGGCCCCGGGCCAGTTGGCCGCAAAGGGCCACGGAGGCGCCGGTGAGCATGGTGAGGTCCAGCGGCAGGTGGGCCCCCACCGGCACGTCCCCGATCCAAATCAGCTCGATGAGGACGCCCATTTCCAGGCCGATATCGGCCCGGCCGATCAGCCAGCCCACCAGGGGGCCCGTGACGATGGGGCGCGAAACCATGAATTGGCCGACCGCCGTCTCGTCCAGGCTCAGGAAAGCCATCAGAAGGGCGATGGGAAGCAAATGGGGCATCATGTCGTTGCGGTTTCTTTCACTGGAAAATACTCCTAAATTCCTTATTGCCGAAAAGCGCTCGGCGTCCAACAAGTTCAGAGTTTTAAGTGTTGAGTTTTAAGTTATTGACAATTTTTTGAACCAAAGGTTCAAAAAGTTACCTTGATTTAAAACTTAGAGCTCAAAACGAACCCTTTGTTTTCCTCTCAACCAGCCTTGTTATCACTGAGGTCTTAAATATCTCCCCAGGTTTTAAAGAAACTTCCCATCCCAACAAGAGGCAGGACCCTTGGTAGACCCGCTCGAAACCGCCTTCGGACTGGGAAATGGTCTCCACCGGGTAGCGCCAAAACTTGGCCGGGCGGCCGGTCTTGAAGTTGACCTCCAACTCCAGCCAGCCGTCCCGCATCCCCATCTCGGTGACCCCGTCTTCCTCGCCCACGCTGTTGAGCGCGGTTTGGGTGAGGTCCCGCCCCGCGACGAAATAGTTCCGGTCCGGCGCGTTGCCGGCTAAAAGGGTGAGGTTCCATTCCACCAGGAAAAGGAAATTCTGCGCGCGGGGGGACTCGTTTTTCAGCTCATAGGCCGCCTCCAGGTCGAGGTCCCCGGCCTTGAGTTGGAGGTTCTTGGAAAGCCTCAGCGTCTGGCCGGCCACCGCTCCCGGGCGGGAAAGCCGGATTTGGGCGGCTTGCCCCTTCTTCTTGGGTTCCTGGACTTTCCACTCGAAAAGGCCGGTGCGGAAATCCCCCAGTTCCTGGTAGCGGCTGGTCATCATTTGGTCCACCGTGGTCAGGTCCGGCACGAAATGCTCGGTCAAGCTCACCCGGCGGGCGGGATCGTAATACAGTTTTTGGTCCAAACCCGGCTCTTTCATGCGCACGAGGTCATGGATGCTGGCCACCTGCCCCTGGGACGGGTGGGAATGGGCCGCGGCCACGAGCTTTTCGTGGTAGGCCTCCTTGCGGCGCGTCAGTGTGTCGGAGAGGTTGATGGGCTTGGGGAGATAGTCCAACTCGGTCAAAACGCCGCCGTTGGACGGCTCCAGCACTAGGTGGTAATGGGAGCTTTCCACCACGATTTCGGGGCGGCCGTCCTTGTTGAAATCGGTTTCCAGGATGCGCAGGCCCGAGGGGGGCGTGGGCAGGAGGGATTCGACCGCCTTTTCCGCCTCGATCAGCTCCCGGTATACCGCGAACCTCAGGTGGTTCAGGTACAACCCGCCGAAAACCCCGTGCCAGTAGGGGCAGTTGCACTCGCCCCGGTAAAGGGCGTGCAGGGCCTTGTCCAAGGCGGATTTTTGTCTGGGGCTGGCCTTTCGGGGCGCGCTTTGCACGCGCTCACGGGCTTCCTCCACCTTGGCCGAAACCCAGAGCATCTTCTTGTGCAGGTGGTTGCTCTCGGCGTATTTGGAAAGGAAATTTCGCCAAAAACCTCCTTTTAAGTACCGGTCGTAGCGGGGCATCTCGCCCCGGTCGCGGACCTCGTGGCGGATGCGCTCATATTCCAACGCGGCCTCCGCGGGCAGGGCCCATTCGCCCATTTCGGTGTAGGACCCCGTGGGCAGGCTGAGGAGTCCCCGGGGCCCCCTTTGTGCCGCAAACTCGGAAAAGGTGGACGAGATCAGCCAGGAGGAATTTTCCTCCAGGGCGGTGAAAAACCGCTCCAGCCAGCCTTCCTCATAGACCCATTTGTAGGTATCGGGCCAGCCGCCGAATTTTTCCCCGTCGTCCATGAGCACCACGCACCGGTCGCCTTCCTCCGTGGCCACGGACTGTAGGTATTGGAGGGATTCCTCCACGGCCCGGAAGGGCGCCATGTAGCGCATCTTTTCCGAGATGGGAAAAACCCCGACGGTCTCCCCCTGCTCTTCCATTAAGTAATAGCCGAAGGTGTCCTCTTCCTTGAGGCCCGCGGACTTGAAATGGGCGTCGTCCATGACCAGGTACTTCACGCCTGCCTCGGCCAGGTTCTTGGTCAGGTGCGGTTCCCACACCCTTTCGGCGGCCCACATGCCCTTCGGTTCAACCTTGAACCGGCGCTTGAGATAGTCGGTCATCATTCGGATCTGGCCCGCCTTGTCCCGGTCGGGCAGCACGGCCAGGATGGGCTCGTACATGGCGCCGGTGAAAAACTCCACCTGCCCGCGGCGGGCCATTTCCCCCAGCGCCTTGAAGTAGTCGGGGCGGTGTTGTTCCAGCCATTCCAAAAGGGGGCCGGTGACGTGGAAGGAACATTTCACCCGGGGGTGCCGGTGAAGGATGCGCAGGAAGGGTTCGTAGGATTGCCGGTAGATGTCCTCAAAGACCTTGCCGAAGTTTCCCACCGGCTGGTGGTTGTGCGCGCCGAAAAGGAAGGTGATTTTTTTCAATTTAAAACCTCATCAAGTCTTCAACTGCGGGAGATACTTCTCCAGCGGCTCATGGACGTCACCGGGCACGGCCCGTACCTCCAGTTCCACCCCGTGTTTTTTCAGTTCCCGGAAGGCTTCCACGTCGTTACCATCCACGCAAACCGTCTTGCTGACTTGTTGTTTGCCCTCGCAATAATGCATGCCGCCCACGTTGACGGTGGAAAGGGCCCCGCCTTTCCTTCCGAATTCCAAAACGTCCACGGGATTGGCGAATAAGAGGAGGCTTCTTTCCCGCGGTTCGGAGGGGCGGCATTTTTCAGCGGCCTCCGCCACCGTGTAAAAAACGACCTTAAGCCCCGAAGGAACGGCCATTTCCATGAGTGTTTTCTGCATCGAATTGCGGGCGATGCCGTCGTTGACCACCACTAATCGTTCGATGTTCAGGGCCTTGACCCATCCCACCACCACTTGCCCGTGGATCAGGCGGTCATCGATTCGAATCAGTTGAATGTCCATTCCGTTTGTCCGCTTCGCTTTAAACGTTTTTTTTGAGAAGTTCCACCGACGTGACCACGCTCTCCCGGGCGGCCCTTTGGACTTCAGCCGTGAAGCCGTCCAGGTTCTCCACCTCCCGGTTGGAAACCGCCTTGATCAGCATGGGCAGGTTCACCCCCGTCACCACCCTTAAAGGGCGGGTCTGGGCCATGCGCATGGCCACGTTGAAAGGGGTGCCCCCCAGCATGTCCACCAATACAAGGGCCCCCGACCCTTCCGCGCCCACCGCCCGGGCGGCTTCCTCCATTTTTCCCTCGAATGTCTCGATGGAATCCTCCTGTGCCAGCGCGACGGACACGATCCCTTCCGTTTCGCCCAGGATCATTTTCAAAGTGGAAAGGAGATGGTTTCCGAATTCTCCATGGGTCGCCAAGATGACGCCGGTCATGATGAAGGCCCCCCCTAAAAGACAAGCCGTGCGGCCATGCGAAGGCCGCTCAAAGTCCCTTGATTTTTACTCCAAGAGGTTAAAGGCAGTAGGATGCTTTATCAATGCTTAAAAGCGGCCTCTCTCCGCGGTTTTTTGTTTTCATTGCGAAAATCGGCTTTGGTGGGGGCTTAAACCCGGAAGGGGTATCCCACCAACAGGCGGATGACGGTCTTGCCCAGTTTTTCAGGACTGTGGCGCACGTAGTCTTCCTGGTGAAGAAGGTTGACCTTCACCAACTGGACGCCTTCTTCTTTGACCGCCGCCTCGTCGACGGCAACCGGTTCCTGGCCGTTGGCCGCGTAACGGGCAAGGAGTTTTTGCGGGACCTTCTCCTTGTTGGCGACCGCGTAATGCACGAAGCCGGGGCCGGTGTGGCTTAAGAGGGCGCGGACATGGTCCGAAACCGTGTAATGGTCCGTTTCGCCGGGCTGGGTCATGACGTTGCA